>CBESNA010000017.1:0-76734 GCA_965530755.1 uncultured Acidimicrobiia bacterium | reverse complement strand
GAGGTACCCGCCGAACTCGAAGCACCCGAGGTACCCGCCGAACTCGAAGCACCCGAGGTACCCGCCGAACTCGAAGCAGTACATGAGGCAGCACCAGAGGCCGCCACGGAGCCTCAACGTGAGGTCGAGGTCGAGACCTCGACAGGTGAGGTCGTCGAAGAATCGACCAACGAGGACTGATCAGTCGAGGGCGCGGTGCACGACGAGCATCCGGGCCTTGAGCCCGAAGCTCTCGAAGAAGTTCTTGGTCTCGCGGTCCCCCGGAAGCGCTCGACTGTCGACCCCGAAGCAACCGCGGGCCCGAGCTTCGTCGAGTACGAGGTTCATCATCGCCTCACCGATGCCAGACGCTCTCGCTTCTGACTGCACAGCCAAGTCGTTGATGCGGGCCAGACGTCCTCCGTCATCGAGCGTCTCGATCTCTACGAGCGAATAGCCGAACGGAACGTCGTCGTAGCTGCCGATCACTGCAAAGCCTGCGCCAGAGCCGAGGAGTGCCAGAGCACGGGTCCGCGCCGCTCCCCCGCTCTCGCGGCGCAGGAACAGCGGGCCGCCCCGTTTCTCGGCCGTTTCTGTGGCGACGTCGCCGGAAATCCGATCGATCGAGTCGACGTCGTCGACCGTGGCCAGCCTCGCCGCTTCACCCGGCACGTCAGGTGGTCGCAGCCAGGACGTCGAGCTTCGCCAACACCGTCTTGCGGGCGCGGTGGGCCGACTCGTGGCTGCGGATTCGTTGACGTTGCGCCGGCGTCAGATCGCCGAGCAAGGCGATGATCTGCTTCGCGGTGAGATCGTCGTAGCCGGCTATCGGAATGGGCTCGGATGCGATCGAAGTCGGCTCGGCGTGGTGCGGCGTACTTCGAGCACCGTCCGGAGCAAGCCCGATCTTGGCTCCAACGTCGGTGATGCCCTGCGCAACCGTCGATGTCGCAACGTCGACGGCCCCGTCGAGGCGCTCGTTGACCGTGCGCTGCCCTTGTTTCGCTGCCATGGACCCGAGGAGCTTGGCCAACTGCACCTGGCTCTTTCCCCGCTTGATCAACTTCGGGAGCACGTCCCGATACTCATAGAGAAACCCGACGGGCGCGTAGACGAACAAGTCGACCAGCTGGTCGGCGGGGCTGCGATCCTCAGCGTCTGGCATCGTCGATCAGCCCAGGGGTCGACATGGCTCGACCCCGTCACCCATCGAGCAGGGTGGCAAATTCTTGGCTGTCGACGAGTCCCGGTTCACCACCAGGAAACACATCTCGCAGACGAACTCGTCCATCTTCTTCGCCGGCACAGCGGCGGGGGCATCTTCGTCGTCGTCTTCGTCGTCGTCTTCTTCGGTCGCGAGCCGATTCTTCAGGATCGCGTCGAGGTCCTCCTCGACGTCGTCGGGATCGGCGTCCTCGTCTTCGTCTTCGTCTTCCTCGACCACCTTGCGGGCCTTCGGACGAGGAGCGTCCTCGTCGTCATCGTCATCGTCTTCGTCTTCGTCTCCGTCGTCGCCAGCCACGACGGCAACAACATCGTCGTCCCCGAAGCCGTCGACCTCGAGATCATCCTCGTCGAGATCATCCTCGTCGAGATCTTCGTCTGTCTCTTCTTCTGTCTCTTCTTCTGTCTCTTCGAGATCGTCACTCATGGAAACTCTCTTCGTGGACCCGGGCGAACGTGGCGGACTCTACACAGTCCACCGGGTAGTGCGCGGCACCCATTCGGACTTCTCTGTGGCACTCGCCACGTCTCAGGACGGCGCAAAGAGGGGTCGGAGGGAGATCACGTTCGCGACGTACCGCTCGGTGTCGGTGTAGGAGATTCCTGCCCGCACCGCTCCGGGACCCTGGTAGTAGCCGGCCAGCGCCAGCTCTTCGGTTCCCAGATAGTCGATCAGCCAGCGCAGGTAGCGCGCACTGATCCGGATGTTGTCCTCGGAATTCGAGGTGTTCAACTCCGGCCGTCCGATGAGATCGGAGGCGACCCAGACACCGGTTGCCGGCATGATCTGGCCGATGCCGACCGCACCTTTGCTCGAGACGGCTGCATTGTTCCAGCCAGACTCCTGCCAAGCGACCGCCATGACGAGTTCGACCGGCAGGTTGTTTGCGCTGCTCCATCGTTCGAAGATCGGAATCAGAGCGAGCCGATCAGAATCGTTGGTGATGCGGTCGGGAATGGTCTGGTAGGAGCTCGTGGCCCGAGGCACGACTCCACCCTGCGGAACGGTGAGCTTCTGGCCGATGCGGATCCGATCCGGATTCGACAGGCCGTTGATCGAGATGAGGTCCGATCGCTTCACTCCGAGCCGAATGGCGATGTGTCCGAGCGTGTCCCCGGGGGCGACCGTGTACGTCCCCGGACTCGACGCCGGCGACGCCACTGATGTGACGGCCTGCGCAGCAGTCCCATGGGGAAGACGGAGCTGTTGTCCGATACGAATGCGATGCGGGTTCGCGAGACCGTTCTCCGCCATGATCGCCGAGACCGAGGTGCCGGAGCGCTGCGCCACCTCGGACAGGGTGTCACCTGGCCCGACCACGTAGGTCTCATGGGCGGAGGCAGGGACGACGAACGCGACGCCACCGAGCAGAGTTGCGAAGAGCGCAGCAGTGAACAAACGGCGAGGCAAGCCGGAGAAGATCATTCCGAGCCATCGGCCGGGCCAGGGTCCATATGAGGATTTCGGCCCATGGATGGCGAAGCCGTGTCGCGCTGTGGGCGACTAGCCGCTGCGCTTGGCCTCGGCCCGACGTTCGGCCTCCAACCGCTCCAGCTCGGTCTCGGTCGAGTGATTGACGAAGGTCATCATCTCGGCAATGGCGTGATGCCCCGCCTTCTCGGCGATGAGGCGGTGCATGTCCTGGACGACTGATCGGTAGGCCGGATGACCCTGCGGCGTGCTGCGCAGCTCGAGCATGTGCATCGCGGCGCGGGCGTTGAGGTTGAAATTGAACCTGACGTTGTAGGCGAGCGAGACCGCATAGGACGCCTGCGGTCCGAACGGAGGTTCCAGAACGTCGTACAACGACGCCGATCGCTCCATCGCCTCGTCGAACACCGAGGTCAGACCAGCATCGTCGATGAGTTCGGGGCGTGCGTAGCCGTGGTGAGGCGACAGCTGCTGCCACTCGATGGTGAGGAGCCGGTGGCGTTGGAGGTCGCGGAAGGCTCCGTAGTCGGCAAGGACGTCGAAGCGGTAGAAGGGACGCTCGAGTGCACGACCTGGTCGATGGCGCCGGTTACGACGGTCACCGGTGTAGGCCCGGATGACCCGCAGCCGATCTTCGACCGACATGGCGCGAACCTGTTGCTCGATCGTGCGCTCCGGCAGGTTGGATGCTGAGTACAGCATCGATGCAACCACCTTGACCTCGGCATCAGGATCGAAATCGAGCAAGTCAACGTGGGCCGACGTGTCCACCGGCTGCGTGGTATCGAGCAGGTCATCGGCCAGGTCCTCGATCGACAATCTGGCATCTGCCAGATACTCGCTCCAGTCGCCACCACGATCGGGGAGATCGACCCGCTTCACGAAGGACGGGATGACCTTCCGCAGTTCGCCAAGCATGAGATCGGCGTAGTGACGAGCCTCCGGCAGGGCGTGGGCTCGCATTCGAATGAGAAGTTGCTCGTACGCCTGCCCGCTGCCGTACATACCGACGTTCGATTGCGCAGCAGCCGGCAGGACGCCACGCACCGCATCGAGGGCCTTCGCCTTCACAGCGGTGCGATAAACGAAGTCGCTGTCACCGTCGGATTTGGGTGTCGTGGTCTTGACGTGTTCGACGACCTGGGGGAGCAACTGCGAGTAGGTGTCGAAGATGCGGTCGAGGTCGCCGATGTAGCGGGTTCCCAACTCACTCGACAGGATCTCGGGATCGCGGTGGTAGCGGTAGCGTCCCTCGGCGCGACTGTCGTAGGCGATGTAGCGAGTTGACTGCTCGAGGTAGGAGGCCAGCCGGCCCCACTCGAGCACCTTGGTGAGGAGGTTCGACGCCTGCTCACATGCGAGGTGCACGCCTCCCAACTGGGCCACCGAGTCATCGCCGTACTCGAAGAAGACCTTCTCGTAGAGCTCTTCGGCCCGATCGAGGCCGATCGTCGCATCCACCGTGGCATCCCCGGCGATGTCCAGCTCGCCGACGAACTCGTCGACGAACAATCGCCTCAGACTCTTCGACGAGCGCGAGTAGCGGGCGAACAGCGCGCCCTTGACCACCTCGGGCAGGTTGACGAGCGCGAAAACAGGCTGGTCGAGGTTGGTGAAGTACCGGCGCAGGATGTCTGCTTCGGCGGGAGTGAATTCTTCAACGACGTAGGCGCCCACGGTCTCAGAGGGTATTCACTCAACCACGCCGAGGGGCGGACCATCAGGTGATCGTGACAATCCAGCCTTCCGGCACCGTCCGACAGGGCTCGACCGACAGCTCATCCAACCGCGACGAACCAGTCCGGCTCGATCCGAAACTGGAGATGCCTTCCCCGACCGACCAGGCGGCGGTCGAGCCACACGAGACGCGATCGGTCGAACTCGTGCTCCCACGACTCGACTCGACGTACCTCGAGATCCGGATGCGGGAGGTGCGTGCCCGTCTTGGCCCGCTGGGCTGCAGCGAACAACTGACGAGGCGGCACCGATCCCACGGTGATGTCGAGCAGCCCGTCGTTTGGGTGCGCCCGCGGTCCGAGATATCGGTCGCCGAGCCAGGCGGCGTTCATCGCGATCGCGGCGGGCCCCAACCAGGTCCTCGATCGAGCAACGGCGTGAGCGACGAACGGTTGCTCCGCTCCCCCGTCGATCGACACGAGTCCGAGATCCATGGGGAACCACAACGGAGTCGATCGGGGTTCGCTGCCGAGCCCGAGCGTGCGATGGAGATCCCCACCACGCACCTCGATGACCGTGTCGCGCTCGAGCGCGACCCGGCGGGCGATCTCAGCATCATCAGACAGGACGGCGACCGGGTCAGGGCCCTCCGGCTCTCCCCACGGTTCACCCTTCGCGATGACCATCACGACCGCCGACAACGGCGTCCTCGGCCTCGCTGTCGACCATCGAGGAGGCGGCTACCAGGTCTCTCAGAATGGCCTCGGCCGCCTCTCCCGCTGCTCGACCGGTCTCGGCGGCCGGTGCGAGTTGGGCGATCTGGCGTAGGACGTCCACCAACAACTTGGCCGTTCTGACGAAATCGCCGGCCGTGATCTCCTCCGGTTCGAGCACGTCGTCGAGATCACCTCCGCTGGCCCAGCCGTGTGCGATCGCCATGAACCCCGGATCCGGCTGTCGAGTGAGGGGCAGGCGGGCGTCGCGTTCGCGTCTGGTCAATTCCTTGTGGAGTTTCGTGAGCACACCGAAACGGCGCCGGAGTTCTGCAGTCGGGTACCAGATCTGTGCATCGAGGGCCCCGCGCCGGTCCTCGAACGTGAATGTCGAGGCGAAGGCGGCGAGTTCGGGAGCGGAGAGACCGTCGAAGAGCCCTTGATCGAGGGCCTCGATGAGGAGGAGGTCGCACTCGTGATAGAAGCGAGCCAAGCGCGTGCCACTGTCGGTGAGCGACCAGCCGTCCAGGTGGCCGCGATCGGACAGCAGGTCGATCACGCGGTCGAACTGGAGGGCCAACGACTCCGTACTCTTTGCCATCGCCCGCCGCAGGGTGTCGATGTCGCTGTCGACCCGCTCGATGCGTCGCAGCGCCTTCCTGGCTTGCGGAGGTACGTCCTGGACCGACTGGAGCTCACCGGAGGGACCCAGCTTCTTGCGCCGCTTGTTGGACAGCAGCGGAGCCCGACGGAGCAGATCGGCCGCCTCGTGGATGAAGGAGACGCTCGACGGGAGGTAGGGCTGCGGCAGCTCGACCTTGCCGATCACCGTCGGTACCCCGTCGAGTCGATCGACGGTCACCTCATAGGTGTCGCTGTCGCCATCTGCGACGGCGACCTTGATCCTGCGACCCTTGCGATAAGCGACCGACAGCGTGACAACCGGGGACGGCAGATCAGGACCATCGACTTCGAGAATGTCGCCGGGTTGGATTCTGCTGAGGGCGAAGGCGACGTCCTGACTGTCGGCGTGTTCGTGCAGGGGCGTCGCGATCGCAGCAACCAGTTCGTCGAGCGGCCCGAAGTCGCGCTCGATGCGGCCGACGAGCTGTCGACGCCGGTCGACGAGGCGCTCGAGCCGCTGCTCACCCTTCACGACGTCAGCGTCGGCCCGGAACTGAGCGAACGACAGGTTCAACAGTTGCCTGGCCCGCTCCTGGTCGTACCGCCTCACCAGGTTGGCTGCCATGTTGTAGGTCGGACGGAACGCCGATGTGAGTACGAAGTCCTTGCTGGCGGCCAGCCCTGCGACCTGTTCGAATGGAACGAACGGCGACCAGAGCACGACCGCCTGGCCTTCGGTGTCGATCCCCCGACGACCGGCCCGCCCTGTCAGCTGTGTGAACTGTGCAGGTGTGAGCGACTCGTGGTGATCGCCGGTCCACTTCGTCAGCTTGTCGAGCACGACGGTCCGGGCCGGCATGTTGATGCCGAGGGCCAGCGTCTCGGTCGCGAACACGACTTTCGTGAGCCCGCGGACGAAGCAGGCCTCGACCGTTTCTTTCATCGGCGGGACCATCCCGGCGTGGTGCGGTGCGACACCCGCCTCGAGCCCCCGCATGAAATGATCGAACTCGAGGACCTTCCGATCGCTCTCGGTCAATGCTCCCAGGCGATCACTGGCGATGGCCCGGATGTGCTCGCGTTCGGCCGGGGTCGTCAGCACCATGCCGGCGTCGACCACTGCTCGAGCTGCATCCGTGCACGCAGCGCGGCTGAAGATGAAATGGATGGCGGGAAGCAGATCGTGCTTGCGCAGTGTCTCGACCGTGTCGATCCGGGTCGGGGTCCGCCACGGGCGAGCGGGGCGGCCCTTCGAGCGGTTGCCACCGCCTCGACCCCGGTTGAGGCGTAGGTCGGCGTCGAAGCGGAAGCCCTTCTGATTTGCCTTGCCGCCGATGAGCGTCTTCAGCAGGTGGAGTTTGTTGCTCTTCCGCTCACCGACGAGATAGAGATTCTCGAGCCTCACCGGGCGCTGATGTTCGACCACCAGAGACGTCTCGCCTCGTACGGTCGCCATCCACTCGGCCAGTTCCTCGGCGTTCGACACGGTGGCCGAGAGCGCCACCAGCTGGATCGCTCGCGGCAGGTGGATGATCACCTCTTCCCACACCGGGCCCCGATAACTGTCCTGGAGGTAGTGCACCTCGTCGAGCACCACCGCATCGAGCCGATCGAGGCGCCGCCCGGCGTACAGCATGTTGCGCAGGACCTCGGTGGTCATCACGACGACCGAGGCTTCACCGTTGATCACGTTGTCACCGGTGAGCAGTCCCACGTGCTCACGGCCGTAGTCGGCCACGAGATCGTGGTACTTCTGATTCGAGAGCGCCTTGATCGGCGTGGTGTAGAACACCCGTCGACCGACGCTGATCGCCCGGTCGACCGCGTAGGCCGCGACGAGTGTCTTTCCCGCCCCCGTCGGCGCGGCAACGATCACGTTGTGTCCGCCGTCGAGTGCGTCGAATGCGTCGGTCTGGAACCGATCAGGCTCGAACCCCAGGCCGGTGATGAACGAATCCCGTTGGCTCACCCTTGTGCGCACCAGACGGCGGTGGTCACGAGACGTCGAGACGGTTCTTGGTCATTCGACCACCCACGATCATGGAGATCTCGTAGAAGAGGTACATCGGCACCGAGAGCACCAGCAGCGTGAACGGGTCACCCGTTGGCGTGATGATGGCGCCGAGGATCACGACCACGACCACCGAGATCCGCCGATTCTTGCGCAGCGTCTCGGTCTGGACGACGCCTACCAACTGGAGGAACACCAGGATCAAGGGCAACTCGAACGCGAGACCGAACGCCAACAGCATCTTGGTGAAGAACCCGAGGTACTCCGTGGCATTGAAGAACGATTCGAAACGGTCACCGCCGGCGAACTCGCTGAGGACTTCGAGCGCGCGAGGCAGAAACAGGTAGGCGACTGTCATGCCGAGGAAGAGCAACACGATGGAGACCACGAAGAACGGGATCATCACCTTCTTCTCGTGCGGGTACAGGCCAGGGAGGACGAACCGCCCGATCTGGTAGAGGACCACAGGGAGAGCCAGGATCAGACCGCCATAGCCGGCAAGGCTCAATTGCACGGAGAACTGATCGAGCGGACCGGTGGCGAGGAACACGCAATCGTTGATCGGGCGGATGTCGCAGTAAGGCTCGGAGAGGAAATCGAAGATCGGGTTCGTGAAGAAGAAAACGCCGATGGCGCCGACCACGACAGCGACGATCGACTTGATCAGGCGCGAACGCAGCTCGGACAGGTGCCCCACGATCGAGAGGTCTTGAGGCTCCGGTGCGTCGCCCTTGCGGCCCATGCGGAACTTCATCATTCGGCGGTGGCGCTCTCGTCGACAGCGTCGGCCACGTCGTCCTCAGGCGTAGGCGTCGATTCCTCTTCCTGCGCCGCCGCGGCAGCAGCCACAGCTTCGGACTCTCGGGCCTGCTGTCGTTTCTTCCTTGCATGCTCCATCGCACGCCTGGCCTCGGCCTCGGCTTGCTCGGCTTCGGCCGTGGCCTCAGCCGCGGCTTCGTCCAGTGTCGCGTCGGCCATCTGCTGGGTCACAGGCTTCACCTTGAACGGATTGCCGTCCTCGCCGGCGGCCACGCGCTCGGCGTAGCCCTTGGGCACGATCGGCTTGCCCGGTTCGCCGGAACCTCGTTCGCCCTCCCACTTGGTCGGATCGAGTTCGTCGACGCCGGCCATGAACTCCTGACGGAGTCCGTTGGACATCGATCGCAGCTGGGAGGCGTACTTTCCAGCTTTCCGCAGGACCGATGGGAGCTGTTCTGGTCCGACGACCACCAGGGCGATCAGTGCGATGATGAGCACCTCGGGGCCGCCGACATTGAACATGGTCGACAGGGTAGCTCGCCGAAAATGGCTCGAACCGCCACCGATCCAGCACCGAAGTGCGAAGCCGGGGGCGGTTCGTGCCAGGCGAGCAGTGTCTCAGCCGGTGAATTCGGCGAGCGCTTGCTCCAGCGCTCGATCATCGCTGAGGAGATCGTGGAAGTCGAGCAGGTCATCGTGATCGATGGGCGCGCCTTCCTTGACCTCGCGGAGTTCAGCCGGCATCTGCCAAGTCGTGAACGCCACTCCGCTGGCCACGAGGAGATCGATCGTGCGCGGCTCAGCCGACTTGACGATCGTCATCTCACATGTTGGACAGCGGAACGAGTAGGTCCCCTGATTGTTGTCATCGCAAATTCGAACGGACACGTCGGCCGTGGTGAGCTCCACGTCCCCGCAATCTGAACAACTTGCCCGAATCGTCGCCATGAAGCGAACTCCCTTACCCCGCCGAACTAGGTCTCTAGATGGATCGGCAGGGCTTTGGGGACTCTTGAGCGTTTGGACAACGCAGGAGCAAAAGACCCACTGGTCCCTGCCCCGGCCACAGATCATGACGGCTCAACCACCGCCGGTGGTGGATACCGACGAATCTTGTTCCGGGGCTACGGGTGTGGCAGTCGCCGCCGGCTACCGGCAGGATGTCCGGATGGCTCCGCGGCTGTCGCCTCTCCTCCCCCGCCCGATCGGTTTCGCCCATCGCGGGGCCAGCGCGCACGCCCGCGAGAACACGCTCGAAGCGTTCGATCTCGCGCTCAAGCTGGGCGCAACCGGCTTGGAAAGCGACGTCTGGGTCACCGCTGACGGTCACGCCGTCCTCGATCACGACGGCGAGTTGGGCCGCTGGCCCCGGAAGCGACCGATTGCCGGCGCTGATCGTGATGAGCTCCCCGAGCACATCCCGACGCTCGCCGAGTTCTACGATCACCTCGGTACCGAACATCCGTTGTCGCTCGATGTGAAGGATTCGGCATCGTTCGCCGCCGTCGTCGATGCCGCCAGGAATGCCGGCGGTGAGGCCGAGTCGATGCTGTGGTTGTGCCACCCGGACTACACACAGTTACGGGAGTGGCGCGAGCACACGACAGCAAGACTCGTCGATTCCACCAGATTGGCCAAGATCAAGGAAGGCCCCGAGCGCCGAGCCAACGAATTGAGGAACCTCGGCATCGATGCGGTGAACCTACGTCTCACGGATTGGAGCGGCGGATTGGTGGCGATCTTCCATCGGTACGAACGGGTCGCGTTCGGCTGGGACGCCCAGCATCATCGCGAGATCGCGAGCCTCGTGGACTCCGGAATCGACGGAGTGTTCAGCGATCATTCCGATCGCCTGTCGGAGATCATCAACCAGTTCTTCCCCGAGGCCTGAGATGGCCACCATGAAGACCAACCTCATCGCCGGACTCGTCGCTGTCGTCGTGATGATCATCGCCGTCGTGGCCCTCTCCGGCGGGCCAGACGACGCGAATGATCTGGCGTCGGGGGGCAAGGATCCAACGGCGACGACGACAGCCACGCCAGAAGCGACGACGGCCACCCCAGAAGCGACGACCACGACGATCGTCGACGACGTGGTCGTCAGGTTCTCCGATCTCGAGACGATCGGGCGCGACGAGCTGACGGCCGAGGCGCTGTCCACCCTGACTCTGATCGACCAGGGAGGGCCCTACCCATACAGCCAGGACGACGGCACGTTTCAGAATCGCGAGGGCATCCTTCCTGATCGCGATCGCGAGCACTACCGGGAGTACACCGTCGACACCCCGGGATCGTCGGATCGTGGAGCGAGACGCATCGTGGCCGGAGCCGACGGCGAGCGCTACTACACCGGTGACCACTACGACTCGTTCCGGGAGATCGTCGAGTGAGCATGCTCGCCCTCCTCACCCATCGCCTTGCCCCCGGTGTCTGGCAGATCGATGGCAACGCCGACGACATCGTTTCGATCGAACGCCTCGCCGATGGTCTCGGTTGGGACGTCCAGACGTTCGCCACCGACGACGACAAGGCAGCGACCATCGAATCCGTGGGCCGAGCGGCCAGAGTGCCTCCCTACGTTCGGTCGAACTGGGACTCCCTCAACGACGGGTTACGCGACATCTCCAGACCCAGGAACAACCAGTTACTCCTGATCGCCGACGCGGCGGCGGTCACGGCCAACGACCACGTGCTGATCGAGATCCTCGACGACGCTGCCCAGTTCTGGGGCCGCCATGGCGTGCGGTTCTGCGTGGTGTGGGTCGGACCCGGCGCCGGCCCCCGTCTCGATGCCGTTGAACCGGTCAGAGCGAGCCGGCGCGGCTAAACGGCCAGAAGAGGAAGAACGCCCGACCGGTGAGGCGATCCTCCTCGATCGTTCCAAACAATCGACTGTCGCCGCTGTTGTCGCGATTGTCGCCCATCACGAAGAGTTGGCCATCGGGAATGGCAACCGGGCCGAAGTCGCCGATGATCTCGCCGGCGCTGAGATACGGCTCGATGAGGGCCTGGCCGTTGATGTAGATCGTGTTGTTGCGAGCCTCGATCGTCTCGCCCGGAAGTCCAATGACGCGCTTGATCAGGTCGCGGAACTCCCCCGGATCGTTCTCTGGCCGTCGGAAGACCACAACGTCGCCGCGGTTGACGTCGTGCAGGCGGTAGCTCAGTTTGTTGACCAACACACGATCGTTGATCAGGAGGGTCTCCTCCATCGATGCCGACGGGATGTAGAAGGCCTGGAAGAGAAACGCACGCAGGATGAGGGCAACGACGACGGCGGAACCGAGCACGATCAGCCATTCGACGGTGTTGCGGAACCTCGACCGCTCAGCTTGTTCGTCGAGTTGCATCTCGTCGGCCGGCCCGTCTGCCTCAGCCTGGATCATCGAGTCGACACCGGCGTCGTTCGTCGCATCGAATGCTGGACGCTCGAACAAACGGCTCGAGGACGCCGGGGCGGGCGCCATGACCGTTTCAGGATCATCGGCGGTCTCCACAGCGACCTCAGGCTCCACAGCGACCTCAGGCTCGACAGTCACCTCAGGCTCCACAGTCACCTCAGGCTCCACAGTGGGGACCGTCTTCGGCTCGTGCACCGGACCGCCGAGCATGGCTGCGGCCAGCGCCTGCTTGACCCAATCGTCGTCGCCGTCGGCGGGCGGAGCATCGGGGTCGGCCATGTCTCGGACCCTACTGCTCGTACCGAGCGAGAATGCTCGACGCAGCACTTACGGCCGAGGCGCTAGCTCCGGGAAACGATTCGGCCTCGACCACGGTTGCGTCGGTTCCGAGGCGGAGCAACAAGCGTTGCAGCCAGCGCTCGGCCGACACGGCGAGCGTGACGCTGATCGTCCCGTCGTCGTTGGTCACGACGTCCTCACACGGGTAGGCGCCGACGACCCACTGTGCACTTCGTTCGAGGCGAAGACGGATGCGATCAAGCGCAACGTTCGAGGTGAAGAGATTCGCCCCTTCCTCCGGAGGCAGCTCCCGACCGCTCGCCTCCTCCGTGGCTTCGAGCAAGGCGATGCGGTCGAGCCGGAAGATGCGTTCACCCTCGGCCAACGCGCACCATGCCTCCACGTACCACGCGCCACCGTTGGCGGTGATCCGATGGGGCACGATGCGCCTCTGGGTCACCTCGTCGCGCCCGTAGGAGAAGTATTCGATGTCGACCCAAGTCCGAGCATCGATTGCCGAACGCAACGGGGCGAGGTGCTCCGATCCGGCAGCACCCAGATCGATGTCGAGCGCCCCGTCGACATCGACGTCGAGGGCGAGGGCCAGCTTCTCGAGCGCGCGTGCGAGCGGGCCGGTCGGGTCAGTGCCCGGCATCGACAACAGCGCATCGGACGACGCCAGCATCGCAAGGCCCTGCGCCGGTGTGAGCCGGAGCGGCCGCGAGAAGAAGTCGGCGTAGTTGATCCAGACGCGCCCGTCCTCCATCGAGACCTCGACAAGGGCATCGGGGGTGTACGGCGGGAGGCCGACCATCCACACGACCTCGAGGTCGGCCACCACATCAGCCTCGGGAACACCGAATCGCTCAGCGACCTCTGCCACGGGAACACCAGGACGGGCCACGATCCAAGGGACCATGGCGAGCACTCGACGCAGCCGTTCACCCGCAGTGGCGCTCACGACGAAACCGCCGAGTGGACGACGAGCGCGCGCAGGTGATCGACGATGTCGGCCCGCAACTCGGGCGGAGAGAGCACTTCGGCGTGGTCAAGGAATTCGAATACGAGAGAGCGGAACGCGTCCCACATCACGACAGGCACGACAAAGACCGCAGCCCCTCCGTCGTCGCTGTGCATGTCGACGTCCGGTCCGAAGTGCTGTCTGGCCCACGCAACACGCGACGGATCGACCTTCAGCTCCACCAAGGTGGGTTCACTCTCGCCGATCTCCCAAGGCTGCAGGACCCGGTTCGAATCCGACCCGCCCGACACAGGAGCCGACGAGGCTCCCGGCTCACCGACCGCAGCAATGTCGCCTTCGATGCGATCGAGTCTGAAGTTCCGCTCGGCGTCACGATCACGATCGAACGCCATGAGGTACCAACGGCCACGTTGGAACTCGAGGCGCCACGGGTCCACGTTTCGAGTCGCGCCGTTGTAGGAGAACTGCACCACCTGGCGACGGGTGACCGCCTCGAACAGCGGCACGAGCGTCGGATTCGTCGGCATGGACACGACTGCCCCGGCGACGGCGCTGTCATCACCGTCGACAAGACCGCCCAGTTTCCAGAGTGCCTCCCGCTCGCCCAGGCCCTCGACCCGAACCGCCATCGAGGCGAGATGCAAGGCCGCGAGCTCATCAGCGTCGAGGTCGGGATCGGGGAGATAGTAGTCGTCTGGCGAGATGCGGTAGCCGTCGACGGGAGGGTCCAAACCGGGGACTCGTTCGATCCGCAGGGGAATACCCAGCGATCGAAGATCTTCCTTGTCCCGTTCGAACGAACGGCGGAAGCTGGCCAGCGCCTCCGGGTAGCCCTCGACCCTGGTGCGGATGGCGTCCGCAGACAACGGCCGATCGGTGTCGAGAAGGACTGCGGTGAGGTTCAAGAGGCGCTCGAGCTTGGACATCGACGCCCTGTCTAGCGTGGATCAGAGGCTCTCGATGAGCTTGTCCACCCGCTCGTCGCTGTTCTTGAACGGGTCCTTGCACAGAACCGTGCGCTGGGCCTGGTCGTTGAGCTTCAGATGGACCCAGTCGACGGTGTAGTCCCGCTTGCGTTCCTTCGCCCGACGAATGAAGTCGCCGCGCAGTTTCGCTCTGGTGGTCTGGGGCGGCGTGTCGATGGCGTCGATCATCTGATCGTCAGTGAGCGTGCGCTCGACCATGTCGCGATCCTGCAGTTTGTAGAACAGCCCGTGCGAACGCCTGACGTCGTGGTATTGCAGGTCGACCAGTTGCACCCTGGCGTCGCCGAGGGTGAGATCGTGCTTCTTCCGGTACGCCTCGATCAGGTTGTGCTTGATCACCCAGTCGAGCTCACGGTCGAGCTTGAACGGATCCATCTCGAGATGGGTCATCACGTGCTCCCACATGTGGAGCGCCTTCATCTCGTCCTCCGGCAGGCCCTTCTGATCGGCGTAGCGAAGGGCGCGGTTCAAGAACTCGGACTGGATTTCGAGGGCTGTCGCCTCGCGTCCGTTGGCGAGCCTCACCCGACGCTCGAAGGTGAGATCGTGACTGATTTCACGGATCGATCGAATTGGGTTCTCGAGCGTCATGTCGCGGAGCACACACGAGGGGTCCTCGACCATCCGGAGCAGGATCGCCATGGCCCCGACCTTGAGGTAGGTCGTGTATTCGCTCATGTTCGAGTCGCCGACGATCACATGCAGGCGTCGGAAGTGTTCGGCGTCGGCGTGAGGCTCGTCGCGGGTGTTGATGATCGGACGGCTTCGGGTGGTCGCCGAGCTCACGCCTTCCCAGATGTGTTCGGCTCGCTGCGACACTGCGAAGGTGGAGCCGCGGGCGGTCTGAAGGACCTTGCCGGCCCCGGCGTAGATCTGCCTGCTCACGAGGAACGGGATCAGCAGCTCGTTGTAGTGAGCGAGGTCGTCGTTCCTTGCGGTGAGGTAGTTTTCGTGGCAGCCGTAGGAGTTGCCGGCCGAGTCGGTGTTGTTCTTGAACAGATGGATGGTGCCCTGAATCCCCTCGTCACGGAGACGCTCCTCGGCCGAGTCGAGGAGCTGCTCGAGCACACGCTCTCCCGCTTTGTCGTGAATGACGACGTCACCGATCGAGTCGCACTCGGCCGTGGCGTATTCGGGGTGAGATCCGACATCGAGGTAGAGGCGAGCACCGTTGACGAGGAACACGTTCGAGCTGCGACCCCACGACACCACGCGACGAAACAGATACCTCGCCACCTCGTCCGGGCTGAGCCGGCGCTGTCCACGCAAGGTGCACGTGACGCCATATTCGGTCTCGATTCCATAGATCCGACGCTGGTGACTCATTGGTCGTCAACCTAGTCGAGGCGGCTCGGACGTAAACACACGGGCTCCTCAGGTTCATCCCATCGAGTGCCGATGATGTTGCTGTGGGCAGCTTGCATCGGATCAACACTCGCGGCCAAGCGGCGCGTGCATACGCAGCCGGAGCGGGCTCGGTCGTGGCAGCGGTCGCCATCGGCGTCGTTGCCGTCGCCGCGTTGTCGGTCGACCGGGTCGAGGCCGTCTGGGCCGTCAACGGCGAGGTCGGCGAGTCGAGCCAGGTGATACCGATCCGGGCTGCACATCCCGACTGCCCGTCCTGGTCCAGCCTCGGCGGTCTGGTCGTGACTGCGCTCGAGACCGACGACACAGTCACGCTCAGCGTGACGTTCCCGACCCACGGCGACGACGTGCCGTGCAACCGGATGGGTAACGCGATGCGGGCAACCGTGAAACTCGAACAGCCGCTCGGCAGCCGTCAGCTGATCGACGGAATCAACGGCCTCGACCCGGCCACGCCGGCTTCAATGGCGTTCCACACCGGACAAGCTCCTCGAAACTGATGAGGGGCCCCGGAGCCTTCCGAGTCGCGATCAGGCCAACAACTCCGTGATCTCGTCGTTTTCCAGCCGTCGGAAGCAACGGCCCTGCTCGAGTCGATCGAGAACCGCAACTTCGAGCTGATCACCTTCGATGGTTCGCTCGAGCCCGGACAATGCAGACGAGGAGAGCTTCAGCGCCGAGCCGAGATCGAGGTCAGCAGCAAAACCGGCTTCGAGGCGTTCGCGAATCTCCTCGGCCTCGCCGCCGAGCGCCGCAAAGTTGTCCTCGTCGGTGACCGATCCGTCGTAGCGGATGTGGAACAGACGGTTGCCGCCCGGCCCGAACCCGACGGAGGCCACCAGGATCTCCACCTCGAGTGGTTTCATCTCGTGGGTGAAGATCTGACCGAGCATCTGTGCGTACTGGTTGGCCAAGGCCTGCGAGTCGACGTCGTCTCGGCTGTAGGTGTAACCCTTGAGATCGGCGTGTCGGATGCCGGCGATTCGCAACTGGTCGTACTCGTTGTACTTACCCACCCCGGCGAACGCGATCCGGTCGTAGATCTCCGACACCTTGCGCAGGTTCCGCGATGGATTCTCGGCCGTCAGGATGATGCCGTCGACGAACTCGACCGCCACCAAGCTGCGACCACGGGCAATGCCCTTCTGGGCGTAGTCGGCCCGATCCTTCATCACCTGTTCTGGGGCGACATAGAACGGCATGTTCATCGGACGGCATCCTCGGGTCGGGTGTACTCGGCGATGATTGCCGCGAAGCGGCTGGCGATGTCGCCCTCGTCGAGCGCAACGAAGCCCTCCTCGCCGATGGTGGCGACGATCGGATAGATGCCGCGCATGTTGTCCGGACCGCCAGTCGCCGAGTCGTCGTCTGCTGCGGTGAACAGCGCCCGGATCAGCAGGTCGACCGTTTCGTCCCGACCGAGCGTTCCGCCGCGACCGAGCTTGATGACGGTGCGAGCGTGCAGGCTGCCCGAGCCCGTTGCCACGTAGTCCTCTTCTTCGTAACGACCGCCAGTGACGTCGTAGGCGAAGAGACGACCGCGGTCCCGTCGACGGTCGAAACCGGCGAAGATTGGCACGACAACCATGCCCTGCATCGCTGCGGGCAGGTGCTGGCGCACCATCATCGAGAGCTGGTTGGCCTTGCCTTCGAGCGAGAGCGAATGACCCTCGACCTTCTCGTAGTGCTCCAGCTGGAGCTGGAACATCTTGACCATCTCGATCGCCGGTCCGGCGGCACCGGCAATGGCCACACCGGACCATCGATCGGCAGCAAACACCTTCTGCATGTTGCGGTGGCTGATCAGGTTGCCTGACGTGGCGCGGCGATCACCGGCGATCACGACACCGTCGTCGCAACGGGCAGCCACCACGGTCGTTCCGTGTGTGATGTCGAGGTGTTGCTCGGCGGTCAGCGTTTCGGAGATGCGATACGAGGGGTCGATGCCCACCCTTCTGAGCAGTTCAGGGAAGTAGGGACCCGGATCATCGGAAGCGGAGAAGAGCGGAAGCGTCACGGCGGCCAACCGTAGCCCCCATGCCCGTTCTGCGGCACCCCAACTCCGTTCTCGCTTCCCCGCCGCCTGTCAGTTGGCGTGGAGATCCTCGTTGAGGCCTTGCCAGCTGGCTCCGGAGCGAGCAAGCGCTTCGACTTCGCCCGTCAACGAGTTGCGGCGGAACAGCAGTCCGCTCGCTCCGCTGATCTCTCGGGCCTTGCGAATCGAATTGTCCGGCATCGAGACCAGCGTGCCGGCAGTGACGTACAGACCGGCCTCGACGATGCAGTCGTCGCCGAGCGAGATGCCGATACCAGCATTAGCGCCGAGGAGACAGTTCTTGCCGAGGCTGATGGTTTCCTGGCCACCGCCGGAAAGCGTCCCCTGGATCGACGCACCACCGCCGACATCCGAGCCATCACCGACCAGCACACCGGCGGAGATCCTGCCCTCGACCATCGACACGCCGAGCGTGCCGGCGTTGAAGTTGCAGAAGCCTTCGTGCATCACGGTCGTGCCCTCGGCCAGGTGAGCGCCGAGCCGAACGCGGCCGCCTTCGGCTATGCGCACGCCGGATGGCACGACGTAGTCGAGCATTCGAGGAAACTTGTCGACACCGAACACGACGACGTGCTTCCCCTCTACCCGCATCGCCATTCGCGCTGTCTCGAAGCCGGGCACGGGGAACGGGCCGTGATTGGTCCATACGACGTTGGTCAGGACACCGAAGATGCCGTCCATGTTGAGCCCATGGGGCTCGACCGCTCGGTAGGAGAGCAGATGCAGCCGCAGATAGCCGTCGATGGCGTCAATCGGGGCATCGACCAGAGACCCGATGAATGAAACAACCAGCTGGCGGCGGCCGCCGGGTGCGGGAACACCGACGAGTGCCGCACAGGATCTCCAGGCCGCCGCGTTCGGATGCGGTATGTCGACGCTTTCGGCTGGCCCGACGATGGTGAGAGCCTCGCCGAGTTGGTCTGGGCTGATCTGGTAGGTGGCCGTGCCGCTGATGTGGCCGGCGACCTTGGCCAGGATTGCCGCCGGGAAGGAGTGCTCACCGACCTGCACGTGGGGGTAGGAGACATCGAGGATGTCGCCGTTGTCGGCAACCGTGGCCACGCCGAGACCGAAGGCAACGGGCGACGTGTATCCATCGATCGCGGCCTCGATGGCCTCTCGCGCCGTAGTGATCTGTTGTGTCGTGGTGTAGCCCTCAGTCATGCCGAGCAAGCTAGCGCCCCACACCTCCCCCTCGGCCCCTCCGTTCTCCGGCGCGGTCGAGGGGTGAGGGCTCAGTGCCGCAGAACGGAAAGAAAAGCGGGGCAGTGGGCTACTGGCCACCCTTTTGGATGTAGGACTTCACGAAATCCTCGGCGTTGGTCTCCAGGACGTCATCGATCTCGTCGAGGAGATCGTCGAGCTCCGCCTTCAGCTTTTCGCCGGACTCGCTGGCCGCCGGCGCCTCGCCGACCTCGCTCTCACCCGAGCGTGACGGCGTCTTCTTGATCTGCTCACGTTCTGCCATATCGCTCTCCTTCGGTCAGGCCCCGAGTTTGTCGAGGAGTTCAGACACTGTTGCACTCTCGTCGATCAGAGCACCAACGTGTTCCACCGTACCCCTCGTGGGTTCCAGCATGGGAACGCGGCGTAATGGATCGTCACCGACGTCGAAGACGATCGAATCCCAATTGGCGGCCACGACAGAATCGGCGAACTTCTGCAGACACTTTCCGCGGAAGTACGCCCGGGTGTTGGTCGGGGGTTCGCTCATCGCGACGCGAGCGTCCTCCTCGTCAACCAATGTCTCGAGACCCGCTCGTGCAGCCAGCGACTTCTCCGGACGGAGGTCGTGGTACTGCAGGTCGAGCGCTCGCAGCCTGGTGTCGTCCCAATCGCAGCCGTGTCGCTCCATGAACCCCTCGAGGATCCGCTTCTTCGCCAACCAATCGACCTGGTCTGCGACGGACGCTGGGTCGGATTCGAGCCCGACGAGAACCCGTTCCCAGCGATCGAGGATCATCGAGCCGACCTCATCGCCGCCGACCGACTCCAGACCATGGCGTTCCCGCCACTGCTTGGCCTGGGCCAGCAGGTCCATCTGGATCTCGAGCGCCGTTGCCATGGACCCGTCGGCCAGCCGCATCGGCTCCCGCAGGGTGAGATCGTGGCTCACGTGGTGCATGGCTCGCACCGGATCGTCGAGCGCCATCGACATGTCGAGTGCATGGTCCTCGAGCATGGCCAGCAGGATCGATGTCGTGCCGACCTTCAGGAAGGTGGCGACCTGGGACATGTTGGCGTCGCCGACGATGACGTGGAGCCGGCGGTATCGCTGACTGTCGGCGTGCGGTTCATCGCGGGTGTTGATGATCGGCCGCTTGAGCGTGGTCTCGAGCCCGACCTCTTCTTCGAAGTGTTCGGCCCGCTGCGTGATCTGGTACGGAATCGCCGCAGCTCCCACGCCCGGAAGCTCGCTGCCGACCTTGCCGGACCCGCTGAAGATCTGGCGGGTCACGAAATGGATCGTGGCTCCCGTGATGATCTGGCCAAAGGGCAATGATCGATCGACAAGGTAGTTCTCGTGTGTCCCGTAGGCGTTGCCCTTGCGGTCGGTGTTGTCCTTGTAGAGGATCACCTCCTGCCCGGGCGGCAGCAGTGCGTTGGCTGCCTTCATAGACTCGACAGCGATCAGCTCGGCAGCTCGGTCGAAAACCACGATCGCGAGGGCGTCGAGGCACTCGGGGGTCGAGACCTCGGGATGCGCGTGGTCGACGTAGTACCTGGCGCCGTTGGTGAGCACGGCATTGACGAGGTGTGTCTCGATCTCGGGTGGCATGGAGAACGACGGCGCCAGCCCCTGGCGGGCATCGGCGCCGGGCATTTCGTCGATGAAGTCCCACGCAATCGGGGACGCTCGATCGTCGATGCCACCCGGGTCAGTGCCGACGTAGGCGTTGATGAGCATCGACGACGCCGATACCGGATTCCACTCGGCGGCCCCGCGAACCATGATGCCCAGCTCGGTCTCGATGCCGACGACTTTTTTGATGGCCATGAGTTACAGGTACTGCCCCGTTGCCACTTGCTCGATGGCACGGCCGCCACCCTCGTCGCCGTCATCCTTCTTGATGAGCGTGCGGACATACACGATGCGCTCGCCTTTCTTGCCGGACACCTTCGCCCAGTCGTCCGGGTTCGTCGTGTTGGGGAGGTCTTCTTGCTCCTTGAACTCCTGGGTCACCGAAGCGTGGAGGTCCTCGGCCTTGATCCCCTTCTCGCCGATGTCGAGGAATCGCTTGATCGCAGCCTTCTTCGTGCGTCTGACGATGTTCTCGATCATGGCACCGCTGGAGAAGTCACGGAAGTACAGCACTTCCTTGTCGCCGTTTTGGTACGTGACCTCGAGGAAGCGTGTGTCGTCGTCCTCGCGGTACATGAACTCAGCGCCGGCGTCGATCATTGAGTCAACGGCCGCCTGCGAGCTGCCATGTTCGGTGATCTCATCGGCATGTATCGGTAGATCGATGGTGAGGTAGCGACGGAAGATCGAGCGAGCCGACTCCTCGGTCGGACGTTCGATCTTGATCTTCACATCGAGGCGTCCCGGCCGCAGGATGGCCGGATCGATGAGGTCCTCACGGTTCGATGCACCGATGACGATCGTGTTCTTGAGGGTTTCGACACCGTCGATCTCCGCCAGGAGCTGCGGCACGATCGTGCTCTCGATGTCGGAGCTGATTCCCGACCCACGGGTGCGGAACAGGCTCTCCATCTCGTCGAAGAAGATGATGACCGGCATGCCCTCTTCGGACTTCTCCCGAGCTCGCTGGAAGATCAGTCGGATCTGGCGCTCGGTTTCGCCGACGTACTTGTTGAGCAGCTCCGGGCCTTTGATGTTGAGGAAGAAGCTGCGGGCCTGATCATCGCCCGATACCTCGGCGACCTTCTTGGCGAGACTGGCGGCGACGGCCTTCGCAATGAGGGTCTTTCCGCAGCCAGGGGGGCCGTAGAGGAGAATGCCCTTGGGTGCGGGCAGATTGTGTTCGCTGAACAGATCGGCATGGAGGAATGGCAACTCGACCGCGTCGATGATCTCCTCGATCTGCGCATCGAGACCGCCGATGTCGTCGTAGCTGACATTGGGCACCTCCTCGAGGACGAGGTCTTCGACTTCGGCCTTCTCGATCTTCTCGATCAGAAGTCCGGCTCGAGGTTCGAGCACGAGGGAGTCGCCGGTGCGGATACGCGTTCCGACGAGGTGTTCTGCGAGGTCGGCCACGCGTTCCTCGTCAGCCCGTCCGACCACGACCGCACGCTTGCCATCGTCGAGCATCTCCTTGACCGTGACGACTTCGCCGCCCTGTTCGGGGACGCGCACCTTCACGATGTTCAGCGACTCGTTGAGAACGACTTCATCGCCCTTGCGCAGTTCGTCCACCGCGATCGCCGGGTGGATCTCGACTCGCATCTTGCGGCCGCTGGTGAAGATGTCAGCGGTCTCATCGTCGTTGTGGGCCAGGAATGTGCCGTATGCGGACGGCGGATGCGCCAGCTTGTCCACTTCTTCGCGCAAGGCGGCGATGTGTTCTCGCGCCTCGCGCAGGGTGTACGTGAGCTTTTCGTTCTGGCTCACGGCTTGAGCCAGCTGGCCCTTCGTGTCGAGCAGGCGTTCTTCGAGCGTGCGAACGCGCTTTGGCGCGTCCTGCAGACGACGGCGGAGGGTGATGACCTCTTCCTCCATCGTCTTCAGTTGGTTCTGCAGTTCCGCCATGCCCACTTCGTAGGAGCTGAGGCGACGTTCGTATTCAGCTTCGTTCACGGAAGACCTCCGGTCTGTCTCCGGACCCTAGCCGTCTCATCGGCCGCGTCGGGAACGGGGTGAGCGTCCCGCAGACATCGGTCACACGATCTTCACGGTGCTCCCACACCTGGTTGGCTGGGTGCGCCGAGCGTGTCGATCAAAAACGCCATCACCTTGGCCTCTTCTCGCCAGCTGTCATAGCGGCCAGACGGGCCTCCGTGACCGGCTCCGAGGTCGACGTGCAGCAGGATCGGTTTCGACCCCGTGGTGTGTTCGCGCAGCGCCAACACCCACTTGGCCGGCTCCCAGAAACCGACACGAGGATCGTTCAGACCAGCGGTGGCAAGGATCGCCGGATAGTCATCGGATCGGATGTTCTCGTATGGGGTGTAAGCCCGCATCTCGCGGTAGATCGCCTCGGACTCAGCCGGGTTCCCCCACTCCTCCCACTCGGTCACGGTGAGCGGCAAGGTGGGGTCGAGCATCGTGTTCAGCGCATCCACGAACGGAACCTGCGCGACCGCGGCGCCGAACAGCTCGGGGGCCAGGTTCAGCGCCGCCCCGACGAGCAGGCCGCCCGCCGACCCTCCGCGGAGGCCGAGCTGGTCCGGAGTGGTCCAGCCGCTGTCGATGAGGTGGCGGGCGCAGGCGACGGTGTCGGAGAACGTGTTCCGCTTCTTCTCGAACTTGCCGTCGAGATACCACCCCCGACCGAGTTCTCCGCCTCCACGAACATGGGCGATGGCGACGACGAACCCGCGGTCCAGCAATGAGAGGCGCATCGTGGAGAACGACGGATCGGAGGAGACCTCGTAGGCGCCATAGGCGCCGACCAGAGCGGGCCCCGGATGGTCGGGTCGATCGCGACGCCAGACGAGACTCATGGGGATGCGCACGCCATCGTCGGCGACCGCCCATTCTCGTTTCGTCTCGTAGGTCGCCGGGTCGAATCCACCGAGCACCTCGGTCGTCTTCAGCACCACGGTGGTTCGCTCGTCGAGGTCGTATCTGAGCACGGCAGGGGGCGTGACCATCGAGCTGTAGCCGTAGCGATAGGTGGTGGTGTCTGCGGTCGGGTTCGCCCCTGGCCAGACAGTCGACACGGCTTCGGCCTGAGCGATCACATGCTCCTCACCGGTGTCCCAGCGCTGCACCCGCATACGGGTCACAGCATCCACCCGTTCGAAGATCACGAGGTGCTCGCGTAATGCATCGAAGCCGGAGACATGAACGTCGATTCGATGCGGAACGAGGTCGACCCAACGAGCGGGATCAGTGTCGTCGACCGGCGTCTCGCAGATGCGAAAGTTCTCGGCACCGTCGTTCGTGAGCACGACGAACCGGCCCTCGTGATGCGACACGCCATACTCGATGCCGTTCCGCCGCTCCGCAAAACACCGAAGCGCAGCCTCTGGTTGGTCGGCGGGCAGCAGCCAGGTCTCGTCGGTGATGGCGGAGCTGAGACCGATCTGGATAAAGGAGTCGTCGCGTTCTCGGCCAACACCGACGAAGAAGCGTTCGTCGAGCTCTTCGAAGACGAGGTGGTCGTCTGCCACCGGGTCTCCGAGGCGATGCCGCCACACCTGGAATGGACGATGGGCATCGTCGACTCGCACGTAGAAGAACGTGCGATTGTCCATCGCCCAGGCAGATCCGTAGCTGACATCGGGAATGACATCATCGAGCTCGGTTCCGTCGTCGAGGTCCCGAATGCGGAGCTCGAACTTCTCGTCGCCGCTGCGATCGGCCGCCCACAGCATCAGGCGGTGGTCCGGCGACACATCGAAAACCCCGATCTCGAAGTACTCGCTGGCCTCTGCTTCGAGATTCTCGTCGAGGATGACCCTCTCAGGATTGGTCCCGGGATCGTCGCCCGCGAGCGACCGCCGGCAATGCACTCCGTATGGCTGCCCCTCCTCGGTTCGCGAGTAGTAGCTCCATCCGTCCTTCTCGACGGGAACGCTGAGATCGGTCTCCTTGATGCGGGCCTTGAATTCGGCAAACAACGCATTCCGGAGATCGGCGAGATGGGCAGTGGCCGCCTCTGTGTGAGCGTTCTCGGCCTCGAGGTGAGCGATCACCTCGGGATCATCGGCGTTGCGCAACCAGGCCCGGGGGTCATGACGCTGCTCGCCCCACAGATCGCGAGGCGGCGACGGACGGGGTTCGGGTGCCGGCGGGGCGAGGTCGGGTTGGGTCACGAGGGCAGGCTATGGCCGGGGGCACGGCCCCAACTACGGTGTCGCCGGTGACCGAGAGCAACGCCTCAGCAGAGACCCGGCAGTATCCGCAGACGTTCTTCCAGCCCGAGCCCGGTGCATGCCAGGTGTTGCTGGTGCGGCACGGCCAGTCGGCTCCGTTCATCGACGGGGAGCCGTTCCCGTTGGTCGACGGCCAGGGTGACCCGCCGCTGTCGCCGCTCGGCCTCTGGCAGGCCGAGCAGGTCGGCCGACGTCTTGCCACCGAGCCGATCGACGCGATCTACGCCACCTCGCTTCAGCGGACCGTGCAAACAGCGACGCCGCTGGCGGGAGCGCTCGGCCGCGAGGTGGCCATCGAAGCCGATCTACGCGAGGTGTTCCTCGGTGCGGGCGAGGGAGGTTTCTTCCGGAAGATGTCGGCTGACGGCCACCCCTCCATCGAGGCCATGCGAGCCAACCGAGAATGGGGCGAAGTCGAAGGGGCCGAGTCCAACACCCAGTTTGCAGCTCGCACCATTCCCGCGCTCCAAGGGCTGGCCGACGGCCACCCGGACCAGCTGATCGCCGTGTTCGTCCACGGGGGCACGATCGGCTCGTTGCTCGGCCACGCCCTCGGGATCAACATGTTCTCGATGATGGGGTCACGCAACAGCGCCATCAGCCATTTGGTCGTGAACGGTCCGCAGTGGATCGTGCGGTCGTTCAACGACGCCGGCCACGCGGGACCACTGACCGCCGACGCCGAGCCCCCCACCTGACCTCGGGCCCAGCCCCCTCTGCAAACCGCCCCGAGGTGGGCGTGGCCGACGGAGCGGGGACTCGGCCGCAGGCCGCCGCAGCGCAGTGGCCACGGCCACCTCGGGGCCGTCAGCCGAGTGCGGTCATGAAGTCGGCGATGAGCTCGGCGACCTCGTCGGCGTGGGATTCCTCGTGCATGGCGTGATCGCCGCCCTCGACCGACAAGAAACGTGCCGCCGGCATCTTGCGTTCGAGATACTGGCCGGCGCCCGAGTACTCGGGCCTATCCGCCGACCCGGCCAGAACCAGGGTCGGCACGGTCATCTCGGCCAGGTGATCCATGACGACGCTGTCGTCCTGGAGGTTCAGTTCTGCCGCCTGCAACGGCACGCCGAAGCGATGTGCGTTCCGGCGGGAGCGTTCGTTCCAGGCTTCCCGCTTCTCAGGATCCCGGAAACCGGGTCCGGTGTTGAGCACGACGATGCCACGAGCGACGTTCGGTCGGGTGGCAGCATGGGCGAGCGCCAGGTACCCACCGAGCGAATGGCCGACGAGGACCGCTGGGCCGTCGAGCGTCTCGAGGATCTCATCCAGATCCTCGAGAGCTCGGTCTCGGGTGTACTCGGCCGCTGCCTCGGGCACTGGAGATGCTCCGTGGCCCAACAGGTCGATTCGGACCGTCGTGTAGTCGGGCGAGAGCCGCTCTGTCACCGCAAACCAGGTCTCAGACGTGGAACCGATGCCGTGAAGGAACACGATCGGTGGTCCGGAGCCGCTGACGACGGTGGCGAGGCGCATTCGCGCGAGGCTAGCTGTTGAAGACTTCCACCTAGAGCCATCGCTTCCTGACGACGACCACCTACGGTACGGTTGGGCGCACGGAGTGTGGCTGTCTGCGGCGTCAACCGGGGCAGATCGGACAATCGCGGTCGTGGTCGGAGTGATGGCGGAGTTTTTCTGGGCAAAGACATATCGGTCGGCAGCGGCTGCCATGCTCTTCATCCTCGCCGTTCTGGCGTTGCTCGACCGCGCCACACGCCCTGGATTCGAGACCACTTCGACGGCGTCGACGGCGATGTCATGGGTCGCACTCTCGCTCGGCATTGCCGGCATCGTGTCGCTCGCGACGCCGCTCGAGCGGCTCAGCAAGCGTTGGCGACTCGCACCAGCCGTGGCCGGTATCGGCGGACTGCTGGTCGTTTCGATCCTGGGCGAGGTCTTCGCATCGGACGCCGCGACGCTCGGGCTCACCATCGCCGTGGTGGTGATCCTTGCGTACGTCGGGCTTGCGCTCCCGCCCGGATTTGCGCTCGTGGTGGCTCCCAGCCTCCTGCTCATCCTCCTCGTCGGTCGTGGGGTCGAAGATTCCTCTGTCAGCATCGCCCTGCCGCTGATCGCGGTCCCCGTCGCCTCCATGGTGGCCGAGTTGATCTCGCACCTCGCCCAGCAGTCCGATGCGGCGAGCGACCGTTCCAGTCGACGATTGCAGCAACTGGCCAGGCTCGAAGAGGTGCTCCGCCGCTTCCGTCGCCCCGGCTCACTCGCCCAGGCGGCTGACCAGGTGGCGCAGGCTGCCCGCGAGATCTTCCAGGTTGAACGATCAACCGTGGTCCTGCGTGACTCCACCGGCGACCTGATCTCGGTGACGTCCGGGCCGGCGATCCTACGCGAACCCTCGCCAGATACGGCCAGGATCGTGGCCGAGACCATCAGCGGAGACGAGCCACGGCTCGTGCCGACCGGCAGCAACGGCACCATGCTCATCCTGCCGCTCCCCGCTCCTGAGGCCCCCGCCGGAGCCGTGCTCGTCTATCCGGCGCCAACGGACGACCCGGCATTCACCCTCGACCTCGCCCGTCTGTTCGGGGTACAAGTTGGCATCGCGATCGAGCATCTGTTCGTGATCGACGAGTTGGCGCGAGCCAGCACTCGCGACGCACTCACGGGCATCGGCAACCGCAAACACGCCGATGCGCTGCTCCGCTCACTCCAGCCCGGGGACGCCCTCGTGCTCCTCGACCTGGACGGCTTCAAGCAGGTGAACGACACACTGGGCCACAGTGCGGGCGACCAAGTGCTCCAACAGTTGAGCGCCCACCTCCGCGACTGCCTTCGCGACTCCGACACGTCTGCACGGCTCGGTGGCGACGAGTTCCTGATCGTGGCCCGCCGCGCCCACGCCGACCCCTTGGCCGTGGCCAGCCGTGTCCTCGACGGCTGGGCCATGAAAGCAGGCAAGACCACGCTGAGCGCCGGTGTCGCCCTCCACCAGGTGGATCCCACCGACCCGACCACCCTCGACAGTCAGGTCACCTTCGAGCGGGCCGATCGAGCGCTCTACCAGGCGAAGGCGAAAGGCAAGAACCGGGCCCAGCTGTGGGTGCGGGCCGAGAACGAGTCGGCCTCGACCTGACGGATCACGCACCGGATTCTAAGCTCGCGTCCATGACCGATCTCGAAGCATCCCCGATGCAGCTTCCGCGTCCACCCGTGTTCGACTCGCTCGAGGACGAGCGCCAGCACCGCAAGGAGCGACTCGCCGCTGCGTTCCGGATCTTCGGCCGATTCGGCTTCGACGAGGGGGTGGCGGGGCACATCACGGCTCGAGACCCAGAACACCCCGACCACTTCTGGGTGAACCCGTTCGGCATGAGTTTCAAGCACATCTCGGTGTCTGACCTGATCTGCGTCGACCACGACGGCGACGTCGTCGTCGGCAACCGACCGGTCAACGGCGCGGCGTTCGCCATCCACTCTCGTGTCCACGCCGCTCGACCCGACGTGATCGCAGCCGCCCACTCGCATTCGATCCACGGCAAGACATGGTCGACATTCCGGCGCAAGCTCGATCCGCTCACCCAAGATTCGTGCATCTTCTACAACGACCACGCCGTTTTCGAGGACTACACGGGTGTCGTGCTCGACTTGGCCGAAGGCGATCGCATCGGCGAGGCCCTGGGCGATCGCAAAGCCGTGATCCTCAGCAACCACGGCAACCTCACGGTCGGTCACTCGGTCGACGAGGCAGCGTTCTGGTTCATCACGATGGAGCGCACGTGCCAGTCGCAACTGGCAACGATGCAGGTGCAGGGCATCGAACCCGTGCTCATCGACCCGGACATGGCAGCACACACGGCAACCCAGGTCGGGAGTCCCGCTGCCGGGTGGTTCAGCTTCCAGCCCCTCTGGGATTGGATCAGCCGCGAAGAACCAGACCTCTTCGACTGAGTCGTTACGGCCGACGCAGCCTCGCCGGTGAACCTGCTCAGATCGCCTTTGCTGTTCCCGGCTTGGAATCCGGGGTGGGCCGAAGCTCGATGATCGCGGCGTCGATCTGTTCCTTCACGCCGGCGAGCGGCAGGATGTTCAGCACTCCCTGACCATTCTGCAGGATGTCGATCAATTCCTGACCGCTGTGGGCCACGACCGATTTCGATCCGTTGATGACGAGATTGGCCGAGGCGATGTCTTCGCCCAGCTGCTCGCGAAGGAAACTGAACGCCTCACGAACCATTTCAAGACGAATACCCGCATCGAGCAGGGTCTTGATCACCTTGAGCTCGAGCAGATCCTGGTAGCCATACCTCCGACGTGATCCCGACCCGGTCGCATCGCTGATCGAGGGCCGCACGAGGTCGGTGCGGGCCCAGTAATCGAGCTGGCGATAGGTGATGCCGACGATCTCGGCGGTGCGCTTACCCGAAAAACTCTGGGCGAGCGCATGGGGGCTGTTCATGGTGGTTTCGTCCTCACGCTGCGAATGACTCGACCGTAATTCCCCGGAGGTAATTACGCCAAGAGGCGCCACAGTACGAAGCCTCGCGCAGGGAGTCAACGACTGCGCGCGCTGCGCGCGTCGTTTGTCACGGAATCGATACGTTCCGGATCGCTAGGAACCCAACCGCTCGGCTCGTAATGCTGAGCGGCGAACCTTTCCGGCATCGTCTCGAAGCGGCGCCGTCACGAACTCGAACGAACGCGGCACCTTGTACGACACCAATCGCTCGCCCAGGAACTCCTTCAACGCCTCTTCGTCCATGTCAGGGACGTCGTCGCCAAGATCGACGATTGCGTGCACACGGTTGCCTGGCTCCTCGTCTGGAAGACCGATCACTGCGCAGGACCGCACACGGGGATGCTCGCTGATCGCAGCTTCGACCTCGGCCGGATAGATGTTGGCACCACCCACGAGGATCATGTCGGACCGGCGATCGGCGAGATACAGATAGCCGTCCTCGTCCATCCAGCCCAGGTCGCCCAGGCAGTCCCAGCCGTTGTGGGAGTCCGCCTCGGCCCCGATGTAGCGGTACGTGGGCGTGTCGCGGCCGACGGCTCGCATCCAGACCTCGCCGACGGTTCCTGGCGGGACCTCATCGCCCTCGTCATCGAGGATCTTCATCTCGCCAGAGCTGGGGCGGCCCACCGAACCTCGCCGTTCCAACCACTCGACACCGCTGAGCACCGTGGCCGACTGCCCCTCGGTACCCCCGTACAACTCCCACAGCGCCTCGGCCCCGATCCACTCGATCCACACCTCTTTGAGCCACGCAGGGCAGGGCTCGCCCAGATGAAAGGCTCGTTCGAGCGAGCCGAGGTCGTAGGCGAACTTCACGTCGTCCGGCAGTTTCCAGATCCGCTGCATCATGGTGGGCACCAAATAGAGCGCCTCGGCGCGGTGCTCTGCGACGGCGGCCAGCGTGGCCTCGGCATCGAAGCGAGGAAGCAGCACTACGTGGCCGCCTTCGAGCAGCGTTGCGAACGTCCAGATGAAGGGGCCGTTGTGATAGAGCGGACCCGGCATCACGAGGGTCTTCTCCCCCGCCGTCCCGACCATCGCTGCGAGCCCCTGGATGGACTCGGTGTAGACGGACGGATCTCCTGAGACGATTAGTTTGGGCCGACCCGTCGATCCACCAGACGTCGGCGCTTTCCACGCCGGGGAGCTGACATCGGGCATCGGCCCGACGTCATGGTCGGCAGCCTCTGCCACCGCGGCCGACGGGTGCCCGTCGACGTCTGCGCCCACCACGACAGCCGATTCGGCGAGCTCCACGATTGCCTGCAACTCGCGTCCCGGCAGTCTGGCCGAGACGGGTTGTGGAATCGCTCCGATCTTCCAGCACGCAATCGTCGCGATGACGAAGTCCGGTCCGTTGGGGGCTGCCAACGTGACGAAGCTGCCGATTCCGGCACCACGGTCGGTGAGCAGGCGGGCGAACTGGTTGGCCCGGTCGTCGAGATCTCGGAACGACAGAACCTCGGACCCGAAGGTGAGCGCCGGGTGATCGACAGTGGCTGCGAGGTGGGCGAGTCGGCCGGCGAACGTCGGCGGCGGTTGGTCCATCGACCGACGATAGGTCCTGGCTCGGCGACGGTACAAACGTCCGAGAGCCCGAGGTGTCCCTCGATCCGTGGGCGCTGCGAGACTGCAGCGATGCATCCACGTGCTGACACGATCGACGCAGTCATCGAGCAGGTCTTTGGGCCCGGCCACAAGGTGCGCTCGATCGACGAGGTCGACCGCGGGCGGGGTGTGTTCAGCCATGTGCTGCGATGCACGATCGATGGCCATGAGGATCCGGTGGCCGTGAAGCTGCTTCGCTCCGATGCCAACGGTGCTGCGGCGATCGCCATGGGCGCCGCGGCACGCGAAGTGCTGGCCTACGAGACGATTCTGCCTGCGACGCCGACGGTCTGCGCCCCGCGCTGCTACGGCATCGCGTCCGACGCCTCTGGGCGGCCTGCCTTCGTACTCGAGGATCTCTCCGGCCATCGCTGGTCCGATCAGCTCGACGGTCTGGCTGATCTCGACGTCCGAGCCGTCGTGGCCGAACTGATCGCCCTCCACCTCAAGTGGACCGACCCGTCAACGCTGGCCACGATCGATGTCCGGCGATCGACGCCGTCGCTCCTGGCGGACGAGGGCGTCGACGCCGGCCTTCGCGCACTGGAAAGCTTGGCGGTCGAGCCGGCCCATCGAGATGCCCTCACACGTCTTGCGGATGTGCGACCTGCGGCCGTTCGATCATTCAACGAGGAGGGCGGAGCGACGCTTTGCCACGGCGATCCGAGAGCCGACAACGTTGCCTTCGCCACGGGTGGCCGCGCCGTGTTGTTCGACTGGCAACAGATGGCCATCCAGTTCGGCGAAGCCGACCTCGCCTGGCTCATGGCCACCAGCGTCACCCCTGCTGTGCGCTCGACCATCGAGAGCGACGTCGTGGCATCCTACGCAATCGCCCGAGGACAGGACGCAGCCACAACCTGGCGCCGATACGTCCTCGGCATGGTGCTTCCGGGTCTCTCCGTGCTGTTCCTCGCCCAGCGTTCCAGCTCCGACGACCGAACCCGGCACTTCATCGACCTGAGCATCCAACGGATCTCGACAGCAGTCGACGACCTCGACGTGGTGGGCCAGATCAGCTCTTGAAGTCCTCGGGGTTCACCTCGTCGAGGAACTTGCGGAGCTCCTCCACCATCTCCTCCTCGTCACCCTCGTCATCGTCGTCTGCCTCGATGCCGGCCTCGTCGACGAGCTCCTCGTCAGCGAAGATCGGTGTGCCCATGCGGACGGCAAGCGCGATTGCATCAGACGGACGGACACTCAGAGTCGTGACGGCGTCGGCGGCATCGCGGAGATAGAGGTCGGCGTAGAACGTGCCCTGCCGCAACTCGGTGATCACGATCTGTTCGAGCCGTGCATTGAGCTGTTCGAGGAGGTTCACGACGAGATCGTGAGTCATCGGACGAGCGGTCTTGGTCTCCGAAAGAGCGAGGTCGATCGCGTGAGCCTCGGGCCCGCCGATGTAGATCGGGAGCGTCCGCTTGCCGCCGCTGAGCTCCCGCAGCAGCAGGATCGGCGCATTTGTCGGCATCTGGACTCGGACACCAACCAACTCCATCTCAACGGCCATCAGCACACGCTAGTAGATCCGGCCAGGCGATGAAGATGCAGGGTCAACGACTCGGCAGTTGTTCCTCGGTGATGCGCCGCATGAGAATCGCGCGCAGGCTCGCCGCCAGGTCGGTCAGGTCTTCCATGGTCTCGACCGACTTGCGACGGGTCTCGGGATCACGGCGATGGCGGAGCGGTTCGACCACTTGTGCCAGCAGCGAGACCTCACGTTGTGCGCCGACGAGGAACGTCCGCAGATGGCGCGGATCGAGCCCGTAGGTGCGGAATTGGGCCGCGTGGCGAGCGATCGTGAGCGAGTCCACGTCGTAGAGGACTGCCGGTCCCGCGGAGCGGCCGGCGATGAGTCCGAAACGTTCGAGCTCGCGGATCATGGCGACATCACAGCCGGATGAATCGGCCATCTCGTCGATCGTGAGGGCCATGCCCTGATCCTCACCATCGGTCGACAGAACTCGGGCACCGGACCCATCATCGTCACTGTCCGGCGACGCCGGAGACGACGCCGACTTCTTTGCCGCCGAGTCTGCCTCGGCCGAGGCTTCCTCGACCGCGGTTTCCTCGACCGCGGCGGAGTCATCTGTGGTCGAGTCCGACGTCGAGGTGGTGTCGGCGGCCGACGCTACATCTGCGGACTCGTCGTCCTCCACTTGTTCGGACGTGTCGTCAGCGGAGTCGCCGGCGGGTGGAACCACAGCGGCTCCGGTGCCGATGTCGATCACGGGAGCCAGCAGGGTCATCTGACCGTCGCGGGGCGGTGCCGGCGGATGCTCCGGCGGCTCCCACTCCCCGGCGTCGAGCCGGTCGCGGATCACCTTGAGGGGCAGGTAGTGATCGCGCTGCTGCGTGAGAATCCACTGGAGTCGGTCGAAATCTCGCTGGTAGAACCGCCGGTAGCCGGATGCGGTTCGCTCTGGGTCGATCAGACCCTGACCCTCGAGAAAGCGGATCTTGGAAATGGTGACCTCGGGGAACTCGTCCTGGAGCAGCGACAGCACCTCACCGATCGACCAGAAGTTGTCGCGCTGGTCACTCATGCTGCTCCTCCGTCGTCAGCGTCGTGGCCGAGCGCGACATAGACGAGCTTGAACTTACCAACTTGCAGCTCGTCACCGTCAGCCAACGGCGAACGCTCGGCGAGCTCTCGATTGACGTAGGTGCCGTTGAGGCTCCCCGCGTCGAAGACGTCGTGTCCGTGCTCGGTCCGATGGATCTCGGCGTGACGGCGCGACACCGTGATGTCGTCGAGGAAAATATCGCTCTCTGGATGCCGCCCGATCGTGACGAGATCGGTGTCGAGCGCCATTCGGCTCCCTCGCTTGGGACCCTGCCGCACGATCAACATGCCAACTCCGGAGGGCACTGCTGTATCGGCCTCGACGAGCGGCGTGCTGACCGTTGGTTCAATGGCTTCGGTGTGGTGGTCGACGATCGTGCTGAGCTGCGCACCGCAAGAACTACAGAAGTTCGATCCGAGCGGATTGCGATACCCGCAGGATGGGCAGGGGCCGGCGTCGGTCATCCTTCGGTGAGCGCTCGGTAGGCAGCAGCATCCAGGAGCTCGGGCGGCGTCGCCCCGGCGTCGAGTTCGATCACGCAGATCCAGCCCTCGCCGTACGGGTCCTCGTTGAGTCGTTCCGGCGCATCGACCAGTTCGTTGTTCACCTCGACGACGGCGCCCGCAACCGGCGCATAGACGTCCGAAACCGACTTGGTCGACTCGACCTCACTCATCGGGCCACCGGGCGAAACGGTGGCTCCCACATCGGGGAGATCGACATAGACGACGTCGCCGAGCGCATCCTGTGCGTAGTCGGTGATTCCAATACGAACTCGCTGGTCACTCTCGAAACGCAACCACTCGTGATCGCTGGAGTAGGAGAGGTCATCTGGCACGTTCATGGTCGGCACGCTACCTCAGAATCGGGCACAGTCCAGCGCCACCGTCGACCTTCGGTTGACGGTGAGGGTGAAGGTGCAACCGTCGATCTCAGGTTCGCTCCTTCATTCGGGCTCGTAGTGTCGGCACGTACTGGAAAATCAACGAGTAGTAGCCGTAGGCGAGGCCGGGAACGGCGAACATCCAGGCCAACCAGCCGAGGAGCTCGGCGTAGGACAACGTGCTGTTCGCGCCGAGGAACATGGGCACAGCGAACATCAGGCAGAACGCGGCGGTCTTGCCCTCCCATGTGACGGCGAGTGTCCCCGCTCCGACGGCGACCGCAACGATTGCAGCACCAGCCACGAGCACTTCCCGAGCCAACGCGAGCACTGCCACCCACCACGGAATCGAGCCGTCGATGAGGATCGCCGGAATCGCCACGAAGAACATGAGACGGTCGACGGTCGGGTCGAACAACCGACCGAATTCGCTCGACATGTCATAGCGGCGAGCGATCCAGCCATCGACCCAGTCGGTCGAACCGAGCGCTGCGAGCAGCCAAGCAGCCAGGTCACGCCGTTCCGGCCCGAAAAGAAGCCAGACGAACACTGGGATGCACAGCAGACGGACGAACGTGAAGCCGTTCGGCCAGGTGAGCATCTCATCGCGGGTGAACACTGACCGGACCGGCGGTGGAACCGCACCTTCGACACTCCCGGAGCTCATGGCCGGAGGAACAGCGACACACCGTTGTCGCGATCGTCGACGACCAACTCGAATCCACCGAACGAAGACATTCGCATGGCGAACTCAGCGCGCCGTTCCGGCGTGCGCTCCGGGATGTCCCGATCGACAACCAGAATTGCTCGCACATCGAAGGCGTCGAACTGCACAGACGGTTCGCGGTCGGTCGCCAAGGTGTAGAGCCACGGACGCTCGGCCAGCGCCGGCAGGGCCGACGGCGACGCTCGTACGGCCACATCGGCTGGCAACTCCTCGGCCGCGGCGAGAATCGCCAGCTCGACGGCATCGGCGTCGCCCCACTCCCACGGTTTGTCGTAGAACGAGATCGGCGATGCGCTGATGAACGAGAGTGCTGCCGCCGCCGTGAGCGTGGCCAGCAGGCGAAAATCGACGAAAACTCGCTGCACGCCGAGCTGGCCGAGACGATTGAGTGCGTACGGGGCCGCAATGAAGGTGAAGGCGAGCAGGAGCGACGTGCGTTCGGCAAAGGCTCCACTTCCCTGGCTCCGAGCGATCAGGAACAAGCCAGTGAGGGGCACCGCAGGCAGGAGGTGTCGAATCGAGAGCAGCGGCAGAAAGAGAACGGGCGCGAAGAGGCTCACGACCAGGATCACGTTCGGCTGTGACGTGAGGTCGGCGAGGAGGTCGATCGGATTCCGGAGCCCATTGAGAACGACCTCGCCGAGCGAGTCGCCATAGTCGCCGTACTGGCCACCGGTGACGGCCGCCGAGCCGACCAGGGGTTGCACGACCAGCAAGAGGCCGAGACTCCACACCAGCCCGACGCCGAGGGTCCAGAGTCCTGCTCGACGCTCCCCATCGCCCAGCAGCACGAAGCCCCACAGGCCGATCGCAAGGCCGAGATCGGCTCGACATGCCAACACGATCGCCACACAGACCCAGTAGCCGAACCATCGCTTCTTTGCTCCGAAATAGGCCAACGCGAGGATGGCCGGGATGGCGAGGACCTCCGGGTGGAAGTCGTCTGTCGCGAGCCGATGGGTGGCCGGGTGGAGTGCGTAGGCGAGAATCAGCGCGGTCGAGGCGGCGATGCGCAGGTTCGCCACCCGACGGGCCAATCGCCAGAGCGGGAACACCGCCAGGCCGAGCGCGACCGCCTGCGTGACGACCAGCACCTTCGCTGTCGGAAACAACAAACCGAGCCCTGCCACCGGGTACAGAATGAACGACCAGTGCAGCTCGAGGATGTGGACTTCATCACCGAGGAGCGACGCCTCCGGCCGATACCCCTCACCCAACAACCAGACCGCCTGGGTGTAGGAGGCAAGATCGTCGCCACCGTCGAACGACGCAAGACGGGCCAGGCTGAGCGTCGACAGCACTCCGGCCAGAACGACGGCGGTGACCAACGGGATCACGCGGTCGCCGGTGCCGGCCTCGAGACGAGCCTGGATCTGGATCCAACGCCGACGAGTTCGTCGCTGGATCGACAGCTCGCTCACGAGAGCTCCAAGCGCTTCACTGGTTCGACGAGTTCGGACCCGTTGTTGCGCACGCTGTTGACGGCGGTGCTGACCGGATACATCGTGAGGAGCGACTCCGGGGCCGGCACCATCAAGCTCGAGATCAGGTCGACGTCCGAAGCGGGATCGAGCCAGTCGTCCCACACCCGAGGGGCCAACATGACCGGCATGCGATCGTGGACCGGCGCCATGGTTTCGTTGGCCGACGTCGTGAGAATCGTGCAGGAAACGACGAGCTCGGCGTCATCGAGGTCGTGACCGTCGGCGTCCTTCGGGTGCCAGAACTCGTACAGACCGGCGAACACCAGCGGTTCCTCGTCGGCCCGATGGATGAACCATGGCTGTTTGGCCTTCTGCCCGTCGAGTTTCTGCCACTCATAGAAGCCGTCGGCCGGAAGAAGGCAGCGGCGCTTCGCGAACGCCCGCCGAAACGCCGGTTTGTCGGCGACTGACTCGGAGCGGGCGTTGATCATCCGCGAGCCGATCTTGAGATCCTTGGCCCAGAAGGGAACGAGGCCCCATCGCATCGAGGTGAGCGAACGCTTCCCCTGATCGGCTCTGACGGCATAGACGTCAGTGGTCGGGGCGACGTTGAAATTGGCTTCGAGCACGTGTTCTGGGGTGGTCGCGCTGAAATATTTCGCCAGGTCCTCGACCGGGGCGGCAGACACATAGCGACCACACATGGATCGAACGGTAGCCCGGATGCCGACCACCCGGGTTTCCCTCAGTATCGCGCCGAGCGAAGCACGTGCCGAATGAAAAGCGTCCCGGGCCAGAGCGTTGCTCTGGCCCGGGAACCACGGTCGGGCTGAGCGTCAGCCGGTGTAGTTGATCCGTTGCACGACGTTGGCCAGCCCTCCAGGACCATCATCGAAGCTGGCAAAGGTATTGACGTGAGCCCATCCGTCGGCGGTCATGACCCTGGCAGTCAAGGTGTTCCGGACATGAACACCGTTCTGATCACCCGAAACCTTGAAACTGTGGCGACCTTCTCCCACAGCGATCGGCTCGACGGGCAGTGGTTCACCGTTGGCAAGTGCTTCGCAGCTGAGACCGATCAGGTCGAACACGTCGCCTTCCCACTCGAAAACCATGACGTCGATCTTCTTGATCCGCCAAGTCTCGGAGAAGCTGCCGTTGCCTCGATTCACCACCTGGGTCGTCGTCGTCGGGAATCCCTGCCCGAGGCAGCCCTCTGAGAACGGCGGCCCTGTGACGACGGCGTATTCCCCGTTGTCGTAGACGAGGCCCACCCCTTCAATCTCGAATCGTTCAACGTTGCCGGACTCGCCCGGCGGCCCGGCTGACGCCGGACCAGCAAACGCACTCAGAAAGAGAAGCATCGCCCCAAAAAGAGCGAGTGATTTCAGTGATTTCCTCATGACAGTTGACCCCTCCGCTTGCCTGTTTGGCGTGCGTTCCCAACTGCAGGACGATCCTGATGAGTTGGCGTCACCCGTGAACGCACACCCTCATATCGTTCGAACGTAGCAGTATCTGTCGCGCCCATCTGGAGAAGGCGTCAGGATCACGAATCCGTCACCCGCCCACCTTGGGTGTTCTGCGTTCCTGGCTGCCGTCTCGTCGACGGGTAGGGTTTGTTGAAAGGGCAGTTCGGCCGAGTATCTCGGGGAACTCAATCCGAAGCCGACCGCCTGGCGGTGAGGCTCAATCGATACCTGGAACGCACGGCCCGCTGGGGCCTCGGGTCACGAATCCCACAGGCACACCATCAACAAGAGTGATGTCGAAGTTGCCGGGGCCCTTGTACAGCAGGGTGCCGTCGACGCTCTCGACATGGCCGCTGCTGCGGATCGTGAACTTGGTCATCGTGCCGTCTGGGTCGAAGGCCAGATCTATTCTGATGGTGCCTGTGTTGTACAGGAACGGTTCACCAAGGGGAGCCTCGCCGTAGGCGACGTGATCAAACTTGACGATGATCTTCATGCGGGTGAAGCCCTGGCCGTCGGTATGTATCTGGGTCTTCTGAAGACCCGTCTGTTCATCGCGGTCCAAGGCCCAGTAATCGGTGACGACTCCATCGCCGTCGAAATCGCAGGTCGCGGTGTTCTCGTCCATTTCCTCGAGTGTGAGTTCCTCGAACCCGTCGGCGCTGGCAGGCCCGGCCAAGATTCCGATGAGTACGAGTGCGGTGATGGCCGCTGCGAGTATTCGCCGTGATGTCATCTCAAACCTCCTGGTAGCTATGACTCAGATGCTGGCCGTGACCTCCGGAGGGGCACAGAGCCATAGGTCCCTGGCCGACCGACACGAGTGAAGCGAAACCGGCACTTCTGGTCGATCTCCTGACGCGGGTGGCGGGGACGATCTGACTCATTCCCAAAATGAGGATCGCGATGCCGCCCAGCCCCATGGCTAAGTGTGACGTGGGCCGATCGGGTTGTGCGAACGAGACGGTTCGCCCGTGCCATGACTCAACGGGGCAGACATGCTTGAGTCGTGGAGTTGGTAGTGGGTCTGGGCGTCCCGTTTTGCGTTCCCCAGGCCAGAGCTACAAGGTGCTCTGACCTGAGGAAACCACGGTCGGGCTGGCGAGATTCGAACTCACGACCCCCTCACCCCCAGTGAGGTGCGCTACCAGGCTGCGCCACAGCCCGTGGCGGCGGTCAGGTTAGCGCCGTGAACGTCGAAGTGGTCGGGAAAAGTCGGCCGGTTGCTCCCCGAAATCCGGGATCAGAACTTGTCGATCATCCAGATCACGCCCTCGATCAGCCGCCATCCGAGATACACGGTGAGCGCTGCGACCATCAGCCAGAAGTGCCACGGCGCCTTGACCGGTCCCTGTTCTTTCAGATCGGCCGTATCGACCTCGGAATCACACGTGGCGCAGTGACCGTCGGCCTTCAGCGAGTTCGGCGCTCGATAGGCATCACACGTGTCACACCAGGGCATGGCCCCATCACACCCGACGCAACACCAGAACCGCAACGTCGTCGCTGATCGGACCGCCGGCGAAATCTCGAGCTGCCTCGACGAGCACCTTGGTCAGCACATCTGGCGAAGCGGTTGGATCGCGCCGGATCATGTTGGCGACACCATCCTCGCCGAACAGTGCGTTGCCGTTTCTCGCCTCTGCGAGGCCGTCGGTGTACAGCACAGCCACGTCATCTTGATCCCAGGCCATCTCCCTGGAATGGTACGGAGCAGTCGGGTCGAGCATCAGCAATGGCCCGGTGGCACCGAGCGGCCGCACCTCGTTCGAATGCCAGACGAAGGCTGCGGGGTGGCCGGCGGAGGAAAAACGGAGCGTGCCGGCCTCGTTGTCGAACACCATGACGCACAGCGAGATGAACTCATCACCGCGAACGAGCTCGGACATCTGGGCGTTCAGCTGTTCAAGAGCCTGCCCCGGATCTCGGAACTGGATCAGGAAGGTGCGCAGCAGGTACTTGGCCTGCAGCGCCGTGATCGACGGTTCGATGCCGTGGCCGGTGACGTCGCCGATGACGGCCCCGATGCGATGCTCGTCGATCTTGAAGACGTCGTAGAAATCGCCGGCCATTGCGCCGCTGCCCGGCTGGTACGCCTGACCGATCTCGAATCCGGAGAGGTCGGGGAATGACGACGGAGCAAGGCGCGCAGCCCACTGGAGCGGCGCCAACTCCTCCTGGGTGAGCACTTCTCGTGCCCGCTTCTCGATTTCTGATCGGGCAGCTGCGATACGAGCGGCCTCACTCAGGCGCGTACGGCGTAGCAGCGTGATGGCCGGCGATATCGCCAGCGTGCTCGCGATGCTTGCAACGAAGAGATCGACACCGACAACAGCAAGCACGACCAGGGCAACGGTTGCCGCGATGGCGAAGATCGACGACTGGAGATCGCGCTTGTACTCCTCGTCGGCGAGACGCCAGAGATCTGGATCGATCGATTCGGTACTCAGCCGGCTGGCGACCTTCTGCCGACTGATCGTCGACCGAATCCACACAACCGCCGCGCCTGCGCACACGAGTGCAGCGAGGGCGGGGAGGATCCGTTCCATCGGGCGAGGCTACCCCGGATCTGCGACCAGCCTGGTCAGGCCTACCGAGCCTGCATCATGACCGAGAGAACAACACCACGGACGAGAGCGTGCCGGCATGGTCATCAGCATCACCGGCGGCGTACCGATCGGCGTCGTATATCGGAGTGGAGACGATCTCGACGTCGTGGATGCTCTCGCCCTCGACAGCCCGATCGATCCACGATGCGAACCCGGCCTCCACGAAGTGATCTGCGTTGACGGCGATGGCGAAGACCGCGTTCGACTCGGCGATGCGCAACAGCTCGCTCAGCGGTTCGGGCCCCAAGTGCCCATGTGTGAATGCTCCAGCGCTGACGACTCCGGCAAACGTCGAGTCATCGATCGAGAGCGGCTGAGTGAGGTCAGCGGCGATGAGATCGCGATACACCGGGCGACCATCGTCGGCGGTCTTGGTTGCTGCGATTTCCAACATCTCGGCGCTCAGGTCGATCCCGTCGACCAACCCGACACCCCGTCGCCGCAGCTCGATGCCAACGACTCCCGTGCCACAGCCGACATCGAGCACGCTGCCATCGGCACGGGGCCGGCGCAGGAATGCATCGACCACCGCCTCGTGGATCACGTAGCCATGTCGTGCGACGAAACCCTCGTCGTAGCTGGCTGCCCACTCGGCGTACAGGCGTCGATTGTCTTCCGGAGTCTGCACGGCGTAGGCGCGATCGAGGTCGAACTCGTCATGACACCCTCCGCCGATGCTCATCGTCGCAGTCTTGTCGACCCTGGTCAGGAGCGCTTGCGTATGCGCATTTTGACCGGCGTCGGTCCGAGCTCGAGGTCCTCGCGGAGGCGACGTTCGAGGTAACGCATGTAGTGATCCGGGATGTCGCGGTTGGTGAAGAGGGTGAACGTCGGCGGGTCAGTCGCACCCTGCGTTGCATAGAGCACGCGAGCTCCGTGAGGAGCCGGCTGCTGCTGTTGGGCGATCTTGATGACCTCGTTGACCTTCCGGGTGGGAGCCCGGGACTGATAGGCATCGATGGCAATGTTGAGCGACGGCAGGAGCCGTTCGACCCCGCGGCCGGTGAGGGCGGAGATCCGGTGGAGCGGAACGTCGGGGAGGAAGTTGAGCTTGCGCTCGACCTGGAGAGTCAGTGCCTCCCGACGCTCCGTGGAGAGCAGCTCCCACTTGTTGAACACCAGCACGATTGGGCAGCCGGCGGCGTCGACTCGCTCAGCCAGGCGCTGATCCTGATGGGTGACACCCTCTGTGGCGTCCATCACGAGAAGTGCGACATCTGCGGTGTCGACGGCCTTGAGCGCCCGGACGACCGAGTAGTACTCGGTGTCTTCGTCGATGCGGCTCCGGCGACGCATGCCGGCGGTGTCGAGGAAGCGCACAGGACCGGTCGAGGTGTCGACGACGGTGTCGACGGTGTCGCGGGTGGTGCCCGGCATGTCATGTGTGATCGAACGCTCCTCACCGATGAGACGGTTGAAGAGTGTGGACTTGCCGACGTTGGGTCGCCCGACGAGCGCAATGGAGAAGATTCTGTCCGGCTCTTCCACGACCGCTTCAGGGATGGCTTCCGGGAGTTTGGCACAGACCTCGTCGAGAAGATCTCCGATGCCACGACCGTGGAGCGAACTGACCGGGTGGGCCGGCCCGAGCCCGAGGGACACGAGACCCCAGAGGCTCTGCTCGTGACGGGAGTCGTCGATCTTGTTGGCGACGAGAAGCACCGGAACACCGAGCTTGCGGACCCTCTTGACGGCCTGGTCGTCCTCCTCGGTGATTCCGACAGCAGCGTCGACCACGAAGAGTACGACGTCGGCCTGGCTCATCGCCTCCTCGGCCTGTTTGCTCACCTTCTCGTCCATCGCGGTGCCCTTGGCCATCCAACCACCGGTGTCGATCAGCAGGAAGTCTCGGCCCTGCCACTCGGCCTCGACCTCTTTCCGGTCGCGTGTGATGCCAGGACTCTCCTCGACGATGGCCTCCCTGCGGCCGAGGATCCGATTCATCAGGGTGGACTTGCCGACATTCGGACGGCCGACGATCACCACCGTTGGCAGGGCAGAAGGAACCGACGTCATGACGTGACCAGGGCTTTCTTGGGGGCGCGGCCGAGAGCGTCGCGTAGAGCGATGCCATCGGTGCTGATGATCTCGACGGGGCGGGGAAGATCATCGACGGACGTGCCATCGAGGAACACACCTCCCGAGAGGCAGACGTCTGGCAGGAGGTAGCGGTGGCCCTGCGGCTGATCGGCGAGGACGCGAGCAAGGTCGACACCGACCATCAGTCCGGTGACGGCGATGTTGCCGCCGAAGAACTCGTTGTCGACGGGGATCACTCGGATGTCGTCGCGATCGAGTTCGTCGATCAGTGGGCGGAGGATTTCGGCCCCGTAACGGCCGGTGAGGATGCCGATCGGCGCACTCCGGGAGGGCATGAGTTGGATGAGCCCGTCGCCAATGCCGGTACCACCGGCCAGGCGTGGTGCTCGATAGCCCTCTGCCGGCGCGCCCTCGACCCAGGCAAAGAATCCGGACTTGGTCCCAGTGGCGTCGTCGACCTCACCCTTGAATTCGAGTTCGAAGGTGCGGGCCATCCCGATCCCGTCCTCGTGCATCGGGAAACCTTCGTAGACGTCGGGTTCGGGGAAGGGGCGCTTGGCCAGAAGGTAGTACTCGTCGGCAGCGAAGACGAGGCGATGACCGAGCAGATCAGCGTAGATCTGCTGCCAGCGTTCCACGAGATCGACCACAGCCGCGGCTTCGTCGATCGTGTGGAATCGCATCTCCGGTTCGTTCGAGTGATCGCTCACGCCGAGCGGGACCACAGCGAGCGAAGCGAGCTCGGGATACTCGTCGAGAACGCCGGCGAGGGTCTGCTCGAATGCACTCGCGTCGTTGACGCCCGGGCACACGACGATCTGGCCGTGGACCTCGATCCCGTGGTCGAGCAACGCTCGCAGCCAGCGAAGGCTGGTGGCACCGCGCCGGTTGCGAAGCATGTGATTGCGGAGATCTGGATCGGTGGCATGGATGCTCACGTAGAGCGGTGACAAGCCTTCGGTGACCACTCGTTCGAGATCCGCCTCGGTGAAACGGGTGAGCGTGGTGAAGTTGCCGTAGAGGAACGACAGCCGGAAGTCGTCGTCTTTGAGAGAGAGGCTCTTCCGCATGCCCTCGGGCAGCTGATAGATGAAGCAGAACGCGCAGTGGTTGTCACACGTGCGGACCTGGTCGAAGAGCGACGACTGCACCTCGATGCCGAGGGGTGCGCCATCGGCCTTCTCGATCTCGATGACGCGTTCGAAACCTGCTCGCTCGATGTCGAGGACGACGGAAGCCTCGTCGACCAACAGTTGATATTGGATGACGTCACGGGGTTGCTCGCCGTTCACCGTGCGCAGGACATCGCCGACGAACACCCCGGCCTGAGCGGCGGGCGAGTCCGGAACGACGGCGATCACGGTGGGAAGAGCCACCGCAGGAGTCTACGGCGATGCCGGTGGGTCCAGCTGAGCCGTTCGTCTCCGCCCCAACGCGCCCAACCGCGTCGCGTATGCGTCGCTTTCCGAGCAAAACGCGACGCAGTTGCGCAGATGGCGGGGTTGAGTGCCGGATCGATGGGTACGGCATCTCGATGCAGAGCATCCAAACGGCGTTCGGCGACGAACACCTAGCCATGCGCATCGCCATCGTCGGGTCCGGGATCGCCGGACTCACCTGCGCCCACGTGTTGGGTCCGCACCACGAGGTCACGTTGTTCGAGGCTTCGCCCCGTCTCGGCGGGCACTCGAACACTGTCACCGTCAATGACCCAACAGCTGGCGAACTCGCCATCGACACCGGCTTCATCGTGCACAACGATCGCAACTATCCGAACCTCGTTCGCCTCTTCGAGGAGCTCGGTGTGCCGGTGCAGGACACCGAGATGAGCTTCGGCGTGACCGATCGAGGGGCCGACTTCACCTACCGAGCCACGAACCTGCGCACGTTGTTCGCCGACAAGCGGAACATCGTCCGTCCGACGATGTGGCGCATGCTCGCCGACATCGCCCGCTTCTACCGGTCCGCCAAGCGGTTGCTGGAGGCCGCAGACGGTGGCGACAACGCTGGCGACGAGACGCAGAGCATCGGCGACTTCCTCGACGCTGGTCGATACTCGAAGGCTTTCCGGGAACAACACCTCATCCCGATGGGGTCGTCTGTCTGGTCCGCCGACCCCGCCACGTTCGACGAGTTCCCGGCGATCAGCCTGTTGCGGTTTCTTGCGAATCACGGACTCCTTGGCGTCGGTGACCGCCCGCAGTGGCGGACGATCACCGGCGGCAGCAGGGTGTACGTCGATGCGATCTCCGATCGGTTCGGCGGTGAGATTCGCCTCGCAACACCCGTGCGGTCGGTCGAGAGATCAGACGGCGTCGTGACCGTCCTCACCGACCGAGACACGGACTCGTTCGATCGGGCTGAGACATTCGACAAGATCATCTTTGCCTGCCATTCGGACCAAACGCTCGGGATCCTCGCCGATGCGTCGCCGGACGAGAAGGAGGTCCTCGGAGCGATCGGCTACCAGCCCAATCGAGCGACCCTTCACACCGACACTTCGGTGCTCTCTCCGGTCCGGGCCGCATGGTCGGCCTGGAATTACGACCGGCCCCAGCCAGGCGAGGACCCCGAGCGGGTCAGCACACTCACGTACGACATGACCGACCTTCAGCGCTTGGACGGCAGCCTGCGCTACCTCGTGAGCCTCAACAGCGATCACCGAATCGACCCCGGCGCAGTGCTCGCGAGCTTCGAGTATGCCCACCCCGTGTTCGACGGCCCTGCCATCGAGGCGCAGGCCCGGTTCGACGACATTGACGGGAGCCGCGGCACGCACTTTGCCGGCGCCTATTGGGGCTACGGATTCCACGAGGACGGCATCACCTCCGGTCTACGGGTGTGCCGCCGACTCGGGGTCGACTGGTGAGGCCGGGCCCGCCTGCGATCTGCGAGGGCTCGGTGGTGCACCGTCGGGAGGCCACGGCCTTCCATCAGTTCACGTCGCCAGTGAGCCAGGTCTGGATCGACCCTGACCGACCGGACGACCTCTGCTCGCTCCACCCTGCGTTCTCGTCCCACCGAGTCGCTCCTGCCCGCTTTCACCGCAAAGACTACGGGGTCACAGTAAGTGGCTCACTCGGTGACGCCGCTCGCTCTGAGGTCACTGCGGTGATCGGTCGACCCGTCGAGGGACCGGTTCGGATGGTGACCCAGATCCGACGTTGGGGGTGGCTCTTCAACCCGATCACCGTCTACCTCGTGTGGGACTCGATCGAGCCCACCACCGCGGTCGACGACGTTCATCCCGTCGGCGCTGTCCTCGAGGTGACAAACACGCCGTGGAAGGAACGACACCGCTATCCACTGGCCCTCGATGCGACCGATGGGTGGCTGCATTCAAGCTTCGACAAGACCCTGCACGTCTCGCCGTTCCTCGGCATGGACCATCGCTACGAGCTGCGCGTCGCCGATCGCGACGACCGAGTGGCCATCGACATCGACGTGCTGAACCCAGCCGACGAGCTCGTCCTCCACACGGCATTGCGAACGCATCGAGTCCCGGCCACCCGCGAACTGCTCGCTCGATCCCTCCGATCCACTCCCCTGCCGACCCATCGCGTGAGCGCCGGCATCCACGCCCAGGCCTCCCGGCTGTGGCGCAAGGGCGTTCCGTTCGTCTCCCATCCCAAACGATCATCAACTGAGGTTTCCGCATGACCGACCAGCACACCGCAACGATCAACGGCTCCGTCGGCCCCGTCCAGCCGGGGCGACTCCTCCGGCGAGCCGGCCACACCCCGGAGGCTGCGCCCAGCATCGCTGCGAGGGCTGCACGATCGGCCGTGTTGCGTCTGCTCGACCGCATCGAGCGTGATCGGGTCGTCATCATCGAACGGGGCGGCGCCGAGCTCGATGCCCCTGTCGGCGAGTCGGAGGTTCGTGCCGGCGACCGGATAACGACCGTCGGGGCGCCTCTCGACCTCGATGGAGACCAGTTGATCGCGACGCTCGAAGTGCTCGACTCGCGAGCATGGACATCGCTGGTGAAGGAGGGGTCGATCGGTCTCGGCCGTGGCTATTTCGAAGGATGGTGGGACAGCGATGACCCAGTGACGGTGGTCCGATCGATCATCCGCAGCCTCGAGCCCATCGACGAACTCCGCAATCGGATCTCCAACGCAACGGGTTGGGCAACCGATCGAATCAGAGCGGCGCTCCCCACGCCGAGCCGGTCGCGAAATCGCGAGGACATCGCGAGCCACTACGACCTCGGAAACGACTTCTTCCGGATCTTCCTCGACGAGACGCTCACCTACTCGTCCGCCATCTTCCCCTCCGCCGAGGCTGCGCTCGCCGAGGGTTCACGCCACAAGTACGACCGCTTGCTGAACAAGCTCGGAGTCTCGTCTGACCACTCGCTGCTCGAGATCGGGACCGGCTGGGGAGGGTTCGCCCTGCGCGCCGTTGACACCACGGGGTGCAGAGTGACCACCACGACCATCTCGAAGGAACAACTGAAGGAAGCAACGCACCGAGTCGGGCTGGCCGGTCGATCGGACGACGTCACCCTGCTCGACAGCGACTGGCGCGATCTCGAAGGTCGGTACGACCGAGTCGTATCGATCGAGATGATCGAAGCGGTCGATTGGCGGGACTACGACAACTATTTCGCGACCATCGAGCGCTGTCTCGAAGCCGACGGCCTCGTTGCCATCCAAGCCATCTGTGTCCCCGATCGCCGCTACGAACGAACCAAGAACACCGAGGACTTCATCCGGCGGTTCATCTTCCCCGGTGGATTCCTTCCGTCGATCGGGGCGATCACCAAGTCGGTCAGTTCGGCGACGCGAATGCAGGTCATCGACGTGGAAGATTTGTCTGCTCACTACGCCGAGACCCTCCGCCAGTGGCGCGAGGCGTTCGACGCCAGGATCGACGAGGTGTACGCACTCGGTCTCGATGAGCGATTCACCAGGCTGTGGCGCTTCTATCTCGCCTATTGCGAGGCCGGCTTCCTCGAGCGTCATTGCACGGTGAACCAGTTCGTGTTCGCCGGTCGCCACTGGCGGCCAGAAGGACTCGAACTCCGACCGAGCTGACCTCGATCTACGATCTCGGGCGTGGTTGATTCTGAACACATCAGACGAACAGCCGACGCCTGCGTCGGTTTCCTCAGAGACCATCTCGGTGGGGACTGGAGCGCGCCCATCCCCGAGCTCGACATGTCGGTGGTCGAGGTGGTCGGCCACACCGCAGAGGGCTGCATCTGGTACGGAATCGACCTGGCCGCTGGAGGAGCCGATCTTCAGCCGGTGGAACACCGAGTCAAAACCGACGAAGCGGTGGCAGACGTCATCGAGACGCTGCGGACCTACGCCGCAGTCCTGGCTGCGGTGGTCGATACCTCGCCCCCAACCGCTCGCGGCTTCCACCCGATGGGTATGGCCGACCCGTCTGGCTTCGCAGCCATGGCGTGTGACGAGATGCTCATCCACACCGACGACGCGGCCCGTGGGCTCGGATCCGTGTTCGATCCGGCGCCGAACCTCGTCGAGCCGGTTCTTCACCGACTCTTCCCTTGGGTGACCGGCGATGCCGATCCATGGAGCCAATTGCGCTGGGCCAACGGCCGGATCGCCCTCCCCGATCAACCTCGCCTCAGCGGGTGGGCCTGGCACTGCGCACCATTGTCAGAATGGGACGGCTCTGTTGCCCGACGTCCACCAGGGCTGGCCTGATGTCGATTCCATCGCTGGAGACCGAACGTCTCCGCCTGCGGCGTTGGAAGCCCGATGACCGAGCGTCGTTTGCGGCGATGAACGCCGACGCGGAGGTCATGGAGTTCTTTCATGCTCCGCTGACCAGCGCCGAGAGCGACGCGTTCGTCGATCGAATCGAACAACACTTCGAGGACAGCGGGTTCGGACTCTGGGCCGTCGAGACCCAGGAACCGAGTGCCGGACGATTCGCCGGCTTCGTCGGGCTCTGGACGGCGACCTTCGATGCCCCGTTCACACCGGCGGTCGAGGTGGGTTGGCGGCTGGACTCGTGGGCCTGGGGTCGCGGCTACGCCACCGAGGCGGCCGAGCGGGTGCTGGCCGATGGGTTCGAGCGACTCGACCTCCCCGAGATCGTGTCGTTCACAGCCGCGATCAACCTCGGGTCCCGAAGGGTGATGGAAAAGCTCGGTATGACCACCGACGCGGGCGAAGATTTCGACCATCCGCGGGTGCCCGCCGGCAGTCCGCTGGTCCACCACGTGCTCTACCGGCTGACCCGAGCGAATTGGAAGAAGTCGATCCAGCCGTCCCATTGACAACGTCGGAACTCAGTCCGACGTCGGCTGCATCGAGATCGGCCCCGATGGGGCATGATCGCCGCATGGACGAGTTCCTCGAATCAACGATCAATGACTTGGGTCAGCCAGTTGGCCTGGCGATCACCGTTCCGCTCCCAGACAGCCCGCCGCCCGGAGACGCGATGGAAGGAGTGTTCTGTCGTCTCGTTCCACTCGCCGAAGCTCACGGCGACGAACTCTGGGCCGCCTTCTCGGCTGCGGACGACATTTCCTGGACGTACCTGCCCTATGGCCCGTTCGCCACTCGAGATGCCTTTGATACGTGGCTCGGTGCCTGGACCGAGCAGCCAGACCAGGACGCGCGAGATCCCATGTTCTTCACGATCATCGATCTCATCTCCGGTCGTTGCACCGGACTCGCGGCCTATCTGCGGATCGACCCTCGGAGCGCCTCTGTCGAAGTAGGACACATCCACTTCAGCCCATCGCTGCAGCGAACGGCGGCTGCGACCGAGGCGATGTATCTCATGATGAAACGGGCGTTCGAGGCCAACTACCGACGCTACGAGTGGAAATGCGACGCCCTGAACGCACCGTCGATCGCTGCTGCCCACCGCCTTGGTTTCGCCTACGAAGGGACGTTCCGTCATGCCACTCACTACAAGGGTCGCAACCGCGACACTGCGTGGTTCGCCATGATCGAGAGTGACTGGCCGAGGATCGACCGCATGTTCCAGCAGTGGCTCGCCGCCGACAATTTCGACGGTGCTGGACAGCAACGTGCTCGGCTCTCGACTACTTTTGCCTTTTGATGCGTCTATTTCTTACCTTATCTTCTTGTATTTGATCGACATGTATTGACAGTCGAACCTGTGTTCGATATCATGATGGGAGAGGAGGAGCCATGGCTGACCTGTCGAACACACTGCAAGCACTCGCAGCCGACACCGCCGCCATCGTGGTGTCCGAGCTCGACACGGCCCACACCCGGGCCCTCCTCGACGACATCACCAGAGCCGATCGCGTTCTCACCGCACTCAAGGTCCGAGCCGGCCAACACTGCGACCATCTGTCGAGCCGCAACAGGGGCCCAGACGCCAACGACGCCTTTCATGACAACAGCGACGTCAGCAGTGCCACGGCTCGCCGCAACGCTGCCCGCTCCAGAATCGTCGACGACATCCCGGACCTCGGCCCAGCACTCGACAACGGAACCATCAGCGGCGAACACCTCGACGCCATCGCCAGAGCCGCCAACAACCTCGAACTCGAGTCCCGCCCGCTCTTCGACGCTGCGGCCGCCGACCTCGTCAACCGAACCAACAACCAACCCGTCGACACCTTCGCCAAGAACGTTCGCCGCATCGCCAACCGCATCGCCGACGATCACGGCCGAGCCAAAGCCGTCGGCCAACGTCAAGCTTCCAGCCTGTCGTTGTGGACCGACCGAAACGGCATGGGTCACATCAGGGGCTCCTTCGACCCGGAATGGTTTGCCTCAGTCAAGAACGGGATCGAACGGGAAGCCTCCGCCATGGCGGCCAGCGCCAGTAACGCCGGCGAACCCATCACCAAAGGTCGACACCTCGACGCCGCCGCCCTCGTCGAACTGATCCAGCATGGGAACGGTGCCAAGGGGCGGCCAGAAATCCTCGTCATCATCGACGCCGACTCGGCGACCAGCGGGCCTCACGAACACGCCACGAGAGAAACACGTGATGGCAGCGAGCTGTCCCACGACACGATCACCCGCCTCGGCTGCGACGCGCTCATCCGCCGAGTCGTACTCGATGCCGATGGCGTCGTGATCGACGTCGGGCGCCAACACCGCACCGCCACCAAAACTCAGTGGGTGGCACTCAACGCCATGTATGCCGCCTGCGCTTGGCAAGGCTGCGATCGGCCTGTCTCCTGGTGTCAGGCCCACCACATCCATGAATGGAACCAGGGCGGCGCTACCAATCTCGACAACCTCGTGCCGCTCTGCTCCACACATCACCACCGTGTCCACGAGGGCCAGTGGGCCATCAAACTCCTCCCCGACCGCACGCTCAGGATCTTCCGCCCTGACGGCACCCACCACGGCAACACTCGGCCTGACCGGTTCGACCCAAGCGACGAGCGAAAACCGTGCACCAACTGAGGTCAGGCGAGAGCGGGGGTTCCGCCGCGTCCAGTCTCAGGATTCCCGGACTCGGCCTACGATTCGACCATGACCTCGACCTCCATCTTCCGAGCGATCCACCAGGACGGCACCTTCGTGATGCCCAATCCATGGGATCGCGGATCGGCGAAGATCATGCAGGACGCTGGTTTCCTTGCCTTGGCCACCACCAGCGCCGGCCACGCCCGATCCATCGGCAAGGACGACCAGGAACTCACCCGAGATGAGCTCATCGCCCACGTGGCCGACCTCACCGACTTCATCACCGTTCCACTCAACGTCGACTCCGAGCGCCTGTTCGCCGATGACCCCGGCGGGATCGAACAGACCGTCCGGCTCCTGGCCGACGCCGGGGCGGCCGGCTGCTCGATCGAGGACTACGACCCTGTTTCCGGCGCGATCGACTCAATCGAGCAGGCCACCGAGGCTGTGGCTCGAGCAGTTGCTGCTTGCGCGGAGCACGGATTGGTTCTGACTGCTCGGGCGGAGAACCACTTGTACCGCTCCGACCCCGATCTGCTGGCCGACACCATCATCCGGCTCCAGGCGTACGAGGCCGCAGGGGCCGAGGTGCTCTACGCCCCGGGCCTCACGACTGCGGCCGACATCGCGGCGATCGTTTCTGCCGTCAAGCAGCCGATCAACGTCTTGGCCATGCCGTCGTCTCCATCGGTTCCAGAACTCGAGGCACTCGGTGTCCGCCGTGTGTCGATCGGGAGTTCGATGTACAACACAACGGTCAAGGCCCTGAAGACGGCAGTCAACGAGATGATCGAGCACGGCACCTCGCTCTACGCCCGCTGAGTAGCCTGAGCCCGTGTCCACGACCTCCGAGCAGAACACGACCGTCGACCAGGTGCTCCTCTGCGCACCTCGTGGATTCTGCGCAGGGGTCGAGATGGCGATCAAGGCGCTGAGCTGGATGGTGCGGGCATTCGAGCCACCCGTCTACTGCTACCACGAGATCGTCCACAACAAATTGGTCGTCGATCGGTTCGTGGAGTTGGGCGTCGTCTTCGTCGACGACATCGACGAGGTGCCGAAGGGCAAGCCCATCATGCTCTCAGCTCACGGCTCGGCTCCCGAGGTCGTCAGCGCCGCCAAAGAACGCGGCAGCTACGTCGTCGACGCGGTCTGCCCGCTGGTCACCAAGGTCCATCACGAGGTCAAGGTCAGGGCCAAGAAGGGATATCGGGTCATCTACGTCGGCCACGATGGCCACGAGGAGGCGGTCGGCACCATGGCGGTCGCCCCGGACTCCATCAGCAGGGTCGAATCGATCGAGGAAGTCGCCGCCCTCCCCCACTTCGAGGAACCGACGGCACTGTTGGCGCAGACGACCCTGTCGCATCGTGATTGGAGCCAAGTCGCTGATGCAGCCAAGGAGCGCTTCCCCGACCTCTGGCAGCCCGGACGCAGCGATCTCTGCTTCGCCACCACCAACCGGCAGTCAGCCCTGATGTCGATCGCCGACCGCTGTGATGCCGTCGTGGTGATCGGCTCGGCCAACAGCTCGAACACCAACGCCTTGGCGAAACTGGCAACCGAGGCCGGCTGCCCTCAGGTGTTTCGGGTGAACGGGCCGGACGAATTGCCGGACGGGCTCAGCGGCACCATCGGAGTCACGGCGGGTGCTTCCGCTCCTGAAGACGTGGTCCAAGCCGTGATCGACTACCTGGCCCCGACCAACGGCGTCGAAGAGATTCGCATCACCGACGAGGACGAGTACTTCCCCCCTCCTCGGAATCTGCGGGAACTCCTCGCCGCCATCGACATCGTCGCCACGGTCGGGCTCGGCGGGAGTTTCGAAGCTCGTCCAGAGCTCAACGATCGCCACATCGGGGCATCAGACGTGCTGGTGACGCTGTGAACAGCCTCCCGGAAATGCAGCGGTCGGCGGACGAACCGACCACGCTCGGCGAGATGCTCGACTACTACCGGGCCGTCCTCCTCCGCAAGGCCGATGGCCTCGATGATGCTCAGCTGGCGCAGGCCTGCGCGCCCTCGGACCTCACCATCGGCGGGCTCCTCATGCACATGGCACTCGTGGAGGACTCGTGGTTCGACAACCAGTTCGCCGGTCGCGACGAAATCGAGCCATGGGCATCGATACCGTGGGATGACGATCACGATTGGGAGTTCCATCACGCCAAGGAACGGCCCGGAGATGAGCTTCGCGATCTCTTCAACGAGGCCGTCGCTCGAAGCCGGGTGACCACGGCTGCCGCATCGTCGCTCGACCAGCTCTCCGAGCGGGTGAGGAAGGTCGATGACAGGCCTTGGAACCTTCGCTGGATCATGGTCCACATGATCGAGGAGTACGCCAGGCATTGCGGCCACGCCGACTACATCCGCCAGTCGATCGACGGCGCCACCGGCGACTGACCCGCCCCACAACCAATCCAACCCGAGCTCGGTGCGGACTTGGGGCTCAGCGGTGAGTCTGGGAAGCTGCGGCATGGCAAGCGCACCGACGCAGCACGGAGTCACCGGATCGCTGACCAAACGACAGACGCATTCGATCTTCATCGGGATGCTCGTGTCGACATTCCTCGCCTCCCTCGATGGCACCGCCGTCTCCACCGCCCTTCCGACGATCGCCGGCGACCTCGGTGGGATCGATCAGTTGCCCTGGGTTCTCACCGCCTACCTCCTCGGTTCCGTTGCGGCCACACCGCTCTACGGCAAGCTCAGCGACCTCTACGGACGGCGCGCACTCACCGAGGCTGCCCTCTCGATCTTCGTCGTGACCTCTGTCATGGCCGCGGCCTCACAAACGATGTGGCAACTGATCGTGTCGAGAGGCCTGCAAGGCATCGGTGGCGGCGGCCTGATGGCGATGGGGTTCATCGTGATCGGGGACATCTTCTCGCCGAGAGAACGTGGTCGGTACATGGCGTACTACACGATGAACTTCACCTTCTCGGCGCTGGTCGGTCCGGTGATCGGCGGCGTCTTCGTCGACGTCGCATCGTGGCGCTGGATCTTCCTGATCAACATTCCTCTCGGCCTGATCGCGGCCATCGTCATCCACCGCAACCTGACCTTCCAGTTGCCGCCTCGCGAGCACATACTCGACATCGGCGGCGCAGCAATCCTGGTTGCGGCCGTGACATCGTTGATCTTCGGCCTCGCCCTCGGGGGTGGCACCTATCCCTGGAACTCGCCGCAGATCATCGGCCTCTTCATCGTTGCTGGCGTCGGCTCCGTCGGCTTCGTGCTGTGGGAGCAGCGAGCACCTGAGCCGCTCCTGCCGATGAGACTGTTCGGCAACCCGACGTTCCGCATCATGATCGCCGGCAATGCGGTGTACGGAATTGCCGGCATGGGAGTGCTGGCCTTCTTCCCACTCTTCTTTCAGGTGTCGCTCGGGGAGTCAGCCACCAGAGCCGGTCTGATTCTGGCGTCGATGAGCGTGGCCGTCAGCATCGGCTCGTACCTGGCCGGGCGCGTCACCACCGGGACCGGCCGCTACCTCAGACTGGTGCAGATCGCGCCCGTGCTGACTCTGGCATCGCTGATCTCGTTCACCTTCCTCGATGCCGACAGCGTTGCGGCATCGGCGATCCCGTGGCTGATCGTCATGGGATTCTCGATGGGTGTTGCGTTCCCGACCATGACGACGGCCACCCAGAACTCCCTCGATCTTCCCGATCTCGGGACGGGCACCGCCGCCATCAACTTCTTTCGCACACTGGGCCAGACATTGGGAGTCGGTGCGTTCGGTGCATTGCTGACCGGACGAATCACGAGCCAATTGTCGGGACTCGACTCCTCGGTCGATGTTGACGAGCTGCTGTCGACTCCAGACGACATCGCCGCCCTCGAACCGTCGTTACGCCGTGCCGTCGAGGAAGCCGTCGCCGTCGGTTCGAACGCCGTGTTCTGGTCGGCCATTCCCGTGATGGCGATTCTCGTCGTCATCGTCTGGTTCCTGCCCGAACTCGAACTCAGAACGACCACGGCGTTGGCGGCTCACGACGACGCCGACGCGGCTACACCGGCCGGCGAGCACTGACCACCACGAACTTCGGAGTCGACGCAACAACTTCTGCCGCTCCGAACCGTCGGCCAAGCTGGCGGTGATAACCGAGGTGTCGGTTCCCGATCACCCGCACTTCTCCCCCTGGCCGCAGCACTCGTTCAGCTTCGGCGAACATGCGCCGGGCCGTCTCGTCGCCAATCACGTGTTGATCGTGGAACGGTGGGTTGATGACCACGACGTCCATCGATCGATCGGCGACGCCCGCCGCCAGATCGGTGACGAGAAAACGAGCGCGGGAATCAACGTCACCGAGATTGGCAACATACGTGTCCGTGGCCGACGCGACCGCAGCGTGTGAAACGTCGGTGAAGGTGACGGAGCCTCCGCTGAATGTCAGCGCGAGGGAAACACCGAGAACGCCATTGCCGCAGCCGAGGTCGAGCGCAGCTCCGCCATCGGGCACCGTTGGAAGATGCGCCAGCAGTAGGCGAGTCCCGATGTCGAGCTTCGACTGGGAGAAGACGTTGGCCCGACTGACCACCTCGACGCTCCGGCCCTTGCCATCGGGCTCGGTTCGATAGCGGGTCGGATCCGGGGAGTCCGGTCGGCGATCGGGGTCGAAGGTCGCATGGATCAACCGCGCCTTCCTGGTCGCCAGCGAGGTGATCGTTGGCCCGATGATCGCTTCGAACGCAGCGACGGTGCTGGTGTGAATGTGTTTCACCATCCCTGCCCCGATCACCCGAGTGTCCTCTGACAACACCGATCGGAGGCCGAGGAGCTGCGCCTCCAGGAGCGCAGACGTCTTCGGGACCTTGATCAGTACGGCGTCGAATCGTCCAGCAGGAGAGCCGGTGGATGCCACGAATTGCACGGCGCCGGAATTGAGGCCGTTGTTCGCGAGATTGCGAGTGATGGCCTCTTCGGCGAGCACCGAGTCACCCCAAGCGACGACTTCGGCTCCGACGCCAACCAACGGGATCGACAGTGCGCCGAAACCGTCGTTGACCACTATCACCCGGCCGAGCGAGGTTGCTCCGACCTCAGCGAGAGCGAGGGCATCCGCTGCGTCGTGAGCCTGGAGCGAACGATTCGTCGTCGGCGGGTGCCGAACCAGCTTCCAGTCGGCCGGGTTCACGTGCCGGCGCGCTCCTGCGCCTCGTCGAACAGTTCTTGAAGCCGCTCGTGGAGCTGATCGCTGAATGCTCGCACGGACGAGCGTTTGACCCGACGACCGTCCTCCGGCACCGGGGGAATCATCGGTTCGCCGACGACGAGGGCCACCTTGGTCGGACGAATGAATCGACCGCCCTTCGGCCAAGCCCGTTCTGTGCCACCGAGCCCCACCGGCACGATCGGCACCTGTGCCCGGCACGCGAGGAACGCCGCCCCCTGCTGCAGCGGCTGCACCATGGGTCCGCTGAATCGGGTGCCTTCGGGATAGATCACGAGCGGTTCACCGCTGCGCAAGACTTCTTCGCTCAGACGAAGCGCGTCGCGATCGGTCGCATCTCTTTGCACCGGGAAGCCGCCCACGGAACGAAGGAACCACGACAGACCCGGCACCTCGAAGTACTTCTCGGCTCCCATGTAGCGAAGGATGCGTCCGGTGGTGCCGGCGACGACCGGCGTGTCGAGGATCGATCGGTGCCCTCCCGCGGCCAGGATGAACCCACCGGTGGCCGGCACTCGGTCGCTCCCGATCACCGTCATCCGGCACCAGGTGCGGAAGAACGTCATGAACAACACCCGGGTGCTGCGATAGAACCAGCGGGATGGCCGGCTCAGCGGTCCGCTGAAACCGCGATCGGCGAGACCGTTTCCGGAGCTCTCGCTCAATGGCCGTGGATCCGGTCGGCGAGGAGCGCCACCACGTCGTCGATCGTCAGGTCGCTGGTGTCGATCTCGATCGCCCCATCGGCGCGCATCAGCGGGTCGGCGGTCCGTCCGCTGTCATAGGCGTCGCGACGAGCCAGATCGGCAGCGACGGTGTCGTAGTCGAGATCGGTGACTTCTCCGGCCCGCCTGGCGGCCCGCACCTCGGGTGAGGCGTTCAGATAGACCTTCAACTGGGCGTCGGGGAAGACGACCGAACCGATGTCGCGACCCTCGAGGACGCCGCCATTGCGTCGGCGAGCCCACTCACGTTGGCGGCTCACCAACTCGGCCCTGACTGCAGGGATGGATGCCACGGCCGACACGGCTCGGGTGACTTCGGGGCCGCGGATCTGGGTGGTGACGTCGATGCCGTCGACGCGAACGGTGCCGTCTGCTCGAACGTCGATGTCTGACATGCGAGCGACCTCGGCGATACGTTCGGCGTCGCTGTCCGGGTCGATACCGCGGGCGAGCGCAGCGAACGTCACCGATCGATACATCGCGCCGGTGTCGAGGTAGTCGAGTTCGAGCGCAACGGCCAGCCGTTTGGCAACCGTCGACTTGCCCGAACCCGCAGGGCCGTCGATCGCGACGACCACGAAATCGTCCGCTTCGTCAGTGGCGGAGGGAGGATCGCTCGGTGTGCTCTGCTCGGGCTGCCCGGTCACGGCGCTCAACCTACCTCCCCGCGGTCCGATCGTCCTCCGCCATCTGGCCATACCGGCAACTCGGTGGTAGCCGTCATGCGAGGTTGTGGCTCGTCGGTCGGTAACCGCGGGCGATCAGACCTCCGAGCAGCCGCTCGACCTGCTCCTGGTCGACGACCATCATCATCACTCCGCGGCGGCCCTCGCCTGAGTGGGTGATCTCGAGATCGAAGATGTTGACGTCGAGGTCGGATGCAAGCGTCGCAATCGTTGCGATCTCGCCCGGCCGGTCAGGGATCGGCACAGCCACCTCGGCCATGTGGTCGGCGGCGGCAACGCCGGCGGGAAGATTGACGCGGGCCGATCGGGCGCGCGTCAACAAGTCGAGAATCCCGTCTCGGTCCTGGGCTTCCACCCGACCGCGGATGTCGCCCAGCTGTGAGATCAGGCCGTCGAGGCCCTTCACGATGGCCGTCTTGTTGGCGATGCAGATGTCCGGCCAGATCGTCGGCCGACCGGCCGAGATCCTCGTCATGTCCCGGAACCCACCGGCGGCGAGCCGGAAGAGGGCTCGATGCTCGATCGACATCTCATCGGCGAGACACATCAGAGATGCGGCGGTCAGGTGGGGTACGTGGCTCACCTGCGCCACCATCTGGTCGTGAGTCCTTGGCAGCAACGTGGTCGACTCGGCACCGAGCGAACGCACGATCGCCCGAACGGACGAGAAGCTCGCCTCATCGGTCTCCTCTGTGGGGGTCAGCACCCACATCGCTCCCTCGAAGAGGTTGGATCGAGCCCCGGCGATCCCGTCCTGTTCTGAGCCGGCCATTGGATGTCCGCCCACGAACCGCGGATCGGCTACATCGCGGACGATGTCGAGCTTCGTCGAACCGACGTCGGTGACGGGACCCCTCGTGCGGGCGAGCGCGTCGATCGCCAGCTCGGCTATCGAGCCGACCGGTGTCGCGATGAACGTGATCTCGGCTGCCGAAGCGAAGCCGATCTCGTCGGCCGCGCCGATCGCCACGGCCTCCTCGGCAACCTCGCGATGCACGTCATCGATCGACACCTGCCAACCCCGCTGACGCAAGGCAAGGCCGACGGAACCGCCGATGAGCCCGGCCCCGACCACATTGGCGATGCGGTTGGTCATTGATCGTCGCCCGGTTCAGCCAACTCGGGACGAAGCGCCGTGGCACCCCTGAGGAAGGCGTGCCGCAACTCGGACTTCGGTCGATCGGTCTCGACATGGAGCATCAAACGGATACAGAGAGGCAATGAACCGATGACCGGCATCTCCTGAGCGCACAGCAAGGGGACGTCGACAAGGCCGAACGACCGTGCCGCCGCCGCTGGTGGGGCGCTGGCCAGATCCTGTGTGGCGGTGAAAAGGATGCTGATGACGTCGTCGTGCACGAGGTTGTTTCGTTCATAGAGCGCCGCCAGCAGGGCAGTCGTGCGCTCGAAGATCTCTTCCCGAGTGTCGGCGTTCACTGTGATGGCGCCGCGGATGGCTCGAATCGGCATGGCGGCCGAGGCTATCGGCTGGTGACGGCTCGCTGGAGGTCGAGCACTTCCTCGCGGGTGAGCTCGCGCCACGCACCCGGTTCGAGCCCCGGATCGCTGATTGGCCCGATCCTCGTGCGGACCAGACGGATCACCTCGCTGCCGATGGCCTCGAACATCCTCCTCACCTGGCGATTGCGCCCCTCGTGAATCGTGATCCGAATCATGTCCGGCGCAACGGCGACGACCTGCGCCGGAGCGGTGATCCCGTCGTCGAGTTCGATGCCTTCGCGAAGCCGACGGAGATCGGCTCGGCTCGGCTCGCCGGTGACGTGCGCCAGATACTCCTTCTCCACGCCGAAACTGGGATGCGTGAGCCGGTGCGCCATGGTGCCGTCGTTCGTGAGCAGTAGGAGCCCTTCGGTGTCGAAGTCGAGACGGCCCACGCTGAACACCCGGGGCTCATCGGGTACCAGCGCCAAGACGGTGGGGCGGCCCTGTGGGTCGCTGGCCGTCGTGATCACCTTGGCCGGTTTGTTGAGCAGGTACGTGATCGAGTCGGGCAATGAACTGAAGACGGCGCCGTCGACCGCGATCTCGTCGCTCTCGACATGCACACGGCGACCGAGCACGGCGACCTCGCCGTTGACAGTGACCCGCCCCTCGGCGATCAGATCTTCGTTGACCCGACGGCTGCCGATACCGATCCTCGCCATCACTTTCTGGAGGCGTTCGCCGTCTGGATGCGGAGCATCCATGGGCGGGACTTCGACGGGCGGGACGTCGCTCACGACGTGGACGGCAAGTCAGAGGTTGCTGCGTCGAGGGGCAGTTGTGGATCCTCGGGGGCGACTCGCAGCGTCATTTCGAGCGCCTCGACGACGCTGGCATCCGGAACGAACTCCCCCAACGGCGGAAGGTCGCCGATCTTGGCGAGCCCGAGCCGTTCGAGGAAGAGCTCGGTCGTGCCGAAGAGCGTGGCCTGGCCCGGCCCGGAATCCCTGCCGATCTCTTCGATGTAACCCTTCTGCACCAGCGTGCGAAGGACACCGTCGACGTTGACGCCGCGGATGGCCGACATCTGGGCACGCGACAGCGGCTGTTTGTAGGCAACGATCGACAGCGTCTCGAGCGCAGCACTGCTGAGTCGAGCCGTCTGGCCCTCCAGCACGTACTTCTCGATGTAGGGGGCCAGGTCTGGATGTGTCTGGTATCGCCAACCACCGGCGACCTCGACGAATTGAAATCCGCGCCGCTCACCGGCGTAGCTCTCGGCGAGTTCGGCGCACAAGCGGCGGACGGTCGGCATCGGCAGCTCGATCACCTGTGCGAGCAGTTGATCCGGGATCGGGTCGGTGGCCACCAACACGATGGCCTCGATCGCCCGTTTGGCTGCGACGAGCGCATCAGCAGACGGCGGACCCGCAGGCTCGGTCCCTGCACTGTTGTCGGCAACGCTCGTTTCAGACGTTCCAGTTTCGGGCGTGCCCGTCTCGTCAGTGCTGTCGTTGATCATGATCAGCCTTCGTACAGATCGGCGCCGGAGAGGGCCAGCTGACCGTCCACGTCGTTGACACCGAGCCAGGTGACCGTGAGGTCACCGAACGACGAGAGCTGGTCGAGTTCGACATATCCCTGCTTGAAGAGTTCGAGGACGGCGAGGAACCGGACGACGACTTCGAGCTTCTCACCGAGGCCGGCGGTGAGCGAACGGAAGGAAGCAGAACCCATGCGCGGTAACTCGTCGATGAGTTCCTCGATGGCGTCGGCAACACTGATCCGGACATCTGAGACGTGCGCGAGGCTGACCTCCGGAACGGGCTTGGGAGCGACGACTTTCAGAAACGCCCGCCGGAGGTGTTCCGGTTGCACACCGGTGAGGAGGTCTGGCGTGAGATCGAGGAACTGTTCCTCGAGGCCGACTCGGCGTGGAGCGACCATTGCTGCCAGCGCCGCCAAGTGATCGAGCACCTTCGCTGCGTCCTTGAAAGTCTTGCATTCGAGGAGGCGGGACAGGAGGAGGTCTCGCTCCTCCCAGAGCCCGAGCTCGTCGTCGAGATCGAAGTCGTCGTCGACGGGGAGCAGACGGCGGCACTTGAGCTCGACGAGCGTGGCTGCGATCAGGAGGAACTCAGTGGCCAGCTCGAGATCACACGCATCGATCCGCTCGATCTCGGCCAGGTAGGCGTCGACGATCTCGAACAACGAGACCTCGTAGAGATCGACCTCGTCACGCAGGATCAGATGCAGGAGGAGATCGAATGGGCCCTCGAACACGTCGGTGCGCACACGGACCGATGAGCTGTCGGAGAACTCGTTGGACGGGCCCGTGGCGTCGGATGACGGGGCCTCGACCGGCGAAGCCGGCAGCGGGGGCTCGAGAGGAGGAGCTGGTTGGAGAAATGACACGGCTGTCATTCTAAATGATCGAATGCACTTCTGCTGTCGCCCCTACGATGTGCGCCCATGTCAACGCAGTCCGCCTCGCCCGATGCCGGCAATCGCCGCCTCCGAGTCTTCAGCGGCATCCAGCCGACCGGGTCCACCCATCTCGGAAACTACCTCGGCGCACTTCGCAACTGGGAGCGACTCCAGCACGAGAACGACGCCATCTACTGCATCGTGGATCTGCATGCGTTGACCGTTCCGAAGGAGCCGGGCGAGATTCTCCGAGGCACCATCGACATCGCCAAGATGCTGCTGGCCGCCGGCATCGAGCCCGAGCGTTCGACGCTGTTCGTCCAGTCCCATGTTCGGGAACACTCCGAACTCGGCTGGCTCATGGAATGCGTGACCTCGTTCGGCGAACTCAGCCGAATGACCCAGTTCAAGGACAAGTCGGAACGATCGACCGGGTTCACAGCGGCCGCGCTGTTCACCTATCCGGCGTTGCAGGCGGCTGACATCCTCCTGTACGACACCGATGTCGTCCCTGTCGGTGACGACCAGCGTCAGCATCTCGAGCTCAGCCGCGACGTGGCGATCCGATTCAACTCGCGCTACGGCGACACCTTCGTCGTTCCGGAGCATCGCATCCCCGAGTCCGGGGCCCGGGTGATGGATCTGCAGCATCCTGAGAACAAGATGTCGAAGTCGATCGACTCGCCGGGCGGCACGATTGGCATGAACGACACGCCGAAGGAAATCGAGAAGAAGATCAAACGGGCGGTCACCGACAACGACGGCGAAGTTCGCTATGACCCGACCAACAAGCCCGGCGTCTCCAATCTGCTCGAGATCCTGGCTGCGGCGACCAACGGCGACGCCGCCGAGCTCGCCGGCGCTTACACCCAATACGGCCCGCTCAAAGCAGATGCTGCGGCTGCGGTGATCGCACTCCTCGAGCCCATCCAGGCGAGGCTCGCCGAATTCGACGACGAAACCGTCATCGAGGTCCTCCATGCCGGGGCCGACAAAGCCCGCGCGATCGCGAGTCCCATCATGGACCGAGCCCGGGTCGCAGCCGGCCTGCTTCCCTGATCACAGTCGGACGACCGGCGACCTTCAATCGTCGTCGCAGGACTTGAGCACATCACCGATCTCGGGGTCGGCCCGCCAACGAGAACGTGGCTTGTGATGGTCAGCTGCCCACGCGGAGGTGAACGGATCAGACCCCGCCTCGATCAACAGTTGTTCACCGATCCCAGGATGGCGGCGGTACTGAGCGATTCGTCGACGGAACCCGGCCTCGTCGAGCCACTGATCGGCCAACTCGTCGTCGGCGACAGCCCAGAAAATCGTTGCAACGACCCTGGCCGGCGTCCGGAATCCGCTCTCGACCTTGCCAACGTCGTGGAGCAGCGCAGCGGCCATCACCGGACCGGCCGCATCGGTCAGTTCGGCGCGCACATCTCGGGCAACGGCGACCGCGTGGCGGCGATCAGGGTTCGTCATGCGCTGGAACAGCAACCACTCATCGTCGTCCAGCAGGTTACGAACCCACTCGAGGTCGTCTGTCGACGGCGGGCCGGGTCGAACCGATCCGAAGAACCGCCGAGCCAGGTGCAACACGTCGGCGGCACTCACGGTGGTCCTAGACGCCGAGCTTTCGGGCTGCAGCCAGGATGCCGATGATCGATTTCCCGTCGGTGATCGTGCCGTCGAGGGCGTATCGGACGGCGTCGGTGAGCGGAACCCTCTCGACCAACATGTGAGCCTCTTCAGCTCCGTCGACCTCACGACCGACATCGGTGAGCCCGGTTGCCAGGAAGATGTTCTGCAGCTCGTCACAGAACCCAGGCGAGTGGTAGAGGTCGATCAGGTGCTCCATGTCATCGGCGACCATGCCCACCTCTTCGCGAAGCTCCCGGGCGGCGCACACCATGGGTTCCTCGCCGATCACGTCCTTCTTGCCGGCCGGGATCTCCCAGAGATCGGCATCGATCGGCGCCCGATACTGACGGACGAGAAAGATCCGTTGTTCCTCGTCGACGGCCACCACCGAGACCGCTCCTGGATGGCGGATGATGTCTCGCCGCAACTCGGCCCCGTCAGGGCCCTCGAAGTGCCCGTCGTACATGGCGACAACCTGGCCCTGATGGACCAGATCCTCGCCGACGTGGGTGAACACCGACGTGCCGGTCGGGAGCGTCATACGGTTTCCATGCCATCGGCGTTACCTTCGGTCACTGTTTCACCGAGACCGAGGATGCAGCGTCGTTCAGGTCGATGCGACGAAACCTCGACGGATCACGCTGTTCGGCCCTTTCCAAAGATGCTGCGATGAACGCGTGGAACAGCGGCGCCGGTCGATCCGGTCGACTCTTCAGTTCCGGATGAGCCTGGGTTCCGATCCAGAACGGGTGACCGGCGAGCTCGATGAACTCGACCAACCGTCCGTCCGGAGACATTCCCGAGCACCGGAATTCGCCGCTCTCCTCGAACCGGGAGACGTACTTCGGGTTGAACTCGAAACGATGACGATGGCGCTCCTTGACCACGGTCTGGCCATAGATCTCGGCTACCTGCGATCCTTCGGCCAGGACGGCGACGTAGGCGCCGAGACGCATCGTTCCGCCCTTCTCGGTGACGTCTCGTTGCGAATCCATCAAATCGATCACCGGATGCGGCGTTTCGTGATCCTGGCGGTCGAACTCCGACGAGTTCGCCCCGGTCAGGCCTAACACGTTCCGTGCGTACTCGATGGTCATGGCCTGCATGCCCAAACACAGCCCGAGTGCCGGCACCCCCTGCTCTCGGGCATACCGGGCGGACTCGATCTTGCCCTGCACACCACGTTCGCCGAACCCGCCGGGGAGGACCATTCCGTCGAGTTGACCGAGCTTCTCCTCGACGAGCATGCCCTCGACGTGATCAGACATGATCCACTCGATCTCGAGATCGACCTGGTGAGCGATCGCTGCGTGACGCAACGACTCGGCCACCGACAGATACGCATCCGGGAGCGACACGTACTTGCCGACGATCCCGATCTTCAATGGCTTCCACGCCGTCTCGACACGCTTCACCAAATCGCGCCAGGACGCGAGATCCGGCTCGCGATCTTCGAGCCCGAGAATCTTGCATGCGTACGTGTCGAGACCGGCCTCGTGCATCGTCAACGGGATCTCGTAGAGGCTGCTCGCGTCTGGTGCGTTGATGATCCCCTCGATGGGAACGTCGCAGAGGTTCGAGATCTTGCGGCTCAGCGATTCACTGATCACACGATCGGAACGAGCCACGATGATGTCCGGCTGGATACCGCGACTGCGTAGCTCGGTGACCGAGTGCTGCGTCGGCTTGGTCTTCTGCTCGCCGGCCGGGCCGATGAAAGGCACCAAGGTGACATGGACGTAGCAGACGTTCTGTCGACCGACATCGAGACGGAACTGACGAATGGCCTCGAGGAATGGCAGGATCTCGATGTCGCCGACCGTGCCACCGACTTCGGTGATCACGATGTCGAGATCGTCGTTGACGAGCGAGCTGATTCGCCGCTTGATCTCGTCGGTGATGTGGGGAATCACCTGGACGGTCTTGCCCAGGTAGTCGCCTCGGCGCTCCTTGTCGATGACCGCCTGGTAGATCGACCCGGTCGTGGCGTTGGACGCCCGGGTGAGCGATTCGTCGATGAAGCGTTCGTAGTGACCCAGATCGAGGTCGGTCTCGCCGCCGTCGTCGGTGACGTAGACCTCCCCGTGTTCGAACGGATTCATCGTCCCCGGATCCACATTGAGATATGGATCGAGTTTCTGGATCGTGACGCGGTACCCGCGCGCTTTGAGCAATCGCCCCAGCGAGGAGGCTGTGAGCCCCTTGCCGAGTGAACTCACCACGCCGCCCGTCACGAAGATGTGCTTGGTCATGTAGGCCCCTTCGCTCTCCGCTGGGCCAACCTAGCGGAGAGCGCTACGTTGCGGAACCATGTTCACCGCACTTCTCCTGGAACAGACCGATGACGGGATCGCTTCGAGCGTCACCGAACTGGACGAGGCACGCCTTCCCGAGGCCAATGTCTCGATCGACGTCGCCTACTCATCGCTCAACTACAAGGACGGCATGGTCATCAACGGGATCGGTCGCCTCGTGCGTGAGTATCCCCATGTTCCGGGTGTGGATCTCGCCGGCACCGTCACCGAGTCGACAGACGAGCGCTTCTCCCCCGGCGACCAGGTGATCTGTACCGGCTGGCGGGTCGGTGAGATCTGGTGGGGCGGCTATGCGACGAAGGCCCGCGTCCAGGCTGACTGGCTGGTGAAGGTCCCAGAAGGGATGACGACCCGCCAGGCCATGAGTGTCGGCACCGCCGGCTTCACCGCCATGCAGGCCCTCGTCGCGCTCGAGCGCCACGGACTCACGCCGGGCGAGCCGTTGCTGGTCACCGGCGCCTCCGGTGGTGTCGGTTCGTCTGCCGTGCTGTGGGCCGGTCTCGCCGGGCATCACGTCGTGGCGTCGACCGGTCGTCCCGAGAACGGCGACGAGCTGCGGGAACTGGGAGCGACCGAGATCGTTGATCGGGCCGAGTTCGCCGAGAATCCGAGCCGTCCGCTGCTGAGCGAACGCTGGGCCGGCTGCATCGACGCCGTCGGTGGAGATCCGTTGGCTCACGTACTCGCCGAGATGCGGTCCGGCGGCTCGGTCGCTGCGTGTGGCCTCGTGGCAGGCAACGCGCTCAACACCACGGTCATCCCGTTCTTGTTACGCGGCGTGAATCTGCTCGGCATCGACTCCGTGATGGCCAGCTTCGACGAGCGCCAGCAAGTGTGGAGCCGAATCGCAGAAGTGATGAACGCCGACAAGCTCGAGTCGTTGACCACCGAGATCGGCCTCGGCGACCTCAGCGACGCCGCCACCGCGATTCTCGCCGGCAAGACCAAAGGCCGTTTCGTCGTCAACCCCAACCGCTGACGAGCATCGTGCCGACATTGGCGTTGACAGCAGCATCGAACACGACCCGAGCCGCAGCGATGTCCTGTACGGCGTGCCCTGTGCTCTTGTAGACCGTTACCGCCCGCTCGTCCAGGCGACCCAACGACGGGTCGGTGAGCAAGGCGCCCAGCTCGACCACATCGGTGACCTCCATACCCTGGAGTTCGACCGCTCCCGCTGGTGGTGGCGCCGTGACGGCACCAGGCTGATCCACGACGAGCCCGCGTCTGACCAGTCCCTCGGGCAGCTCGGCCAGGGACCCGACCGAGCTCACGTGTGCGCCCTCCCCCACCCATGACGGGTGAATCACCGGATCATCGGCATGAGTGCACAGAGCAACGACATCCGCTCCCCGGACCGCCTCTTCGAATCCATCGAACTCGTTGATCGTCACCTCTGGTCCGAACGTGAAACGGGCCTCAGCGGCAAGGACGGTGGCCGAATTGCGAGTTCGCGACACGACTCTGACCTCCCGCCACGGCCGCAGCGCACCAAACGCCTGGACGTGGGCATGGCCCTGCGCGCCGGCACCGACGATCACGAGCACCTCGGCGTCGTGGCGAGCCAGCAGGTCGGCAGCGATCGCAGCGGTCATCGCCGTCCGCCGCTCGGTGATCACCTCGGCGTCCATGATCGAAAGCGGCCCGCCGGTTGCGATGTCGGCCAGCATCACGAGGCCCTGGTGCGAGGGTTGGCTCCCCGGGAAGACGGTGACGATCTTGGCAGCCAAACCGACCCCTTCGAGATACCCCGGCATGGTCGCCAAGAGCCCATCGGGTGCCATTGCTGCGATTCTCGGCGGCACATCGGATCGCCCCTCCGCCTGCGCAATCAGGGCAGATTCCAGCGCCGGCCGAAGCCGATCGGGGGTGAGCAGTTCGGCCACCTGGGCACGATCGAGGAAACGCAGATCCGACATGGCCGACAGTCAAGCACGCTCCGTCCGTCCTGCCGTCTGGTTCGCCGCACATCGATCGGGCAGGATGTCGGCCATGACGAACACGGGAATGGACAGCAGCCGCCTGTCCGCCATCGACGGATTCATCGCTGAGCAGTACCTCGACACCAAGCGGTATCCGGGCTACTCCCTGCTGATCAGCCGCAACGGCGAGATCGCCCACCGATCGGATCAGGGCTACGCCGAGGATGCGATGTTCCGCATCTATTCCATGTCGAAGCCGATCACCAGCATCGCACTCATGCAGCTCTACGAGCAGGGCCGCTTCCAGCTCAACGATCCGGTCCATCGATTCATCCCGTCGTGGAAGGGCCTCGAGGTCTGGGTCGACGGGACGCCGGCGAACTACCAAACGACACCGCCCGCTCGTCCGATGGAGGTGCGGGACCTCCTGACCCACACTTCTGGACTCACCTATGGCTGGATGCACCGCACGCCCATCGATGCGATGTACCGCCGCCGCGGCGTCGACCGCCTCGCCGGCAACACCCTCCAGGAGATGTGCGAGAAACTCGCCGAGGTTCCGTTGATGTACTCGCCGGGCACCCGCTGGGCGTACAGCGTCGCCACCGATGTCTGCGGCCGATTGGTCGAGATCATCAGCGGCCAACCCTTCGATCAGTACCTCGCCGAGAACATCTTCGAACCACTGGGAATGACCGACACGGGGTTCTGGGTCGATGACTCGAAGGCCGATCGACTGACCGACTGCTACACGTTGCCCGAATTGGCACCCTTCGGCGTACCCGAAGGTGCCTCCGGCGACGACATGGTGCTCATCGACGGCAACTCCGAGCGAAGCGGCTACCGATCCAACCCGACCTTCCTGTCCGGGGGAGGAGGCCTGGTGTCGACGATGCACGATTATCACCGCTTCTGCTCAGCGCTGCTCAACGGCGGTGAATTCGACGGAGCCCGGATCATCGGTCCTCGAACGCTCGCCTTCATGACGCAGAATCACCTCTCGACCGGCAGCGACCTCGCCTCGATGGGGCAGCCCACCTTCAGCGAGTCGAACTACGAGGGCATCGGATTCGGCCTCGGATTCTCAGTGGTGCTCGACACCTCACGAGCCGCCGTCATCGGCTCTCCGGGTGCGTACGCCTGGGGCGGCGCCGCCAGCACGCTGTTCTGGATCGACCCGGCCGAACAGCTGATCGTCATCGGCATGACGCAGCTCCTCCCGTCGTCGGCCTATCCGATCAGGGACGAACTCAAGCCGATGGTTTACGGCGCCATCGTCGGCTGAGTCGACGATCGGTCGGCGAGGATCAGATGAGGAGCCTTCGGTGAACATCGCCGGACACGTCGCCGTGGCCGTGCGCCTGGCCCCCGCGTCGCCGCGTGTGTGGCTCGGCGCCGCACTGCCAGACCTCGGGGCGATGGGAAGGTTCCGGCTCATGGGTAACACCTCCGACCCCGAGGTGACTGCCGGGATCGCACTGCACCACGCCACCGACGATGCGTTCCATCGTCATCCCACGTTCACTAAGGCCATGGCCAGACTGCGCTCCGACCTTGCCTCTGATGGGGTCGGACGTGGCCCCGCCCGGGCCGTGGCTCACGTCGGACCAGAACTTCTGATCGATGGACACCTGCTGGCCGTTCCGGAAGTGGCGGATGCCGTGGAAGCAGCGTTCACCGAGATCACCATTCTCGGCTCGACACTGTCCTCGCTGGTCGACGGCGACTCCGAAGCATGGGACCGTCACCTGTCACGGGTTCCGCTGTGGGGTCTCCCGACCGACTACGCCGACCCCCACGCGGTCGCCGACCGGCTCCACCGCATCCTGTCTCGGCGTCCACGATTGGCCTTCGAACCAGATCAGATCCGTTCGATCGGCCATCGACTGGCCGCCGAGCAACCCGGCATCGACGAACGGGTCCCTGAACTCATCGACGACCTCGAAGGAACGCTGGCGTCGCTCAGCTGATCCTGGCCGGCGGATGTAGCGCATCGCCGCAGCGGTGGTTGAGCGCTCGAACAACCCGATCCTCTCGATGGTGCCCGAGCAAACTGACCGTGGCCGTCGCCAATGCGAATCGTCGACCCTCGACCGCTGGGAGCCCGCACCATCGGGCGATCAAGATCGCCAGCAGGTGACCATGGGCGAACACGGCGACCCGACGGGCATCGGCTGCTTCAGCCCGCGCAAGAAACTGATCGGCTCGGTCGCCCACCGTCTCGACTGATTCACCATCGAGAATGGGGTGGGTCCAGACTGACCAGTCGGGAATCTCGACCCGGGTCTCGGACGTTCGCACTCCCTCGTAGCGGCCGTAGTCCCACTCGACCAGATCCTCGTCGAGCGTGATCGGCGGAGCCAGCCCGACGAGCTCGGCGGTCTCCATGGCTCGCAGCAGCGGACTCGAGTAGACGGCGTCGATGGTCCAATCGTGGAGGGTTCGGGCCGCCGATTTGGCCTCGTCGCGACCCTGCTCGGTCAGCGGGAGATCGGTACGGCCCGTGTGGCGGCCGGACCGCGACCAATCGGTTTCACCGTGGCGGATGACCAGCAGTTCGTCGATCATCGTTTCTGAGACGCCGCTTCGGCCATCAGCTCACGGGCGTGTTTGCGTGCCGTGGCAGACTCAGGCTGCCCGGAGAGCATCCTCGCCAACTCATAGACCCGCTCCTTGCCGTTCAACAGTCGAATCTGCGACACCGTCACATCAGTGTCCTGGATCTTTTCGACTGCGAGGTGGGCGTCGGCGAACGAGGCGACCTGCGGCAGGTGAGTGACCACCAGGACCTGATGGCGATCTCCGAGATCACTCAACGATCGGCCGACGGCGAACCCGGCCTCACCACCGATACCGGCATCGACCTCGTCGAACACCAGGATCGGCGGTGCCTCGGACAACACACTGCGGAGCGCCAACATCGTGCGGGCCAACTCACCACCGGACGCCACCTTGGCCAGTGGCTGAAGGGGCGAACCCGGGTTGGCAGACAGTTGGAACACGACGTGGGCACCGTCGACACCGGACACGTCGATGCCGATGGTCGCCTTCGGCATTGCGAGATCCGGCAGCCTCGCCTCGATCGCGGCCGCAAGCGTCGGGGCCGCTACCTGTCGCGCTGCCAGTACCTCGGCCGCTGCAGCGGCGAACTCGGCCGCCGCCGCCGCCTTGTCGGAGTCGAGCCGCATTGCTCTGGCGTCGTGGTCGAGGAGCTCGGCGAGCCGTTCAGCAAGATCCCGGTGCTCGGCCATGACGGCGCCGAGATCATCGCCGTACTTCCGACGAAGCTGCTGAAGCTGCTGGAGACGATCCTGGACCTCGGCCAACGCCTCGGGATCATGCTGCAGCCCGCCGGCGAGATCTCGAATCGCATCGGCGAGATCGTCCACCTCTGCCAGGACGTCCCGGAGACGTGACGCCACGGGAGCGAATACCGAGCTGTCACCCAGGTGCTTCAGGGCCATCGCCAGTTGATCGCGAGCACCGTCGTCCTCCACGAGCGCCTCGATCGACCGTCCGGCCGCCTCCTCGAGGCCAACCGCGTTCCCGAGCATGTCTTCGCGACGGCGAAGGTTCGTCTCTTCATCGGAATCATCGATCCCGGCCGCGTCGAGCTCGTCGACCTGGTAGCGCAAGAGATCGATTTCCCGGGCCCGGGACCGTTCGTCACCACCCAACTGCAAGAGGAGCGCCTCGAGCTCGGAGATGCGAGCTTTGGCTGCGTTGATTCGTTGCAGATCGACATGACCGAACGCATCGAGTGCCACCCGCTGAGCATCGACACCGAGCAACGACTGGTGGGCATGCTGCCCATGGAGATCGACGAGGCGCTCGCCCAGCTCGGTCAGTGCACCTGCCGTGGCGGGTCGACCATTGATGTACGCCCGTGAACGGCCCTCGGCGGGAACGACGCGGGCCAGCACGTGTTCGACCTCGTCACCGTCATCGTCGATCGTCAAGAACCGGCCGTCGACCCGCGCCTCGGTGGCCCCGGCCCGCACCAACCCCGGATCGGAACGGCCGCCCATCAACAAGCTGATCGCGTCGACGAGCAACGTCTTGCCTGCGCCCGTCTCACCGGTCAGGGCGATCAGGCCCGGTGGTAGCGTGAGCGACACCTCGTCGATCACACCGAGATCGGACACCACCAACTCAACCAGCATCAGCGATCCTCAAGTCGGAACTTCTCCTTCAGGATGCCGTGGAAGTTCCGCTCGGCCCGGGTCAGGAATCGAACTCGTAGGTCCGACGCACGACACACGAGCGTCTCCCCTGGTTCGAGTTCGGTGACCACACGCCCGTCGACAGTGACCTTGCCGTTCCGATATCCACTGACCGTGAGCTCCACGACAGTCGAAGGCTTGAGGATCAACGATCGGTCGAAGACCATGTGCGGCGCCACCGGCGTGACCACGAGTGCCTCGAAGTCCGGTTCGACGATGGGCCCGCCTGCAGAGAGTGAGTACGCCGTCGAACCGGTCGGCGTGGCCACGATCACGCCGTCGGCGAGGTATCTGGTGAAGTGGACACCACCGATCGACGCATCGACCGTCACCGAATGACCGTTGTCGGCGCGCTCGAGCACGGTCTCGTTGAGGGCAAGGGCTGCCGGATGACGTCGATCGCCACGGACCGTGACCTCCAACAGCATCCGGTGTTCCTCGATCAGCTCGCCGGCGTTCCACGCATCGAGGGCATCGGTGAGTTCGGACGGAGCGAATTGGGTGAGGTAACCGAGTTGTCCGGCGTTGACCCCCAGGATGGGTACCTCGCTCGGGGCCGCGAACTGGACTGCCCGCAGCATTGTGCCGTCGCCTCCGAGACTCAGGATCAGATCGAGCTCGTCGGCGAACGCTTCGGCGTCGACGGCGAGGTCAGCCATGCCGATGAGCGCTGCATCTCCGCTCGGAAGCGACGCCGACGCACCATTGGCTTCGCACCACTTCACTGCGCTGCGGGCGAATCCGATCACCTCGGGCCGGTGGCGGTGCACGACGATGCCGATGCGTCTACTCACTCACGACTCCTGACTGGTCACCGGACGCTGCGGCCGCAGCGTCGGCGCGAAAGTACCCCACGAACTCGACATTGCCTGCATGGCCGGTGATCGGCGACCGCATGTGATCGACCATGACCGCACCGTGTGACAGTGCCGCCGCCTCGACTTCGGCCAGGACCCGCTGGTGAATCGCTGGATCGGTGATGATTCCGCGGCCTTTCGCTGCTTCCTCGCGGCCGGCCTCGAACTGCGGTTTGACCAGTAGCAGCATCGGGGCCCCGGGACGGGCAACGCCCACCAACGCCGGCAATACCAGTTTGAGCGAGATGAACGAAAGGTCACCGACCACGAGATCGACCGGCCCGCCGATCGAAGCTTGGTCGACGGTTCGTACATCGGTCTGTTCCCGTACGTCGACACGCTCGTCGGCTCGGATCTTCTCGTGCATCTGGTGGGTGCCGACATCAATCGCCACCACTCGTGCCGCTCCCCGCTGCAACAGGCAGTCGGTGAAACCACCCGTCGACGAACCGGCGTCGAGCACCGTCCAACCGGACGGGTCGACGCCGAAGCGATCGAGCGCCGCCTCCAGCTTCTGCCCGGCACGGCTCACGAACTTCGGTGGCGGCCCGAGCACTCGCACATCGTCGCCGGCCAAAACGAGACGAGCCGACTTGGTGGCGGGAGCTCCTCCCACGACCACCCGGCCGGCTTCGATCTCTCGTTTTGCTGCGTCGCGACTGGGGACGAGTCCCCGCCGGACGAGTTCGGCATCCAGCCGGCGACGAGCAGCCATCAGGCCACGGTAGCGGCCCGACTGCGCGTCATCCGGCTGTGCCAGCCTGAGTGGCTGATCAGGCCTTCTTGGCGGCGGGCTTGCGGGCCCGAGCCTTCTTGGCCGGGGTCTTCTTGGCGGCCTTCTCGGCAGCGACGATGCGCTTTTCGAGATCGGCGAGTTCCTTGCGGGTCACCGGAGCGAGATCGGCAGCGTTGTCGACGACGTTCTTGATGATCGATTCGAAACTCGAGCGGACGTCGTCGAACTGGCTGACGACATCACCGGGGCTGCTGGGCATGGTGAACTCGACACGGTCGGCGTCGACGATGGCCTTGCGCAGGCCGAGGACGTCGAAACGGTCGAGGGTCTCGAGCTCGAACTCGGGGAGATCGAGCTTGTTGAAGAGTTCACGGAGGCCGAGCACGTCGAGGCGCTCGAGGTCGAACTCGGGAAGATCGAGGTCCTTGACGGCCTTCTCGATGGCGTTGCGGAGTTCGAAGATGTCGAGGGTTTCAGGGTTCCGCACGTCGATCTTGCGGATCCGGTCGGTGAGAGTGGAGGTGGTGGTCATGAGAGAAAGAATACTCCTGCTCGCACGCGCTTGCAACAGTTAGCACTCAGAAATCGGTCGTTTGTGACCAACGCAACACGGGCTCGACTGAGCTCCGCAAGGCGCCGAGAATCGGCAGATTCAACGCCCGATGTGGGCCGACACCAGCGACCGCAGATCGGGTGCCACCAACTGGGGAACAGGCACAACGCCCTCGGCCGACGAGGTGACGCCGGACAACACGAGCCCGAAGTCGTAGCCGAGGGCCACGGCGAACGCTCCGTCGGTCTCGGGCCTGTCCCCCACCATGACGCCCTCAGAACCGAACCGAGACCTCACCAGGTCTGCAGCCGGACGTTCCGGCTTTCCGGCCACCACGGGGGAACAGCCCGTAGCGGTGGCTACCGCGGCAACCAATGCGCCGGCGCCGGGAAGCAACCCGCGCTCGCTCGGGTAGGTCGGATCGGTGTTGGTCGCCAAGAATCGAGCTCCGCCGAGCACTGCCTGCACCGCAGCCGCCAGCCGGTGGTAGTCGAGGGCCCAGTCCAGACCGACGACCACGACGTCGATGGAAGCCTTCTCGACCGCGTGCTCGCCGTCAGCCACCTGTGCATGGTCGACCACAGCGGCGCCTCGAGCCTCGACCGCCTCGATCACCCCGGGACCGCCCAACACCAGAACCCGCTCGTTGGGCTCGATCAATGAGGCGGCGGCCTGCGCCGAAGTGATCACCGAGCCAGATGCATTGATTCCGAACGACCCGAGTTTGGCCTCCTGCTGCGCAATCGTCGAGAAGGAGTTGTTCGTGACGAACACGACCTCGTGTCCCGATGCTCGAATGTCGCTGACGGCCTCGGCCGACCCGGGGATGGGCATCGTTCCGTGCCAGATCACGCCGTCGAGATCGAGTGCCCAGGTCGTCATGGCCGCGAACCGTAGCCCCATCGAGAAGTCGCGAGAGGTTTCCGCAGACACCGAACAGTGTTGGTAGCGTCAGACGCATGTCACGCGCCGAATTTGCCCCGGGTGTCCTCACAGGCGACGCCGTTTCCGAACTCTTTGCCCACGCCAAGGCGAACAACTTCGCCCTTCCGGCGGCCAACTGCATCGGCACCAACACCATGAACGGCGTGATGGAGACCGCGGCAAAGGTGAATGCGCCCGCGATCATCCAGTTCTCCAACAGCGGCGGCGCTTTCGTCGCCGGCAAGGGCTACGGCAGCGGGACCGAGGCGTCGGTCGCCGGCAGCATCTCGGGCGCCCTCCACGTGCGCAACATGGCGGAGCGCTACGGAGCCCGCATCATCCTCCACACCGACCACGCCGCCAAGAAGCTCCTCCCCTGGATCGACGGACTCCTGGATGCAGGCGAGCAGTACTACGAGGCCAACGGCGTTCCGCTGTTCAGCTCTCACATGCTCGACCTCTCCGAAGAGACGATGGAGGAGAACATCGACCTCTGTGTCGCCTATCTCCAGCGGATGTCGAAGATGGGCATGACCCTCGAGATCGAACTCGGCATCACCGGCGGTGAGGAAGACGGCGTCGACAACTCCGACGTCAAGCCCGAAGACCTCTACTCCAAGCCGGAGGAGGTGGCATACGCCTACGAGCGCCTCTCCGAGGTCAGCGACCGATTCACGATCGCTGCGGCCTTCGGCAACGTCCACGGCGTCTACAAGCCCGGCAACGTCAAGCTGACGCCGTCGATCCTCGATGCTTCCCAGAAACACATCGCGGAAAAGCACGGGACCGCCCCGAAGCCCGTCAATTTCGTGTTCCACGGTGGATCAGGCTCGACGGCGGCCGAGATCGCCGAAGCGATCTCCTACGGCGTGATCAAGATGAACATCGACACCGATCTCCAGTGGGCGTTCTGGGACGGCATCCGAGCCTACGAGGCTGCCAACCACGACTACCTGCAAGGCCAGATCGGCAACCCCGATGGCCCGGATGCTCCGAACAAGAAGAAATACGATCCGCGGGCGTGGCTCCGGGCCGGCGAAGAGACCTTCGTGACCCGTCTCGAGCAGGCATTCACCGAACTCGGCAACATCAACACGCTCGCCTGAGCGATCAGCGAGTCGCGGCCGCCGTCTCCGCCCGCTCGAACGCAGTGGCAACCGCTGCTCGAGCTCGCTTCCCTGCGCCCCGCACGATCCGTTCGGCACGCACGTCGGTTCGACTCGAGGTGGCACTGCCACTCCGATAGAACCGTCGGTGGACCGACCCGATCACGGTGAGGATTTGTCCCTCGGTGATCGCCGTCGGTCTTGCTGCAGCATCACCGACCCATGTGATCGGCACCTGCGTTCGCGGCGAACCATCGATCACGAGATCGAAGCTCACCAACAACGATCCGTCCCGAGCCTCACGGCAATCTGGTTCGGTTCGGACACTTCCCTGAACAACGGCGATGTTCATCGCTCCACCTTTCTCGGTGGTTGAGTGTTGTGTGGGGGAAGTTCGATCGATTGAGCGAAGACGATCAGCGCTGTCGCAACACTATCGCAACGAGCGGGCACGCTCACCGGCATCACCGAAAGAGGGCTCGAGCGTGTTCACCTCGGCGAAGAGCCGACGAGCTTTCGGCAGATCGCCCGCCCGTTCGTACAGGTCAGCGAGCGCATACCAGCGCCGTAGATGCTGGACCTTGGGCTTCCTCGGTGCACGTGGAGCCTTTTCGAGTACTCGGATGCCATCGCGTAGCTTGCCCTGATCGGCCAGGGCGCAGGCGTAGACGATCCGTCCTTCCTCGATCAGTTCAGCGTTGGGTGACGCGTTGCCGAGCTCGTCCCAGTAGCGCTCGACCTCACGCCACTGCCCGAGAGCCCTGGCGCAGTCGGCAAGCACATGATGCTGTTCGACACTGTCCGTAGCCGCTTCGAACGCCAGGAGGTCGTTCACTGCCTGCTTCCACTTGCCCAATCGATAGCTCGACAGACCACGAAGTTCCAGAACCTCTGGGACCCCGGGAGCCAGACTTTCGATCGAGCTCAGAAGTTTGTGGGCGTCGCCATACCGTTCGGCTTCGAAGGCGCCGGCCGCCTCGATGAGACGGCGGCGGAGCTTGACCTTGGTGTCATTGGCGACGCCTGTGAACTCGACCTCTGATACGTCGATCGTCGAACCACGCCTCCGCCGCTTGGTCTGGACCGCGTCCTGCGACGCAGTGTCATCGTCGACACGCTCGACCGTGACCTTGTCTCGGACTACGGGAGGGGGCGGGACGCGCTTCTTTGCCACGGACCGAGGCTAGAGGCCCTGACCGATCTTGCGGGCCGAAAGCTCGGGCCGCAGGCCAAAAAGCAAGAAGACCCACTGCCGAAGCAGTGGGTCTTCTCTAAGAAATCCGGCAGCGACCTACTCTCCCAGGACGTCTCCGTCCAAGTACCA
>CBESNA010000016.1:0-78674 GCA_965530755.1 uncultured Acidimicrobiia bacterium | reverse complement strand
GTGACTCTGTGCCTCAAGTGACTCTGTGCCTCAAGTGACGATGCGTTGGGCCAGGGCGTCGAGGCTGCGTAGTTGGCCGTACTCGCGCTCGGGAATCTCGATACCGGTGCGCTCCGCAATCTCGGTCATCACGCTGAGATGGTCCATCGAATCGAGACCCAGCGACTCGAACAGATCGGCAGCATGGTCGAGATCTGGGAGTTCCTCCTCGGCCTCGGGGGCCACCGATGCGACTGCGGCCATCACGATCTCGAGGCTGTCAGACTTCGTTCGTTCGGCCATCACGGCTCCCAGGATCGAGGATTGCCACGGCTCGAAACAGGGTCGAACGTCACTCGGCGGCGGCAGCGGCCGTGTCCTCGTCCGACACATTGTCGCCGAACATCAATCTGCCCTCGAGTCGTTCTTGTGGTCTGGCGCCGCGATGTGGCGGGCATGGGGGACGATCGCAATCGAGCGGTCGGTGCCGTGGAGGATCCTCAGCGCTGTTCCGCCCACGCGGCGTCCGAGCCGCTCACGAACTGCCGGTGCACCGACCACGAGAAGCGTCGCGCCTTCTGCCTCGGCGGCGGTTGCCAGCTGGCTCGTGGCTGCGGCGCCGGCGTCGATCACCACCGGTGAGACCTCGCTTCCTGTTGCGTTGGCGTGCGCCGCCGCCCACCGGACGGCTGCCACCCCGTCAGCGGTTCCGTCCACGAGGACGGCGAGATGATCGTGCTCATCGAACGGGGATCGGATGATCACCAGCGGTCGATCGGTGTGGCGGGCGAGGAACTCGGTGACGCTGCCGAGGTGCAAGAAGCCCGTCCTGGACGACCCTCCCCCGACTCCTGCCACGAGCAGCTCGGATCCCCAGCGGACGGCGGTGTCGAAGACGTCCACCCTGATGTCATCGTTGCTGAATACCGCGTGGGCTTCGACCCCGGTGGCTCTGGTCTGCTCGATGAACGCCTGCACCCGAGCCTCGTGCTTTCGGCGAGCTTCGAGGTAGGCCTCTGGTGGCAGCGTTTCCCGTAGCTTCGCGAACGACGAGTAGAGGACGAGGCGCTGATGCTGTGCGCGCGCCGTTCTGGCCGCCCATGACACTGCTGGGGAGTAGTCGGCCGCAGGGTCCCAGCAGGCCAGGACGGTGGCAGATGATGGCGATCGGCCAGTCATGGGAATCCTCGCGTTCGTTCTTTTCGGTCTCGCCACCGCTGCTTCAGATGCCCATCGCGGAGAGGTGTTGGGACACGGCCTCGATGGCTGCGGTGACGTTGGGATGCTCGGCCGCGAGTTGCCTGGTCAGGGACGTGGGTGGATCGTCGGTGGCCGGCGAGGGGATGACGGCGACCGGGCAGGTGGCGTGATGGGTGACCGCTCGGCTGGTCGAGCCGAGCATCGAGCGTTTGCCACGACCGACGACGAGCAACGAAGCCTCTCGGCTGGCCAAGACCAGACGTTCGGCCGGTTGTGAGAGATACGCCTCGACGTTGACCTCCGGCATGGCCAGGCCGGCTGATGCGCGATCAGCAGCGACCAGCGCCACGGCGTGGCGGGCCATCTCCAACGCGTGTCGATGGAGCACGCGGCCCGTGGACGGGAGCTCGATGCTCACCGCAGGGAAGCTCCACACTGTCACGACCTCGATCTCGAGGTTCTGACGGGCGGCGTGATCGGCAGCCCACGCCAGGGCATGGATCGATTCGTCTGAGCCGTCGATGCCGACCACGACGAACCCGCCGTCTGGATTCGTTGGCTCATCGCCGAGGAGCACGGGATCGTTGGAGGTCATGTGCGTATTCCATTCCTTGGCGTGCCTCTCCGCCAGGGGCTTTGGACCCGCAACCTCGAGAGAGGACCTCTTGCCCTACACACGAGGCACGCCGCGTTAGATCATCAAATGTGGATCCCGCGGGAAGCGAGGAGATGTAGGAGGATGGCCATCAGCGAGACGGTGAGAGCGATGACCACGCACCCTGATCCCTCCGCGCCTCCGGTCGCCGGCAGCGTCGTTGTCGGCTTCGATGCTTCTTCGGCCGGGCATGTCGCGTTGGAGTGGGCGCGACATCACACCGGGGCCATCGGTCCGCTGGTGGTCGTCGGCTGTTGGGATCATCGAAGGTGGGATGTCACCAAGGTTCGTCGCAGCGAGCATGCAGCGTCGGAGCGACTCCGGGCCGCACTGGCGGTGGCCCTCGACGAGGAAGCGTCGCCGGGAGCGGATGCAGCGCACGGCAGCGCGGAGGCGCCTCGCACGGTTGTCCTGCGTGGCGAGGCCGGCCCCACGCTCGTGGAGCTGTCGACCGGCGCTCGTCTGTTGGTGGTCGGTTCGAGAGGGCGGGGAGCGATCGTCGGATCGATTCTCGGGTCGACGAGTGCACACTGTGCGCACCATGCGACGGTGCCCGTGGCGATCGTTCCGAGCGCAATCGACCCTCGTGCCCCCGTTCAGGAAGTGACCGTCGGTGTTGACGGCTCGGCTTCCAGCATTGCTGCACTCCGGTGGGCGCTGCAGTCCACACCCGTAGAGGCGATCATCGACATCCACTTCGCCTGGATGACCGAGCCGCTCGCCAGAACGCTCACGAGCGCCGAGCTCGAGCGAGTGCGCTCGGCAAGCGCCGGTTTCCTCGATGCGGTCGTGGATCGCGTCGTGGCCGAGGAAGAAGCGTGGACTCGTACGACGCGCCGTCACCTGTCGATCGGCGCCCCGTTCGAAGTTCTCGACACAACGGAGGCATCGATGATCGTGGTCGGCACCCGCTCGGAGCAGGGTGTGGCAGCAATGCTGCTCGACTCCCCGGCGGATGCCCTGGCCCATGGCGCCCATGCGGTCCTCGTGCTCGTACCGCCGCCACCAGGATTGAACGAAGGAGTCCGACATGTTGGCTGATCTCAACGATCCGAACACCCAGGCGGGGAGCGGATCCGACCTTGGACAGGATTCCATCGGCGTCTTCCTCCTCGACGACCATGAGGTGGTCAGACGCGGTGTGGCCGACATGATCGACGGGACGGATGGCATGCACGTCATCGGCGAGGCCTCGAACGCAGCCCAGGCGCTGGCCGTCGTGCGCGACTGCCGACCTGATGTGGCGGTTCTCGACGTCAGACTGGCCGATGGCAGCGGCATCGAGATCTGTCGTGAGATTCGCAACGACCTGCCAGACGTCCAGTGTCTGATCCTCACGTCCTTCGCTGACGACCAGGCATTGATCGACGCTGCGCTGGCCGGGGCTGCCGGGTACGTCTTGAAGCGCGTCCGTGGCAACGAGTTGGTGGAATCGATTCGAAAGGTCGCAGCCGGCACGCAGCTTCTCGACTCGGCCACCGTGCGGATGGGTCTGCGTCGCCTGAAGTCGACAGACGAGGGCCGGGTGTCCACCCTCACTCCCCAGGAGCACCGGATCTTTGATCTTATCGGTGAGGGCTACTCGAACCGTCAGATCGCCGACGAGATGAGCCTCGCCGAGAAGACCGTGAAGAACTATGTCTCCAACATGCTGGCAAAGCTCGGCATGAGTCGCAGAACCCAGGCTGCGGCCTTCGCCGCCCGACTGGACGAACGGCTCCGGCACTGGAGCGATTGATCGGTGACCTTCTCCTCTGCCCTTCGGGTCGCACACCCCACACGATGAAAGGGTGACATTGGACGCCGGTGAGCACCGGCCGGTCGTCTCACGATCGACCGTTGTCCAGCGAACACACGAGGAGGAGGTTTCGAGATGCGAGTCCTGGTCAGTCCGGCGAGCACCCACGGGGGTACAGCGGAGATCGGACGTGCCATCGCCAAGACCCTCCGTCGGTATGGCATCACCGTCGATGTTGCTCAGCCGGAGCAGATCTTCGACCTCCGTCCCTACGACGGATTCGTTCTCGGTAGTGCGATCTATCGTGGCCTTTGGAAGACCGAAGCCATCGACCTGATCACCGATCACGCCGAAGTGATCGGGTCGACGCCCTGCTGGCTCTTCAGTAGCGGACCGATCGCCGATGATGCGCCGAGCGAGCCTCTGGATCCTGAGCAACTGGACACGCTGCTCTCGCTCACCAACGCCCGAGAGCACCGACTCTTCGGCGGACGGCTCGATGTCGAGACCCTGTCGTTCTCCGAGCGGTGGCTGGCCCGATGGGTGCGGGTTCCGAGCGGGGATGCCCGTCCGTGGAGGGAGATCGAGGCATGGGTGACAACGATCGCAGCCGAGCTCATCGGCGATGAGGGCCACATTCGAAAGGGATTGAGGAGATTCCGATGAACGAGACAACTGCGAGTACCGCCCCGTGCCTGATCGGCGAGTTCGACCAGGTCACCGAGATCGCTGTGCCCATCGGTGGCATGGAACGCTACGAGCGGTCCCTTGCCGTGGCGGCGATCCTTGCGGCGCGTTGGGGAGTCCCGGTGCGCATCATGCACGTCCGATCCGAAGGTGACGTCGTGGGGAACGATCGCCTCGAACAGATTCGAGCAGCATTCGAGCACCAGCATCCAGAGGTCATGGTCGGATCCACCCTCGTGGCCGGCGAGGATGTTGCGGAATCCGTCGAAGCCGTGACCCCGCCAACGGCCCTCGTGGTCATGAGTTCCGACCAAGTCGATCGTCGGCCCACCGGGTCGACGGCTGAGCGCATCCTCCGCGCTGTCGGCGCGGCACTCATCATCGGTCCCGATGCCGATTCCGAGCACGTGTTCGGGCCAGTCAACGTCGCACTCGACGGTTCCCCGACTGCCGAACGCGCCATCGACGCTGCATGCTCCTTCGCCCGCTCACTCGATCAGCGGCTCGAGCTTGTTCAGGTGGTCGATGGGGCAACCTCGGCCCATGTTGCCCGACTTCGACATGCGGGTGAGCAGGTCTCGGAGAGCGGGTATCTCCAGGGCGTTGTACGACGGTTGGCCGACGCGGGGCAGCCCGCCGGATGGGAGGTCGTTCACGCCGATGACCCCGTCGAAGGTGTGCTCGCCGCCGTGCATCGTCGCGGGGGAGGGCCCATCGTGGTCGGTAGTCACGGTGCGTCCGGGCTGCCGCGCCGCATGCTCGGGTCAACTGCAATGGGGCTCGTCGCCGCCAACACTCATCCGGTTCTTGTGGTGACCACCCGGGCGCCGGACGAGGCCGAACTGACGCCATGACTCACTTCGAATCTCGCAACTGATCTTTCTCATCGTCGGCGCTTCCAGCGCCGCAGAACACCGCAAAGGACATCCCGTGTTTGCTTCAATCGTCGTCGGTACCGACGGCTCTCCCGATGCCACCGCCGCCGTGAAAATGGCCGGCCATCTCGCCTGCCTGGCGCCCGAAGGCGTCGTCCATGTCGTGAATGCCTACGAGGCGCTCACGCCCGCCGAACTCAGCCGGCTCGACCGTGAGCTGCCGGACGAGTTTCGCGATCAGCTCACCGGCGACCTGCTTGCTCGGGCGTCGCTGGACCCGGCGAGTTCGCTGCTGGCAGCTCGCGGTGTCGAGCACACGGCCCGCGAGATGCGGATGCACCCAGCGGACGCGATTCTGCGGAGGGCCGAAGAAGTCGAGGCCGACATGATCGTCGTCGGGTCCCGCGGCGAGGGCGCGATCGATCGTCTCCGGCACGGGAGCACATCCACGAGGGTGCTGCACGAAGCCCCGTGCAGCGTCCTCGTGGTCAGGCCGTGATCAGGCGGCCGAGACGCCTTCGCTCTCGAACTGCTCGAGAGCGGTGAAAGCGTCGGACCCGTACACCGCAGCTGGTCCGCCTCCCATCATCACGGCGACACCGATCGCTTCCTCGATCTGCGGACGAGTGGCTCCGGCGCGCATGGCGTCGTGCACGTGAAAGGCGATACAACCGTCGCAGTGTGACGTGATGCCGATCGCCAGCGCGATCAGCTCCTTCGTCGCACCGTCGAGTGCACCAGGCTCCATCGACGAGCGATGAAGTTTCCCGAAGCCACTCATGGTCGGACCGATCGCTTCGCTCAAGGATTGAAAGCCTTCCTGGAGCTCGCGATGACGAGCGACGAAGTCGGTTGTCGCGCTGGCATTGGTGTTGGTCATGATGTCACTCCGTTTTGTTCCAATACCCGCAAGAGGTCGTGGCTGCTGAGCATTCCCACGGCGGTCTGGCCGTCGGTGACGATGATGTGGTGGACAAACTCCCGCCGCATGATGGTCGCCGCCTCGGAGATCAGGGCAGTTCGATCGAGCGTGATCGGCGGTCCGTAGAAGCGTTCGCCGACGGGGAGATCGGGATCGACCGGGACCAGGTCTGCGGTCGTGACGATGCCGACCGGAGCTCCGTCGTCGTCGACGATCGGCAGAGCATGGAGGCCGGACTGGAGGAGGATGTCGAGTGCCCGCCCGGCCCGATCCGATGGTCGAACAGCGATCAGGTCGCCTGTCATCAGGTCGCTGATGTCGTGCATGGTCTCCGCAGTCATGTCGTTCCCTTCGTCGTGGTGATACGTCCAGCCTGACCCGTGCCTTCGTCGAGCATCAGGGCCCTTCGTCCTCGGCAGCGTCGGCCTTGGATGCTGTGTCGGTCCTGGATGTGGGCGCGGCCTCCGTCTCGGCGTTGGGTCCGAGGCCGAGATCCAGCGGGGGGAGCCTGACCGGAAGCCCGTGGGGACCCGACGGGTCGAGAACGGTGACCATGGCGTCCGGGTGGACCTTGGCGATGACCTTGGCCAGGGCGTCAGCGATCTCGGCGTCGCTCTTGCTGCGATCGATGACGACGGCATCGGCCCCGTCGATCAAGGGGCAGGGATGGCCGTCGTGAAGCGGACAGTGTGATTTTGCGTTGGCGAACCCTCCGCAGACGAGTCTCGTGCCGCCGAGGTAGCGCAGGCGGCGCGCTGCGTCCGGTTTCGATCGAGGACTCTCGATCAGGATGCGCGGCCTTGGGCTGTCCGGGGGCCAGCTGGGAGTGTGGCCGTCGGTCGCCATTGTCACTCTCATGGTGTCCCAGTCTTCCTCGTCGAAGATGACGCAGCCGCGATGTCGAATGACGTCGAGCATCGGTCGATTTCCGGTCTTGACCAGTGCCTGCATGTTGGCGATGCCGGCGGCTGCGGCATGGCTCAGGAGCACGTCGAGCAGCCAGGGTCCGATCCAACCCCGGTGGCCGGGCGCCACGGTGATCCCGAGCTCCACGTCACCGTCGGTCAGCGGTGCGAAACCGGCTTCGGCAATGACGTGCCGGTGACCGTCGGTGCCGACGAGTTCGGCGAGGAGGCACCGGCCGCCTTTCGAGGCGACATCGACCCAACTCTCGAGGAAGTGCCGTCCCGGTGGTCCGGCCGTGAAGAACCGTTTGAGCAGATCGGCCGGCGTGAGCGACGCATACAGCAACGCCAGACCCTCCTCGTCGCCGGGTCCCGCATGGCGAAGGGAGAGGACGCCGCGCGCTCCCAGATCGATCGGCTTCCCGCACTGCTCGCAGCTGGTCTCGTTGTGGTCAGCGCAGGCCATTCGCCTCTTCGCGCTCTTCTGGTTCTGCGCTCGAACTCATCTCGAGTGTGAGCTGCTCCGGCTCTGGGTGATCGAGTGCCCACCGCGCCTTGGCAACGCCGTCGCGGCCACAGGTGCGTACGTCGGTGTTCAGTGGGCTGCGTCGCCGGTAGAGGCGGCGGGAGGGTGGAGTACGACGTCCAGCCATGACGTTCTCACTTCAGAACGCCAGAGGCGCCGCGTAGACGCCTCGGAAGTGGCGGGTGTGGCAGAACTCCTCGAGCGTGATGGGATCGCTCGGATCGTACGTTCCGTAGCCGATCGGGTCGGCCAGGAACTTTTCGAGTCCGTCGATCAAACGCTCGGACTCCGTCGTGATGTCGACGGCGGGAATGCTCATGACAGTCATCGGGTCCTCCTGAAATCGGTTCGGAATTTCCCTCATTGTCCGTTACTGGTTCGGAACAGTCCAGAGTCGGAAGTCCTCGATTCAGTTTTCTGCCATCGACGTCATGACTCGACCTCGAACCAAGCAGGGTGCTCGAGCCCCTGTGCCATGGCAGCGAGGAAACGAGACCCTTCGGCCCCATCGGTCGCCCGATGGTCGCCGGCGAGTGAGGCAGTGGCCGCCGGTCGTGCGAGGACGGTTCCGTCGACGCACCAGGGTCGGTCGCTGATCCGGCCGAAGCCCACGATGGCAACCTGCGGCGGGAAGATTATGCCGGACACTCGATCGGCGCCGTTCTCGCCCAGGTTGGTGATCGTGATGCTCGGTTGCGACATCCAGCCGCTGCGCAGCTGGCCCTTTCTGGCCCCGGTCACCATCTCACGCATGATGCGCATCATCTCGTCCGGCCCGAGCTGGTCGGCGCGTCTGGCCGTGGTGACCACGAGACCGCCCCGCCGGAGTGAGATCACCAAACCGAGATCCACAGAAGCGCTGCCGAGGAATCCTTCGTCTGACCAGGTCCCGTTCAGTTCCGGAACTGCTCGAGCTGCCCGCGCCGCGGCGCAGGCCACCAGAGCCGCCGGGACCACCCGCTGTCCGATGGGGAGAGGTGCGTTGTGCTCCGCCAACCACTCCAGCGATGGAGCCATGTCGATGTCTCGTTCGAGGTGGTAGTGGGGGATCTCGCGGTTCGATCTGGCCATGCGGTCGGCGATGGCGGCTCGCATGCCGCCCAGGGGTGCGGGGCTCGGCCGCGGTTCTGGATCGGTACCGGATGCGAGCAGGTCGGCAGCAAGGATCTCGCCATGCGGGCCGCTCCCATCGATGCCGTCGAGCGAGATGCCTCGCTCGGCGGCGACACGCCGCGCGTACGGCGACACCGGTCGGCGACGGGCATGCGACGTGGCCAGTGCGGCCGATGAGCCAGACGGCTCGCCGTCGGCCGCCGGTCGGGAAGCGACGGTGGTCGGAGCCGGCTCCTCGCTCGCAGTCCGTGCTTCGTTTGGAGTCGTTGTTTCGTCTGGTGCCAGCGTTGCGCCTGGAGTCCGGTTGGCTGCGGTCCGGCTCTCGAGAATCAGCAGCGGCGTGCCGACCGGGATCTCTTCGTTCATGGGCGCTACGAACTCGGCGACCACACCGCTGTCCCACGATTCGACGTCGATGTCGGATTTCTCGGTCGAGACGACGGCGACGATGTCGCCCCGTTCGACCTCGTCCCCGACGGACACCCGCCACTCGATGACACTGCCGACGTCCATGTCGGCTCCGAGCGACGGCAGTGAGACGGTGAGCCGCCTTCCTTCATCGATTCCGGTCGACGCCTCGGGATCAGGCATCGACGAGGCCCCCCGAACGAACGGCGCGGGCCGCCTCGACGATGTCGCGGACCTGCGGGATCGAGGCAGCTTCCAGGTGCGCTGCGTAGGGGATCGGCACTTCCACCCCTGCGACTCGACCCACCGGAGCGTCGAGGTCGTAGAAGCAGGCCTCGCTGATGTCGGCGGCGACCTCCGCCGAGAGCCCCAACGTCCGCCAGCCTTCGTCGACCACCAACGCGCGATGGGTTCGTGCGACCGATGCTCTGATCGTCGCCGTGTCGAGCGGGCGAAGCGATCGAAGGTCGATCACCTCTGCGGAGAGACCGGATTCGTTCAGCTCGTCGGCTGCCTCGATTGCCTTCGACACCATGCCGGCTGCCGCCACGATCGTGAGCTCCTCACCTGAGCGGCAGATGGACGCCCCGGACAGTTCGACCGGCCCCTCGCCGGGGTCGCCTTTGCTGTTGTAGAGCCCGGAGTGCTCGAAGATGATGACCGGATCAGGATCGTCGAGCGCCGCTGCGAGCATCCAGCGGGCATCGCGGACCGACGCCGGTGCGACGACGCGCAGGCCAGGAACGTGGGCGAACCAGGACTCGAGGCTGTGTGAGTGTTGTGCGGCGAGCTGCCTACCGGCGCCGGTCGTCATCCGGATCACCAGAGGAACCCCGATCTGGCCACCAGACATGTGGCGAAGCGTGGCAGCCGTGTTCACGATCTGGTCCATGGCGAGGAGGCTGAAGTTCACCGTCATGATCTCGACGATCGGGCGCATCCCGCCGAGCGCAGCTCCGATGCCGGCCCCGACGAAGCCGGACTCGGACAGCGGTGTGTTCCGGACGCGGTCGGCGCCGAAGATCTCGGCCAAACCCTTCGTCACGGCATACGTGCCGCCGTAGTCGGCGACGTCCTCGCCCATCACGAAGACCCGATCGTCGGCGTCGAGCGCGTCGTGAATGGCGGTTCGCATGGCTTCTCGGTAGGTGATCTCGTTCATGGCTCTCAGGTCTCCGCGTAGGTGTGCTTTCGCAGGCTCGCCACTGGCTCGAGTGGTGCCGCCTCGGCGAAGTCGACGGCGTCCTGGGTCTCGTCTCGCGCTGCGACCCAGAGATCGTCGAGCTCTTCCGCCGAAATCTCGCCGCCTTCCAGGAGGCGACTGGCCAGCTGATCGATGGGATCGTGTGTCTTCCACTCTTCGACCTCGGATGCGTCTCGGTAGAGCTCCGGATCGAACATCGAGTGGGCCCGGTACCGGTAGGTGCGCAGTTCGAGGAAGACGGGGCCGCCCCCACCACGAATGCTCTGGAGCGCTCGATGAGCGGCCTCGGTCACCTCCATTGCATCCATGCCGTCGACCGTCCAGGAAGGCATTTGATACGACGCCGCCTTGAGAGCCAGATCCGGCTGGGACTCGCTCGACGCAAGGGATGTTCCCATGGCGTAGAGGTTGTTCTCGCAGCAGAACAGCACGGGCAACTGCCAGAGCGCTGCCAGGTTCATGGCCTCGTGGAACTCGCCTTCTGCGACGGCGCCTTCACCGAAGAAGCATGCGGTCACCCGCCCGTGGCGACCGAGCATGACGTCGGCGAGGGCGAGGCCAGTCGCCAGTGGCAGGTGACCGCCGACGATTGCGTTCCCGCCGAAGAATCGCCTGGATGCGTCGAACAGATGCATCGATCCGCCGCGCCCCCCGGAGCAACCGCTGGCCTTCCCGTACATCTCGGCCATGATCCGACCCGCCGGTACGCCACGGATCAGAGCGTGCCCATGTTCGCGGTAGGTGCCGAGCACCGCATCGTCGCGGGTGAGCTGCGGGATGATCCCGGCTGCGATGGCTTCCTCTCCGACGTACAGGTGCAGAAAGCCGCGGATCTTGGTCTGCCCGTACAGCTCGGCACAGCGTTCCTCGAACACCCGCACCCGAATCATGTCGGCGAGGATTCGTGTCGGCTCGATGTCGGTGCTCATCCGATGACCTCCAGTGTCGAGGTGTCGCCCTCGGCCAGTCCGAGCTCGCGGGCCTTGAGGAGCCGGCGCATGATCTTGCCGCTGCGGGTGTGGGGCAGATGGGGGACGATTTCGATCTCGCGAGGCGCCACGACCGAACCGAGGCGTTTCCTCGCGTGACCTCGAATGTCGCGTACGAGTGCTTCCGATGCCGACTCGCCGTCCTTCAGCACCACGAACGCCTTGATGATGTTGCCCATCGTCTCGTCCGGCTTGCCGATGACGCCCGCTTCCACCACGGCCGGATGTTCGGTCAACGCCGACTCGACCTCGAACGGTCCAATGAGGTGCCCAGCGGACTTGATCACGTCGTTGTTCCGCCCGACGAACCAGAAGTAGCCGTCGTTGTCGCGGCGAGCGAGGTCACCCGAGTGGTACCACTCGCCGGCGAAACACGATGCGTATCGTTCGGGTTGATCGAGGTACGAGCGGAACATCGACGGCCAGCCCGCCTTCAGTCCGAGTTCCCCGACCGCGTCCGGTTCGGTCAACAGGACCGGCTGGCCGGCGTCGTCCAGTGCGAGCTCGCCCTCGTCGTCGCAGGCGAGGATTGCCGCCTCGACGCCGGGCAGCGGGTGGCCCATCGAGCCCGGACGCACGTCATCGCCAAGCCGATTGGCGATCATGATGGCTCCGGTCTCGGTCTGCCACCAATTGTCGAGGACGGGAGCTCCGAGGACCGATCGGGTCCAGAGCAACGACTCGGGATCGAGCGGCTCGCCGACGCTGCCGATCAGCTCGAGGTGCGAGAGATCGAAGTGATCAGCCGTTTCGCGTCCCACACGCTGGAGCAGCCGAAGTGCCGTGGGAGCGGTGTAGAAGATCTGGACGTGCTCGTCCTGCAGTGTGCGGTACCAGCGCTCGGCGTCGAACTCGGCTTCGTCGATGATGCTGGTGGCTCCGTTCACCAGCGGTGCGATGAGTCCGTACGACGTGCCGGTGACCCAGCCCGGATCAGCGGTGCACCAGTAGATCGCTCCGGGGCGCAGCTGGAGCACCATGCGTCCTGTCGACGCGTGGGCAACCACGGCCTCATGCACGTGGATCGCCCCCTTCGGGGGCCCTGTCGTGCCGCTCGTGAAGTGGAGCAGCGCCGGCTGTTCGGGATCGGTCGCCGGGATTGCGAACTCGTCGCTCGACTGTTCGAGCAGCGCCGACAGGTCGAGCACGGTCGGGTCGTCGAAGCTCGACGCATCGCCGTCGATGAGGAGCACATGGCGGAGCGCCGGCACTTCGGCACGGCGGGCCATGACCTTGCGGCGATACATGGCTTCGGTCGTGACGAGGACCTGGACGCGCCCGATTTCGAGTCTGAGGATCACCGGATCGGTTCCGAAGGCGCTGAACAGTGGTGTGTAGATGCCGCCCCCCTTGAGGGTTCCGAGTGCGGTCACGTAGAGCGGCAGCACCCGGCCGCACAAGGTTGCGACGCCGTGACCGCCCGCATAGCCGAGGTCTCGGATCGCTCGGGCCCATCGATTGCTCTGCCGTGCGAGCTCCCGATAACTGACATCGACTGGTGGCCCCGCGGTCGGCAACCAGCGGATGGCCACGGTCGACCCGAGCCCGTCATCCACGTGTCGGTCCACCGCTTCGTATGCGATGTTGAGCCCACCGCTCGGCAGGCCGGCGAGGGCTGAACGAGCATCGGCCCAGACCGCTTCGGCTGGGCGACCGCTCTGTTGGTCCTCGAGCGGTTCGTGACTGCGTGATCGGTTCTCCACGAGTCAAGTGGGCCATGTCCCCGGTGCCTCGGGGGAGGGTCCAAAGTCATGGGTCGTCGATCTGACTTTGCCCGTGCGGGTTCGGACCTTCGCCCCTGGACGATCCCGCACGTGCGGGCGACCATCGAACCGAAGGAGTCATCATGCTTGCACCACAAACCATTCTCGTCCCGATCGACCTGTCGTCCCGGTCACTGGTCGGGCTCGACTACGCCGCAATGTTGGCCGCTGCGACAGGCGCGTCACTGCTCCTGTTCTGCAATGTCAACGTGCCTGAGCGAGCCGTGCTCGAGGGCTACGCCGCAGCCGAGCACTTGTCGGTTGATGAGGCGGGGATTGCGCAGCTCCGTCACTACGCCGACACGAGGGCCACCGGAATCGAGGCGCGGGCCTTCGTCAGCTACGACGACTCCCCGGCCCATGGCATCCTCCAGGCAGCGACGATGAACGAAGTCGATGCCATCGTCATTGCGAGTCACGGACGTACCGGAATGACGCGTTGGCTTCTCGGTAGCATCGCCGAGAAGATCGCGAGAACGGCTGAGGTGCCGGTCATCATCGTTCCCGCCCGCGTGGCGGAGACCACTCCGTGATCGACCTCACGGAACCTGATGTTCTGGTGGTCATCGGCCGGCCGACGTTCGATCTGGAATCTGCTGCGCCGTTGGTGTCCGAAGCCATCCGTTCGTCTGACCCGACCACCGTGCTTGTGGGGGACGGCCGCATCCTGCAATCCCCTGAGGAGGTCGAGTCGGCGATGACATCGGTGCCGTCGACCGCCGGCACGCTCGTGATTCTCTTCGCGTCCTTCGCCGACTCCCGGCTCGGTGCCGCCGCAGTTGATCACTTCGACGCGGTCGCGAACGTGGTGCTCTGGTCGTTACCAGAGGAGTGGACGGGCGGGCGACTGCGTCGGAACTCACTGTGCGGCGCGAATCTGCTGGCCTACCGACTCGTGGGGGAGGGACGCGATGTCGCTGCGATACACGAGTTGCCCGGCGCCGCGACCCAGCGCAGTCTCGAACAGGCAATCATCCGCGCCCGGGGCCGGCGAACAACGATCCGCCTCCCGTCGACTGACGAGCTCACCGAGTCTGAACAGGCCCTGGTGAGCGCCGCCGTCGACGAACTCCACCGCTCGCGTATCGGCGTCATCGGCGACCCGCCGGACGGATTCGAGCCATGCGAGGCGGAGGTGTCCGCCCTGCCAGAGGGTGCTGTTGCCGGCCGGGTCCCGCTCGGGCGGCTCTTTGCCACTGCAGGGCGCCCGCTGTCGATGGCGGACGACCCTGAGATATCGCAGCTGCGAGATCTCGCCGGCAACGAGTCGATCGAACGGGCAGCAGTCGAACAGACCGTGGCATTGCATCGAGGTGCTGAACGGCTCGCCGAACGCGAGGGCTGGAACGCGCTGGCCATTCGCTGCTGGCCCGAGTGTTTCGACGAGTGGGGTGGAGCGGCCTGCGCAGCGATGGCGATGCTCAACGAACAGGGCATACCGGCCGCATGCGAGGCCGACATCTTTGGCGCTCTCTCGATGCGCATGATGCAGCGCCTGGCCGGCACCCCCACCTTCCTCGCCGATCTGGTCGACGCTGAGCTCGACGGAGACCGCGTTGCGTTCTGGCATTGCGGTGTTGCCCCCCGCACACTGGCCGATCCGAACGGGACCGTCAGGGTTGCGCTCCACCCGAACCGCCAGGTTCCAGCCGTGTTCGACTTCGGGCTCGCACCGGGGCCTGTCACGATCGCCCGCTTGTCGCAAGGCCCGCACGGACTCCGAATGGTCGTTGGCCAGGGCCGCATCGTGGACGGCCAGCCGTTCCAAGGTACCTCCTGTGTCGTGCAGCTACCGACGTCGGCACGATCCTTGTTGTCGACGGTGTTGGGTGACGGCCTCGAGCATCACTTCGTGCTGGCGCCCGGACATCATCGACGCATCGTCGAGGCCGTCGCCGCTGAACTGTCGATCCCGGTGGTTTGCCTCACATGAGCGCACCGGCATAGCGGCCGGGCACGTCGTCCCACGACGGCGGGAGCTGGACCGCAGACGCCATGCACGGCACGGCGTCCCACGGCACGGCCAGATCGTTGGTCAGGTCGTTGATTCGCCGCATGAAGTCCGTCGCCCCCAGGGACAACTCGTGCTCGACACGAACGAGATCCGGGTAGTGCTCGAGCGCCTGCCACCAGATCGAGCGACCGGCAAGGTAGCCACTCGCGCCTGCCTGGTACGCCAATGTGAGCATCCGGACGAAGGCGTTCGGGGCGGCACCTCCAGACAACAACACCCAGGGGCGGCCGGCGGCACGGTGGAGGGCGTCGAACGACCCTTGGAGTTCGTCGTCGCCGATCTCGTCCGCAGTGAGCATGGAGATCGGGATCGGAGACTCCAGCTTGAACAGATCGACCCCGAAATCGCGGTGGGCGAACGTCTCGACCGATTCGATGCACATCTCGGTTCGTCGCTGGGGCGGAAGACTCTCTTCCAGCCGTTCGCCGGGGAACGGGTAGAGCAGCAGCTCGAGAATGAAGGGAATGTCCAGCCGCCGGCATGCCTCGCTGGCTTCGGCAACCACGCGCTGCTGGTGCTCGATGACCTCCGGTCCGGCGTCACTTCGATACCAGGCGAGGAACTTGACCCCGTCGGCCCCGATTCGCTTGATCTTCTCCACCGACCAGTCGTCGATCGGAGAGGTCATGCGGCCACGCGGTCCTGCATCGAAGACCGAACTCTCCAACGTCATGATCATGCCCTGTCGAGGGCTGATCAGATCCGATGTTGCGAAAGACGTGACCGGGTCGACCAGCACGGCAGACGCATGACGGGCGAGCGTCTTGACGAGGAGCTGTTTGACCTCTCGCACTGCGTCGATCGGCGCGTCGTCGACTCCCAATGCCTGGGCAACGAGCTGCTGGACCGGTGGTCGCTGGTCGACGGCGAGCATGCGGAAGTGGCCGTTCTCGTCTGCCAGACGGGCCATTGCTCGGCGGGTTCCGAAATTCATGAGTTGCTCCTCATCGGTGCGGTCGTGAATCGTTCGACCTCGGATCGGCGGGGCATGCCTTCTCGGCCACCCCGGCGTGTGCATTTCAGTGCTGCGGCTCTGCCGGCGAAGTCGATGGCCTCTGCTTCGCTGCGGCCCTCTGCCAGAGCGAGAGCAAAGGCGCCATGGAACGTGTCGCCGGCACCCAACGTGTCGACGGCAACGATCTCGTGGGCCGGACGATGGCAGAGGGAATGCCCGTCGAGCCACAGCACGCCGTGTTCGCCGAGCGTGACACCAACCCAGGCTGAGACCTGCGTCGCCATGTGGACAAGTGCATCCCCGGGCCTCGGAATGCCGGACACGGCTCGGAGGGCATCGGCGGAGAACAACAGATGGGTGGCTTCGTGGAACACATCCGAGGATTCCTCGATCGGCCGATCGACATCCACGATCGATGCCACGCCTGCACGGCGTGCAGCTGCAACGGACGCGGCAGCGCCGGCGGGCCAACGGAGATCCACCAGGACCGCATCAGCGTCGCCGATGTCTGCGGCCCAGCGGGGGTCGGCGAGGTCGAAGAAGTCGTCGGCGACGTGGTTGATGATCATGCGGCCCCCGGCGGTGTCCACCATGACCGCCGACGTGGGAGTCGGGCGGTGCTCGATCTGGTGGAGGGACTCGACCTCGACCCCCTCGGTCACCAGGCTGCGCCTGGCCGAGAGGCCACGCGTATCGGTCCCGACGCAGCCGACGAAACGGCTGCGACCTCCGAGTCGGGTGATCGCCACGGATGCATTGGCAGCCACACCGCCCCCGGTTTCATGGAGCCATGTGGCTGAGAACTTGCCGTCGCCATGCGGAAGCTGATCGACCCCGAAGATCGTGTCCATCGTGACGATGCCCGTGCAGGAGACCAGCGGGCCCTGGGAAGATGCAGCGTCGTCTGATGGCATGGAGCGATCCTGCTGTGGACGGATCCCTTCCAGTAGGGGCGGAAGCCCCGAATCCCTGCCATGGGGCGTCGCAATGTCGGCCGAGGGACCTTCTCCTCTGACGGCTGTTCGTCACTGGACGGATGATCGATCGGCGTCACCAGGCGCGCTGATCAGGAGGTGTTCGCATGGGTGTTGTCGTGGTCGGTGTCGATCTGTCTGCAACGTCGACCAGGGCGTTGCGCGAGGCAATCGTCGAGGCCCAATGGCGCAATTGCTCGGTCGTGGCGCTGTACGTCCTGACGATGCCGGCGATCGCGGCGGTTGAGTTCGGGGCGATGAGCATCGACCTCGAGGAGATCCGCCGCTCTGGACAGCGGGCCCTCGACACACACATCGCCGAAGTAGCGGCGACGTATGACGGCGGCTTTCCGGTCGACGTCGTGGCTCGGGTCGTGATCGGGCACACCGGCACCCAGATTCTCGAGGCAGCCGAGGAAACCGACGCCGAGCTCGTCGTCCTCGGATCGAGGGGTCTCGGCGGTTTCCGCGGCTTGATGGTCGGATCGGTCACCACCTACGCAATCCACCACTTGCAAACCCGTCTGCTGGTCATTCCGGCGGATGACAGCGATCTGGACGACTGATGAAGGCGCAGTTCTACTACGAGGTCGTCTACTCATCGCTGCACGACCGAGCACATCTGGTCGAGCTGACGGCCGACATCGGGTCGCGTCTCAGCGAGATCGGCGGTGTCGGCTCGCCGGCAACGACGGACTTCTCGGTGCCGTTCGCGATCGTTGTCGGAACCGGAGGTTCGGAACAGCTCGTGATCGAGCGGTGGGAACAACGGCAACGGGGCAACGCCGGCGAACCGGCGCTCGTGATCACCCACCGCGGCGACAACTCTCTGGCGGCGTCATTGGAGGCAGTGGCGCACATCAGACAGCGTGGCGGCAAGGCCCGCATCGTGATGATGGAGCGCATGGCTGACGTGGCTTCAGCGATCCGACACTTCGCGGCCTATTTGAGGCTTCGCAATGCACGGCTCGGCCTCGTGGGCCCGCCGTCGGACTGGTTGGTGGGGAGCCAACCGGATGCCTCAGTCGTGCGGAACCGGTGGGGCCCGACGGTGGTCCCGGTCGAGGTGCCGAGCGCGGCAGCAGCGACACCGAGCGAGATCAGCGTGGAACTCGGGCGTCGGTGGGCGGACCGCGATACCGGCGTCGTGATGGATCGATCCGAGGTGGATCGAGCTGCAGCGTTGCATGGGCCGCTGGTCGAGACCATGAAATCGAACGAGCTCGATGCCATCACCGTCCGCTGTTTCGATCTCCTGGACTCGGTCGGGACATCCGGCTGCATCGCTCTGGCCGAACTGAACGGCTCCGGAGTGGTTGCCGGGTGCGAGGGCGATGTACCGAGCGCCCTGGCCATGATGCTCGTACGCGAGCTCTTCAGCTCAGCGTCGTGGATGGCGAACCCGGCCTGGATCGATCCGGTCAGCGGGGAAATCGAGTTGGCCCATTGCACGGTGGCCCCGAGCCTCGTCGACGATCTTGCACTCGACACGCACTTCGAGTCCGGTGTGGGTGTCGGGATCTCCGGTCGATTCCGGCGGCAACCGGTCACGCTGCTCCGTATCGGCGGAAGCGAGCTCGACGAGCTCTGGGTGGCTGACGGTGATCTCGTCTCCACCGGGTACTCCGAGCACCTGTGCCGGACCCAGGCGACCGTGATCGTGGCCCCCGACCTGGCGACCTCGGTTCTCGAGCGCCCCCTGGGGAACCACGTCGTGCTCGCTCCCGGCCATCACGCCGCTGATGTCTCCGGTTGGTGGGACCTCTTCGTCGCCTCCTGAGCCACGCTGATCACTCTGGGGTGGCTTTCGCCACGCTGATCACTCTGGGGTGGCTTTCGCCACCCACCGGAGCAGGGTGCCCCCAGGGGTGTGTCGTCGAACCTCGAACGAGCCATGGAGTTCGATCGCCCTGTCGGCGAGATTCGCCAGCCCGCTACGCCTGACGTTCTCCTTGAGCCCGATGCCGTTGTCGACGACGTTCAACTCGACTTCGTGGTCGCCGAGCGACAACGTGACTGTTGCTTCTGAGGCATTGGCATGGCGGGCGGTGTTGCTGAGTGCTTCACGCAGCACGGCGAGCAGATGCTCGACGATCGCGCGGTCAGTCAACGCCTCGAGGTCGCCGGTGATCGTGACCGACGGGGAGAATCCGAGGCTGGGCTGCATCTCGTCGATGACCGAAAAGATCTGATCGCGGACGGGAGCCCGGCGGCTGACCCGGTTGCGGAGGCCGTAGATCGTCGATCGCAGATCGTCGATGATGTCGTCGATCGTATCCACCGCGGCGAACACCTTGCCGGCGACGTCCGGCGCGTCGATCCGAGGTGGAAGGCCTTCGAGCGTGAGGCCGAGGGCGAAGAGGCGCTGGATGACGTTGTCATGGAGATCATGTGCGATGCGTTCACGTTCGAGTGCCGTCGAGTGTTGCCGTCGAACTGCTGCGGCCTCGGTTTCGACTCGCACCCGCTCGGTGAGGTCTCGAACGGTGGCAAACGTGTGCGTGCCGGAGGTCGAGGCGAGCTGACCCAGACTGACATTGATCGGAAAGGTCGTGCCGTCCGATCGCAGCCCCTCGAGATTCCGGCTCTCGGCCATCGGACGGGCTTCGGGTTCCGCTTCGAAGCCCCTGCGGAGCTGGACGTGTCGATGTCGAGATTCCTCGGGCACCACGGCCTCGACAGGCTGACCGACCAACTCTGGTCCTTCGTATCCGAACATGTCCAGGAACGCCGAGTTGGTCGCGAGAATGGTTCCCGCGGCATCGACCAACACCAGGCCATCGGCTGACGCCTCCCATAGGGGCTGGCTCGGTGCCATGAGCTGATGCGGATCCGACATGGGAAGAGTATGGCTGACCGCCCCAGAAAACCAGAACGCCCCTGCCTTCGGGGGGCGAGGGGCGTTCCGGGGAGGGTTGTGTTCGCTGCGTGCAGCGAATTGGTTCAGGCCACTCGACCTCGAAGGAGGGCGAGCAGACCGATGATGGCGAGTACGACGATGATGATTCCTGCAATGCCCATGAGGGGCTCCTTTGTCTGTGTTGTGTTCTTGGCGGTTGGCGTTGGCGACGTGGTGCCCAGCAGCTGAGGGTCTCAAACCTCTGAATCTCCAGGATTCTCGGCACCGCTGAAGTGATCGGCGGCGGTGTGGCGGTGAGGGGCGCGAGGGAGCAATTCCGAGAGCGTCAGAACCTCGTGGTCTCCGTCGAGATCGACGGCAACCACGGTGAGGTCGTTCCCTGCGACTTCCAACGCCACTTGCAGACACGCACCGCACGGAAAGGTCAACCCGTCGTCGGTGCGTTGAGAGCACAGGGCGAGGACGTCTGGCACGATGCGCTGTGTCACGGCGTTGAACAGGGCGACTCGTTCGCTGCACATCGCGAGGCCGAGCGACACGTTCTCGACGAGGGCGCCGAGGATCTCCTCGTCGTGTGTGCCGATCACCGCCGCTCCCATGGGGAAGTCGGAATATGGGGAATACGAGGCTTCGCGAGCGGAGCGGGCCAGTTCGATCGCCCGAGCCAGTTTGGCGTGTCGCGGGGTCTTCTCAGCGGTCATCAGACGCTCAGCGTTCCGGATGTGCCAACGGTGCTCTCCGGCGAGCCGATGGTCCGTGCCACCTTCATCGCGATGGCCTGGAGACGGCCGGACGGGGCATCCCAGTATTCGATCGTCGTTGGTGTGATCTGGAGCAGTCGGACGTTGGCGTCATCGATTCGACTGGTGTCGCCACGATCGCGATAACGATCGACTCTCGCCTTGTCCTCGAGGAGACGTGCCGTTCCGGCGACGGAGACCCAGGTTCGATCCTCGTCGTCGGTGTACCCGAGGTTCACTGGTTCGTCGGCAGACAGACCAGCCACCCAGTTGGCCTCGGAGCTCACGATGAACCAGAAGCGACCTTCGTCGTCGATCTCCTGTGTTTTCGTTGGGCGGCTGTGCAATTCGCCTGACGGAGCGTTCGTGGTCAGCATGGCGACTCGGTGCTCGGGCACAAGTTTCCGGAGGGTGATGATGTCATCTTTGGTTGTCATGGCGCTGGCATGCCCGACAGCGACAGCGACGAAACGCCAATCTCGCCTGCATCGTCAGCCAAGAGCGGCGATGGGTGCATCGTCGGATGCTTCGTCGTCGGACGCGGCGTGGACATCGCTCGTGGCGGGGATGGTTTCGTCTGACAGGACGCCTCCGACACCACTACGAGGACCCTGGCCCTCTGCGACGTTGGGGATCATGGTGATGGCGACGTTGTGGACGAGAGCCGCGTGAATCACCCGGTCGACCAGGCGGGCGGCCGGCGCTGCCGCCGCACCAACGAGGTCGTCGTGAACGAGCAGTCGACGCACCGCTCCGGACTCGATCGCAGTCAATGTCTCGGCTCCCTCGACGGTCTGGCCGGCTTCTCGAGCTTGTCGGAACTGTGCGAGTTCATGGGTTCGGTTCTCTGCTGCGAGGCTGGCTGCGTCCCGCACCACCTGGTCGGCGATGCCGATCAGGTCACCATCGATGTCGTCGGTGGGGTAGAGGTTGATCGTTGCCCGATTCAGCCGCCGCCGCAGCTGAGTCGCAGTGTCGAGGACGCTGGCCTCACGTCCAACGAGAGCAATCATTTCCGGCGACCTGCGTTCGAGCTCGTCTCCGAGGTGGTCGAGCGCCTCGAAGATCGGATCGGCTCCCGTGGCACTTTCGGCGGCACCGAACCCGGTGAGAGCGAAGACGTCGTCATCGACGGTCACCACGGCGTGCCTCGCAGTGAGTTGTCTGGTCTCCAAGAGCGGCCCGAGCGACGGAACATCGCCGAATCGTGCAAGGTCGAGTGCGAACGGATCCTCGACGTCGAAGTGCCACACCTGTGCCGCCCCGTCGACGATGATCACCTGACTTTCCGCCGATTCGTCCTCGACGGCAGCGATGGCGGCTCCGGCGTGGGTCCCGGGGATCGGGACTCGGTCGATCACCACTCGAGCTCGGGCTTTGGCCGACGAACCGGGAGCGAGGAAGATCGAAGCGAACGGGCCCGACCCGCAGATCAGTTCGGCGAGGTCGGGATGCGTCGGGTCAGCGTGTGGGAAAGGCATGGAGACGGTGTGCCCGCTTGATGCCAGGCGCAAACAAACCCCGGGCTGTCAAACGCAGAGAAGTTGTCATTCGGGGAACGATGGTTGAAATGCGCAGAGGGGGGTACAGCTCGGCAATGGCGCACCTGCACCTGACTCTTCGGCCTGACCCCAGCGAGCTGGTGTCGCTCCGCGCCCGGGTTCGCTCCTATCTCGCCGACCTGCAGGAACCTGCGGCCGATTGGCTCCTCATCGCCACCGAGGTCGCCACCAACGCCATCGAAGCTTCGTCCGAGGGCGGATCGGTCGAGGTGTCCATGCGTGCGGACGACGAAACGATCGAGTTCGTGGTCACAGACGACGGTCCTGGCTACGGCCTTGCGCCACCGACCTCGGTCGGCACCGAAAGCCTTCGCGGACGTGGCCTCATGATCGTCTCGGCGTTGGCGAAGCGACTCGCAGTGTCGAGAGTGGCCGGTCGCACCGTCACCCAGGTCGAACGCCCTCGAGTCAAACGCGTCGATGTGGTCGTGGTCGGACTCGGTTCTGCGGGCGAGGCGGCCGCTCGTGCGCTGGCGGACGCCGGCTGCACTGTCGTGGGGTTCGAGCATCGTGACGACACAGAGCATGCTCGGGAGCTCAGCGAAGCCGGTGTCGAGTCGGTTCGTTCACGGGCCACATTGATCGGACCGAACCTGGTGGAGGCCGATGGCACGGCCTGGTATGGCGATCACGTCCTGCTCGCCACCGGAACGGCCCCGATCGTTCCCGACATCGAAGGACTCGAACGGGACCGGATCTGGACGGCATGCGATGCCCTTGCCTCCCCGGACCGGCCGCCGACTGTCGCCATTGTGGGCGCAGGTCCAGTTGGCTGCGAACTGGCCGATGTCTACTGCAGCTTCGGGAGTCACGTGACGGTGCTCGACCACGCCGACCGGCTCCTGCCTGATCACGATGTCGAGGTCGCCGCCGGCTACCTCGGAGCGCTTCGCACACGCGGAATGGACATCCGACTGTCCACCACGGTCGAGCGAGTGCAGCACGACGACAACTGCGATGTCGTACACACCAGTGATGGAGATGCGCTCTCGGTCGACAGGATCATCATCGCAACGGGCCAGCAACCGCGTCTGGCCGATCTCGGCCTCGCCTCCGCGGGACTGCAGCCAGACAGCATCCCAGACCTTGACGATCAGCGGCGCGTCATCGGTCACCGTTGGCTCCGCATACTCGGCGCCCTGAACGGACTTTTTCCCTGGACGCATGGCGCAAACCGCGATGCCGAGATCGTGGCCGCTGACATCCTTGGCCGGCCCTGGTCAACGACGTCATCGGCGATGCCCCACGCGATGTTCACCGACCCGCCGGCGGCCCACGTCGGGACGGCCTCATCAGATGAGCGGCCCTTGATCCGCGGCGTCGGGAAGTATGCCGATACGGCCTGCGCGAGTACGGACGAGCTCCGCGACGGGCTTGTCGTTGTCGCGGTCGACCCGGCGACCGGCCTCGTCGTCGGTTGTTCGGCCTACGGACCGTTGGCCGACGAGATCATTGCCACAGCCACCAGCCTCGTGAACTTCGAGATTCCCATCGAACGAGCCAGAACCCAAGTCTTCGCAATCCCGACCACCAGCCAGGTGCTCGAGGTCGCGATCGCCGACGCCGCCGACCAGTGGGCCGCCACGTGAACGACCTCTCTAGATGTCATCGTTCGACCGGCCAGAAGACGTTTGTTCCGAGTCTGGGCGGGTAGATCGGGCGCATGATTTCACCAACCCTCACCACCAGTGCCCTGACGTCCGACATCGCCGCAAACGGCGCTTCGATCGCAGACCGCGTGACCGGCGTCGTCGCATCGCACGCTGCCGAGCTGGCGACCGACGCGGCCATCCCGGCCGCGAAGTTCGCCGCTGTCAGTTTCGTGCGCAACCGGGCGAAGATCGTTCTCTTCAGCCTTGCTGTCGCCGTCGCCGTCCCCATCCTCGTGAAACGATTTCGGGACCGTGGCGATGGCGCTGACGAGATCATCGGTTCCATCCCGACGATGGAGACTCGATGATCGCGAACAGCTGGCAGAAGGTCGACGATCAGGCGCTCGAAGCCACTGTGGTCGGGTTGACCCTGGCCTCTCACTAGGTCGGTCCGTATCACTTGACGACCCAGCTCCGGTCAAAGTCGAACTCGTAGCCCACCTCGCACCGCAGTGGGAGGGCGCGAGCTGATCTGAGCCCGTTGGGCGCGTACGCGAGAAGGCGGGAAGAATGGGTGGATGAACACCACCATCACCACGATCAACCCCGCGACTGGCGAACAACTCGAGACCTACGACGTTCATTCCGAAGCGCAGGTGAACGAGATGCTCGATCAGTCCACGGCGGTGCAGCGACGGTGGGCAACAACGTCGTTCGATCAGCGCGCCGGCGTCCTCAGGAACGTGGCGGAGGAGTTGCGCAAGCGCCAGGGTGAGCTGGCCGTACTCATGGCCAGGGAAATGGGCAAGCCGCTCGCCCAAGGGGAGGGCGAAGCCCAGAAGTGCGCGTGGGTGTGCGACTTCTACGCGGACGAGGCAGAACGGATGTTGGCTGACGTCGCCCGCGAAAGCGAGCTCGACAGAGCGTGGACCGTGTACCAGCCGCTGGGCACCGTCCTCGCGGTGATGCCATGGAACTTTCCGCTGTGGCAAGTATTGCGATTCGCAGCGCCAACGCTGATGGCCGGCAACGTCGGCGTGCTGAAACATGCGTCATCGGTGACCGGATCGGCGCTGGCTATCGAGGAGCTGTTCCGAGACGCCGGGGCCGAGGAGGGCGTCTTCCGAACGCTGGTGTTGCCATCGGACCGGATCGAGGCCATTGTGGGCGACGACCGCATCGCAGCCGTGACCCTGACCGGTAGCGAGGGTGCTGGCCGGGCGGTGGCCGGCCAAGCGGGCCGGCATCTGAAGCCATCGGTTCTCGAGCTGGGCGGCAGTGACGCCTATGTCGTGCTGAGCGATGCCGATGTCGGCATGGCGGCCGCCGTCTGCGCCGACAGTCGGCTCATGAATTCGGGCCAGAGTTGCATCGCAGCAAAGCGATTCATCGTCGTCGATGAGGTGCACGACGAGTTCGTCGAGGCATTCACCGGAGAACTGGAGCGCCGCGTCGTCGGCGACCCCTTCGATCCCTCGACCGACGTCGGGCCGCAGGCCAAGGCAGACCTTCGCGATGAGCTGCACGACCAAGTCGTTCGCTCGGTCGGTGCTGGAGCGAACTTGCTCTTCGGCGGCAGCATCCCGGAGGGCCCCGGAGCCTTCTACCCCGTGACGGCGTTGACGGGAGTCGAGCCAGGAATGCCGGCGTTCGACGAGGAGCTGTTCGGGCCCGTCGCCGCGGTGACGATCGCTCGGAGCGAGGAGGATGCAATCGAGCTGGCGAATGCGAGCCGATTCGGACTTGGTGGCGCCGTGTTCACCCGCGACGTCGAACGGGGACGGGCGATTGCGGCTACTCGTATGGAAACCGGCAACTGTTTCGTCAACGCCAAGGTGGCATCCGACCCCCGTCTTCCGTTCGGCGGAATCGGTGTGTCCGGTTATGGACGGGAACTCAGCGAGACGGGCATCCATGCGTTCGTCAACGCCAAGACCGTCGCCGTCGCTGCGAGCTGATCGCTCGTCCCGCCCGGTCGCGAGTTTCAGCCTTTGGAGCGACGACGCTCCATGTCGGCCCGATAGTCATCGGCCAGCGATGATTTCTGGTCGTCGGTGAGAGCCTTGCCGGCAACCGGAAAGACTTCCTTTTCTTCCTCGTCCAGGTGGTGAAGGAGGCGCTCTCGTAGCTCCCGGGCGGTCTGGAGCCACTGCGAGCTGGACTTGTCGTACTCCCGGAGCTTCTCGACATAGTCGTCGAGCTCTTTGTGTTCGGCCACCGAGTGACGGGCGTTGTCCTGCGTGAGGTCTTCTTCCATGAGCGGCACGTAGAAGTATCGCTCCTCGGCTCCGGCATGGGCGTCGAGTTCGACCTGGAGCTTGTCGAACAGGTCATTTCGACCTTCGCTGTCACCGGTCGTCTCGACGAGGATGTCGATGAGGGTTCGCTGCGTCTCATGGTCTTCTCGGAGGGCTTCGAAGATGGTCACGGGTTTCTCCTTGTTGATGAGGGTGTTGATTGGGTTGTCGATGGGGGTGTTGATGGGGTGCTGGGTGACGTTTCGCCGGACAGGGCTGCTCGAGCTCGTCCGATCCATGCAAGGCCTCGTCGACGCTGTTCGACCGAGGGGCGCAGACGCGACGGGAACAGGCGGAGCTGGCGAGTCTGGCGGGTCGAGGGCGGCTGGGTAGGCATGGAATTGTCGTACCCAGGTTTGAGCGTCTCAACCGTCGGGCACACCGATCTTCATCAGACAAGTGCCCGCTTCCGTGGCGGGCTTGACGAGAAGGAGATCTTCATGAGTGGAGAAGCAGACAAGACGGTCGGCCGAGTGAAGCAGGCAGCCGGCGACCTCACCAACGACCAGGACTTGAAGAACGAAGGCGAGGCCCAGGAAACGGCCGGAAAGATCAAGGATGCGGTCGGCGATGCTGCCGATGCCGCACGCGACGCCGTCGACTCGCTCAAGGACAAGATCACCGGCAAGGACTGAGCCCCGGCGCGGGTCTCGACCCGCCACCTCCGATCCCCGCTCAACGATGAGCGGGGATCGTCGCGTTCCGATGGCAAGCGTGGATGGGAAGGTGGACCGCACGACTGTGGGGCACCATGGGGGGATGCTCAAGGGATCCGGCATGGCAAACGTCCACCACGACGACCTCAAGAGGTCCTCGACCCACCGTCGGGGCGGACTGTGAAAGAGGTCCCTAGCGCGCTCCGGTTCCTTCGTCTCGGAGCGATCCAGAACGCGATCTCCCAGAGTCTGTTCTTTGTGCCGTCACTCATGGTCGCCATGAGTCTGGTGCTCTCGCAGGTCACCGTGTGGGTCGATCGCCAGATCGGCCAGGACGTCCTCCCGTCGTGGTTCGGCTCGACAGTCGAGAGTTCTCGATCGATCCTGTCCGCCGTCGCCGGCGGGACGATCACTGCTGCATCGATCGTCTTCTCCCTGACGCTCGTGGCCGTGCAGTTGGCGGCGAGTCAATTCTCGCCCCGGGTCCTTCGGGGCTTCCTCGGTGACCGCTTTCAGCAGGTCGTCATGGGCACCGTCGTCGGGACGTTTTCGTATTCGCTGTTCGTATTGCGCGAAGTGCAGTCGGCCGGTGAATCGGGACGAGGAGCCTTCACACCGCAGCTGTCGATCGCTCTGGCTCTGGTCTTCGCCGTGTGCTCACTGGTCGCCGTGTTGGCTTCGATCGACCACACCGCGAAGGGCCTCCGTGTTGGATCGGTTGCCGACGGCATCCTCGACGTCACGCTCACGACGATCGACACTCTTTTCGAGGAGCGGGCGTCAGGAGAGAAGGGAGTGTTCGTCGTCGACGCACCAGACCGGTCACCGGCTCCGGTGGGGCTGGACCGGAACGACGACACCGACGAACCTCCCGAAGGCGCAGCGGTGCTGCTTGCTCCGGCCACGGGTTGGATCACCGGGATGCAGATCGGAAATCTCGGCGGCAATCTGCCGTCCGGGAGCTCGGTGCTGCTCCCGGCTGCGGTGGGGACCTACATCGTGGAGGGAACGCCATTGATGTATGTGTGGCCCGCCACCGACGACGACCTGGAGCAGGTGGAGGCGAACCTGGCCACGATCGTGCGCATCGGTGATACCCGCACCATGCAGCAGGACATCGGGTTCGGCATCGTGCAGTTGGTCGACATCGCAGTTCGGGCTCTCTCGCCCGGTATCAATGATCCCAACACGGCCAATGAAGTCATCGTTCGGCTCGGAGCGGTTCTCACGGCGCTTCATCGCCGGACGCTCCCTGGGAGATGCACCGAGATCGACGGCTGCCGCGTCCTGAGGCCGGACGTGCCCGACATCGCTGGGTACGTCGATGCCGCCGTCGAGCCGATCAGGCGATACGCCCGCACAGAGCCGAGGGTCTTGGAAGTGCTTGCTCGCATGATCGTCGGCGTGGTCGACGACTCAGAGCGGAGATTCGACGATCCAGATGTGTCCGCCATGATCGGCCAGTTGGAACTGATGCGAGACGAGCTCGACGAGCTCGTCACCGAGGAGGATCGGCGACGCCTCGGTGAGCTCGTCGATCAGTTGTTGGAACGGGTCCGTGACCGGTGAGGTCAGGGCATAGCGTCGTCCCGCACGTGGATCGCGTCGGTCGGCTGCGCATCAATCGAGCTGTTGGCGTCGGAACGTGACGGCGTCATAGACACCGGCTGCAATCAGCCCGACCGAGGCGAGCCCCAGCAGCCAGCGTCCGAAGGGTGCTGATGCGAGCGTGCGAAGCGATTCATCGAGACCGGCCGCTTCGTCAGGGTTGTAGTTGAGGGCAGACGACACGAGCAGGAAGCCTGCAATGCCGAGCATGGTGGCGCGCGCGGCAAACCCGAACATGCCGAGTGCCGCAAGCGAGCGCCGAGCCACCGGGGACAGACCTTTGGTGTCGATGTCGTCGAGAAATTCGACCGAGATCCCTTTCCAGAGGTGATACGCGCCGACAGCAAACGTCCCGAGTCCGATACCGATGAGCAACCCCCGACCGGCGGGAACACCGAGAAGGAAGCGAGCGATCGTCTCCGGAGAGGTGGCGCCGCCGCCGGATGACGAACCTGACCGGTTTAGGGCGATCTGGACGCCGGTCACGCCCAGCAGGGCGTACGAACAACCGAGTCCGAAGGTCCCCACTCGTTTGGCGACATCGAGCGGCGTCTCGCTGTCACCGACGGCGGCCGCCCAGAACTTCCAGACAGCAAACAGGACGAGACCGACCGCAACGACGAAGACGAGGACCCGTCCGGCGGGCACGCCGGCCAGAGCGGCGAGTGCCCCGGTCTGGTCAGCATCATCACCGCTCGTTCCGCGACGGGCGATCTCGATGCCGAGGGCTCCGATGGTTGCGAAGACGAGGCCCTTGGCCAACCAGCCGAGACGGGTCGCCTTCTCAGCGAGGTCAGATGACGGGTGCATTGCCCGGTGCTACCCGTCAGCGACGACGGTGAAACGGATCCGGGAGATCGCCCGGGATCCGGACGGGCGGATCAGGCGTGTCGACCGACACGTTTGGGCTATGAGTCGGTTGGGAAAAGCGTTGGACATGACTGATTCAATGACACCCCGCATCGATGCTGCACTCGATCGAATCGAGAACAAGCTGCCACTCATCCCTCGACGGATGTTCCGTCTTCAGCGCGCAGTCTCGAAGGCCGGCTTCGAGGCCGGTCGGTCGATTCTCCTGGCACTGACGAACTCAGCCGACCGAGTCGAGACCTCGGCTCGGACCGGGGTCAAGACGGTGACTGGCCAGGCGAAGGCACAGGCGTCGAGGACTGCGGATCGAGCCGAGGACGAGGCGGCGAGCCTGCTCGGTCGGGCCACTCGCTCGGTTGAGGGCGAGTCGTCAGAACGACTCCAGGACTGGACGAAGACCGACCTCTACGAGCGGGCCCAGGAGCTCGACATCGAGGGGCGGTCGGCGATGTCGAAGAAGCAACTGGTGGCGGCCCTCCGTTCAAACTGAGCGTGTGACCACCTGAGTCCAGAAACGTATGTGCGAAAGGGGCGTGGCCGGTGGTCACGCCCCTTTCGCGTACATCAGTGACATGGAGGACTGGAGAGCCGCAAGCGCTCGAACCCGCTCAGGTCTTGTGCAGCGGGGTGAAGGTCCACCGGCCGTAGTGCCACACGAGATCGGCGTCGTGAGCTGCCATGAGTCGGCCCGCTTCATCGGAGCGATCCCCGACGTCGAGGATGCGCACGATGTGGTCGCCCTTGACCAGCCGGTCGCGGTACGCACGGAGGGCGTCCTTCTCCTCGCCCTCCTGGAAGAATCGGAGCACTTTGTCGAATGTGGAGGCGTCGCTCGACTGGCCCTCGACATCGATTTTGTCGGGGTCGCACACGATCTCGGTGTTGAATCCTGCGTCTCGTGCCGCTCGTTGCAGGCCAGAGGACTGCTCGGATGTTGTGACGCCGACGACTTCGTCTGTCTCGAATGGATTGCTGATGCTGGCCATGGCCGGCTCCTCAAGATGGTGGATGCTTCGGGGACGACCTTCCCCCCTTCGAGCCGGCCAAACGTGGGTCAACTCGTCGGTAGATCCAACACGGCGGTCACGATCGTCTGCTCACCGGAGACCGCAACCTCGAGCGATGACGTCAACTTCTCGACGATCGCGAGACCTCGGCCTCTCACCGAGTCCGCAGCCGGCATCGTCGGATGTTCGGCGAATGAGTCTCCGACATCGTCGGCCAGGTTCGTGACAGTGATGTCGACCGTGGCGTTGGAGGTCGCGATCTCGATGGACATCTCGGCCACCGGACTCGTTGCCTCCCTCGCATTCGTGAGCAGCTCGGTCACGACGAGCTGGAGGTCAACCGTGTCGGCCGAGGGGCACGCCGACCTCACGAACCGTGCGGCTTCGCGCCTGAGGTGGGCCAGCGAGACCGACGCAGCCGGCCCGCTCCACCGCCAACGTTCAGTCTCGCTGGGGGTCTCCCGACGACCGACCAACAAGAAGGCCATGTCGTCGTCGACATCCCATTCGCGGACTGCTTCATGGAGCGCCGCGGTCATCTCCTGGGGGGTCGAACTCTTCCGGTCACCGAGGAAATCGAGCAACCACTGCTCGCCGTCGATGAAGGAGTGGCCGCGCCGATCGATGACTCCATCGGTGAAGGAGAGCACGAGATCTCCCGGCTCGAGATCGAGTGTCGTCTCGGTGTACTCCACGTCAGCTCTCCCGAGAAGCGGCTGGCCGACCGGGCCGATGGGTGTCACGGCTGACTCTGAGCGGAGCAGCGGCTGAGGGTGCCCTGCGTTGGCGAGGGTGACCGTCGATCCGTCGGCGGCGAACAAGAGGCACACGCAGGTCACGAGGCGGCGAGACGGCGATGCCGACACATAGCGGTTGACGGCGGACATGATCTCGGCCGGTCCGTACCCTTCCGACACGAGGACGCCGACCGCGTGACGCAGGCGGGCGACGGCGCGGGTCGCGGTGAGATCATGACCGACCGCGTCGGCCACCATCACACCGACGCACCCGTCACTGCGTACCAGAACGTCGTAGACGTCGCCGCCGACACGCTGGCCGATGTCCGGGGCGATGTATGCGCCGGCGATGTCGAAGACGCCAGTGTCGGGGAGCGTGGTGGGAAGGACGACTCGTTCGAGCACGCGGGCTTGATTGCGTTCGACCTCGAACTGCCATGCGCGGGTCAACGCGGTCCGAGCGACGTCGACGATTCGTGCGAGCCCCGGCGGCACGTTCTCTTCGTCCATGTCGTGATCCCAACCAAGACCGAGGACTCCGAAGAATCCGACCGCTTCGTCCGAGAAAGGAATGGCTCGGAACGATCGGAGGCCGAGGTCGCCGTTGGCTGCTGCGAAGTCCGGATACTGGTCGAACTCGGCGAGGCTGCCGAGATGGATGGCCTGTTCGTTGGCGACGGCTCTGGTCATCGGGACGTTGGTGTGCAGCGGGGTCGAGAGCCAACGGGCAGCGACGCGTTCGTCGACACCGCTCCCGTGGGTGAAGTGCAGCTCGTCGTTGGCGAGGACGCCAATGGTGGTCAACGTCGCCCCGACAATGGGCGAGATACGCGCCACCAACTCGTCGGCAACGCCCTGAACGGTCTGGGTCCGATTGGTGGCGGTGGCGATGAGGCTGAGGGAGTGCTCATATTCCTGCGACATCTGTTCGGCGACGAGGCGTGACTGCAACGCCGAACGGGTCTTGCGCAGGAACAGCTCGGCTTCGATGCTGTCGGAGATGTCTGAGAGCGTGGCCACCTGCTCGCTCGTCCATGATCGAGGTGCCGAGGCCATCGCACACAGCGCTCCGAGAACGTGGCCCTCGTCGTCTCGGACGGGCACGCCGACGTAGCTGGCCACGCCGAGATCTTGCTGGGCAAGGCTGTCGGCCACGAGGGGATCGACCGAGGCGTCGGAGATCACGATTGGTTCGTTTCGCAACACGACGTGTTGACAGAACGAGTGCGTGAGGGGCGTCTGGCCCAGGGAGGCGGCGGGTTCGACGAGACCGAGCGAACTCGGGAAGAACTGATGGTCGGCGTCGACCACGGAGAACATGACGCTTTCTGCTCCGAGCGCCGCGGCAGCAACGCGACAGTGCCGATCGAGCCCGCTGTCGTTCATGTTCGGAGCGAGCTCTGAACGGCGAATTGCGTCGAGGCGGGCGACATCGTCGAGCCGGGGCGTCACGTCAGCGACGTCCCGGCTCTCTTGAGATCTGGTCACAGGTGAAGGCTAGACAAACCCGCGGTGCTACGACGCCGCCGTTTCGATGTGGGAGCGCACGAACCACTGGAAGAGTTCGAGCTTCGCGGTCTGCCCGATGAAGAGATCTTCTGTGATCGGGTCCTCGTCACTGACCGATGCGATCGCTGAGCGATGGTCGCGAATGACGCCGTCGTAGACCGAGTCGAGAGCGCCGAGGTGCTCATTCACCGTGCCCCGGCCATGTGCTTCAGGACCAACTGGAGATCGAGGAGTCCAGCGAGGCGATCCTCGAGCTCACGAATGACGACGGTGGCACTCTCGGCAGCGAGGCCAGGCACCGAGACGTAGGGAGTGATGCGGGGTTCAGAGGAAGTTGACATGAGTGACGCTGTGCCCGTTGGGCAGCGCCGCCAAACGTGCGAATGTCCAGCGGTACAGCGACCTCGCAAGGCTGCTCGCGGAACCGGCTTGGGCAACACCCCACTATGATCCTCCTCCGCGCCGCTCTACGCGCCATGGAGGACGAGTGAAGGTCATCATCAACGAATCAACGGGTGCGATCATCCGGGCCAGCCTCAGCGGCGAGGTCGACGCAGACAACTGCGCCGAGGTGGGTGCCGTGCTCCTCGACGGCGGTGCGACTCCGGCAGCCCTCTCGCTGGACACGTCCGAGTTGGCGTTTCTCGACTCCTCCGGGATCAGCGAGCTCCTCCGCATCCACGACGCATACGTCGGGGCCGGTGGGTCGTTCGCGCTCGCGAATCCGACCGACAACGTTCGGCGGGTGCTGGAGATCACCGGGCTGCTCGAGACCTTCGGGCTCGACTGACCTCTGACGACGGGCCGACTCAGACAAGCTCCCGGGGATCCCGGAGAGGCGGATCGTCCGGTCGGTCAACAACGGCATCGAGCTCGGCGTCCACCAGACGGCCCAGAAGCCGCGGAAACAAGTATCCGTGGAAGGGGAGCAACGCCAGCCAGTAGAGCTTTCCGGCGAGTCCCCGAGGGGCGAACACCGCGCGTTGGCGTACTCGACGCTCGTCACCCGAGTCGGTGATGCGCCACTCGAGCCATGCTGCTCCCGGCGCTCTCATCTCGGCTCGGAGGAGGAGCAGCTCGTCTGGGATGATCGCCTCGACCCGCCACCAGTCGACGATGTCGCCGACGCGCAGATGCGTCGGATGTCGGCGACCGCGGTGGAGCCCGACGCCGCCCGGCGTCAGTCGGTCGAGTATGCCGCGTAGTTCCCAGAGCACCGGGGCAACGAGCCACCCTCGATCCCCGCCGACCGACGAGATGCTGCGGAAGATCTCGGACGCATTTCGGTCGGTGGTGATCACGCGGGTGTCGCTGTAGAGGCGCTGACCGGCCCATTCGTCGTCAGTGGGCAGGAGGGCTGCCGGTTCGTGCCGAGCGACATCGTCAGACCAGTGCGAGGTCGTATCGAGATCTGCCTCGAGCGCAGCGGCAATCGAGGCAGATACTGACTTTGGTGCACGCTCGGGTCGGAAGTTCTGCATGCTCTTCGCCTCGTCGACCACGACGTCGTTGGCGACGCTCCCCACCAGATGGCGCACCAGTTGTTGCGGAAGTGGTGCGATCAGATTGAGTACGAATGCGGAGATGCTGGTCGGCACGAGCGGGATCGGAATCAGATGACGAGGGCGGAGACCGGCAACACGGGCGTAGGTCCGGATGATCTCGCCGTACGTCATGACGTCCGAACCTCCGATGTGGATCACACGATCGAAGACATTGCTGTCGATGGCCCACTCCAGATCCTCGAGCGCATCTTCGATGGCGATCGGCTGGCAGCGGGTCGAGGTGACCGCGGTCGGAACGGGGAGTAGGGGCGACACCTGTGCGATCGTTCGCAGCATCTCGAATGACGCACTGCCCGATCCGAGCAACAAGGCCGCCTGGAGTTCGGTGACCGGTACTGGAGCGCCGACGCGGTCGCGAGAACCGGAGCGCAGCGCGTCACCAACCGCATGGCGGGACGCGAGATGGTCTGACAAGTCACCGTCCGGTTCTCCGAGTCCGCTGAGATACACGATTCGTGCTGCGCTCGCTGCGGCTGCAGCATCGGCGACCCCTCTGGCGATGGTGAGGTCGACATCGTTGAAGTCGTCGGCGCCCACCATCGAGTGCACGAGGTGCACAATGGTGTCTCCCTCGTGGAAGACGTCGATGGGAGTGTCGGTCAAGTCGACTTCGATTGTCGTCACGGCGGAACCCCAGGCCCACTCCTCGATGTCGGCAGCAGAGCGAGAAACGCACACGACGTTGCGCCCCTGTGATGCCAGCCGGGGAACAAGGCGCGCTCCGACGTATCCGGTTGCCCCGAGTACGACGATACGTCCCGGGCCGGAGCTGGAGTTTGGGCCCACGCCGGGCAGGGTAGACCTGGCGACATGCACCACACCCCGTCCGACCTGTCGCTTCCGCCCCGTATCCCGATGAGGCGGTTCTTCGGAGCGTTGGCCGGCATCCTCGTCCGCCCAGGTCCGTTCCTGACCTGTTACCTGCCGATCGGCGATGCTCGGGAGGTGGCGGCCAGTCGACTGGCCGTTTCCGAGGCCGATCTCAGCGACACCGAGCGAGTGTTCTGCGAGGCCCTGCTCGATGACGGTTCGGCTGCGCCCGATTCCGCTGTGCCCGACTCCGGTGGGTCCGGCGCGCGGCTCGCCGACGACACTGCGGCGATGGTGGTCGGTGTCCTCGCCGGCGACGGGTCCGGTTTCTCCCAGACGTATCCCGAAGGTCCGACCAGCCCCCACATCGAGCGAGGCCACGTACCTCGCATCACTCCGCTCATCGACGCCGAGCAACGACTTCGACATCACCTCCTCGTGGTCGTGAGCGAGGAAGGGGTTGATGTCATGACCTTCCCGAGACATGGTGCGCCCTCGATGCATCGAGCATCGGAGACCGATCGCGCTCGGCAGGCACACCTCGTCGTCGAAGCAGTCAAGGCCACGGGTACTCGGTTCGTGCTCCTTGCCGGTTCTCCCGCCGAGGTCGACGAGTTGGAGATTCTCGTCCGAGCCTCAGTTCCGATCGAAACGATCGTCGAGACGATCGTTTCCGCTGACCTCGGTGCAGGTGCTGCGGAGTGGCTGGCAGATCAGGCGGTCGTCGAGGTGGCGACGGATCGAGCGCGAGCAACGGTCGAAACCCTCCGGACCTGGCGATTCGAGCGGGCCCACGATCTCGGACTGTCCGGCGTGGTCGACGTCGTCCAGGCCCTTCGAAACGAAACTGCACGCCTGCTCCTCGTCGCAGACGACGCCGACGATCAACGCCAGGTGTGGATCGGGCCCGATGCCGCAGACATCGCCATCGATCTGGAGAACGTGCAGCAACTGGAGCATCGTGCCGCCGAGTTCACGCCCGTTCGTCTTGTCGATGGCTTGATCAGAAGTGCACTCCTCCAGGGCGTTCCAGTCCAGATCGTGCCGGCCGTGCCGGACTCATCGCTACCCGGAGGTATCGGTGCAGTGATCGATCCGGCACCGGCGAACGTCTCGTGAGGCGTTTCCAGATCGACTCCGACATCCCCGACACCGAGGTCATCGATGAGGTCGGCGATGCGATCGCCGGCACCGGAGCAGAGGATTGGTTGTGGGCCCTCCTGATCCTGATCGTGGCCGTCGTTCTCAGCCGCGTCGCTCGTTCCACTCTGACTCGCGTCGTCGCCAGTACCGGATCGAACTCGTTTCTGAGCGACTTCCTCGGGCGTTTGCTCGGCTACACGATCGTGGCGTTCGGGGTGGTCTACGCCCTCGAAGCAGTGGGCGTCAGGATCACCCCGCTGCTGGGAGCGCTCGGCCTCCTCGGTGTCGCTCTTGCCTTCGCTCTGCAATCGATTCTCGAGAACTTCGTCGCCGGTGCGTTGTTGCAGGTCAGGCGACCCTTCTCGAAGGGTGACGAGATCGAGTCGCAGGACTATGTCGGCACGATCACGTCGATCGACTCGCGGACATTGACGATTCGTACTCCGTCCGGCGAGATCGTGAGATTGCCGAACGCCGAGGTCATCCGGAGTCCGATCATCAACTTGAGCCAGAACGGGCGGCGTCGTACGTCAGTCCCGCTTGGTGTGGCGTACGGAACCGATCTGCGTCGGGCAGTCGAGGTGGCGACGGACGCCCTCGGAGGTGTCGAGGGTGTCCTCGATGAACCGAGCCCCGTTGTCCTGGTGTCGTCCTTCGGCGACTCGAGCATCGACCTCACGGCGATGTTCTGGCATGAACCGTCGATCGCGGAGAAACTACGAGCCCAGCACGCCGTGGCCATCTCGCTCGCCGAGGCGTTCGAACAAGCAGAGATCTCGATTCCCTTTCCGCAGCGGACGCTGCATTTCTCCTCCGAAGCGGCCACGCTGTTGTCCGAGCGGGTGGAGACCCCTCATGACCCCGCCCGATGAATCAGCCAGATGCATCCGATTGACAGGAACCACGTGACCGACCAGCTCGACGATGTCTTGACCATCCGTTTTCCGGCCCGCTCCGGCTACCTGCGGATCTGCCGCATCACGACAGCAACGTTCGCATCCGACTTCGGTTTCAACGTCGACGAACTCGATGATCTCCGGCTCGCCGTCGACGAGGCGGTGACCTGGCTTCTGCGGGATGATGACGTCGGCGGCGAGGTCGCACTGGCGTTGCAGGTGGCCGGATCGACGCTCGTGGTGCGCGGCGAACGCCACATCGATGGCCTCCCTGTGCGGGAGATCGACGACCTCGTCCACGCCATTCTCGGTGCGACGCTCGACTCATACGCTCTCTCCTCGGAGTCCGGTGAGCGGACGATCGAGCTCGAGAAGGCGACGTCGGGCGAGTGACCCGTCCGGACGACGCCTGGCGAGCGGACAAATTCGCCGAGCTGGCCGAGAGCGGTTCGGCCAAGGTCCGAAACGAGTTGGTCGAGAGCTTCGCACCACTAGCGGAGTACTTCGCCAAGCGGTACAAGGATCGGGGAGTCGAGAGCGAGGATCTCCGTCAAGTGGCGCAGCTGGCGCTGGTGAAGGCGGTCGACCGCTTCGACCCAGAGTTCGGTGTCCAGTTCTCGACGTTCGCCGGTCGCACGATCGACGGAGAACTCAAGAAATACTTTCGCGATCGCTCGTGGGCCGTCCGTGTTCCTCGAAGCCTGCAGGAGCGATCGGCGCTGGTTCGGCAGGTGCGCGAACAGTTGTCCAAGGAACAGAGTCGTCCGCCCACGATCGACGAACTCGCTGAACGGGCCGAGCTGTCGGTCGACGAAGTCATCGAAGCCCTCGACGCTCAGTCGGCCTACCGGGCGACCAGTATCGACGTTGGACGAGGCGAGGACGATGAGGGGATGACCATCTCGTCGCGCCTCGGAACCACTGACCCCGGGTATCACCAGACCGAGCTCGAGATGGCCGTGCGCGACATGGTGGCCGAATTGTCGGAGCGGGACCGCACGATCATCGAGCTCAGGTTCTTCGAGGATCTCAGCCAGGCCGAAATCGCCGATCGGGTCGGCATCAGCCAGATGCATGTCTCCCGCTTGTTGCGAAAGTCACTCGAGGAACTGCGCGAGAAGCTGCGGGCGTGATGGCGTCGTCGGATCGACATGACGGTGCCGGTGGTGTGAGGCCAGGATCGCTGGTGTCAGCGGGCCGAACCTCGGACGTGTTCGAGTTCGGCCGCGGTGCGGTCGTGAAGGTGCCCAGACCCGACGTACCGGAGCACTGGGCCGGGATCGAGGCCGATCTCACTTCGGTGATTCACGGCTTCGGCCTTCCCGTTCCGACCGTGCTCGATGTCGTGATCATCGGTGGACGTTCATGTGTGGTGTTCCAACGCATCGATGGCCCATCGATGTGGGACCGAATGCTGGAACGTCCGTCCGACGTGCCGGTGCTGGTCGACGAACTCGTGAGCGTTCAGAAGATGATCCACGCTGCCGGGCTTCCGGAAGGACTTCCGGATCTCACAGCACGGCTGGCCAGCAAAGTCGCTGTGTGCGACCGGATCAGCGACACCGATCGGGGCGAGGCGGGGCGCATCGTCGCCGAGCTTCCGAGCGGAGCTGCGATCCTGCACGGCGACTTCCACCCGGGCAATCTCTTGATGAGTCGGACCGGGCCGGTGGTCATCGACTGGTTCGATGCTTCGATCGGACACCCGCTCGCCGACGTGGTGCGCAGTTCGGTGTTGATGCGACCCGGTTTCGACCTCGAGGACCGTCAACATCTTCCGGATGCGAGCACCGAGATGTTGAGCCTGTTGCATCGCTCCTATCTGCAAGCTTGGCAAGAACAGCTGTCGGCTGCGAGCGGCGATCTTCGCCGGTGGGAGGCGGTGATGGGCGTGGCCAGGATCTCTGAAAGAGCTGACGATGACATCGCCCCGCTCCTCTCGCTGTGGGACCACCGAAACGATCCGGAGCGATCGTCGCTCCTGCTCTGAGCGTCAACCCGCCGGATCGATCAGCAAGCGGAGTTGGTCGAACACATCGGGCCGGCTTCCGAGTACGAGCGAGAGTTCGTTGTCGGCCGGCAATTCGACGCGAGCGCCGGCTTCGCGTGCCACGAGCGCAGCCGCGGCGTAGTCGTACGGCTGCGTGCCCTGCTCGTAGTAGCCGTCGAGGCGGCCGCATCCGACCCAGCAGAGGTTCAGTGCCGCCGAGCCCATGCACCGGATGTCCCTGGTGGCGGGCAGGATGCGCGACACGATCTCGGCCTGGTCCCGGCGCCAAGCAGCGTCGTACGAGAAGCCTGTCCCGACGAGTGCCTGGGGCAGCGAACCCGGCTCGCCGACCGTGATCGGCAGGCCGTTCAAGGTCGCCCCCTCGGACCGCACAGCGACGAAGACATCGCCCCGGATCACGTCGGCGACAGCCCCGGCAACCACGACGGAGGCCACTCGTGCAGCGATACTCACCGCCACGATCGGGAGGTCATAGAGAAAGTTCACCGTCCCGTCGATCGGGTCGACGATCCATTCGATGTCGTTGTGTCCGTGATTGTCGACGAGCTCCTCGCCGACGATCGACGATCCAGGGCATCGTTGGAGGAGTTCGTGCCGTATGTGCGTCTCGGACTCGATGTCGGTGTGCGTCACGACGTCGGTCGGTGTGCTCTTGGTCCCCGCGAGTTCCGCCCTGCCCATCTCACGACGAACGAGCCTCGATGCCTGGCTCGCCACCTCTTCGGCCACCCGGGCGAGGTGGCGTGACGACGAAGAGGCGCGCAGGGTTGGTGGCGGTTCAGGCGACGGTGAGTCAGGCGAGGACAACGGTGGTTCCGGTTGCTTCGATGGCCGAGGCAATGGTGCTGTCGAGTTCGTGGTTGGTGACGAGCACGTCGATGTCTGACCATTCGGCGAAGCGAATGAATTCATCCTTGGCGAACTTGGTGTGATCGACCAGGGCAACGACGCGTCTGGCGCTTCGAATCATCGCTCGTTTGAGGGCTGCCTCCTCTGGATACGGAGTGGTGAGACCCGTCGGGGCGGTCGCTGCGTCTGCGCTGATGAAGAGCGTGTCGACCGAGAGTGGTGCGATCGCTTCGATCGCGTGTTCGTCGACCAGGGCCAAGGTGTTCCTGCGCAGCTTGCCGCCGGTGACGAAAACGTCGATGGAGCGTCGTTCGGAGAGCGCTTGCGCGATGGGCAGTGAGTTGGTCACGACGTTGAGCTCTGGCCCGTCCGGAATGGCTTCGGCGAACCTCGTCAACGTGCTTCCGGAGTCGATGATGACCGAGCCGCGCTCAGGCAGTTCGTCGATGGCCCGGATGGCGAGTCGGCGTTTCTCGTTGTCGTTGAGATCGGCGCGGACGGCAACGAGCGGCTCGAACGCCGAGTTCTCCCACGGAATGCCGCCGCCGTGAACTCTGCGTACGACCTTCTGCCGCTGAAGGTCGGAGAGGTCACGACGGATGGTCTCCGTGGTGACCTGGAATCGCTCGGCGAGGTGGGACACCTCGACCCGGCCGAACTGATGGGTGAGGGAGGCGATCTCACGTTGACGCTCGCTCTGGAACAGCGCGGGAGTTTCCGTCGATCGGTCGGTCATTGCGTGCCCTCGGTGATGGGCTGACTCACTGGGCGAGCAGCCGCTCGATGGTGGAGCGTACTCCGTGTGATCGGAGACCCTGAACGGCGCCGGCGAACGCTTCATGGAACGGAGAGGCGGGCGGAAGATCGGCGAAGACGGCGTCGAAGCTGAGAAAGGCGACGGGGTCGGTCTTCGAGGCTACGGCTGCGGCCACGGCCCGATCGAGGTGTGGATCTCGGGCGAGGTCGATCGTTGCCCCGGATTCGGTTGTGCCATTCAGATACTCACACCAGCCGGCGATCGCCAGCGCGCTCAGATCGACAGGCCCGCCGGCATCGAGCTGGCGCAGGATCGTGGGAACGAGGAACTTGGGGAACTTGGCTGAACCGTCGAGGCAGAGGCGAGCGATCTGGTCGCCGATGTTCGGGTTGGAGAACCGGTGCACAAGCGTGGTGATGTACTCGTCGATGTCGATGCCGACGATGGCGGGGAGAACGGGGCGAGCTTCCGCCTCCAGGAAACGGGTCAGGAACGCGGCGATCTCCGGCTGAGCCATCGCATCGGACACGGTTTCGACGTCGAGCAGGGCGGCGAGATAGGCAATACACGAGTGGCCGGCGTTGAGCAGGCGCAGCTTCATCAGCTCGTACGGCTCGACGTCGTCTGTGACGATGACGTCGATCATCTCGAGAGGCAGGCGATCGCCGGCGAAACGGTCCTCGACCACCCACTGGCGGAATGGTTCGGTCACGACTGGCCAGCGGTCGTCGATGTGGTGCTCCTCGAGCAGCCACTCTCGATCGCTCGGAGCAGACGCCGGGGTGATTCGGTCCACCATGCTGTTGGGGAAGGTGACGTTGTCGCCGATCCACGAAATCAGCGCCGGACCGTGCGCCTCAGCGCAACCAAGGACGGCGGCAGCCGTGACATGACCATTGCTGATGACGTTGTCGCAACTCATGATGGTAACGGGGGAGCCAGACGCGGTCCGGCGCCGATCGAGCCCGGCGGCGAGAATGGCGAAGGCAGAGCCGGGAGCCGCGTTCGGCGAGTCGGCCACGAAGCTTCCGTCGGCGTCGTCGACGGGGTAACCACCCTCGGTCACGGTGAGCGACACGATCTGCGTTGTGGGGGCGGCAATCCTTTCGATCAGCTCCTCAGGATCAGGCCATGCGTGCAGGTAGTCCACGATGCTGCCGATGACTTGGACTGTCGTGGTGTCCTGGCCCCGGACGATGAGCGTGTACATCCCATGCTGCGCATGGAGCGCCTCGGCCATCGCTGCATCACCGGGCAGGACGCCTGCTCCCACGATCGACCAGTCGACATTGCCCGCTCGGCAGAGATCGTCGATGTAGGTCGCCAGGTGGGCTCGGTGAAAGCCTCCCACGCCGATGTGGACGATGCTCCGGCGCAGCATCGCTCGGTCGTAGGCGTCGTCGATGGTCGGAGTCGCAGGTGAGTCGTTGGTCACGTTTCGCACCCTATACCAACACGAACGCAGGCGCTAGGTGCCATGTTTCGTAAGATTCGATGGAAATACCAATCATTCGCTTGCAATCCAACATAAACGCAACTAGAACCTGACGTGACGGAGGACACCTCGTTCTCCGCCACCACAATCTCTAGGGGAGATCAGATGATCCGAGTAGACCAACGAGGTAAGAGCCCGTGGCTCCGCATCCTCAGCCTTCTCGCCGCGTTGGCGATGATCGCTGCCGCCTGCGGCGGAAGCGATGCCGAAGAGGGGTCGGACACGACCGAAGGCTCCGATGACGGCGGCTCCGATGACGGTGCCCGTTCGATCACCGTCGCTCTGGTTGGTAACGACAACATCGAAAAGATGGCCGAACTGGCGCCCGAGCACTTCACGGCCGAGACCGGCATCACCGTCAACTTCACCGTGCTCGACGAGCAGACGCTGCGCGAGGTCACCACCCGTGACGTCGGCGCTAGTGGCGAGCAGTTCGACGTCGTCCAGATCGGCATGTACGAGACGCCGCAGTTCGGCTCCAACGGTTGGCTCGTCGGCCTGAACGACCTCGCCGCCGCATCCGACACCTACGACATCGATGATCTGATCCCGGCTGTTCGCAACGGCCTCTCGGTCGACGGTGAGCTCTACTCCTCGCCGTTCTACGCCGAGTCGTCGTTCGTCATGTACCGCGCCGACGTCATGGAAGAGAACGGCATCACGATGCCAGACGCTCCGACGTGGGACGAAGTTGCCGACATCGCCCGTCAGATCGACTCCGATGAAATGGCTGGCATCTGCCTTCGTGGCAAGCCCGGCTGGGGTGACCTCGGCGCTGCCTTCACCACCGTGCTCAACACTTTCGGTGGCACGTGGTGGGAAGCCAACGCTGACGGATCCATCGGCGCTGCTCAGGTTGATCAGCCCGAATTCGCTGAAGCACTCAACTTCTACGTCGATCTTCTGAACGACGCCGGCGAAGACGATGCTGCGAACTCCAGCTTCAACGAGTGCAAGACGCTCTACGAAGAGGGCCGGGTCGCCATGTGGTACGACGCCACCGTGGCCGCCAGCCTCTTCCCTGAAGACGTTGTCGCCAACACGGCCTTCGCACTTGCTCCGACCAAGGTCACCGATGCATCTGGTTGGCTCTGGGCCTGGACCCTCGCCATCCCGGCGAGCACCTCCGACCAGGACGCCGCATGGCAGTTCATCGACTGGGCAACCAACGCCGACTACCACGAGCTCATCGCAGAGACCGATGGTTGGCGATCAGTTCCTCCGGGAACCCGTCAGTCGCTCTACGAGCGCCCGGAATACCAGGAAGCTGCTGGCGCCTTTGCTCAGCGCACCCTCGACGCCATGCTCGCCGCTCCGATCGACAACCCCGGCACCACGCCGCGGCCCGGTCTTCCCGGTGTGCAGTACGTCGGTGTTCCCGAGTTCCAGGACGTCGGGACCCGTTGCACCGAGCTCTTCTCGGCAGCAATTGCCGGCTCGATGAGTGTCGATGATGCTCTGGCTGATTGCCAGATCATCGCTTCTGAAGCAAGCAGCTGATCTTCGCAGGTCCTGATCCTGCAATGAGGTGAACTGAGCCCGGTCGGGGCACACCGCTCCGGCCGGGCTGCTTTGCTGCACCACGTGCGGCCAAAAACACAATGAAGTACAACAGCCAGACTCAAAGGGGGAAGTCAGCATGACCAGCGCCGTGATCAGTCACGAAGAGGAAGTTCGAAGGCTGCAACGCCGAGAAGGGTGGAAGCGTCGAATCCCCATTCTCCCGGCCCTGCTGTTCACGATCGTCGTCACCCAGATTCCGTTCTTGTTCACGCTCTTCTACAGCCTGACCGAATGGCGAATCGACAAGCCTGAACCCCGTAGGTTCATCGGCTTCGAGAACTACGGCAGCCTCACCGGCGACAAGTTCTTCCGAGACGCCGCTTGGGTCAGCGTGCAGATGACGGTGATGGCCGTGTTGTTCTCGCTGATCGTCGGCACGGGCCTCGCGCTGCTGCTCGACCGCAAGTTCTTCGGGCAGGGCTTCATCCGCACGCTGCTCATCACGCCGTTCTTGGTCATGCCCGTTGTTGCTGGCTTCATGTGGAAGACGCAGATGTTCAGCGCAACGTTCGGCGTGATCAACTGGGCCCTGAACCTCGTCGGCATCGAGTCCATCGAGTTCGCCACCAAGTATCCACTGGCCTCGGTGGTGGTGGTGCTCGTGTGGCAGTGGAGTCCGTTCATGATGCTGATCGTGCTTGCGGGCCTCCAGGGCCAAGACGCCTCGGTGCTCGAAGCGGCCCGGGTCGACGGCGCCACTGCGTGGGGAACGTTCCGTCAGATCACGCTTCCCCAGCTTCGTCCGTTCCTCGAGCTCGGCACCCTGCTCGGAGCGATCTATCTCATCCAGGTGTACGACCACATCGAAGTCATCGTCGGCGGTCAGCCCGGTGCGAAGAACCTCCCCTTCTACATCGCACAGCGCTCGATCGGTGGCGGCAACCGATTCGGTCTGGCGTCGTCGTACTCGATCATCGTCGTCATCGCCTCGATCATCATCGCCAACATTGGTCTACGAGTGCTGTCCAATCTGCTGGAGGACGAATCCTGATGGCCATCTTCACCAGAGCCCCCAAGGCCGAACCCATCCTCGGTCAGAACCGTACGACGGCGACCATCCTCAGTCTCCTGACTTGGGTCATCGGCCTGCTGTTCTTCTTCCCGCTGTTCTGGCTCGTGCTGAACGGCTTCAAGGAAGAAGCCGTCGCCAACGCGAGCCCAACGATGATCTTCGACCCGACGCTCGATCGGTTCTCCGAAGTCACCGAGTCATCCACCGGCCTGCTGAGCTTCACCGAGGCGTTCGCCAACTCGTTCTGGATCGTGCTGATCTCGACGTTCCTTGTCATGATCCTCGCCGTCCCGGCTGCGTACGCGCTGGCGATCCGCCCGATGCGGAAGTGGCGCGATGTGCTGTTCTTCTTCATCTCGACGAAGTTCCTGCCCATCGTCGGTGCGATCATGCCGCTGTGGATCATCGCTCGCGATCTCGACCTGCTGGGCACCCGCACCATTCTCATCGTCCTCTACACGGCGATGAACCTTCCCCTCGCCGTGTGGATGTTGCGATCGTTCTTTGCCGAAGTGCCCAAGGAACTGATCGAAGCTGCCCAGATCGACGGCTGCAGCTTGCTGGGCCAGCTTCGTCAAGTGATCCTGCCGATCGTGGCACCTGGCTTGGCAGCAACTGCCTTGCTCTGCGTGATCTTTGCGTGGAACGAGTTCTTCCTCGCCATCCAGTTGAATCCGGCCGGTGCGTCCACCATTCCGGTCTGGGTCAACTCACAGCAAAAATTCCAAGGCCAATTCCTTGCCGGACTCAGCGCCGCCTCGGTCCTCGCGACACTCCCCGTTGTGGTCGCCGGCTGGGCCGCTCAGAAGCGCATGATACGCGGCCTGGCCATGGGAGCCATCAAGTGATGTCGCTCCTGACCGCCACCGCCAGTAACCGATACTCGAACACGAATCAGAGGGGCATTAACCATGGCTGAAGTCCGATACGAAGCAGCGAGCCGGCTCTACCCGGGAAGCGACGTGCCTGCGGTCGACTCGCTCAATCTCGACATCACCGATGGTGAGCTCCTCGTGCTCGTTGGCCCGTCGGGCTGCGGAAAATCGACGGCCCTGCGGATGCTTGCCGGCCTCGAGACGGTGACTTCTGGCAGCATTTGGATCAACGGCGTCGATGTGACGCTCAAGCCGCCACAGGACCGCGACATCGCCATGGTGTTCCAGAACTACGCGCTCTACCCGAGCATGACCGTGGCCCAGAACATGGGCTTTGCGCTCAAGCAGGCCAAGATCCCCAAAGCCCAGATCGATGAGCAGGTGCGCGAAGCCGCTCGCATCCTCGACCTCACCGAATACCTCGACCGTAAGCCGAAGAACCTGTCCGGCGGCCAGCGCCAGCGGGTGGCCATGGGCCGAGCAATCGTTCGGAGTCCTCAGGTCTTCCTCATGGATGAGCCGCTCTCCAACCTCGACGCCAAACTTCGGGTCCAGACCCGTACCGAACTCGTCGACCTGCAGGCGAGGCTCGGCGTCACGACGGTCTACGTCACCCACGATCAAGTCGAAGCCATGACCATGGGCCACCGAGTGGCCGTGCTCAAGTTCGGCCATCTGCAGCAGGTCGATCGTCCTCGCACGCTCTACAGCGCTCCGATCAACCGCTTCGTTGCCGGCTTCATCGGATCGCCCGCCATGAACATCCTCGATGTAGATCGTGCCGATGGAAAGCTGCGCATCGGCGGTCTCGACGTGCCACTCGATGCGGGCACCGCGGCTGGTCTTGCCGACGCTGCTGGTACGACCTTCGGTGTCGGGGTTCGCCCCGAACACATGAAACTCTCCGACTCGGGCTTGGCCGGCAGCGTCACCGTTGTCGAAGAGCTCGGCTCCGAGTCCTTCGTTCACGTCCAGGTCCTCCACGAGGGCAAGCCCGCCACGCTCGTGGTGCGGTCGGGCGGCGAGACCTCAGTGAAGCGTGGCGACCAGGTCATGGTCGAGATCACGGGCGCCACCCATGTGTTCGGCCCAGACGGATTGCGAGTCGGCGTCACGCCGACTGACTGATCAAGTTCTCCCTGCGACGGTTACGGCCCTTCCCCTAGGTCTGGACCGTCGCAGGGTCTCCCTTTCTTTCAGACCCAAGGTCCTTCTCGCCTCAGCTCCCCGCTGCTCGGCACTCGGTTTGGGGGGTCAGAGGTCCCGCCACACCCGTTCGACGGCTGCGATGGCTTCCATTTTCGACGCACCGAGTTGCTTCGCGACCATCAAGAAGACCTCGCCGGCGTCGTCGAGGTCTGATCGTCGCTCGGCTGGGGGTGCGGTCTCCTGCTCAGCCACGAAGGTGCCGTGCCGGCCATGGGTCGTGACGATCTTGTCGCTCTCGAGCAGCTCGTACGCCTTCGCCACGGTCCCCTTCGCTAGCCCAAGATCGGCCGCCAACTGTCGAATGGTCGGCAGTTTTGCACCGGCCTCGAGGGTTCCCGAGACTGCCATACGAATGATCTGCGACCGGATTTGTTCGTAGACAGGCAGGGCATCGCCAGCATCGACCCGAAGAATCATTGTCGTGACGACTCCTCGACGAGGTCGAGGTCGACTCGATCGTCATGATCCGCCGCCAGCGCAGGGCGGTCGAGGAGCCAGTCGAGTCCGAGACGCTTGTTCTTCGCCCACCACCAGACGGCGAGGACGAAGGCGATGGCTTGCAGGAAGTCGGCCCCCGATGTCGGGTCCGCTGTGCCGAGCATCTTGAATGCCGGCACCAGCAACGCCAACGCAAAGATGTTGCTTGGCTGGGCCAGGCTCCGCGTGACGGCCAACTCTCGCACGAGGTCGTCGGCACGGAGGAGGCGGTCTGGCAAGGCTGGACGAGGGCGGGTGGCCACCCGCCATTGAAGGGCCCGAACCGCGCCCAAAGTGGCGATAGCGAGCGCGGCCAGGGCAAGTATTCCGGTTTGGGCTCCGTTGCCGATGGCCACGCCGCCCAGCGCAATCCACACCACGACCAGGACCGCAGCTCTGCGTTGGTCGCGGACGACCAAGTAGCTGCTGAGCGCTCGAGGAGCGAGTGATGCGGTGCGAGCGCCGGTCATCGGCCGGGTCCGGTGGAGCTCGGAGACGATGGCACCCACGAGCACGCCGCCCATACCGAAGGCGATCATGGTTGCGCCGTTCACGCCGTTGGTCCAGGTCGACACCCAGAGAACGAGGCCGGCAAGGCCACCGAGGTTCCGGGCGAACCGGGTTCGTTGCAGCCATCGATCGATGAGGGCGAGGCTGTCCGGCTCGGCGGCCAGACGAGACGCCAGTGCCGTTGCCTCCCGATCCTCGAAGAGGAGGAGTGACGCCAGGGCGTAGGTGACGAGACCGACGAGGCCGGCCAAGATCAACAAACCAACGATGTTCGATCCGCCGTTGCCGGCCGCGCTGGTGCTCGTGGCCAACAGTGTGGTGAGGGCGACGGTCACGCCGATGGCGATCACGCCTCCTCGCACTTTCGGGCCTGCTGCTCGCCGCTTGTGTTCTGACACGGTCCGTTCTGCTTTCCGACGTTCTGGGGAACAATCTCCTTGACTGTCCTAACGTCCTGGTACAATATGACAAACATGCCTTCCTCGGTCAAGCAAAATCTGTCCAGCACCAAGTCGCCCGCCAATCCGGAGCTCGATCACCTCGTGCCGCCGATGCCGACCGTCGCTCGCCGCCTTGTTTTGTCTGTCCTGGTACTCGCTGCGACCGTCGCGCTCGCGTTCCTCGTGATCTCCGGTCGGCTGTATCCGCGACTCCAAGTCGACGGTCTTGGTACCGGGTTCAACGTCGACGATGCCGTGGCTGTCTTGCAGGTCGACCTGTCCAACGGTGGTCAACGCGACATCGAGATTCGTTCCGTGGTCATCTCGGTCGATGGTGTGGCCCAGCCCGGGATCGATATCCACACGATCGGTGACGACGGTCAGTTCGGGGCGTCGGTCCGAATCGAGAACGGAGCGTTGCCCTTTGTACTCGAGGCCAACACTCGGGCGATGCTGACCGTGGCTGTTGTGCCTGCAGCGTGTGGTGGCTCAGTCGACGGGTCGACTGTGGTCGGCCTCGACGCCGATACCGAGATCGCCTACGCCTTGACCGGCTTCCCGGCCATCGAACGCACGGCTCGAGTTGCCGACGTCTTCGCCGGTTCGACCTTCACCTGCGGCCCGCTCGACTGAGCCGAGGCCGGAGCTGTGCGGTCAGGCTGCTGAGCTCTCCTGATCGGGTGTGCGCAGGTCGATCGGGCCGTCGATGAGCCCGACCACGAACGCATCCAGGAAGGCCGCCGCGGCTTCGTCGACCAGGCGGCGCCGGAAGAGTTTGTCGTCGAGCCGTTGACGAAGGCTGTTCGGCGAATCGAATGAGCCGAGGATCGAGATGGCTGTCGACGCGTGGGGGCCCCTGGAGATGACGCCGTGCACCACGATCTTGGCGTCGAGCTGGGGGAGGAGTCGGCTCGAAGGAACTTGGGCGTTCCACCGAATGCGCATCGACGCTTGGTGGTCGTCTCCCCGCTCGAAATCCTGTGCTTCGATGGTCACCGATTGGCGTTCCTCGAACCCGTCGAGCTCGGACGCGGCGCGATCGACGGTGCGGGCGGCGATGAACGTGGACCGCTCGAGCAGGTCGGCCGACCGAGCTTCGATGCGGCGACACGTCTCTTCGAAGTCGAGAGAGATGTGGAGCGTGTGCTGCACCGTGCGGCTCATGACGGTCGCTTTCTGGGTCGAGTTGATTGGTGAAGAAAACAGCCTAGGGGCCGTGTTCACGGTGTCAAGGGAAGTTGGATGACGATTCCGGTGCGGTTCTTTCAGCGGTGTTCCTTCCTCCACACGACTTTCAGACCGGACCAGATCTCGGAGATGGCGCAGACCTTCACGTCGACGAGCTTCGTTTCGAGCACGGTGCTCCGCACCACATCTCCGGTCAGATCGGTGTCGACGCCCGATGTCTTCTTCGGCCAGGCCAACCAGATGATCCGGTCGGGGAAGGCCGCGCTGGCAAGACCGTCGAGCTCTGAACGGAGTGCGGCAGCCTCGGTGTAGAACGCAACCGTGAGATCTGCGTCCGGAGCCTGACCGGTCTCGAATTTGACATCGTCAGGCAGATCACTCAGCAGATCGAGGAAATCGGGTGGCGAGTGCACCGTGGCGACGGTGTGTCCGGCTTTGATACCGAGCTTCTTCGCCAACGGTGTGCCTGAGTAGCCGGCCATCGTGCTCCCGTTCGTCTCAGTTCGTCGTGTCATTGTGGCCGACGAGGCGGTGCATCGCTGGCAGCGAGATCGGCCGCCGTGCGATGCAGGAGGCTCCTCAGCGCGAGCTGAGTCTCGGTGCGGGAGATTCCGGGGATGGCGAGCATTCGTTGAATGAGGTCGTGAAGATGATCGTTCGATCGGGCCACCGTTCGACAGACCAGGTCTCCAGAACCGCTCACGGCATGGATCTCCAGGATCTCGTCGATTGTTCCGAGCTGCTCGATGATTCCGTCGTCTGCGCCCTGGGTGATCTCCAGTGTCACGAACGCCAGGACGTCGTAGCCGATGGCCGACGCATCCACGTCTGGGCCGTGGCCGGTGATCACGCCTCGAGCATGCATTCGCTCGATGCGAGCGTGGACGGTGCCTCTGGCCACCTCGAGCAGTCGAGCGAGCCTGGCCTCGGTCGCCCGCGGCTCCCGCCTCATGGCGGCGATCAAGGCTGCGTCGATGGCATCGAGATCGGTGGCCATTCTGCTCGCTTTCGATTGTCAGAAGATCGGTGGACCATGCAAAATGTACAGCGACAGAGCTGACGCTTGACAATCAGTACATCAATGGGGCCTAGTGGTGGAACTTCTGTCGAGAGGAAGCCACGAATGACTGCTGTCACCGCCCCAACCAACACGTCGCCAGCCGCCCGCCTGAAAGGCTGGGACTCGATCGAGTTCTGGGTCGGGAACGCCAGAGCGATGGCCGGGTTCCTGGTGGGATCATTCGGCTTCAGGGTCACCGCCTACGCCGGTCCCGAGACCGGAGTCACGGACCGGGCGTCGTATTTGCTCGAGCAGGGCGAGATCCGTCTGGTCGTGACCGCAGCGCTCACCCCCGATTCCGAGATCTGGGCACACGTCCGTGAGCATGGCGATGGCGCCCGTGACCTCGCGTTCGTTGTCGACGACGCGGCAGGCACCTACGAAGCCGCATTGACGCGCGGGGCTCGATCCGTGGCCGAGCCGTACCAACTCGAGGACGACAACGGAATCCTGCGCCTGTCGGCTGTCGCAACGTACGGCGAGACGAAACACACCTTCGTCGACCGAAGCGACTACCACGGTCACTATTGCCCCGGTTTCGTCACGAGCGGCCTCCCTGGGGGCCTCATCGAACCGATCGTCGGGCTTCAACGGATCGACCACGTCGTCGGCAATGTCGAGGAGGGTCGGCTCGACGAGTGGGTCTCCTATTACGAAGACGTGATGGGGTTCGGGCAGCTCCGCCACTTCGACGAGAACCAGATCTCGACCGAGTATTCGGCGCTGCGATCGACAGTCGTGTCGAACGGCGGCGAGATCGTCATGCCGCTCAACGAGCCAGCTGCCGGCCTCAAGAAGAGCCAGATCCAGGAGTACCTCGACACCTACCGTGGCGCCGGCGTGCAGCACTTGGCGTTCGGGACCAACGACATCGTTCGGGCGATCAGCGCGCTCCGGTCGCGTGGTGTCCGCTTCCTCGAGGCCAACGAAGCGTATTTCGTCGACGTCCGGCAACGTCTCGAGTTCCTGGATCTCCCGTGGGATGCGCTTCAGAAGCTCGGGATCCTGGTTGATCACGAGCCGGACGGACATCTGCTCCAGCTCTTCACCGAGCCGGTGACCGACCGTCCGACCGTGTTCATCGAGATCATTCAGCGGGGCGGTGCCACCGGGTTCGGCGAAGGCAACTTCAAGGCCCTCTTCGAATCGATCGAGCGCGAGCAGGATCGACGGGGCAATCTCTGAGTCGTGACTGGCCTCTCGATCCCCGACGACTCGCCGTTCCCGGCAACGGGGCTTCCATACGGCGTTGGATCGCCTGTCGGAGCCGAGCCGCGCCCGGTGGTGGCAGTCGGTGACCATGCCATCGACCTCCGCGCTCTCGAACGGTCTGGCGATCTGGCTGATCTCGGTCTCGCGCCAGGCACGTTCGATCGGGATTCCCTCAACGCCTTTCTCGCTCACGATCGCGTTGTCTGGTCGGCGGTCAGAGCTCGCCTGACGGAGCTGGTTGCCGGAGACGTGCCGATCAGCGATGAGATTGTCCTCTTGCGGTCGGAGCTCACGATGGGACTACCTGTCGAGGTCGGCGACTATGTCGACTTCTATTCGTGTGTGCATCACGCCACCAACCTCGGCCGCCTTTTCCGGCCGGACAGTGAGCCGCTGCTCCCGAACTGGAAGCAGTTGCCGGTCGGCTACCACGGTCGTGCAGGCACCATCGTCCCCGATGGGGCCGACATTCCCCGTCCTCTCGGGCTTCGGTCGAGCGATGGAAACGTCGCTTACGGACCGAGCCGGGCCCTCGACATCGAGCTCGAGCTCGGCTTCGTGATCGGTGGGGGAAACGAGCGGGGATGTCCGATTCCCGTGAACGAGGCGGCTCAGCACATCTTTGGTGTGTGCCTGATCAACGACTGGTCTGCGCGGGACGTCCAGTCGTTCGAATACGTGCCACTCGGGCCATTTCTGGGCAAGAGCTTTGCGACCTCGATGTCGCCGTGGCTGCTTCCGCTCGAAGCCCTCGAACCGTTCAGGATTCCCAGCGAAGAACAGATCCCGCCGGTTGCCGACTACCTGCGGGTGGACGGTGACTGGGGCCTCGATCTCCAGTTCGAGGTCGTGCTCGAGACCGAAGCGATGCGTTCCTCGGGCGCCGCACCGGCCGCGATCAGCACCACCGGTTTCGACATGTACTGGACGCCGCCGCAACAGCTCGCGCACCTCACCGCCAACGGCGCTTCGACCCGTCCCGGGGACCTCTTTGCGTCAGGGACGATCTCCGGGCCCGCCAGCGGCTCGGAGGGGAGCTTCATCGAGATGACCGAGAACGGCCGATCACCCATCACCCTGCCGGACGGATCGACTCGTGCCTTTCTCGAAGACGGCGACACCGTCACACTGCGAGGGTGGGCTGGACACGGGACCGGACGAGTTGGTCTGGGTTCGGTGTCTGGAACGATTCGACGAGCCAACACATGAACCACATCAGAGAACAGGAGACGCGTCATGCCGCACTATCGACACGTCGGTGACCTTCCGCGGAAGCGCCACACGACGCACCGCCAACCAGACGGCAGTCGTTATGCCGAAGAGCTGATGGGGCAGGAGGGCTTCTCGTCCAACTCAGCACTGCTCTACCACCGGCACTCGCCGTCTGCGTTGGTCGCCATCGAACCGATCGATGCTCCAATGGCGGCATCGGCGACGCCGGATCATCCCCTCACTCCTCGGCATCTCCGCACGCCGGACCTGTCGGCGGCGAGCGACCCGGTGCTCGGCCGCCACGAGCTGTTGTCCAACGACGACGTCTCGATCTCGTTCGCCGCTGCCACGGCTGACAGTCCGCTCTATCGCAACGCCGGCGGTGACGAGTTGGTCTACGTCCACGCCGGTGACGCTGTGCTCCAGTCGGTGTTCGGAGAGCTGTCCGTCGGCGTCGGTGACTACGTCGTCATTCCGGCGGGGACGACCCACCGTTGGATCGTCGGCCCCGCCGGGCTCTCGATGCTCGTGGTCGCGGCCACGAGTCACGTGTCGGTGCCGGACCGATACCTGTCGGCCACGGGACAGTTCCTCGAGCACGCGCCGTTCTGCGAACGAGATCTGCGAGCTCCGACCGAGCCGCTTCTCCGCGACGGTGAGGATGTTCCCGTCATCGTCGCCAACGGCGCTGGACTCAGCAGGCATGTCCACCGGCAGCACCCGTTCGACGTCGCCGGTTGGGATGGCTGCCTCTATCCGTGGGCGCTGAACATCAACGACTTCGAACCGATCGTTGGTTCGCTCCATCAGCCGCCGCCGGTTCACCAGACCTTCCAGGGGCGCGGATTCGTCGTGTGTTCGTTCGTGCCTCGCCTCTTCGATTTCCATCCGGACGCAGTCAAGGTGCCGTACCACCACGCCAACGTCGACTCCGACGAGGTGCTGTTCTACGCGGCCGGGAACTTCATGAGTCGCGCCGGCTCGGGCATCGGTGTGGGTTCGATCTCGTACCACCCCGCCGGATTCGTGCATGGGCCCCAGCCGGGCAGTGTTGAAGCAAGTCTCGATGTCGACCGCACAGAGGAGGTGGCCGTGATGGTCGACACGTTCGCTCCGCTCCGCGTCACCGATGCCGCTCGGTCCATCTCGGTGGAGGGTTATCCGTTCACCTGGGCCCGCTGAGCCAGGCGTCGGAGGAAGGCAAAAATGGCGGTGGCCCGCTGAGCCGGGCCTAGATTGCTCGGATGCACAGCAGTCTGGTCATCGAAGCGACGGGTCTTCGGCGAAGCTTTGGCGACATCGAGGCAGTGCGAGGCGTGGATCTCGCAGTTCAAGCGGGTGAGATCTACGGCTTCCTGGGTCCGAACGGCGCCGGAAAGTCCACGGTAGTCAAGATGCTCACCACGCTGCTCAAACCGTCCGGGGGAACCGCTCGCGTGCTCGGACTCGACGTCGCTACGCAGGCCGCCCAGATCCGGTTGCGCATCGGGGCAGCGCTGCAGGACGCCTCCCTCGATCAGAAGCAGAGCGGTCGAGAGATTCTCCAGATGCAGGGGGCCCTGTTCGGGCTGCGTCAGTCCGAGATCGACCAGCGCATCAACGAGCTGCGGTCGGTGATCGACTTCGAAGCCATCGATCGCTGGGTCGGAACCTACTCCGGGGGCATGGAGCGACGTCTCGATTTGGCGGCGTCGCTCATCCACAATCCTGATCTGCTGTTCCTCGACGAGCCGACGACCGGTCTGGACCCAACCAGTCGGGCACAGGTGTGGAAAGAGGTCCGCACGCTGAACAAGACATACGGCACCACGATCTTCCTCACCACCCAGTACCTCGAGGAGGCCGATGAGCTCGCCGACCGAGTGGGGATCATCAACGACGGCAGGATCGTCGCCGAGGGAACTCCGGATGAGCTGAAACGCAGAGTGGGATCCGATGTCATCCAGGTTCGGCTCGATGACAACAGTGATCGGCGCGCCGCCTACGAGGCTGTCCAGGCTTTGGACATGGTCGACCACGTCGACGAGGGCCCGCGAGGCCTGTTGATCTCGGTCAGCAACGGCGCTGCATCCGTCTCGCCCATCGCCGTTGCCCTCGACTCAGCCGGAGCGTCGGTCAGCGAGTTGACCTTACGAACGCCCACCCTCGACGACGTCTTCCTCGAGCTGACTGGCAACCGAATCGAGGTTTCGGCATGACCGCAACAGACACGACAACGCCGGCGCGAATGGTGAGGGCGAGACCGTCCGGTTTCGTCCGTGACCTGATGACCGTCTCGAGACGGGCGCTGCGGGCCATCCCCAGGGAACCCGAGACCTTCATCCCCGCTCTCTTCATCCCGGCGTTCTTTTTCATCGTGAACGTCGGAGCACTGCAGGACCTCACGGAGGGTTTCCCCGGCAATGAGGGATTCGACTATCGAGCCTTCCAGTTGCCGACCGCCATCATCTTCGCGGTCACCGGCATCTCGCGCGCACCGGGTCTCGTCACCGACATCCAGTCCGGCTACTTCGACCGCCTGCTGCTCAGTCCTGCTCGGCGCCTCCCGCTGTTGTTGGGTTTGATGGTGGCTGATCTCGTGCTGGTGATCGGACTGTGCATCCCCGTGATTCTGCTCGGCATGCTCGTTGGTGTGTCGTTCGGGACCGGGCCGCTCGGCATGATCCTGTTCGTGCTCATCGGTGCCTTCTGGGGCCTGGCCTTCACTGGCTTTCCCTATGCCATCGCGCTCAAGACGGCCAACCCGGGAGCGGTCGGGGCGAGCTTCATCTTGTTCTTCCCGTTCGCGTTCTTGACCTCTTCCACCGTGCCGCTCGATCAGCTCACCGGCTGGCTCCGCACCGTCGCCCGCTTCAACCCGATCACGTACATTCTCGAGAGCATGCGGTCCCTCACCGGCGACACGTGGGAATGGACCGAGATCGGCAAGGGATTCCTGGCGATCGTGATCGTTGGAGCGATCTCGCAAGGCATGGCCCTGCTGGCCCTTCGCGGGCGGCTCGACCGAGGCTGAGCTCTGTCCCGGCGCTCGCCTCGGCGGGACAACGACTAGCGTTGACCAATGCGTTTTGCGGTGGCCATGCTTTGTTTCGTGCTGATGGCTGCGTCCTGTACCGATGGCGAGGCGAGTATCGGCACCGTCCCTGATCGCTCCGGACTCGTTGAGGCGGCAACCGTGCTGGCCGTCGCCGATCTCACCGACTGCCGGGGGCCGGATGCCGAAGTGGCGGCGTTGGTCCGGTCGCTCGAGGGAACGATCCTCATGCCAGGCGACTTGGCATACGACGTCGGCTCAGTTGATGACTTCCGCACATGCTTCCTGCCGGTGTACGGCTCGGAGCTCGACCGCATCCGTGCCGTCCCTGGGGACAACGATTACGACACGCCGGGCGCCGATCCGTACTTCGACACGATGGCAGGGCGTGCCGGCGATCCGGGTGCCGGTTGGTACGCAGTCGAGATCGGGTCCTGGCAGCTCATCGCGCTCAATTCGAACTGCGATGAGGTCGGTGGATGTGGCCCCGCATCACCGCAGTACGAATGGCTCGATGCGTTGCTCAGCGACAAACGCTACGAATGCCGCCTCGTGATGTGGCACGAGCCCCGGTTCACGTCATCGGCGAACTATGGAGGGATCACGCGAATGGGCGATTTCTACGGTCGCCTCCACGGGTCGGGCGCCGACGTGCTCGTGGTCGGTCACTCGCACCACTACGAACGACTCGGACCCCTTGCGCCCAATGGTGACCCATCGCCGGACGGAATGATGAATTTCACCGTCGGCATGGGGGGAGCTGCGTTCACTGCTTTCGGTGAACCTCGCGTCGGCTCGATCGTGCGGACGAATGAACACCGTGGTGTTCTGCGACTCACACTCCGGGAGGACGGTTACGACTGGGAGTTCGTGAACGTCGAGTCGAACGAAACGCCGTTGGTCGACACCGGTTCGGCCGCCTGCTGAGATTCCCACTGCTGTGCGTCCCACTGCGGTGCGTCAACGAGAAGATCTTGCCGTCGGTTGCGTTCTCCTCTCTCGAAGAACGCAACCGACGGTTGCGACACCAGCTCGGGTCCACCCGACTGGAGTTCGCTCTTGTCGCCGAGTCGTCAGATCGCGTTGGTCTGCACGCTGGCGTTCGCCCCTATGCCGACTGGCAGCACGGTCTCGGTCGAGGCATCGAGCTCGCTGTAGTCGATGGGGCCGAGATCGCTCTCGGAGATGTTGGGTGATGCCTTCGTTCCGAGCTTCAGGAACGCAGCTCCGGCGCCGGCGGCCACAGTGGAGGCAAGGAGGATGGCGATCTTGGCGCTGGCCACCGCACCTTCGTCCTCGAAGGCGAGGTCGGTGATGAACAGTGACACGGTGAACCCGATGCCGCCGAGGAAGCCGACGCCGATCATGTGCATCCAGGTGACGCCCTTGGGCAGAGTGGCGATGCCGAGCCGAACGGCCAACCAGGAGGCCGACACGATGCCGAGCGGCTTTCCGATCACGAGCCCGACGAAGATCGCCTGGCCGACGCTCGACGTTGCTGCGTCGAGGATGGCAGCGGGAGGCGTCGGCACGCCGGTGTTGGCGAGGGCGAAGAGCGGGACGATCAGGAACGCGGTGACGGGGTGGAGGGCGTGGATCAGTCGGTCGACGACCGATCGTGTCTCCCTGGTATCGAAGATGATGGCCTTCAACTCATCGAGAGCGACGGCCGGAGGGGCGACGACGACCGTCTCGTCGGGCCGGCGCGGAGTCGCCGGAGCGAGCAAGCCGCAGACCACGCCGGCGAGGGTCGCATGGATGCCGGACTCGAAGGTGGCGACCCACAGAGCGACACCGACCACGACGTAGGCAGGCATCCACCACACGCCGAGCTGGCGAAGGATGATCAGTCCGGCGAGGCACCCGGCAGCGGCGATGAGGGCTGTGGTGTTGAGCGAGGCCGTGTAGAACACGGCGATGACAAGGATCGCCCCCAGGTCGTCGACGATGGCAAGCGTGAGGAGCAGCATCTTGAGGCGACTGGGAACACGATTTCCGAGCAGGGTCAGAATGCCGACGGCGAACGCGATGTCGGTGGCCATCGGAACGCCCCAGCCGTTCCGGAACGCAGAACCGCTGAGAAGGATGAACAGGCCGGCCGGCACGACCATCCCGCCGAGGGCGGCAATACCGGGAAGCGCCGCAGTACGGGGATCACGAAGATCACCCACGGCAAGTTCGCGTTTGATCTCGAGGCCGGCGACGAAGAAGAAGACGGTCATCAGGCCGTCGTTGATCCAGTGAGTCAGCGATTCATCGAGCTCGATCGGACCGAACGTCACGTTGATGTGGGTGTGCCAGAAGTGGTCGACGGCCTCGGCGACCGGGAGATTGGCCAGGACGAGAGCGACAACGGCGCCGGCAATCAACGCGATGCCGGACATGTTCTCCAAATGGATGATTCGCTCGATCGGTGCCCGCAGGTGATCGATCGGCTTTTCCTTCGGTCTGACGTGGGAACTCATTGACGAAACTCCGTTTGGGGTGGCCCGCCTGCCCTGACGGAGGGCTGGTCGCGTGGTTCGCTTCGAAGCTTCGTCGGCCGATTCCGAGATATGAGTCGAGCCGGTCGGGCGGGAATGCTCATTCGCGACGATCGGCTACCGAAACTGTCCCTTGTGATCGAGGGAGTTCCCGGACGAGTCAACGAAATCGAACAGCGGTTCGCGGCTCTACGTACCGCGACTGTCGCCCCTGCGACCGCCGGCCGCCGGCTCGGCTTCGGACTACTGCTCGAACAGGAACGGGCAGGCGTCGGTCCGACCGGAGCGACGGACCTCGGCTTCGGCTCCTCGGCGCTTCCTCTCACCCCCGCGATCCAGAAGACGCCGGGAAGCTACGGGTCGCTCACGCCGCCGGCGGAGCTGCTCGCCTATGGCAACGGCACGATCCCGGCGGCGGCGCTCGCTCCGGTCGGATCCACCGGCCATTCCATGTGGGCTCCCGCAGCCAACGGACTCGGCCAGATGATCGACGCCGCCGCCACGGATGGTGTGGCAATCCGGATCACCGACAGCTACCGCCCGATCGACGTGCAGGAGCGGCTCGCCAAAGAGAAGGGTCTGTACAACGAGGGTGGACTCGCTGCGGTCCCCGGTACGTCGAATCACGGCTGGGGCGTCGCCACCGACCTCGATCTCGACGGACCTGCGCTGGAATGGATGCGGACGAACGCCTGGCGCTACGGATTCGTTGAAGACGTGCCCCGCGAGCCATGGCACTGGACCTATCGGGCTGTGAGCTGAGCCAGTCGGAGATCAGCGGCCCAGATGGAGGAGGTCAGCTCCGCTTCGGCGGACGGGGCAGGCCCTTGGGTTGGGCGTGCGCGCCCTTCGCTGCTTCTTCGTTCGCTGCCTTGATCTCCGCTGCGACCTCGTCGCGGTGCACGGTGACGCTCCGCGGCGCCTTGATGCCGAGCCGCACCTGATCGCCTCGCACCTCGATCACCGTCACGACGATGTCGTTGCTGATGATGATGCTCTGGTTCGGACGTCGACTGAGGACCAGCATCAGCTGGCCGCCAGCGCTTCACGGGTGCTGTATTCGGTGGAGTTCAGCACGACTTGCCTGGCCTGGAGGTTGCTCGAGTTCAAGATGATCGGACCGAGGAGGTTGGCGCTGATGTCGACGAGTTCATCGCCGTCGTGGTGCGTGGTGAGGAGCAGGAAGACCTCGGAGTCGACGGGGTCGTGGAGATCGATTTGCTCCTGGATGTCATCAGGGACGTCGAGTTCGTATTCGGGGAAGAAGTCCCAAGGACGGATGCAGAGGAATGCGATCTCCGCCAGCTCGACACTCTGGATCCAGAAGTAGTCCTCGTCGTCCTCGATCTCCACGATGACGTATCGACGCCCGTCGGGGAACCCAAGGAGACCGGGGCCGAAGTCGATCGCTCGGTCGTCTGGAACGTCGAGCGTGCCGAACCTTGTCGAAGTGACGATCACGGACGCCACCCTACCGTTCGACGCTGTAGGCGCCAGGTTCTTGCCCTGTGCTCAGTCGGGATCACGTCGGCATCCCGATGGGGAGCTCGGATCGGGTGCTCGGCCCGACCTCGCCGGCGTCCGGTGAGCCCGGAGTGGTCTCCTCGACCATCCGTGTGCTTCGTTTGGCTTGGTCGTAGATCACGCCGACGAGCAGGACCCCGGCCACGGATGCCAGCACCACCCCGACGAAGTGGGCGATGGCGACTTCGAAGCGTTCTGTGCCCATGGCTGCACCGATCAAGCTCGATCGGCCGACGACGAGACCGACCACGAGGCCGAGTCCGGTCCGTCCGGCTTCGGCACCATCGGGGTCTGAGGTCTCGATGAGCTCGACACGGCGAGCGGCGCCACCCTCAGCCACCGTGCACCGCCTGCTCGAGTGCGAACACGAGGCCGGCGTCGACCTCGCGGCCGCCGACCGAGGCCAGCGGAACGCGACGATCGAGCAGGTCCAGGACGTACTTCGGCGCTGCTCGGAAGGTGAGGTCGATCACGACGTTGCCGCCGAGCTTCTCCATCAGGGAGAAGATCCGCTCCGGTGTCAACTCCTCGTCGATCGTGAGATGCAGGACGCGTGCTCCGGCGCTGCGCACCTTCTCCACGGTTCTGGCAGCGTCGTCACCGAGGTCGGCGTCGATGATCACGACACCCCGGCGATCGGCCTGGCCCCAGAAGCGGAGGCGGTCGTCGAGCTCGGTCATCGTGTCGATGAGCTGCCACGCCGGCATGTCCAGGTCGTGCGGAGTCGCCGTGACGGCCGCCAGCGCCGGTCGTTGGCCGACCGCACCGGCCTCGATCCGTTTGGCGACCGAGAGTGCCGATGAGCGATTGCCGACCACGGCGATGATCGGGCTGTCCAGGTCGAGCGCAGGAACGGCGGTGTCGAGCTTCTCGAGCCGACTCCAGAAGAGGTTCGGGTCGATCGATCGAGCTGCGGCCTCTGGCTGAGCGAGCTCGTTCGTGAGGACGTCGCCGAATCTGCGATCGGCTTGTTGCCGGCCCGTCTCCGGAGCGACGGCAGGCTGGCTGAAGCCGATTCGATCGCTGATGCTGATCGTGTCGGTTCGTTCGAGCAGCGCGGTCCGGTCGCCCGGAGTCGGGATGCCAGGGTCGGACGCCGCTGGGGTGGGGTTTGCAGACGGCGAGTCGAACATGCGGATGTCGAGCGCATCGTCGTCTGGGAACAGTCGGCTGCGGCGAACTGGTTCGTCGTTCATGACGGCAGCCACGGCCTCGTCGAACGACTCGGCCCGGGGGGTGTGAGCAAGCCGCGGGTGACCGCCGACCGTGAAGTCGGGGGCGGGAGAGCCATCGGCCTCGATCAGATCGAGACGGATCGTCGAGGTTCCGTCCTCGGCATCGAGGTCGATGCTGGGTTCGTTGCCGGCCGCGATCACCTCGAACTTCTCGGTCTTGAAGAAGCCGGCCACGCCGCCGGTGAGAACCTTGTTGGCCTCGAGGATCGTTGCCTCTGACCCCAGCTCCTCTCGAACTTGCTCGAGGAGGGTGCTGAGTTCACGGCCTGTGAAGCGATGGTGTTTGCTCATTGATCATCATCCTGTTCGTGGGGACTTCGACGAAGCCCTGTGTTTCGACTTTCACCTGTGATCCCAACTCCTCCATGGCGAGCACGGGAGCGGGGATTTCAGTCAGTGCGAGGAGGCGGTGCAGTGGGCTGCGGAGCAGCCTCGATGTGAGGATCACCGGCGCCAGACCTCGCTGTTCGACGCTGGCGACCTTGGCCCGAAAGGCATTGATCACTTCGTGGAGATCGTTGGGTTCGATCTGGAAGTCCGTGCCGTTGACGCCGTCGCGCAAGCTCGAGATCAACTGGTGTTCGAGCATCGGATCGATCGTGATGACGGGCAATATGCCGTCAGCGGTGGCGTTGCCGGCCGAGATCGACGGACCGAGTGCCGTCCGAACCGATTCGGTCAGTTCGCGGACGTTCCTGGTGATCCGGGCCCGTTCGCTGACCACGTCGATGATGCGAACGATGTCTCGGATCGGAACGCCCTCGGAGAGCAGCTCCTGCAGGACCCGCTGGAGCTCGGCGATCGTCAGATCGCTCGAGATGAGTTCTTCGACGAGGGCCGGATCGGTCTGGCGAACCAGCTCGATCAGCTCTTTCACCTCTTGGCGGCTGAGGAGGTCGGCGGCGTTCATCCGCACGATCTCGGCCATGTGGGTGGTGAGGACGGATGAGCGATCGATGATCGTGGCGTCGCCGGTCTCTGCCAGCATTCGCTGCTCGATCGGGATCCACTTGGCGGGGAGTCCGAAGACGGGCTCGGTCTCGACTGGACCGGGGAGCTCTTCGAGGCGATCGCTGATGACCAGGACGTGACCGGCCGGGGCTCGGCCGCGAGCCATCTCGACGCCGTGGACCATGATCGAGTATTCGCCCGGGAGGAGATCCATGTTGTCCCGCGTGTGGACGGCGGGAATGATCAAGCCCATCTCGAGCGCCAGCTTGCGGCGGAGTGCTCGCACGCGGTCGAGCAGGTCGCCGCCCGAGGCAGGATCGACGAGGTCGACCATGTCGACGGCCAGTTCGAGGCCGAGGGGCTCCGGTCGAATTTCGCCGGCCAGGACCTGCGGGTCGTCTGGGTCGTAGACGGACTCGATCTCGACCTGCTCGGTCTCGATGGCGTGATTCTGGTTCTGCTCGAGGCGCCGGCTGGTCAGGATCATCGCTGCGCCGACGGCGACGAACGGCACGATCGGGAGTCCGGGTGCCAGGCCCAGGCCGGCGATGGCGATTCCTCCGTAGCGCAGTGCTCGGAACTGGGCGCCGATCTGCGAGCCGATGTCGGATCCGAGATCGGAGCCGCCGGCGGCGCGGGTGACGATGATGCCGCTGGCGATCGAGATGAGCAGCGCGGGGATCTGGCTGACGAGTCCGTCGCCGACCGTCAGGCGGGAGAAGTTGTCGACGGCTTGGCCGAACGACATGCCCTGTTCGAGCACGCCGATGATCATTCCGCCGAGCAGGTTGATGACGGTGATGAGCACGCCGGCGATCGCGTCGCCCTTGACGAACTTGGAGGCACCGTCCATCGCGCCGTAGAAGTCGGCTTCCTGGCTGATCTCCTGGCGGCGGTCGCGGGCCGTTGTCTCATCGATGAGGCCTGCGCCGAGATCGGCGTCGATGGCCATCTGCTTGCCTGGCATGGCGTCGAGCGTGAAGCGGGCGCCGACTTCGGCGACTCGGGAGGCGCCGTTGGTGATGACGACGAACTGGATGATCACCAAGATCAGGAACACCACGAGTCCGACGACGATCGAACCGCCGACGACGAAGGAGCCGAACGAGGTGATGACGCTGCCGGCCGAGCCGGTGGTGAGGATGAGTCGTGTCGAGCTGACGTTGAGCGCGAGGCGGAACAGCGTGGCGATCAGCAGGAGTGACGGGAACGAGGCCATGTCGAGCGATCGGGTCGACAGGATCGTCGTCAACAAGAGGGTGACGGCAAGCGCGATGTTGATGGCCAACAGCAGATCGAGGATCGCAGCGGGCAGCGGAATGACCATCAGCGCAACGACGCCGATGATCAAGGCGGACAGCAGCCCTCCTCCGGTGCGTGTGGGAATCACGAAACCTCGGTGTGAGTCGGCCGTCCCTGGCTGACGAAAGTGACCGTCGTGGTCACCACCAGTGTCGACCCCCATCCCCCGATCAGTAGCCCCAAACCTCGGGTTTGTGCCCCACAGAATCGGGGGTCACAGCCTCAGGTTCGAGCCGAGGCTTTGCAGCCGGGCGTGGACCACGTCAACCGGAGGCTGTGGCCCCCGAAAACCGGTGGCGCGAACCCGAGGTTTGGGCATCAGACCAGGGCGGGGCTTGGGGGGAGTTTGGAATTGGGGATCGACACACGCCGAGTTGCGGCTGATGTCTTGTTCGCTCTCGGGCGCATCACGAACGCCAACACGATCGCCACCGCCTCGAAGAACGAGGCAGGGATCGGCTGGTTCACCTCGACCGAGGCGAACAGTGCTCGGGCGAGCGGAGGAGACTCGACGATCGGGATCTGGTTCGTCCGCGCCCGATCGCGGATGCGGAAGGCGAGCTCGTCCGTCCCCTTCGCCACCACCACCGGAGCCTCGCCGTCGTCTCGGTAGGCCAGCGCAACCGAGAAGTGGGTCGGGTTCACGACCACGACTGCTGCCCCGTTGACCGCGGACAACATTTGGTTCCGGGTGATCTTGGCGTGCGCCTGGCGCCGCCGGTTGCGGATCATCGGATCGCCCTCGGAGCTCTTGGCCTCTTGTTTGATCTCCTGCTTCGACATCTTCAGCTTCTTCGTCGACTGCCAGCGTTGGAAGGCATAGTCGCCCAGACCGATCACTGATCCGATCAGAGCTGCGACCCGCAGGAGAAGCACGACCTGATGAAGCAACAAGCCCGTCGACGCGCCCAGAGACAATGTGCTCGCCAGCAGGTGATCGCGCCCGGCGGCGAACAACGTCGTGGCCACAAGGACGGCCAGTACCGACAGCCTCGCGACGGCCTTGGCCGTTTCGACCAAGCTCGCCACGCCGAACACCCGCTTGAAGCCGGCCTTTGGCGAGATCCGATCCCATTTTGGTTTCAGCGGGTCGCCGGTCAACACGATGCCGCCCTGCGCCGCCATACCGATGATCGCACTCACGACCACGAACCCGAAGAGCGGGACCAGACCGACTGCGCCGTTCGCAGCGGAGCTGGCGACGTGTGCCAACGTCGGCCCCATCTCTCCCGTGGCTGCGGACTTGATGGCGGCCTGGAAGTCAGTCGCGGTCCGCCTGATCAGACGTTCAAGCGTCGTCGGGAGCAGGAAGGTCGCTGCCAGCAGCGTCAACCATTGAACGAGGTCGACCGATCGGGGGATCTGGCCCTTCTTGCGGGCTTCGCGCAGCTTTCGTGGTGTCGGTTTCTCCGTTTTCTGGCCGCCCTCGTCCTTTGCCATGTCAGCCCCCGATCAGTCCCGAACCCGAGCGCAGTCCGGCCTCGAGGAGGTTCGATGTGGCGTTGGCGAGCAGCGGGAGACCGAGACCCAGCGTCATGAAGAGGACCATCGACTTCACGCCGAAGCCGACCGCCATGATGTTCATCTTCGGGGCTGCCCGACTGGCGATGGCGAGTGCGACCTCGGTGAGCATCAGTGCAGCAAGGATCGGGAAGCCCACCTCGAGAGCAGCGATGAGAAGCTGGGCAACGCCGTCGACGAGCGCTGGACCGAGGGCTTCGGTGCGCAGCGCTCCAGTCGGGTTCACGGCATAGCTGCGGATCACGCCTTGCACGATCAGGAGGTGGCCGTCGAGTGCGACCAGCAACGCCAGGCTGACGAGCTGATACATCCGCCCGATGACGGCACTCTGTGACTGGGTGATCGGGTCGTACAACGAGCCGGCCGACAGACCGGCGCTGAGGTCGATGATCGAGCCGGCCACCTGGAACGTCGACATCATCAATTGGATGAAGAACCCGAAGGTCAACCCGACGACGACCTGAGCGAGAATGGCCATGGTCAGGGCGGGGATCTCGAGCGGGGGAGCCGGCATGTCGCTCGCCGGGTTGGCAGCGAGAAGGATGCCGATCGACACCGACAAGCCGGCGCGGATCCGCAGCGGCACCATGCCGCCGTTGAACGGAGGCGCGACGGTGAGGGTTGCCGCCATGCGGGTCGACACCAAAAGCATCGTCACCAGCGCTTCGGCCGAGACCGACACGTTCATGCAGACGCCACGTTCACCGCGCGGTGGCAGCGCGGAACGGTGATCGTCACGTCGATCACGAGATCAGGCTCGGCAAGCTCAAGAACAACGCCCGCGTGTAGCTGACGATCTCCTGCAGCATCCAGGGGCCGCTGACGATGATCACGAGACCGATCGCCGCGAACTTCGGGACAAACGAGAGCGTTGGCTCTTGGATCTGGGTGACCGACTGCAACAGACCGATCACCACGCCGACCACGATTGCGGTGAGCAGGATCGGTGAGCCGATGCGCACCGCGACCCACATGGCGTCGGTGATGATCTTCATGACTTCGGATTCGGACATTTCCAACCTCGGTGTATGGCGCGCCAATCACAGATAACTGGCGAGCAGAGTTTCGACGATGAGCGACCAGCCGCCCACGAGGACGAACAGGAGCAGCTTGAAGGGAAGCGACACGAAGACCGGCGGCAGCATCATCATGCCCAGCGACATCAAGACGCTGGCGACGACCAGGTCGATGATCAGGAAGGGGATGAAAATGACGAACCCCATGAGGAACGCGGTCTTCAGCTCGGACAGGACAAAGGCGGGGATGATCGTCGTCAGCCCGACCTCTTCGATCGTGGCCGGGCGACCTCCCGGCGTGGCATCCATCATCAGGTCGAGCTCGGCAGTCCGGGTGTTGTCCAGCATGAACACCCGCATCGGCCCCGTGGCCCGGGTGTAGGCCTCGCCCTGCTCGATCCTGCCGTCGAGGTACGGCTGGAGCGCGTCTTCGTTCATGGCCTCGAGGGTCGGGCCCATCACGAACAGCGACAGGAACAGTGCCAGCCCGACGATCACCTGATTCGGAGGGACGCCCTGGAGACCGAGAGCGTTTCTCGTCAGCGAGAGCACGATGGCAATTCGAGTGAAGCTCGTCAGCATGATGACGATCGATGGCGCCAATGACAACAGCGACAGGCCGACGATCAACAGCAGCGACTGGCTGGGGTTGTCCTCTCCCTGCCCGATGTCGATGGTGATGTCGCCATCGAGTGGACCGTCCCGGCCCACGGGCTCCGCAGGAGTGGCCACTCCGTCGCCTTGGTCGCTCTCGGGAAGTCCGGGGATCGTGAAGGTGGTGTCCGGGATCGACGGTGTCGGGCGCGGCGAATCGTCCTGTGCGCCGGCGGGCGAGTGAAATGTGAAGACTGCGATGGTCGCACCGAGTGCGACCAGGCAGATCCGAGTCCAGATGGATCGGCGAGTTGTCATGGAGGCCTCACGGCCCTCCGGTCATGACCGACGAACGGTCAACTCCCGAAGAGCGGCGACGAAACTCATCCGTGGCGAGCGGGGCTGGCGAGCCCGTCCGAGACGCGTCCGTGCGTTCGGGAGGTTGGTGGTAGCGAGTTGGGAGGAGGTGGTGATCGGGGAGAGCGCACGGTCAGAGACGACGTCGTTCTCGTGAACGACGGCGACTCGATCGGCGAGTGGGCCTTCCGCCGCAATCTGGGCATCGACTCCATCAGTCAGGAGGTCGTCCCCCTCGGCGAGGAGCTGGACGCCACCGTCGGTGACACCGACGAGCAGTGTGCGTTCGCCGGCTCGTACGAGTGCAATGCCGGCATTCTTGGTGAGTTGTCGACGCACGAGCACGGCCAGCGGATCATTGGTCCGCCCGTTGCTCGTTCCCGAGATCAGGGCGCCCAGTCTGCCGCTACCGGCGCGCATGAAGAGCCACAGGAGAACGCCGACGATGGCGAACGAAGCGGCGACGCGAAGGAGGGTGATCATGAGGTCAATGGCCCGATGTCTCGATGATCTCGACGATGCGGACGGCGTACTCGTCGTCGACGACCACGACTTCACCGCGACCGAACAGGATCCCGTTGACTCTGACATCAACGGGTGCGCCGGCGGCGCGATCGAGCTCGACAACGGATCCAACCGACAGCGCGAGCACTTGTGAAAGCGAGAGGGACTGGCGGCCGAGGTCGACGGTCACGTTCAACATGACGTCACTGAGCATCGTGAGGTTGCCTCCGGCACCAGTGGGATGGCCGGTGACGACGTTGGGTCCACCCATGGGGGCGGCTGCGGCCGGACCGGGCATGAAGGCTGCGCCCGGCTCGGCGAACACCGCGCCCTGCTCTGCCGCGTCGCCCAGATCGGCTGACCCGACGGTTTCGGCGAGCGGCTCGGCGGTGCGTCGATCCTGCTCGAGGATCACCAGACCGACGATGGCGCCGTCGCTGAGGATCGTGCGGTGGGCGACGATGCCGGTTCGGTTGACGTCGAGTTCTGCGACCGAGGCGAGAGCGGTCGGCTCGCCGGCGGTGAGGCCCGGCATCGATTTCTGGATGGCGGCCACGGCCGCATCGAACACATCGAGGCCGGCTTCGGTGACGACCGCCAGCGTGGCGGGGGTCGCTCCATCGGCGTCACCCTCGGTGAAGGAGATCCTGGAGAGGCTGCCGGCGAGATCGGCGAGGCCGTCTGCGGGCTCGAGCGTGAGTCCTGCGGCTTGGAACGAGACGCCGAGCGTGTCGGTCGTGGCTGCGAGATCCTGGGTGGAGTTCATCAGGCGACGGTCCTTGCGTGAGCGAGAGCCCCGTTCGGGCTCAGGTTGGAGGTGATTTCTGCGGTCAAATGCTTGCCGGTCTGACCCAACTGCACACCGAACAGGACGATGTCGCCGATGGAGGCCATCAGGTCGGAGTCGACAGGCAACCGAGTTCGGATGACGTCTCCGACTTCGAGTTCGACGACTTCGCGAGCGGAGAGGCCCACCTGGCCCATGCCGACGCAGAAGGACAGCGGGACCGGCTGGAGCGCAGCTGCTGTGTGAGGATTGGCCACGACCTTGGGAACGACTCGCCGCCCGGACAGTCGGACGTCGATGACGTCGGAGAACCGCTGGACCGTCACGAGGTCGAAGACGAGGATGAGACGTCCGGAGCCATGCGGGCCGTCGATGCCGAAGCTGAACCCGACTCTGGCACCCGTCTCCTTGCTGTCGGCGGCGGCGAAAGCACCGTCCCGGCTCCGGTCGAGGACGAGGGCTTCATCGATCAGCAACGTGTCTCTTGCGACGTCGACGAACTGCTGACCGAGAAGATCGAGGACACGCCGTTCGATCGGTGTCAGTGGTCTGGGGTCGCCAGGAGGGAAACTTGCTCCGCCGAGCATGCCGGTCACCAGCGTCAGCGCCAGAGGAAGTTCAGTGACAACGCTGGCGCAGATGTGGTGGTCGAATCGAACCGATGCCGAGTCGTAGGCAGACGGATCGTCTACGACCTCGTGTCCGGCATCTGCTTCGATCAGTGCGCCGGCCTCCACCGTGAATCCGACGAGGGAATCGGCCAGCGACTTGGCCAGATCGGAGGCGATCTGGGTGGCAGCCTCCTTGTAGAGGTCGGCCTTCTCTGTGGTCAGATGTGCTGACTCCCCGAACGAGTACGGCGTGGCAGCACCGACGGCGGTGCCGGGCGAGACCGGCGTCGAGGATTCCGGGTTGGGCGTGATCACGTTGCGGAGCTTCGGCTCCGCAGCGAATCGGTATGAGGCCTCGGCCGACTTTTCGTGAGTCGTTCGGCCCGGTCCGAGATTTTCCCGCTTGGAGACTCACGTCGCTGCATGTCCATCCGATGGAGGAGCATGTCGAACCAGCCTGATGCATACAAAAGCAAGGCGAAGCAGGAAGCTTCAGCTATCAACAACCGCAAGCAGCTCGCTGATCCGAGCGAGAAAGCTGGTCGACCTTCAGTCTCGACCGGCAGCGGGGGAGTAGAACCGCTCACGTCGGAACAGCAGGAAATGGTCGAGCAGAACATTGCGCTCGTGCATCACATCGTGTCTCGCATGACCGAGAACTTTCCAGCCGCCGTGCAGCGCGACGACATGGTCCAGGCCGGTCTGGTCGGACTCATCGAGGCGACGCAGCGGTTCGACGCAGACCGAGGGTTCAGTTTCTCGACCTTTGCGGGGCGCCGCATCGAAGGCGCCGTCCTCGATCTTCTCCGTCGGGCCGATTGGGCTCCGCGCTCGGTTCGACGCAACGAACGCCAGCTCCACGAGATGGAGGCTGGTCTCACTGCCGAACTCGGCCGCCGGCCGTCGGCCAACGAACTTGGCGTAGCAATGGGTACAGGGAGCGACCACGTCCACAACCTGCGGGCCGACGTCGCCAAAGCGCGAATCAACCCGTTGGTGGTGCGGTCGAGGACCGACGGCGGCGACGCCGATCTGTCCGACCTGGACCTGCCGGCGACGAACATCCCCGACACGCTCGATCTCGAACACCAGGAGTTGATGGGCTACCTCCGCGACGGAATCGGGCTGCTGCCCGAGCGGCATCGGATCGTGATCGTCGGGCACTTCCTCGAGGGTCGCTCGATGACCGACCTCGGCGAGCTCCTCGGCGTGACGCAATCCCGAGCGTCCCAGCTGAAGAGCGAGGCGCTCGGCATGCTGAAAGCCGGTATCGACACGAACCTCGACGGGCTCGAACCGAGCCGGACCCCGACCTCTCGCCAGGCATCGTTCAACGACGCACTCGGCTCGGCATCGAGCTGGCGGGATCGAGTCGACTCGAGCAGGAAACTCGCCTCGGCCTGAACTGAGTCAACTGGCGCGGGGTCGTCGGGCTCATAGACAACAACAGTCGGACGACACTGAGAGCATGATCCGTTCCGGCATTCGTCTGACCGAGGCCCAGCAGCGATCCCTGGGGTCGATGCTGTGGCAGTACCGAGCGGTGCTCGAACGCGTCGAGTTCCTCCTCGAGGCGCAGCTGATGTTCGCCTCTTCCGGGCGCGACAAGCGACTTGCGTCGATCGCCGACCTTCTCGAAGACGCTGTGGCGACCATCAACGAACTCGACCTTCGTCGCGAGCTCCTGCTCCACGAAGATGAGGCCCCGTCCGGCGCTGCGCCTCCGAGTCTCTCGGATCTGTCCGGGTCAGCCGACCAGCCCTGGTCGTCGATGTTCGCCGAACACCAGCGCTGGTTCGAGTCGTGTGTCGCTCGTATCCAACAGCTGCTCGTCCAGAGCCGTCAGACGATGGAGACCACGCTCGACCTGATCGATCAGTTGATGTCCACCGAGCGCGCACCGTCGCTCGGCGGTTACGACCGGATGGGCAAGACCGTCCGATCGAACGCGTCAGCCGTCCTTTTCGACAGTCGGGTCTGAGGAGCGTGCGATCATGAGTGACTTCTCGGCGCTGAACGCAGCCGTTTCGGGGCTCTATGCCCACCGCAAGCGAATCGACATCATCAGCCAGAACGTCGCGAACGCAGAGACTCCGGGTTACCACCGGCAAGTGACCGAACTGAGCTCGGTCCAATCAGGCCAACCCGGGCTCTGGAGCGGGTCGCCCGGAGAGTACGGCGGCGTCGAGTCGTCGGTGTCGCGCCGCTGGGATCAGATCCTCGACAGCAACGCCAAGAAGGAGGGCGGCCGAGCGGCCAGCCTGGATGCCCAGGCTCGAGCGATGAGCGCCATCGAGGCAAACGTCGGCGCGTTCGGCGACAGCGGCCTTGCCGGCCGGCTGCAGCAGATGTTCAACAGTTTCGACGATCTCGCCAACGATCCGAAGGATGTGGCCGTTCGGAACGTCGTGCTCGGCAACGCCGAATCGGTGGCGTCCTCCGTCAACCTCGAGGCAGCGGCGATCGACACCGCTCACCAGGGAGCGGGCGAGCGGGCAGCAGCCCTCGTGCAACAGTTGAATGGTCTGGCGTCCGGGATCGCCGAACTCGATCGCAACATCGTGGCCGGCGTTGCCAGCGGCGATGCTCCGAACGGTCTCATCGATCAACGCGATCGCCTCGCAACGGAGCTGACCGGGTTGGTCGACGTTGAGTTGAGCTACGAGTCGGACGGCCAGCTCCGGCTCAGCCTGAATGGTCACAACCTCGTGTCGGATGGACAATGGCGTCCCGTCAAACTGGCGTCTGCCCCCGATCCGGCTCTGGCGCCGCTCGGCTACGAGCGACTCTCGCTTCAGTCGGACAAGGGCCGGAATCTCGAAGTGCGGTCCGGTTCGATCCATGGCGTACTGACTGTCGCCAACGACCTTGTTCCCCAGCAACGGGCTGCCCTGGACGCCGTGGCCGTCGACATTGCCACGACGGTCAACGCGCTCCATGTCGCTGGCGCAGGGCTCGACGGATCGACCGGGAACAACCTGTTCGACCCGGCCGGAACGAACGCAGTCACCTTTGCGGTGTCGGCCGACGTGGCCGGGCAACCCAGACGCCTTGCCGCGTCCGATGGATCGAGTGCCCTCGACAACTCGGTGGCGCTCGGGATCGCTGCCCTCGCCACCGATCCGAACGGTCCCGCAGCCAATCACGCACAACTGCTCACCGACCTGGGCAATCGCGTTCGGCTGCTGACCAACAGCGCAGATGCTGCCGCACTCGCTTCGGGCCGCGCCGACGAGGCGCTGCAATCCGAGGTGGGTGTCAGCCTCGACGAGGAACTGGCCGATCTCGTATCAGCCCAGCGTGCGTACGAGGCATCTGCACGGATGATCTCGGCCATCGACGAGATGCTCGACACGCTCATCAACCGGACGGGCCTGGTTGGTCGCTGACCGCCCCTCCACACACGCTTGAACGCCAGAAACCGGAGACAGTCCCATGGAACGCATCACCACTCTCGGCAACACCACCGCCGTCCGCGACGTCATCCTGGCGTCACAGGGCCGACTCGCCGAGGCACAGGAGCAAATCGCGACGGGTGTCCGGTTCACCCGATCCTCGGAGTCCCCGAGCGATGCTGCCGCCTATCTCCGCAACCAGCGTTCGCTGGATCGACTGTCGCAACTGCAGCGCAACTCGAGCAATGCCCGTCTCTGGCTCGACACGACGGACACGGCGCTCCGTGATGCGGTCGGGTCGGTCACGCAGGCTCGCACCCTCGGTGTCCAGGGGGCGAACGACACCAACTCGCCCGAGGCTCGAGGAGCGATTGCATCCCAGCTTCGTTCGATCGCCCAGGAGATGATCACGCTGTCGAACACCGTGGTGAACGGTCGCCCGGTCTTCGCCGGCAACGCCGACACCGCCATTGCCTACGACGCATCTGGCAACTACCAGGGCGACGGAGGGCAGGTCGTGCGTGCAGTCACGCCGACGGATACGTTCTCGGTCGCAGCGTCCGGACCGGCAGTGTTCGGCACCGCCGATGGAACCGATCCATACAACGGCACTGCGTTCCAGGTCATCAACGAGCTGGCGGACGCGGTCGAAGCCGGCGACGTAGCTCGGATCCGAGAGGGCATCGAAGCTCTTGACGTGACCACCGAACGCGTGCAGGCCGAGACCGGCCGCATCGGCGGCCTCGCGGCTCGCCTCGACGAGATCGACTCGCGTAATCAGGACAGTCAGATCGCGACCAAGTCGCAGATCAGCGACGTGCGCGACGTCGACATGGCTGAGGCCATCATCCGGTTGAAGGCAGCCGAGACCAGCTACGAGGCGACGCTGTCCGCAGCCGGCCGCAGTCTCAGCCGTTCGCTGCTCGACTTCCTCCGCTGACGCTCGTATCGCTCACGCACGAGACTCCTCACGATCACTGATCGGGCGCCGAGACTCGAATGCAGCGCCCACGTCCGGCCCGTCGTGCCGTGGGACCGCTGCCCGAGGAGGAAGCGATGATCATCGTCAGTCGACTCAATGGCGAACGCTTCGGCGTCAACGCCGAACACATCGAGCGCGTTGAAGAGACCCCCGACACGGTCCTGACCCTGATCGATGGCCGGAAGTACCTCGTGCGCGAGTCGCTCGAAGAGGTGATCGACCGCGTGGTTGCCTATCGCGCCCGCGTCCTTCGCATCTCCTACGTTCCGGCAGAGGCAAACACCGACGGTGACGGCACTGAGCCGCCCCTCCGCCTGGTCGACGACACATTCGAGAACCGTGCGATCGAAGACGCCCAGGACTGGAGCAACTGATGGATCCAGCAACACTCATCGGTCTTGTGCTCGCCGTCGGTGCCGTCTTCGGCGCCCTCTTCATGGGCGGCATCAATCCGATAGCGATCTTCCTGGCCGACATTCCGTCGATCATCCTCGTGTTCGGTGGAACGATGGGCGTGACGGTGGCAAGCAGCACCATGCCCGCCGCCATCAACGCCATCAAGGTCTTCATCAAGGCACTCACTGGGGGAGCGGTCGAGGACCCGACCGAGAACGTGCAGTTGCTCGTCGGCTTCGCCGACGTCGCCCGCAAGGAAGGCCTGCTGGCGCTCGAACCGAAGCTCGAAGGCATCGAAGACCCCTTCTTCAAGAAGGGAATGGAGATGGCCGTCGACGGCACGGACCCGGAAGACCTTCGCGACCAGTTGACGATCGACCTCGACAAGACTCGCGAGCGCCACAAGCAGGGCGCCAGCTTCTTCGTCACCGCAGCAGGCTTCGCTCCCGGCATGGGCATGATCGGCACCGTCGTCGGTCTGGTCCAGATGCTCGGCAACCTCGACGATCCGTCCTCCCTCGGCCCCTCCATGGCGGTGGCCTTCTTGACCACGCTGTGGGGTGCGTTCTTGTCGAACTTCGTGTTCACGCCGATCGCCAACAAGCTGAAGAAGATGTCTGCTGACGAGATGGCGGCGAAGGAGATCGTCCTCGAAGGCATCCTCGCCGTCCAGGCCGGAAGCAATCCCCGTGCGATTGCCGGAATGCTCGGAGCGTTCCTGCCCCCGTCGGCTCGCGAGGACCTGAGCGAAGAGAAGAAGAGTGCCTAGGAAGCCGACCGTCGTCGCCGAAGACGAGGGCCCAGACAAGTCGTGGCTCGAGTCCTGGGCGGACGCCATGACACTGTTGATGGCGTTTTTCATCATGCTCTTCGCGTTTGCCCTCGTTGACGAGACCAAGTTCTACGACTTCAAGGTCGGCATGGTCACCGCACTCGGCGTCTCTGACCCGGTGGGGGAACAGGCAGACAGCATCCTCGAGTCCGGCAACGGCATCGCCCTGACGGTTGGTCTGTCGACGGTTCCGAGCGAGGAAGTTCGCAACCAGATCACGCAAGAAGAGGAGAATCTCGAAGCGGCTGGGGAAATCACCACGGACAATGTCGAAGACGTCCGGGATCTCCTCACTGCCAAGTTCATCGAGAACGGCGCCGCCGAGTACGTGACGGTCGACATCGACGAGCGCGGCATCGTCGTCCGATATGACGGACGGGTGCTGTTCCGCAGCGGGTCGGCCGAGCTGGGCATCGACAGCGACTCCATTCTCATTGCCACTGCCGAAGTGCTCGAACTGGTCGACAATCCGGTCGACATCGAGGGCCACACCGACGATGTGCCGACCGGTGGTGGCTGGATCAGCAACTGGGAGCTCTCGGCTGCCAGAGCATCTGCGGTGGTTCGTTGGATGATCGATTTCGGTTCCGTTCCCCCGCGACGCCTCGCCGCGGTCGGCATGGGGGACACCAGACCGGTCGTTCCGAACGACAGCGACGAGAACCGCACCGCAAATCGTCGGGTCGAAGTGGTGATCCGGGTTTCCGGGTTGCTCGAGAGCGAGATCGATGTCATCGACCCGATCGGCGATCCGATCGATCCCCCGATCTTCGACGAACCCGTTGCGACTCGAACAAACGCAGCGCAAGCGGACGCAGCGCAACCGGACACAGCGCGGCCCGCCGTCGAGACCATCGATCTGGTGTCCGACGCGATCAACGGCGTCACCGCCGGCACCGGCAACCGTCCCACGACCATCAGCGATCAGGAGTAGTACCCCGTGGCCAAGAAAGACAAGAACAAGAAGGGCAAGGGCGACGCCGCCGAAGAGGAAGACGAAGAAAGTGGCGGCGGCAAGAAGAAGATCATGATGATCGTCGGCGCGCTGCTCGCCCTGGGTGCCGTCTACAACTTCGTGTTGAAGCCGGCGCCGGTCGAAGAGGATCCGCTCGCGATGGTCGATCCCGAGCCCATCGAGGGAGAGATCTTCGAACTTCCCGAGATGGTCATCAACCTCCAGGGCGACGAGGTCAGCTACGTGCGCGTCGGTCTCGCCATCGTCCTCGAAGAGGGCACGCTCGCCGCAGATTTCGAGGCGGAAGCCGCCATTGCCAAGGACGTCATTCTCGAAGACCTGTCGAGCCGGACCGCAGAGCAGCTTCGCTCGAGCCAAGGCAAACAAGACATCAAGGCCGAGCTCTCAGCCTCAATTCGCGAGGCGTACGGCGACGAGAAAGTCATCCGCGTCCTCTTCACTGCGCTCGTCATGCAGTAGCGGCCTGCTCCGAAAAGAAATCTCTGAATCCGCTTTTGTTCGACTCAATCCTGCCGATGTTGTGAGGGTCGACTCATCGACAACCTCAGGACATGGATTGTCAACGAGGTGAAAGCAAGACATCACGTCTCATTGGAAGGAACCACGAGAGACCATGCGCATCAACAACAACATCATGGCGTTCAACGCCAACCGCAACCTCGGTAGCAGCAACACCGCACTGGGGAAGAGCCTCGAAAAGCTCTCATCCGGCTACCGGATCAACCGAGCAGGCGACGACGCCGCCGGTCTGGTCATCAGCCAGAAGCTTCGGGCGGAGATCGGTGGTCTCAAGCAGGCCACCCGGAACGCTCAGGACGGCATCTCGTTCGTGCAGACCGCAGAAGGTGCCTTGGCCGAGGTGCACAACATGTTCGGTCGTATGCGCGACCTTGCGGTGCAGGCCGCCAACGACACCAACGACGCCAACGCCCGTACGGCCATCAAGTCCGAGATCGACGCACTCAGCGCCGAGATCGTCCGGATCGGCACCGACACCACCTTCGCGGGTGCCGCGGTGTTCGGCACCACGGCCCTGACGCTTCAGGTCGGATCCGAGGGTTCTGGGACGACCGGTCAGATCACGGTCGCCGCTACCGCCGCACCGATCGCTCCGACTACCACGACCGTGTCCGATGCGGCGACCGCTCGGGCGACGATCGAAGCCATCGACGTCTCCATCGCCGGTATCTCGACCGCCCGTGGAACGCTTGGTGCGGTTCAGAATCGCCTGGAGTCGACAATCAACAACTTGTCGGTCACCACCGAGAACCTCGCCGCCTCGGAGTCACGTATTCGTGACACCGACATGGCTGCCGAGATGGTCAACTTCACCAAGAACCAGATCCTCCAGCAGGCCGGCACCGCGATGCTCGGACAGGCGAACTCGATTCCTCAGTCGGTTCTCAGCCTCCTGCAGTAGTCGATCGAGCTCGGAGTCCGAGCACCCGATTGACCGGGCTCCGAGCCCATCGAACGACCTGACGAACCGGACCCACGGACGGGACCGGCCGACGCAGGCGTACAGAAAACCAGAAAACACATACGAACTCTCCCCACGGAAGGACACGAGAGAACATGCGCATCAACAACAACATCATGGCGTTCAACGCCAACCGAAACCTGGGAACCAGCAACACCATGCTGGGCAAGAGCTTGGAAAAGCTCTCCTCCGGCTACAGGATCAACCGTGCGGGCGACGACGCCGCCGGTCTGGTCATCAGCCAGAAGTTGCGGGCGGAGATCGGTGGTCTCAAGCAGGCCACCCGCAACGCGCAGGACGGGATCTCCTACGTGCAGACGGGGGAAGGTGCCCTCGGTGAAGTGCACAACATGCTGGGTCGTATGCGCGACCTTGCAGTGCAAGCGGCCAACGACACCAACGACACCAGCGCCCGCGGTGCAATCCAGTCCGAGATGAATGCTCTCGGAGACGAGATCGTTCGTATCGGTGCCGACACCACCTTTGCGGGAGCGAGCATCTTCGCTGCCGGCACCATAAACCTCCAGGTCGGGTCCGAAGGCGACTCAGGCGGCCAGATCGCGATCACGTCTGCGATTCTCACGACTGCCGCCGGCGAGCTCACCGACGGGACCGCCACCGTCGATCTCAACTCTTTCGACTTCACGACCGCCCCGACGACTGCCGCTGCCACAGCAAGGACGGCGATCGAGGATCTCGACACAGCCATCGCTGAAGTGTCGAAGCGTCGAGGAACGCTCGGTGCAGTGCAGAACCGTCTCGAGTCGACGATCAACAACCTCTCGGTCACGACCGAGAACCTCGCCGCGTCTGAGTCACGTATTCGTGACACCGACATGGCAGCCGAGATGGTGAATTTCACCAAGGCACAGATCTTGCAGCAGGCCGGTACCGCGATGTTGGGACAGGCGAACTCCGTCCCGCAGTCGGTGCTCAGCCTCCTGCAGTAAGTCGCGGGCGGCAGCGAAGAGCGGCCGTCTCAACCTCTGGCTTGATGCGCCGGCCCCACGGATGGAGCCGATCGTTCAGGTCCGGAAAGCAAGCAGAGCAAGGAAGTATCCAACGAACTCTCCCCACGGAAGGACTCACGAGAGATCATGCGTATCAACAACAACATCATGGCGTTCAACGCCAACCGGAACCTCAGTACCAGCAACACCATGCTGGGCAAGAGCTTGGAAAAGCTTTCGTCCGGCTACAGGATCAACCGTGCAGGCGACGATGCTGCCGGTCTTGTCATCTCGCAGAAACTGCGGGCAGAGATCGGTGGTCTCAAGCAGGCGTCGCGGAACGCACAGGACGGCATTTCGTTCGTGCAGACCGCGGAAGGTGCCCTCGGTGAAGTGCACAACATGCTGGGTCGTATGCGCGACCTTGCAGTGCAGGGTGCCAACGACACCAATGACGCGTCGGCTCGTACCGCCATCAACGCCGAGCTGACAGCTCTGAACGCTGAGATCACCCGCATCGGCGCCGACACCACCTTCGCTGGTGCCACCGTTTTCGGCACCACGACCGTCAAACTGCAGGTCGGATCCGAGGGCGGCGTCGCCGCTTCCACGAACGGTCAGATCACGATTGCCGCGACGGCAGCTCCGACGGGGGTGGCCGGCACGGTCACCACGGCTGGGGATGCTCGAACCTTGATCGAGGCGATCGACACGGAGATCGGGGCGATTTCGACGGCTCGAGGAACACTCGGTGCAGTTCAGAACCGTCTCGAGTCGACGATCAACAACCTCTCGGTCACGACCGAGAACCTCGCCGCGTCTGAGTCACGTATTCGTGACACCGACATGGCAGCCGAGATGGTGAATTTCACCAAGAACCAAATTCTGCAGCAGGCCGGCACCGCGATGTTGGGACAGGCAAACGCTGTCCCGCAGTCGGTGCTCAGCCTCCTGCGCTAATCGTCATCGGCGTGACGGCTCCACGGATGGAGCCGGCGTGCCATTCGTTGCGACGAACCACCCGGTCGGGGGCGCTCGCCCCTGACCGATTCAACAGAAGAACGAACTCTCAAGTGGAAGGAACCCCGAGAGATCATGCGTATCAACAACAACAT
>CBESNA010000015.1:0-86243 GCA_965530755.1 uncultured Acidimicrobiia bacterium | reverse complement strand
GTTTGGCGATGGCTTCGAGGCCGGCGGCGCGGACGTCGCGGATGGAGCGCCGTCGGCACTTCGTGGGTGACGAGATCTCCGTCAAACTCATACTCATCACAGTACTCAGGGGGTGTGACAGTCAATCCAGGAACAAGCGTTCGTCCTAGGTGATTTCTCGAGTCTTCTCCGCCGCAAGACTGTGCCCGAGCACTCGTTACATTCTGAGCCGTGACATCTCCTGTCGGCGACGCCTTCGACGCTGCCGCGTTCGACACTGCCGCATTCGACTACGGTCTGCCAGCCGCGGCGATCGGACAAGTGCCGGTCGAACCTCGCGATGCCGCCCGTCTGCTGGTCGATGGTGATCCGGTGCGCCACCTCACCGTCGCCGATCTCCCAGGCGAGCTCCGGCCCGGGGACGTCGTCGTGGTCAACGACACCCGGGTCCTCCCGGCGCGCTTCCATCTCCACAAACCCACCGGCGGCGCGATCGAGGTCCTGCTGCTCGAGCCGACAGGTCGCCATCACGAGTGGCGTGCGCTGGTCCGCCCTGGAAAGAGACTGCGAGTCGGCACCGTGCTGGAGCTCGACGGTGAACCGGTCGTCGAGGTGGTGGATCAACTCGACGACGGTCGCCGTGTGGTGCGCCTGCTGTCGGATGATCTGCTCGAGCGCGCAGGCGAAGTGCCGCTGCCGCCATACATCACCGAGCCGCTGGCCGATCCCGAGCGGTATCAGACCGTCTACGCCAACGATCCTGGCTCGGTCGCAGCGCCGACCGCGGGCCTCCATCTGACACCCAAGGTGCTGGACGGATTCCAGGAACGCGGCATCGGTCTGGCCAGGGTCGATCTCCGGGTGGGTCTCGGCACGTTCCGCCCCATGAGCACCGACTCGGTCCTCGACCACGAGATGCATCACGAGAGCTATCGGGTGGCCCCCGACACATGGGAACAGATCCAGCGAGCCGAACGTGTGGTGGCGATCGGAACCACGACCGTGCGCACCCTCGAATCGGTGGCCGCCACCGGCCGGCTCGAGGGTTCGACCGATCTGTTCATCCACCGCGGATTCGACTGGAAGGTGGTCGACGTACTGATGACCAATTTTCACGTGCCCCGCAGCTCGTTGCTGGTGATGATCGACGCCTTCGTCGGCCAGCGATGGCGCGACCTCTACGGCACGGCGCTCGACGAGGGCTATCGCTTCCTCAGCTTCGGTGATGCAATGCTGCTGACCAGGGCATGAGACCTGGACCGCATCATCGATGCGACGTTCCTATCCTCGGGTCATGAACGCTCCTCAGCCCGAGCATCGCACCAGCGGATGGCCCCCCACCAGGAAAGAGTGGATCGGTTTCTTCGTCGCCCTCGCCCTCGCCACTGCTGTGTTCTTGTTGCTCGGTTGGTACGGGGTGCTGCGGTGAGCGAGGTCACCGGCCCGCTGTCGCTCGAGATCACGGCCACAGACGGCAGGGCCCGAGCCGGGGTCATGACCAACCACCGTGGGTCGATTCCGACCCCTGTATTCATGCCGGTCGGTACCCGGGCCGCGGTGAAGACGCTCGATACGGGTGACCTCGAGCGGCTGGGTCCGCCGATCGTGCTCGGGAACACCTACCACTTGATGGAGCGGCCGGGCGCCGACCTCATCGAGCGTCACGGAGGGCTCCATCGATTCATGGACTGGTCCGGCCACCTCTTGACCGACTCCGGCGGCTACCAGATCTTCTCGCTCGAGCCGAAGATCAGCGAGGACGGAGCGACCTTCAAGTCCGTCTACGACGGTTCGGCCGTCCACCTCACGCCCGAGCGTTCGGTCGTTGTGCAACAGCAACTCGGCGCCGACATCGCCATGGTGCTCGACGTGTGTCCGCCCCTTCCAAGCCCGCGCCAGGTCCAGGTCGACGCCGTCGAACGAACCCTACGATGGGCCCTCCGCTCGAAGGAGGCGCATGATCGAGTCGATCAGGCACAGTTCGGCATCGTGCAGGGTGGTGTCGATCCGGAGATGCGCAGGTACTCGGCGGAGGAGACGGTCGCCATTGGATTCGACGGTTACGCCATCGGGGGCCTGTCAGTGGGGGAGAGTCGCGACGAAATGGTGCCGGCGCTCGACGCGGCCACGGCACACCTTCCCGCCGACAAGCCTCGGTACTTCATGGGGCTCGGAGATCCGATCGGTCTCGTCGAGGCAGTGGCGCACGGGGTCGACATGTTCGACTGCGTGCTGCCGACCCGGCTCGCACGGCACGGGACGGCGCTCACCAGCGAGGGTCGCCTGAACCTCAAGAACGCCCGCTTTGCCGACGACGGCGGTCCGATCGACCCGGGCTTCGAGCATCCGTTGTCGAGCAGGTACAGCCGGGCGTACGTGCGCCACTTGCTCAACACGAACGAGTCGACGGCCGGACGGATCATCACTCTCCACAACCTGGCGTGGTTGGCCGATCTGACCACACGCATGCGCAACGCGATCGAGGGAGGAACGTTCGAACAGCTGCGGCGCGAGATCTGGGAGACGTGGGGCTGATTCGACCGGCCGGAACGCGTGTCCCCTTCGACCGTTTGCTGCGTCGCAGGCGCTAGCGTTCGTCGGTTGACCGCCCGAGCCGAGTTGGTGATTGTCCATGGAAGCCCTGATTTTTCCTGCACTGCTGTTCGTCGTCATGTATGTGGCACTGATTCTGCCGCAGCAACGACGAGCCAAGGAGGCCCGCCAACTGCTGGGCAGCCTCCACGAGGGCGACGAAGTGATCACCACCTCGGGCATCCACGGCTTCATCAACAATCTCGATGAGTCCGTCATCTGGCTGGAAGTGGCCGACGGAGTCGAGCTCAAGATGTCCCGTTCCTCGGTGACGGGCAAGATCAACGACATCGGCGAGGACGAGGGTGACGGAGAGGGTGACGAGACCGTCGCCTCCGGTATCGGCGACACCGAAGAGATCGACTGATGTCACGCAACCATCTGGTGTCTGGGCTGTTCGTGGTGATCGTCGCCGTCGGCGGCTTCATCTACACCCTCGCCGCCGGTAACGAACCGTTGCTGGGACTGGATCTGCAAGGTGGCGTCTCGGTGGTCTACCAGACCGTCGGCGATGCAGACGAAGAGGCACTCAATCAGACCGTCGAGATCATCCGGAGCCGCGTCGACGCCCTGGGTGTTGCCGAGCCCGAGATCAGCCGGCAGGGCGACACCATCGTCGTCGATCTCCCCGGTGTCGAGGAGCAGCAACGAGCGCTGCAGTTGGTCGGCCAGACCGCCGAGCTGCGGTTCCGTCCGGTCCTGCTCGATCTCGGACCGCTTCCCACATTCGAAGTCGACCCCGGCGAATCCACGGACACGACCGACACGACGGAGCCCACCGACACGACCGACACAACCGTCGATGCCGGTGCAGAGGAAGAAGAGTCGCTCGGTCACATCCGCGAGCGCCAGACCGACGCCGATCCAGCAGTCGACGAGACCCCCGTCGATGAGGCACCGGTCGACGAGACCCCGGTCGATGAGGCACCGGTCGAGGCTGTGCCGCTCACGTCAACTCAGCTGGCGATCCAGCAGGCATGTCTGACTGGCCAGCCCACTGCGCCCGAAGATGACTTCGCCGAGGCGTATGTCCTGCTCGAGTCCCGCGAGGGTGGGGCTCTGTGCCTCGGCCCGTCTCTGCTCACCGGCAACGCTCTGGAGGGCTCCGAAGTGGGGTTCGACGGTCGCGAGTGGTCGGTCAACCCGGTCTTCGAGGCAGGCCCCGAAGGCATCGACCGATTCAATGCGGTGGCGCAGTTGTGTTTCAACCAGACCGAGATCTGCCCGACCGGTCGCCTCGCAATCGTGCTCGACGGCCAGTCGATTTCGGCCCCGTCGATCAACGCAGCATCGTTCGAACGCGACCGCATCGTCATCAGCGGCTCGTTCGAGGAATCTGAGGCCCGCGACGTAAACACTGCGCTCCGCTTCGGTGCGCTGCCCGTTGAACTCGAGGCACAGGCCACCCGAACGGTGTCGGCCACCATCGGTGACGACGTCCTGCGATCCGGGACGCTCGCCGGCCTCATCGGCCTCGGTCTCGTCGCTCTGTACTTGATGGCGTACTACCGCTTGGCCGGCCTGGTCGCCATTGCCGGTCTGGTGATGTCCGGCCTGATGCTGTGGAGCATCGTCTCCTGGTTCGGGGCGACGCAGGGCTTGGCCATCTCGCTGGCCGGTGTCGTGGGTCTGATCGTGGCCATCGGCGTGTCGGCCGACTCCAACATCGTGTACTTCGAAAACGTGAAAGACTCGGTGTCCGAGGGGCGCAAGGTGCCCACGGCGGTCGAGCGTGCATTCAAGACTTCGATCAGCACGATCCTCAAGGCCGACATCGTCAGCCTGATCGCAGCAGCACTGCTGTACTTCCTGACGGTCGGTGCGGTGCGAGGGTTCGCGTTCTACCTGGGAGTGGCGACCCTCCTGGACCTGTTCGTGTCCTACCTCTTCATGCGGCCGGCACTTGCGTGGTTCGCCAACATGGGGGCGGTCAAGAAGAATCCGAGACTGCTCGGACTGCGAGGAGATGCAGCATGAGCTCGATTTCCGAAGTATTCGACGGCAAGGCCGACTTCCGGTTCGTTCCGATCTGGAAGCGTTCGCTGCCGATCTCGATTTCGCTGACCGTGATCTCACTGATCCTGATCCTCACGGCCGGGCTGAACCGCAGCATCGATTTCGAGGGGGGTGGAATCTTCGAAGTCCCGGTTGACGACAGCATCCAGGTGGAGGACGCTCGCAGCGCCATCTCGGACGCCACGGCTCGCATCCAGAGGGTCGACGACCCAGACGCCGGTTCGTTCATTCGGGTGCAGACCGGGTCCGAGGCCCTCGGGTCCTCGTCGGCGATCGTCGACGAACTGGCCGCACTCGGCGGCGTGACCGCAGACGAGGTCAGCATCAACGAGGTCGGACCGACCTGGGGTGACCAGATCACCAAGAAGGCCTTCGAAGCGCTCATCTTCTTCTTCTTCGCCGTGCTGATCTATCTCTCGGTGCGACTCGAGTGGAGGATGGGTGTCGGGGCCGTCATCGCAGTCGTCCACGATCTGCTGTTGATCGCAGGTCTGTATTCGCTGTTCCGGTTCGAGGTCAGTCCGGCCACCGTGATTGCCCTCCTCACGATCATGGGCTATTCGCTCTATGACACGGTCGTGGTGTTCGACAAGGTCCTCGAGAAACAAGAGGAGGCCGGAGCCATGGCCGACGGCTACACCGAGCTCGTCAGCCGCTCGATGAACCAGGTGCTCATGCGCTCGATCAACACGACCATCACCACCGTGTTGCCGGTGGCATCGATGCTGATCATCGGATCGGTGCTGCTCGGTGGGGCCACGCTGCGTGACTTCGCTCTCGCCCTGTTCATCGGCTTGATCCTCGGCACGTACTCGTCTGTCTTCGTTGCCGCACCGGTGCTTGCGCTGCTCAAGGAGCGCGACCCCGAGATCACAGCCGAACGGGAGAAGCGCGAGAAACGCTTGGCCAGAAAAGCGTCCCGCTAGGGCTCCCAAGCGTCAGCGTCCTTGGATCGAGCGAGTAGCATCGTTTGATGGCAGCGCCGGCGTGGCTCACCGATGTAGTTTCCGATGTAGCCGATTTTCCGACGCCCGGTATCCAGTTCAAGGACCTGTCCCCGCTGTGGCGGTCCTCGTCGGCAACCTCACGATGTGCGGTCGCCCTGGCCTCCGGACTCGAGGACGTCGATGTGGTCGTCGGGATCGAAGCCAGGGGATTCCTCGCCGGCATGATCACAGCCCAACGCCTCGGCGTCGGCTTCGTGTGTGCCCGCAAGCCGGGCAAGCTCCCTGGCAAGGTCGAGTCGATCGACTATGCCCTCGAGTACGGCAGCGACACGCTCCAGATGCAAGCGGGCAGTGTCGGTGCCGATGATCGAGTGGTGATCGTCGACGATGTGATTGCCACCGGGGGTACCGCTGCCGCCGCGTGTTCGCTCGTCCAGCGCATGGGTGGCGAAGTCGTCGAGGTGAGATCTGTGCTGGAGCTGGTTGCGCTCGGCGGACGGTTGAAGCTCGAACCCCATTCGGTCCACAGTCTGTGGGAGATCCACTGATGGCCGTCGTCGAACGCGTACTTCCCTGGCGGCGCGATGCGTCGACCGACCTCGACGAGATCGCGCCCCTCGTGCTCAACTTTGACGGGCCCCGCCGCAAGGAACAGGTCGCCACGATCCGGCGGGCGTACGAGATGGCTGCGATCGCTCACGCCCCGCAGCGACGCAAGAGTGGCGAGCCGTACATCACACACCCGCTCGCAGTGGCCACGATCGTGGCTGGTCTGGGCCTCGACGAGATCACCATCGCTGCCGCGCTGCTCCACGATGCGGTCGAGGACACGCCACTGACGCTGGGCGAGATCGAGTCCGCGTTCGGATCCGATGTCGCCGCCATCGTCGATGGCGTCACCAAGCTTGATCGCCTGCGGTTCGACTCGAAGGAAGCCCAGCAGGCGGCCACCTTCCGCAAGATGCTGGTGGCGATGGCCAAGGACGTCCGGGTCCTGATCATCAAGTTGTGCGACCGCCTGCACAACATGCGAACGATCGCCGGCATGCCGTCGTGGAAACAGGAACGCACGGCTCGAGAAACACTGGATGTCTACGCTCCGCTCGCCCACAGGCTCGGCATCCAGGAGGTCAAGACCCAGCTCGAAGACCTCAGCTTCGCCGCGTTGCACCCGAAGCGCTACGCCACGATCGATCACATGGTTGCGGTGCGGGCCCCCGAGCGAGAGATCTACCTCACGCAGGTCCTCGAAGATGTTCGGGGGCGGGTCGCAGAGCTCGGAATCGAGGCCGAGGTGACGGGTCGGGAGAAGCACCTCTACTCGATCTACGAAAAGATGGTCGTGAAGGGCAAGGAGTTCAACGAGATCCACGACCTGATCGGGATCCGCGTTGTCGTCGAGAGTGTGCGTGACTGCTATGCCGCGCTCGGCTCCATCCACGCGACGTGGAAGCCGGTGCAGGGGCGGTTCAAGGACTACGTCGCCATGCCCAAGTTCAACCTCTATCAGTCGTTGCACACCACGGTGATAGGTCCGCAGGGCAAGCCGATCGAGGTGCAGATCCGCACTCTCGAGATGCACGCTCGGGCCGAGTTCGGGGTGGCTGCCCACTACGTCTACAAGGAGTTGCCACAGGGCAGCGCCCAGATCGATCTGCCGTGGCTCGACCGCATCATCGAGTTCGAGGACGAGACCAACGACCCCAGTCTCTTCATGGCCAACCTCAAGGTCGATCTCGACCAGGACGAGGTGTTCGTCTTCACGCCCAAAGGCGAGGTCATCACGCTGCCGGCCGGGGCGACTCCGGTCGACTTCGCCTACACCATCCACACCGATGTCGGCCACCGGACGGTCGGGGCGAAGGTCGACGGTCGGCTCGTGTCGCTCGCCGATCCGCTCCACTCTGGCGAGACGGTCGAAATCTTCACCTCGAAGGCGTCGGACGCGGGCCCCTCGCGGGACTGGCTCACCTTTGTTCGCTCACCGAGGGCCGCGTCCAAGATCAAACAATGGTTCTCCCGAGAGCGACGCGAGGATGCGATCAGCAACGGGCAGGACGACCTCCAGTCGGCGATGCGACGAGAAGGTCTGCCCGTCCAGAAGATCGCGTCTGCCGGCGTGATCTCGTCCGTGGCCGAGAAACTGAACTACGGCGACGCTGCTGGTCTCTATGCCGCCATCGGGGCCCACCAGATCTCAGCGAAGTCGGTGGCAGCTCGGATCTCCAAGGAGCTCGACGCGGCGACGGGTCGGGTCGAGGAGTCGCTTCCGGTCACCGCCCGTCGGCAACGACGTCGGCGTGCCGGGAACGAGGCCGGCGTCCACGTCGAGGGTCTCGATGACGTGCTGGTCCGGCTCTCGCGCTGCTGTACCCCTGTGCCGGGCGACGAGATCATCGGCTTCGTCACGCGTGGTCGTGGGGTGTCGGTTCACCGCTCGGATTGCGCCAATGCCATTTCGCTCAGTACGAATCAGAACGACCGCGTGATCGACGTCGAATGGGATCTCGATGGGTCCAACACGCACTTCGTCGCTTCCGCCGAGGTCAAGGCCTACGACCGCTCGCATCTGCTCAGCGATGTCACGATCCTGTTCTCGGACAACCACGTGAACATCCTGTCGGCGACGACCACGACGGGTGACGATCGGATTGCCCGGTTGCGATTCGAGTTCGAGATCGCCGATCCGTCACACCTCGACGATCTGCTGCGCAGTATCCGCAAAATCGACGGCGTGTACGACGCGTACCGCGTCCTGCCCGGTCGCGGCAACTGAATCCCCACATCGATCGCAGACCCCAACCGGAGGCTCAGACCCCCGATTCTGTGGGGCACAAACCCGAGGTTTGCACCCCATAGTTTCAGGGGTCACAGCCTCGGGTTGGTCGCGGCCATTGGCCAGAAATGAGTCCTTGCCTCGGTCGGAGACCAGATAACCTCGGCGGCTCATGGCACGACCTCTGTTCCAAGCCCTCCCCGGCACTCGCGATCTCCTCTCGCCCGACACTGATCGCATGCGGGCACTGGTCGAGGTCTTCGCCGACGAGGCCGAGAACGCCGGATTCGGACAGATCGTGCCACCCATGTTCGAGGATCTCGGCGTCTTCACCAGGATCGGAGAGTCCACCGACATCGTCACCAAGGAGCTCTACGACTTCGAGGACAACGGCGGCCGCCGGATTGCACTACGTCCCGAGTTCACCGCCTCGGTGTGCAGGGCGTACGTCCAGAATCGACCCCTGCCCCCGTGGAAGGCGTGGTATGCCGGGCCCGCCTTCCGTCAGGAGAGGGCCCAGAAGGGCCGCTACCGCCAGTTCGATCAGGTAGGAGCAGAAGTCATCGGGTCACACGACCCCGACCTCGACACCGAACTCATCGCCCTCGCCGCTCGGTTCTATACCCGGATCGGGCTGACCGACGTCACACTGCTGATCAACACGCTGGGCGACGCCGCCGAACGGCCCGGCTATCTGGAGGCCCTGAAGAGCTACTTCGCCGAGCACCGCAGCGAGCTCAGCGAGCAGAGTCGGGCGACGCTCGAGATCAATCCGCTGCGAGTGCTCGACTCGAAGCGGCCCGAGGACGCCACCCTCATCGCAGGTGCCCCGATGCTGATCGACCACGTGTCGAACGACGCGGGTGCGTCTTACCGGCGAGTGCTGGACGGACTTCGAGATCTCGACATCGCCTTCACCGAGGCTCCCCGGCTCGTCCGCGGTCTCGACTACTACACCCGCACCACCTTCGAGTTCGCATCGAATGCGCTCGACGCGGCGCAGAACGCCGTCGGTGGCGGCGGCCGGTACGACGGCCTCGTCGCCGACCTCGGTGGCCCGGACGACCCCGGAGTCGGTTTCTCCCTCGGTGTCGACCGGACCCTCCTGGCATGCGACGCAGAAGGCGTCTTCCCCGCCGCTCCCTCGACAGCCGATGTCTTCGTCGTCGTCACCACCACCGGAACCGAAGCGCTGGTGCTGGCAAGCGATCTCCGTCGCGAAGGCTGGCGTGTCGAACGTGCCTACGACGGCCGTTCGATGAAGGCGCAGATGAAGGCAGCCAACAAGAGTGGCGCCCCCGTGGCCGTCATCGTCGGAGAGGACGAAGCGGCCGCCGACACCGTCACGGTTCGCCCCATGGACGGCGACGGCGATCAAGTCACGATCCCGCGCAACGAACTCACCAAACAACTGAAGGATCTGCTCTCATGATGCGAACCCACACCTGCGGCGAACTGACCGCAGCGAATGCCGGCGAGGTCGTCACCCTGACCGGTTGGGTCAATCGTCGCCGCGAACACGGAGAGCGTCTGGCGTTCGTCGATCTCCGCGATCACACCGGTGTCACCCAGTGCGTGTTCACCAACGACGTCGACGTCAGGAGCGAGTACGTGCTCAAGGTCACCGGCACGGTGACGCTCCGCACCGATGACACTGTCAATCCGGACCTCGGCACTGGCGAGATCGAGCTGAAGGAATGCTCGGTCGAAGTTCTGTCGGCGGCTGAGCCGCCGCCGTTCCCGCTCGATCAGCGGGCCGACGACGTCGACGAGATGGTGCGCCTGAAGTACCGCTACCTGGACATGCGGCGCGAGCGAATGCAGCGCAACATGCGAGTGCGTTCCAAGGTGAACGCTGCCATCCGCAACGCCATGGCCAAGCAGGACTTCGTCGAGGTCGAGACCCCGATGTTGATGCCCTCCACGCCGGAAGGGGCACGTGAGTTCCTCGTACCTTCGCGGCAGCGCCCAGGTTCCTTCTACGCCCTGCCGCAGTCGCCTCAGCTCTACAAGCAGCTCCTGATGGTCGGCGGTCTCGACCGCTACTACCAGATCGCCCGCTGCCTTCGAGACGAAGACCTTCGGGCCGACCGCCAGTACGAGTTCATGCAGCTCGACATGGAGATGTCCTTCTGCGACGTCGACGATGTGCTCTCGGCTGCCGAGATCGGCGTGCTCGACGCGGCCGAGGCCGTCACCGGTGTGCGCCCGGACGCAGTCCAGCGCATCACCTGGCACGAGGCCATGAACATCTACGGCTCGGACAAGCCCGATCTCCGCTTCGGGGTAGAGCTGCACGAACTCACGCCGATCTTCGCATCGACGGAGTTCAAAGCGTTCTCGTCCGCCGAGTCGATCAAGGGCATTTGCCTTCCCGGCGGTTCAGCCGACTACGGCCGCAACAAGCTCGACGCACTGACCGACTTCGCCAAGTCGAACGGGGCCAAGGGCATGGTCTGGATGCGGGTGGTCACTGAAGACGGTGCGCTCGTCCTCGACTCACCGGTCGCCAAGTTCTGTTCTGACGACGAGAAGGCGGCGCTCATCGAGGAGTTCGGAGCAGCCGAAGGCGATCTGATCCTGATCATCGCCGACGAGTGGATGACGACCTGCGAGGTGCTCGGCGAGCTCCGCAACCGCGTGGCTCGGCCACCGGTCAGCCAGGGCCCGTACAAGTACCTCTGGGTCACGGACTTTCCGCTCTTCGTCGGCGTCGATGCAGCCACTGGTCGCCCGAAGCCCGGACACCACGCGTTCTGCCATCCCCACCTCGAGGACATCGACAAGCTCGAAGAGGATCCGATGTCGGTCAGGGCCTGGGCCTACGACCTCGTGCTGAACGGGTGGGAGCTCGGCTCCGGCAGCATCCGAATCCACGATCCGGTCCTCCAGCGGCGGGTCTTCGCAATGCTCGGCATCGATGACGACGAAGCGAACCGCCGGTTCGGTTTCTTCCTCGAGCCGTTCAAGTACGGTGCACCGCCTCACGGCGGATTCGCATACGGCATCGACCGCCTGGCCGCAATACTGGCCGGCGAGGAGAACATTCGCGAGATCATCGCGTTCCCGAAGCCGCAATCCGGCCTCGATCCGATGACCGGCTCACCGGGCGAGGTCGATGACGCTCTCCTGACCGAACTCGGGATCAGGACGCTGCCGCCCGCAAGCTGACCAGCCGCCCTCGATCCGGGGGCACAACTCGATTCAGGCCTCGACCCAGATGTCCAGGGCGACGCTGGTGGGCGACGCGTGTGGGAAGCGTTGTTCGGCCCCGGTGGAGGCGTCGCCGGCCTCGGGGACGATCTGTAGGCCGAGCACGTCATCCCCGCGCGTGGCGATGGCCGTGTCCTCGCCACGGGTTGAAATGATGAAGCCGAGACGTTCGAGCTCATCGGCGACATCGGCCCCGACCTCGGCCGGCTCGACACCGTCGGTCATCAGGACGACCCGATCATTGCTCGGTTCGCGAGCCTGGTCGACGGTCGGAAGCAGGTTCCATGGGAGCCGCACTCCGGCGAGGATGTCGGCGAGGGTGCGCGCCGGGCTGGTGGGTGCACCGACCTCGGGATCGGCGGCGGTGACCGAAGCCTCGGCAGGATCGGCTGCCGCTGCGGTCGGCTCGACTTGTGATGGTGTGATCCCTGGCGTCGGGATGGAGATCTTTGTCGACGGATCGGGGATCTCGGGAACATCAAATGGCATGGCGGCCGGCCGGGGAACTCCGGCGGCCACGGGAAATGCTGGGGGTGCCGGCGGCGCTGGGGGTATGGGCGTCGAAGACGGTGCACCACGCGACGATGCGACGGCCGATACCCGCTGCTCGACCTGCTCGAGTTCTTCGAGACTGACCGCTGAATCGTCGACCGGCGCCCCACGCATGCGCTTATGGAGATCGATCGTGGCGTTGCCCGTCTCCTGGTCGGCCGACCGGGAATGGGATTTCGCAGCATTCGACATCCGATGGCGGACGATCCTCACCAGCTGTACCAGCACAGCCAGGATCGACACCGCCACCCACGTGTACAGGGCAAACTCGACAATGGACTCCATGAGGTCCTCATCGTAGGCGCACTAGCCTGCTCGAAGTGGGGAATGACCTCTTCGCTGCCGCCGCAGCCGCTCGCCTGGAGGCCCGTTCACCGTTAGCGGCCCGACTCCGCCCCGCGACGCTCGACGAGGTCGTCGGCCAGACGCATCTGTTGGGTCCGAAGGGGACCCTGCGTCGACTCGTCGAGGCCGACCGTCTGTCGTCGGTGATCCTGTGGGGACCGCCCGGTACAGGCAAGACGACACTGGCGAGACTGGTGGCCAACACGTCATCGAAGACGTTCGAGCAGCTCTCGGCGGTCACGGCCAGCGTGAAGGACGTGCGGGCCGTGATAGCGGCCGCCGAGGAACGCCTCGGTGCTCACGGCACCGGCACGATCCTCTTCCTCGACGAGGTCCACCGCTTCAACAAGGCGCAGCAAGACGCTCTGCTCCCCGCCGTCGAGTCCGGGGTCCTGACCCTGATCGGGGCCACAACGGAGAATCCGTTCTTCGAGGTGAATCCTCCGCTGCGATCTCGTTCCACGCTCTTCCGTCTCGAGATGCTCGGCGAGGACGATCTCGCGGAGTTGATTCGAAGGGGCTTGAGAGCCGAGCGGGCGACGGCGGACGACGATGCAATCACGTATCTGGCCGATCGGGCCGCTGGCGACGGACGCCAGGCGCTCACCACCCTGGAGGTCGCGGTCGCTCTCGCCGCCGGGGCACGCGACGCCGAACCCGGATCCGATGACACGGCCCCGGCCCACGTCGCACTCGAGCACGCCGAGGCCGCCACGGATCTCAAATCGCTGCGGTACGGGCGGGACGAGCACTACGACGTCATCAGCGCCTTCATCAAGAGCATCCGGGGCAGTGACCCCGATGCCGGTGTCTATTGGCTTGCGCGCATGCTCACCGCCGGAGAGGACGCACGGTTCATCGCTCGCAGACTCGTCATCCTCGCCAGCGAGGACGTCGGTATGGCGGACCCGATGAGCCTCGTGGTGGCCAATGCTGCGGCTCGCGCGGTCGAATTCGTCGGACTGCCCGAGGCGAAGTTCCATCTGGCCCAGGCGGTGATCCATCTCGCGACGGCCCCGAAGTCGAATTCGGTGTGTCTCGCGATCAACGAGGCCATGGCTGACGTGCAGAACCTGCCGGCGGGCGAGGTGCCGATGCATCTGCGTGATGCCCACTACCGCGGCGCAGCGTCACTCGGGCACGGCGAGGGCTACTTGTACCCGCACGATCACGATGGCGGCGAGGTGGATCAGGAGTACCGGCCGGCCGAGGTGTCAGAGCGTCGATACTGGCGCCCGACCGATCGGGGTCACGAGGCCCGCTATCGTGGCCCCTCGTGAGCATTTCTGAGTTCGCGGCCATCATGGTCGCCATTGCGGTCGTCGTCGTCGCTGTGATCCTGGTCGTTGCGGTCAACAACCTCAATCGAACACTCGCCAAGCTCGAGGACACGGCTCATCAGCTTCGAGACGAGGGCATCGGTGCCTTTCGCGAGCTGCGTCAACTCGTTGCCGACGCCGACGCCGAACTCGACAAGGTCGACCTCGTGCTCGATCGAGCTGACCAAGCCACCACCGCCATGAGCGAGACCTCACGCCGAACTCACGAGGCAGTCCAGGATCCCGTGATCCGGTCACTGGCGATCGCATCCGGATCGAGCAAGGTGGCTCGGGGTTGGCTCGGTGTTCGTAGGCGGCGCAAGGCGAAGAATTCAGCCCACGACACGATCGCTTCATGATCGCCTTCCTCCTCCGCAAGATGCGGTGGATGCTGCTCGGCGCCGGCGTCAAATACGCAGCCCGTCGTGGCGTGGGCCGTTCGGTCGACGAGGCCGCTTCCAAACTCGAAGAACGTCTTCCCGCATCCGTGGTGCGTGCCGCCAATGCGCTCCCGGGAGACGTCATCAAGGCGGGTGGCGCCGCCGCCGTGAGTGCCAAGGCAGCTCGCAGAGGCAGTTCGGTCGCGGTGCGGACCGGCTCTGCGGCGATGCGTACCGGTGCCGTTGCGGCCCGGGTCACCCGTGCCGGCGTGACCATGCGCCCTCGGCAAGCCATCGCCGATCGACTCCGATCGGCCAGGGATTCGGTGACCGATCAGGCCGAACTCGATCGGCGCGATCTCTTGCGGGACTTCCGCTACTTCAACGCCGGGGGCGGTTCGGCCGGCGAGACGGCGGCCACCGAGGCCTTGTTGGACCTCCGTTCCGATGAGCGCTCGCTCGATGCACCGATCCCGCTCACGCCGCCACCGATACCGAGGGGCCGTCGCCGCTTCGTCGCGGCCCTTCGTGCACCGGAGGTCGGCCGCGTCCAGCGGACCTACCGGCCACCTCAGAAGCCATGGGATCGGCGCCTGCGAAAGTCATCGGAGCGGGACAGTTCGAGCCGGTAGCCTCTGCGGCACCATGAGAGCGAACGAGTTGCGAAAAGCCTTCACCGATTTCTTCATCGAACGGGATCACCAGTTGATCCCGTCGGCCAGTCTGATCCCGCACGATCAGACGCTCCTGTTCGTGAACTCGGGGATGGTGCCGTTCAAGCCGTATTTCGTCGGCGAAGAGCGCCCGCCGCACCCCCGCGCCGTCTCGGTCCAGAAGTGCGTGCGGGCCGGTGGCAAGCACAACGATCTGGACGAAGTCGGTCGCACCGCGCGCCATTTGACCTTCTTCGAGATGATGGGCAACTTCAGCTTCGGCGATTACTTCAAGGAGCAAGCCATTCCCGATGCCTGGGAGTTCTGCACAGACCTGCTGGGGCTCGATCCCGAGCGGTTGTGGGTGACCGTGCACCTGTCGGACGACGAAGCAGAAGAGATCTGGGCCGAGACGGTCGGCATCCCACGCGAACGCATTCAGAGGCTCGACGACGACAACTGGTGGCGGATGGCCGACACCGGTCCAAACGGTCCGAGTTCGGAGATCTTCTGGGACAAAGGCCCGGCGTATGGACCTGATGGTGGCCCGGCCAATCCAGCGGCCGATGCCCGCTACGTCGAGATCTGGAACCTCGTGTTCATGCAATTCGAGACCGACGAGAACGGGAATTCGACGCCGTTGCCGAAGCCGTCGATCGACACCGGGGCGGGACTCGAACGCATCCTCTCGGTCCTGCAGGGCAAGGACTCCGTGTTCGAGATCGACGAGATGGCACGTCTCATCGACGTCGCCTCCGAGGTCACGGGTTACTCGATCGGTGCAGATGCCGACAGCGATCTGGCGCTCCGGGTGCTGGCCGAGCACGCCAGGACCATGACCTTTCTCATCTCGGACGGGGTGTTCCCGAGCAACGAGGATCGCGGATACGTGCTCAGACGCATCATGCGTCGTGCCGTCCGCTTCGCTTACCTCCTCGGGGTCGACTCCCTGGTCACCCCGACCCTGGTCGACGCGGTCGTCGACATCATGGGGGTCGACTATCCCCAGCTCGTGACGACCCACGAGCTCGTCCGGGGAGTTGTCGAACGAGAAGAATCCCAGTTCCGGCGCACGTTGGCCAATGGTCTCAAGATCCTCGATGACCAGCTCGGCGAGGTCCCGGAGGGTGGTGAGCTTCCCGGATCGGTCGCGTTCCTGCTGCACGACACGTACGGGTTCCCATACGAGGTCACCGAGGAGGTCGTGAGCGAGCGCGGCTTCCGCGTTGATCGTGCCGGCTTCGAGGCCGACATGGCCGAACAACGCGAGCGGGCCAAAGCCAGCCGGAAAGGCGTGCGTCAGGACGCCGACTTTGAACAGGTCCAGGCGATGCTCGATGATCACGGCGTCACCGAGTTCGTCGGCCGCGATCATGTGGTCGACGTCGAGGCGAAGGTGCTCCTGGTCACCGGCCAGGGAACTGACACCGTCAGCGTGTTCCTCGACCGTTCCCCGTTCTATGCCGAGTCCGGTGGTCAGGTCGGCGACTGCGGTTCGATCACGACCGACACCGGCGCAGCCGCAGTGATCGACACCGTGTACGCCGTACCAGGAGTACACCGCCACGTCGTCGAGATCGAGCGGGGAGAGGTCCTCGCCGGCCAGACAGCGACGGCGAGCATCGATGTGCCCCGTCGAAACGCGATTCGACGGAACCACACCGCCACCCACCTGCTCCACTTCGCCTTGCGGCAGGCTCTCGGCGATCATGTGAAGCAGCAGGGCTCGTACGTCGGACCCGACCGGTTGCGATTCGACTTCTCGCACTTCGATCCGCTCACCGAAGACCAGGTCCGGACGATCGAAGATCTCGCCAACGCCGAGATCCTCGCCAACCAGCCCACGGATCACCCCGAGGTCACCAAGGCCGAGGCCGAGGCAATGGGAGCCATCGCGTTCTTCGGCGACAAATACGGCGACCTGGTTCGGGTGTTGCGGGCCGGTCCGACTCTCGAATTCTGCGGAGGTACCCACGTGTCGGCGCTCGGCGACATCGGGCTGGTGAAGATCGTGAGCGAGAGCTCCATCGGCTCCAATCTGCGGCGGATCGAGGCGGTGACCGGGTCCACCACGATCGAATTGCTGCGTTCTGCCCAGACGACGCTCGACCAGGCGGCTGAGTTGCTCAACGTCCAGAAGGGTGACCTCGTCGAGGGGCTCGGCAAGCGTCTCGGCGAGATGAAGGAGCTCCGCTCCGAGGTCTCCCAGCTCAAACGGCATGTCGCTCAGGGCCAAGCGGCAGACCTCGCAGCTCGTGCCGTCGACGGGATCGTTGTCGCACGCGTTGATGGTCTGAGTCGCGACGATCTCAAGGATCTGGCCATCGCGTTGCGTGATCAGCCCGACATCACCGCCGTCGTGCTCGGCGGTGCTCCCGATGGCGGGGGAGCGGCGTTGGTCGCTGCCTCGATCACGGATGGACCGGCCGCTGGTGATCTCATCGCTGACGCCGCCAAGGCCATCAAGGGCGGGGGCGGGAAGGGCGCCGACCTGGCCATGGCCGGAGGCAAGGATCCCGAGGGCGTCGACGCGGCGCTCGATCTCGCCCGCGAGGCGGCCGGAATCTCCTGAGCGGTGATCCGGTCGTGAGAGGTCGAGCCGTCGGGATCGACTTCGGGGCACGTCGCATCGGCATTGCCGTGAGCGACTCCGGCCAGATGGTGGCCACGCCGTTCGAGACCATCAAACGGGTCGGTGATCGAACGGTCGAGCACGGGCGAGTAGCCGAGATCGTCGACGAGGTCGGCGCCGTCGTCGTGGTCGTCGGTCTCCCATTGTCGCTGGACGGTACCGATGGGCGAGCGGTCGATCTCGTACGATCCGAGGTTCGCGGGCTGGCCAAACGGCTGGCGGTACCCATCGAGGAGTACGACGAGCGGTTCACAACGGTCGAGGCGGAGCGGTCGCTGCGAGTCACCGGAACAAAGGGGCAAGCCAAACGCGACGTCATCGACCAGGTGGCGGCAGCAGTGCTCCTCCAGGGGTGGCTCGACGCTCTACAGTGACCGCCGTGCCCTTGTTCGATCAAGACAACGTCGGAACCACGCTGCATCATGACGCGCTCGCCGAAGAGAGTCGTCGGGCCGCAGAGGAGTCTCCACTCGAGTGGCGCGAGGACGACAACGTCGCCCGGGTCAGCTCGCCGTGGTTCCGTGGGATCCGGGCGCTGATCGCCGTTGCCCTGATCGCCTTCATCTGCTTCACCGCCTACAACGGAATTCGCGGGTGGTTCGATCGGCAGCTCGATCCTCCCGGCGAGCCGGGCGAGACGGTCGAGTTCATCGTGCCGTCCGGGGCAACGACTGCAGCGATCGGGCAGTTGCTGCAGGAGGCCGACGTCGTGCCGAACAGCACCTTCTTCCGCTACTACGCCCGTTGGAAGGGTGAGGAGAACTTCCAAGCAGGCGAGTACCAGATGCAGCTCAACTCGTCGGCGCAAGAAGCCATCGACGTGCTCAACCTCGGACCGAAACCGCAGGTCTTCGAACGGTTCCAGGTTCGAGAAGGCCTCTGGATGGCCGAAATCCTCCCCACCATTGCCGATCAGCTCGACAGCATCACGATCGAACAGCTCGAGGTGGTGCTTCGCTCTGGGCAGCTGGCACCTCGCTACCGGCCGGATGGCACAACCAGCTACGAGGGCCTGTTCTTTCCCGACACCTACGAGGTCAACGCCGACGCAACGGCGCTCGAGGTCCTTCAGAAGATGTCGGATGAATTCTCGCGGGTGACCGGCGCGCTCGGCTACGGGGCATCGGAGAATCTCCTCAACCTGTCGCCATACGAAGTCGTCATCGTTGCCTCGCTGATCGAGGCCGAGACCCGAATCGAGTCGGAGCGGCCGCTCGTTGCATCGGTGATCTACAACCGCCTTCGCGAGGGAATTCCGCTCGGCATCGACGCGACGTGCCTCTACGGCGCAGCAACCCGTGTCGTCGACGACGCAATCAACGCAGGCGCCTTCGATTCCGGGAGCGAGAGTCTCTATTCGTGCCGAGGGCCACGTCGGGGGTTGCCGCCAACACCGATCAACGCGCCAGGCGAGGCGTCGCTCGACGCTGCCCTCAACCCGGAAGAATCGGAGTACATCTACTACGTGCTCACGAATTCTGACGGCAGTCACACATTCGCCGAAACCGAAGAAGAATTCTTGGCAGCGAAGGCGATCTGTGAAGAGTTGGGTCTCGGTTGCGGTTGACGGACGCGCGCCCGTGATTCCCGGTCACCAGCAACCGATCACCGGGGCCACACGCCTCGCGATCGTGATCGGCGACCCGGTACGGCACTCAAGGTCTCCGCAGATCCACAACGCCGGATACGCGGCACTGGGGCTCGACTGGCGTTTCCTGGCCGCACCTGTGGCATCGGGCGGTGCGCCCGCTGCCCTCGCCGCCATGGTGGCTCTCGGCATCGAGGGGTGTTCGGTCACGATGCCGCACAAGGAGGTCGTCGCCTCGCTGGTCGACCGGTTGACGCCGGCCGCTGAGGCGCTCGGCTCTGTGAACTGCGTGCGGCGCGAGGGTTCGGTGCTGATCGGTGACAGCACAGACGGCGTAGGTTTCGTTCGAGCGCTCGAAGCTGACCTCGGACGGTCCATCTCGGGAGCAACGGTGGGCGTCATCGGTGCCGGCGGTGCCGCACGGAGCATCATCGACGCGCTCGGTCGAGCCGGAGCGGCCCACATCACGGTGACCAATCGAACCGAGGGTCCAGCGATTCGGGCTGCCGGATTGAGCGAAGTGGCGTCGGTGGGTGTTTCCACCGACCTGGCCGCTGTCGACATCGTCGTCAACACCACCTCTGTCGGAATGGCCGGGGGCCCGGCGCCAGACGCGAGCCCGCTCGATCCCACGATCCTGCGAGTCGACCAGATCGTCGCCGACATCGTCTACGAACCGCAGCGCACCCGCCTGATGGCCGATGCCGACGCTGCCGGCGCTCACTCGGTTGGAGGTCTGGGGATGCTGGTGCATCAGGCCGCCGTCGCCTTCGAGTGGTGGACGGGGGTTCCGGCCCCCGTCGAGGTGATGCTGGCAGCTGTCGGCGTGTGAGCCGCGAGTTGTGCTGAACACCTAACGATCGCGAATGCACGTCCGATGGGTCCAGATCAGGAATCTGGAAAGGTGGCATGAACATGTTGCAGGGAACCCTCGACGTATTCTCACTCGATGAAGTGCTGGGGCTGCTCTCGGGCGCCAAGAAGACAGGCGTGCTGAACGTCACCGGCGACCGCGGCGTCGGATCGGTAGCGATCTCCGATGGGCTGCTCGTCGACGGGTCGGTCTCGGCCAACCCCGATGCGATTGCTCTGTCAGAGGTCGTTTTCGAGTTGCTCCGTTTCGAAGAGGGTTCGTTCTCCTTCGACGGCGACACCGTCGTCGACGGTGAACCGAACGAGCTCGAGACCGTTCTCATTGAGGCGCACAGCCGCCTCGAGGAGTGGCGTGGGATCGAAGCCGTCGTGCCGTCTCTCGACCACCACCTCTCGCTGGCCGACACCCTGCCGACAGCGGACGTCTCGATCGACGAGTTCGAGTGGGCGGCCATCGTCGCCATCGGCGAGGGCACCTCGGTTGGCGTCGTTGCCGATCGTCTCGGCCTCGGCGAGTTCGACGGTTCCAAGCGTGTGATGGGACTCGTCGACCGATCGCTGGTTTCGATCGCTGCGGGCATGACCGCTTCGGCGTCGCCCTCGGCATCCGCTCCGATGGCAGCACCTGATCTCCCGACTCCTGTCGAGACCCCGGCGTTCGACAGCTCGTCGTTCGATGACTCGTCGTTCGATGCGCCTCATCTCGAAGCCGACGCTCCCGAGGAGATGTCGTTCGAACGAGAAGGTGCAACGGTCGCTGACGAGACACCAATCGCCGCTGAGGCACCGATTGCCGCCGAGGCGCCAGTGTCCTTCGCCGACGTGCCCGTTCTCGCCGAACTCGATGCCGAGGTTCCGCCGATGCCCGAGGCGCCAGTCGTGGCCGACGTCGACGCCGACATCCCGCCGATGCCGGAACCGCCCAGCCACTTCGGTGACGAGGCTGCGCTTGCCGGCGAGTTCGCGGCCCCGATCGATGCCGAGTCCGTCGACGCTCTCCCGGCACCGGACAACGAGTCCTCCGCTGCCTTTGGCGGTCTCGACCCGATCGGTTCGGTCGACATGTTCGAAGCCCCGCAGCGGGTTTCGCCTGACACCTTCGCAGCGCAGGACGAGATGCCTCCGCCTCCCGCTCCGACCCCGGAGATTCCGTCGTTTGCGCCTCCGGCCTTCGACCCCGATGCCTTCCCGGTCAACAGCGAGTCTGACAACCCGTTCGCTACCGGCGACGCAGAGCCTGTCGTCCCGATGTTCGGTGACGCAGCCTTCGGCGATCTTCCATTCGCTGCGGCGGAAGACGCCGACTCAGCACCGGTCGACTCCTCTGACGATGTTCCCGCCGACGAGGCGGGATCGGATGACGGCAAGGGTGGCTCGCTGCTCATGCGCTATCTGAAGAGCAACGGCTGACCTTCGTGGCAGCGATCGCTCTCGGCTTGTTCGGCCTCCTCGTCGGACCGCTCCTGGGAATCGCCGTCGATCGTCTCGTCGAGCGAGAAGCGTTTGCGGCAACGCATCGTTGCCAGACCTGTGGATCCGACCTGGGGGGAGTGCGTGCACTCCTCCCGTTCGCATCCTGGCGTCGCCACTGTGCTCAGGAATCGTCTCATGCACGATGGCGGTACCCGTTGGTCGACGTGGCGGCAGCGACCTCGTTCGCGCTCGCCGGTTGGCGTTTCGGTTTCACCTGGCAACTCGCCCCATACGTGGCATTCTTCGCCGCACTCGTGGTGATGCTGGTGATCGACATCGAGCACCATCTGCTGCTCAACATCCTCACGTACCCGACCTTGCTGGCGGGGGCCTTTGCGGTACTGGTTCTCTCCGGCGCCAACGACTATTCGGATGGCATGAATCCGGCCTTCATCGCGGCTGCGGCCGTGGGCGGCTTCTTCCTCGTGATGCATCTCGCCTACCCGCCCGGACTTGGTCTCGGCGACGTCAAGCTGGTGCCGAGCCTCGGGTTGTTCCTCGGCTGGATGACGGTTGACACGGTGGACGCACTACGACTGGTTGTGTGGACGATGATCGGAGCAATGCTCGGCGCCGGGCTCGTCGGTCTCGGGATCAGGCAATGGGCCAAGCATCAGCCCCCGGAACGGTTCGCCGATCAGCCAGACGATTGGATTCCCGGTGAGGTCTCGCTCGGCCCGTTCCTCGCACTTGCCACAATCGTGGCCATCGGGCTGACTCAGCCCGCCTCGCTCGGCGGCTAGCGTGCCCGGGTGGACATCCTCCCGATCCTGATCGACGGCGCAGACGACACTCGTTGTCGTGAGTTCGCCGTCGAGGTCGCGGCCGCTGTCGGCCGTTCGACCCGACCGGGCGACGATTCCCGATTCGTGGCTGCACGAGTCGACGTCGATGCCGACATCGAGGCACAGATCATCGCAGTGCGGCCCGTAGACACCGTCGTTGATGCGCTCCAGCACTTGCACCGAACCGAACCCGTCGAAGTGGGCGGTGGCCGCTCGTACCCGGTGATCGTCGGCCCCGGAGCGCGGCGCCGCCTGCCGGAGGTCCTGCCTCCGGCCACGAAACGAGTCGCGATCGTCACCCAGGCGGCGATCGGTGTCGATGTCGACCCCGGCGTCGAGCATCGTGTGTTCACGGTGGAAGACGGCGAGCGGGCGAAGCGGCTCGAGGTCGTCGGCGACCTCGCAGCAGAGTTCGCCAGATGGGGATTGACGAGGGATGACGTGGTGGTCGCCGTCGGCGGTGGTGTCGTCACCGACCTCGGCGGGTTTGCGGCTTCGGTCTACCACCGCGGCATTCCGGTCATCCACGTCGCCACCACGCTGTTGGGCCAGATCGACGCTGCGATCGGTGGAAAGTGCGGCGTCAACCTCCCAGAGGGCAAGAACCTGGTCGGATCGTTCTGGCAGCCGAGCGCAGTGCTCTGCGACACCGACACACTCGCATCCCTACCCGAACGTGACTATCGCAGTGGTCTGGGCGAACTGGCGAAATATCACTTCCTCGGTGGTGGCGACCTCGACGCGCTTCCGTTGGTCGATCGGGTCGCGGCCTGCGTACGCATCAAGGCTGACGTCGTGACCGAAGACGAGCGTGAAGGCGGACGTCGGGCGATCCTGAACTACGGACACACCCTCGGCCACGCGCTCGAATCGGCAGGCACCTACGAACTTCGTCATGGCGAGGCCGTGGCGATCGGGTTGGTGTACGCAGCCGAGGTCGCGTACCGCCTCGGGCGCATCGACCGTGCCGCAGTGGCCGAGCATCGTCGCGTGGTCGAGCACTACGGCCAGTCGGTCACGGTTCCTGCCGGGCTCGACTCCAACGAGATGCTCGAACTCTTCGCCCGAGACAAGAAAGCGCTCGACGGCATCACCTTCGTGCTCGATGGACCGAACGGGGTCGAACCGGTGCGGGTCGACGACACCGCCCTGCTTCTCGATGCGCTGGAGGCCCTTCGTGCCTGAGAAATCGGGAAGGGCGGAGGCCCGGAGCCTCATCGCCTCCGACGTCGCCGCCCGCACGGCGCGAGTCGTCGACGCCTTCGGTGCCGTGGGTTGCCAGGCCATGCTCGTCACCAAGCTCGTCAACGTGCGGTGGCTCACGGGGTTCACGGGGTCGAACGCCTGTCTGCTCGTCGCTGATGACGGCGGGCTCACGCTCATCACGGATGGGCGCTACCGAGACCAAGCCGGTCAGGAGCTCGACCGGTCCCGCGTCGAGGCCGACCTCGTCATCACGAGAACGCCAGAGGTCGAGGTGGCCGAACGAATCCGCTTCGGTCGACTCGCCGTGGAATCCCACGATCTGAGCGTCGACGGGCTGGGGTCGCTGCGTTCTGCGATGCATGCACCGGGCGCTGTCGATTTCGTCGAGGTAGGACCACTGATCGACGCGCTCCGGCAGCAAAAGGACCCAGGGGAAATCGATCGACTTCGCCTCGCGGCGGCGATCGCCGATCGCGCCCTCTGGGATCAGGAAGCGTCGATCCGCTCCGGTGGATTGAGCGAGCGCGAGCTGGCCCGTTCGCTCGAGACCTCCATGTTCGAGGCAGGCGCCGACGGGCTCAGCTTCGAGACCATCGTGGCTTCCGGGGAGAACAGCGCCCGGCCCCACGCCAGGCCGACGGATCGAATTGTCTCGAAGGGCGATTTGGTCGTCATCGACTTCGGAGCGGCGGTCGACGGGTACGGCAGCGACATGACCAGAACCTTTGTCGTCGGTGGTGAACCAACTGAGGACCAGGTGGCGATGTACGACCTGGTCGAGGTCGCGCAGCAGGCCGGTGTCGATGCGGTCGCCGCGGGCGCCGATCAGCGCTCGATCGACCGTGCATGCCGGGATCTGATCGTCGATGCCGGCCACGGTGACCACTTCGTGCACGGCACCGGTCATGGCATCGGACTGGAGATCCACGAGCAACCCATCTTGTCGGAGCGCTCGGTCGGTATCCTCGCTGCCGACCTGGTGGTCACGGTCGAGCCAGGTGTGTACGTCCCCGGAATCGGAGGCGTACGCATCGAGGATTCGGTCGTTGTGACCGACCAGGGGTGCGAACCCATCACTCACTTTCCAAAAGGCTTGGCCCCATGGCAACGTTCTCGACCAACGACCTGAAGAACGGTATGACGCTCGATCTCGACGGCGACCTCATGCAGGTGGTCGAGTTCCAGCACGTGAAGCCCGGCAAGGGCGGAGCGTTCGTCCGCACCACGCTGCGAAACGCTCGTACCGGTGCCGTGGTCGACCGCACCTTTCGCGCCGGTGAGAAGGTCGATCGAGCGTTCATCGAGAAGCGCGACGTGCAATTCTTGTATCGGGACGGGTCTGACTACGTCGTGATGGACAACGAGACCTTCGAGCAGAGTTCGGTCACCGAGATCGCCATGGGCGATGCCACCAACTACATCGTCGAGAACTCGACGATTTCGATCCAGAAGTACGGCGACGAGATCATCGGAACCGACGTGCCCGCCTCGGTCGAGCTCACGGTGGCCGAGACCGAGCCCGGCCTGCAGGGTGACCGCGTGTCCGGCGCCCGCAAGCCGGCCACGCTCGAGACGGGCTTGGTGGTGCAGGTCCCCCTGTTCGTCGAGCAGGGCTCGAAGATCAAGGTCGACACGCGGAGCGGCGAGTATCTCACCCGTGTCTGATCCAGCGCCTGGAGCAGCGATCGGCCGTGCCCGTCTCCGCCGCGAAGCTCGAGAACGAGCGCTCGAGCTCGCGTACGAGCAGCGACAGCGGGGTGTTGATCTCGCCACGTTGCTGGCCTCATTGACGCTCGAGCCAGACCACTACACGACTCGGTTGCTCGAGGGCGTCGAAATCGACGTCGAAGAAATCGATCGAGCCATCGCAGAGCGCCTTCGCGGCTGGACCATCGAGCGCCTTCCCGTGCTCGATCTCCTCGTGCTGCGACTCGCCGTCGCTGAGCTCCAGGTCACGGACACACCGACTGGTGTGGTCCTCGCCGAGGCGGTTGATCTCGCCTCGCGTTACGGCACCGATGAGTCGGCGAAGTTCGTCAACGGCGTCCTCGGTGCGATTGCACGCGACACGAATCGTTGAGCGTTCGGCTGTGGTTTGGGCCGCCGGCAGGCGAGCAATTGTGATTCGAGCCCTCCCGAGTCCGGCCTGAGCGCTCGCTCTGCAGGGTGATCCGCGCCCCGGTAGGGGCTGATTCCAGCGGATTCGGACCGGAGAGCAGCGCACGTAACGGAGCGTGCGGGAGCGCTCTTGATGGGCCGGACGGCCCATCAAGTTCGGTGATGTTGCCTGCCGTAGGACCTCCTGATGAGGAACACGGACGCTCCCCGAAAAGACGACAGACGGACATCGGCGATCGTGCGGTCCGTGGCTGTTGCCGCCGTGGCCACGCTGGTGTTCGCCGGCACCGCTGGGGCCGCATCGACGGTGACCCCGACGGCTGTCACCGCACCGGCACCGTTCGCTCGGCTCACCACTGGTGACTGGATCGACACCTCGAATCGTCAGGCGGTCATCGACAGTCACGAGGCCGAGTTCTCCCGTGCCACTCCCGACATCGGCTGGACGGGAAACCGTTCGACCTGCAATGCCGGAACGACCAGCACTGCGTACCGTGCCGCGATCATCGACCGGGTCAACTGGTTCCGGTCGATCGCCGGCGTGCCTGCCGACGTCACAGAGAACGCGACCTTCTCGGCGAAGGCCCAGGAAGCGGCCTTGATGATGTCGGTGACCGACAGGCTCTCCCACACCCCCGATTCTTCATTTGGCTGCTACACGACGCGCGGCGCAGAGGCGGCCGGGGGATCCAACCTCTATCTCGGACGCACCGGCCCCCACGCCATCACGGGGTACATGCTCGATCCGGGTGCGGGCAACGTGTCGGTCGGACACCGCAACTGGATCCTCCATCCGACGGCGAGTCAGTTCGGCACCGGAGACACACCAGGCCCGGGCCGCCAGGCGACCAACACCCTCTGGGTGATCGACAACGCATTCGGCGCTCAGCCCCAGCTCCGTGAACCCGAGGGGTTCATCGCCTGGCCGGCGCGAGGATTCGTTCCCGGCGAGCTCGTCTTCCCCCGATGGTCATTCGGGCTGCGCGATGCCGATCTCGCTGCCGCATCGGTGACGATGCAGCGGATCGAGAACGGTCGTGTGGTCGAGACGGTCGCCAGTCCCATCGTCTTCGGAAATGATTCGCAACAGGCTCCCTTCTCGATCGTGGTGTGGGAACCCGTCGGAATCAACACCTCACCGTCGATCGACCAGACGTACCGCATCACCGTCGGCAACGTCGGTGTGGGGTCGCAGCGGAAGAGCTTCGACTACGACGTGACCGTGATCGGTGACGCTCCAGTTCCGCAGGTGTCGCCATTGGAAGTCGCTGCGTTCGCCGACGCGGCGTTCAACGACTTCGTCGGCCGCGACGCCAACAGCACCGAGACCAACCGCTGGATCAGCCGTCTGAACGCCGGCGAGTCACGGTACGACCTCGTCGCCGAACTGGCGAAGAGTGACGAGTGGGCGGCGAATGTTGTCGAGCAGATGTATGTCGGCACGCTCGGTCGCGGCCCGGATGCCTCGGGCCGGGGATTCTGGATCTCCCAGCTCCAGAGCGGCATGTCCGTGGCGAAGATGGCGGCGCTGTTCTACGGAAGCCCGGAGTACCTCGCTGCTGAGGGCAACCAGGTCGACCGCTGGATCTCAGATCTGTACAGCGAACTGTTGATCCGGAACCCGGACAGGGGTGGTCTTTCGTACTGGGTCGGCGAGGTGAACCGGACCAATGCTGGGTCGGTCGCGCTTCGCTTCTACCAGTCGGACGAGAGCCGTCGAACGCGAGTCCAGGCGCTCTATCGAGATCTCCTGGGGCGTTCATCCGACAGAGGTGGCGAGGACTACTGGTCCGGTGTGCTCGAACACGGTGACGATCTGGCGCTCGCCGCCAACCTGGCCAGCAGCGAAGAATACTTCGGCAGGGCTCAGCGCTGAAGCTGCCAGTCGGGCGAGCAACTACGGTGGCCTGGTGCGTACGAACGAGATGAAACAGCGGTGGATCGACGGTCGAGGCGGTGTCGGACTCTGGCTCACTCTGCCCGATCCCAGCGTGGCCGAGCAGCTCGGCAGTCTTGATCCCGACTATCTCGTGGTCGACATGCAACACGGCATCATCGACTACTCAGACGTTCGGCCGCTCCTGCAGGCCACACAGCGTTCTGCTGCGACACCGTTCGTGCGAGTCCCGTGGAACGAGCCGGGCATCATCGGCAAGGTTCTCGATGCCGGCGCCCTCGGCGTCATCATTCCGATGGTGAACACGGTCGAACAAGCGCAGCAGGCAGTGGCTTCCTGCTTCTATCAGCCGAAGGGTTCCCGGAGCCACGGACCTGTTCGCGCCGCCCTCGCCCACGGCGACGACTATGGCGAACACGCCAACGACGAGGTCGTGTGTGTCGTCATGATCGAGACGGTCGAGGCGATCGGCAACCTCGACGAGATCCTGGCTGTTCCCGGCATCGATGCCGTGTACGTCGGGCCCGCCGACCTATCTCGAACGCTCGGCCTCGAACCTCTGGGCGACCACGATGACGCGTCGTTCATCGAAGCCATCGACACGATTCTCGCCGCATGTTCCCGGGCCGGCGTGATCCCGGGGATCCACGCCAACCCGTCCCTCGTGGAGAAACGGCTGAGTCAAGGATTCCGGATGGTCACAGCGACCTCGGACATCGCTGCACTGATGGTGGGTGCCGGGGCCGCCATGGAGGGTCGAGGCGGCACGAGTTTCTACTGATCGCGAGGCTCGTCGATCGCGTGATCTCGCGAAATTCTCGTGTGAGCGGTCGACGCTCCTCCTAGGATCGGGGGCGGCAGAAACCGTGAAGTGGGTCCTGAGAGGCCCATACGGACCAGGAGGAAGTCGTTTGGCTGAACGCGAGCGCCGTCGTACGCCCCCGTATGGGGGCGTTTTTGTTGCCAGGAACCACGTACTCGACGCCGATGCGGTCAGTCGAGCCGTCAGACGAATGGCTCACGAGATCATCGAACGGAACGAAGGATTGTCGCAGGTGGTCGTGGTCGGCCTCCAGACCGGCGGTGTGCCGTTCGCCGAGGCGCTCTGTCGAGCGCTCGCCGACATCGAGGGTGTCGAAGTTCCGCTCGGCAAGCTCGACGTCGCCTTCTACCGAGACGACATCAACCTGCGGCCAGTGCTGCCAGAGGCGACCACCGATGTCCCCTTCGACATCGCCCGTATGGTCGTCGTGCTGGTCGATGACGTGCTGTTCACCGGTCGCACGATCCGGGCCGCGCTCGACGCACTCATCGATCAGGGGCGGCCACGAGCTGTTCAGCTGGCGGTGATGGTCGACCGAGGCCACCGCGAGGTGCCGATCCGCCCGGACTTCGTCGGCAAGAATCTGCCGACTCGATCGGACGAGGTGGTCAACGCCACCCTCGATGGCGTCGACATCGGTGAGATGGAGAAGTAGCGATGCGCGATCTGCTCTCGATCGAGCACCTCGACGCCGCTCAGCTCACCGCACTCCTCGACCTTGCTCAGACGTTTGCCGCTGTTCAGCAGCGCGACGTTCCGAAGGTGCCGGCGCTACGAGGCAAGACGATCGTTCTCGCCTTCTTCGAGGATTCCACTCGCACGCGAACCAGTTTCGATCTCGCCGCTCGCCGGCTCAGCGCCGACGTGGTGAACTTCTCGGCCGCGGCGTCCTCCCTGACCAAGGGTGAATCGTTGCGCGACACCGTCGAGACAATCTCAGCGATGGGAGTCGATGCCATCGTCGTGCGACACCGCAGTTCGGGAGCTCCCCACCAAGTGGCGCAGTGGACCGATGCTGCGGTCATCAACGCCGGCGACGGCTGGCACCAACACCCCACCCAAGCGTTGCTCGACGCCTTCACCATCCGCGAGCGCCTCGGGGACCTCGAGGGCAGACACATCGCGCTCTGCGGTGACATCGCACATTCACGTGTCGCTCGATCGAACGTGCAGGCCTTCACGACCCTCGGTGCCCGGGTCACACTCGTTGCCCCTCGCACACTGCTCCCTGCATCCCTCGACGGCTGGCCGGTCGACGTGGTCGGAAGTCTCGACGACATCATTGCCGACCTCGATGTGGTCTACGCCCTCCGCATTCAGAACGAGCGCATCAACGAGGCGCTGTTCCCGACGGTTCGGGAGTACCGGACGCTCTACGGCCTCACCGTGGAGCGGGCGGCTCGGTTGCGGCCCGACAGTTTGATCATGCATCCGGGCCCGATGAATCGAGGTGTCGAGATCGATCCGGAGGTCGCGGACGATCCGCGCAGTGCCATTCTCGACCAAGTTTCAGCAGGTATTCCCGTGCGCATGGCGGTGCTCTACAGCGCCGTCGGGCCGGGCCAGTTCGAAGGAGAAGCAGCGTGACCACCACTGTCATCAAGGGGGGCCGCATCCTCGACCAGACCGGAGAACGTTCCGGTGATGTCGTGGTCGACGATACGACCGGACAGATCATCGAGGTGGGGACAGATGCATCAGCAGACCGCACGATCGATGCGTCCGGTTGCGTCGTCACGCCCGGTTTCGTCGATCTGCACGTCCATCTCCGCCAGCCGGGCAACGAGGCGGCCGAGACCATCGATTCCGGAAGTCGCTCTGCGGCCAGAGGCGGCTTCACCGCCATCGTCGCCATGCCGAACACGACCCCGTGCATGGATGACCCGGCCATCGTCACCGAGGTCATCCAGCTGTCTCGAACGGCGTTGTGCACGGTGAAGCCTTCGGCTGCGATCAGCGTGGGTCGGGACGGCGAGCAACTCTCACCCATGGGAGAACTGGCCGCCCTCGGCGTGCGGATGTTCACCGACGACGGCACCGGTGTGCAGGACGACCTGTTCATGCGTCGAGCGCTCGAGTACGCCGGCAGCCTCCAGACCGACGACGGTGTGCCGATCGTGCTGGCACAACACTGCGAGGTGACGGCCCTCAGTCTCGGGGGCGTCATGCACGAGGGGGAATGGTCGAGTCGGCTCGGCCTCGGCGGTCAGCCGGCCGAAGCTGAGGAACTCATGGTGATGCGCGACATCGCCCTCGCCAGACTCACGAACGTGAGGGTGCATTTCCAGCACTTGTCCACAGCCGGAAGCGTGGCGATGGTCCGAGCGGCCAAGGCCGGCGGACTGCCCGTCACTGCCGAGGCCACCCCCCATCACTTCAGCCTCACAGACGCCTGTTGTGCCGACTACGACGCCAACTTCAAGGTGCATCCCCCGCTGCGGACGCAAGCCGACGTCGACGCGATCAAGGCCGGCCTCCGGGATGGAACCATCGACGCCATCGCCACCGACCACGCTCCTCACACGCCGGACACGAAGGAGCGCCCGTTCGACCAAGCGCCTCCCGGCATGCTCGGTCTCGAGACGGCGATGGCGGTCGCCATGGCCGAGCTCGATCTCGACTTGGCCGCGCTCCTGCCGCTCCTGAGCTGGCAACCGGCGGAGATCGCAGGACTCGGTGATCGTCACGGGCGGCCGATCGAGGTCGGCAATGCCGCGAACCTGGCGGTCATCGACCCGAACTGGCGTTGGACCGTGTCTGGCGCCGACATGGCGAGCAAGTCGATCAACACGCCATTCGAAGGGCGAGAGCTCGTTGGGCGAGTGCGGCACACCATCCACGACGGCGAGGTCGTGGTCGAGAACGGGGAGGCGACCCGATGACGAACAGTCAGATGACAAGCAGTGGATCGACCAGGAACAACGCCATGGCAGGACACGGCATCACCATCCAAGCAGGAGCACCGAGGACCACCGTTCCGATCAGGTCGGCTGCGCTGGTGCTCGCCGATGGGAGTGTGTTCCACGGCGAGGCGATCGGTGCGGGCCGGATCGGCCAGGGCGAGGTCGTGTTCAACACGGCGCTCACCGGCTACCAGGAGATTCTCACCGATCCGTCCTACGCCGGTCAGATCATCACGTTCACGTACCCTCACATCGGGAACTACGGCACCAACGAGACAGACGATGAGAGCCGTGGCACGTTCGCTCGCGGTGTGATCGTGCGAGATCTGGCCCGCCGGCACTCGAACTATCGGGCTGAGGAGCATCTCTCCGATTTCCTCGTCCGCCACGACATGCCGGGGATCGCCGGAGTCGACACTCGGCGCCTCACTCGCCTGATCCGTGACACGGGGGCGATGCCGGGCGCATTCGGGCCGCTCGAGGGAGTGGGAGCGAGCACGGTCGATCAACTTGCCGCCGTCGCCGCCGCCGAGCCTGGAACCAGTGGCATCGATCTCGTGTCCCAGGTCAGCGCCAGCGAGCCGTATCGGGTTGGGCTCGAACCGGCATCCGGGGTGCGATCGATCGTCGCTTACGACTTCGGTATCAAGGCGACGATCCTGGCCCACCTGGGCCGCTTCGCGTCGGTCGAGGTGGTGCCGGCATCGACGTCGGCCGCCGACGTCCTTGCCAGAGAGCCGGACGGTGTGTTCCTGTCGAACGGGCCCGGCGATCCCGAAACCGTCGGTGACGGCGTCGAGGCCATCAAGGGCCTGATCGGCGAGGTTCCGATCTTCGGCATCTGTCTGGGCCACCAGCTCTTGTCGCTCGCCATCGGTGGAACGATCGAGAAGCTCCCGTTCGGACATCACGGTGCCAACCATCCTGTCAGGGACGAAACGACGGGCAAGGTCGAGATCACCAGTCAGAATCACAACTTCGCCGTGACCGCAGAGTCGATCGCCGATGTTGCCGACGTCACGCATGTGAACCTGAACGACGGAGTGTGCGAAGGACTGGCCGTCCGCAACGAGTTGGCGTTCAGTGTCCAGCATCATCCCGAGGCCAGTCCAGGACCGCACGATTCCGCCTATCTCTTCGATCGTTTCGACCAACTGATGAGCCGATCGACCGGCAACGGAGGAGCATCCTGATGCCGAAACGCACCGACATCTCTTCGATCCTGCTCATCGGATCAGGACCGATCGTGATCGGCCAAGCCTGCGAGTTCGACTACTCGGGCACTCAGGCCTGCAAGGTCCTCCGAGAGGACGGCTTCCGCGTCATCCTGGCCAACTCGAACCCGGCCACGATCATGACCGATCCGGAGTTCGCTGACGCCACCTACATCGAGCCGATGACGCTCGAGGTGCTCACCAAGATCATCGAGAAGGAACGACCGGACGCCCTGTTGCCGACCCTCGGTGGGCAGACGGCCCTCAATCTCGCGATGGAGCTCGTCGAGGCCGGCGTTCTCGAGGCAAACGGAGTCGAGCTCATCGGTGCCGACGCCGAGGCCATCGAAACGGCCGAGAACCGCGAGAAGTTCAAAGAGGCCATGACCGAGATCGGACTCGAGAGCCCGATCAGCGGCGTGGCCCGTGACATGGAGAGCGCTCGGCGCATCGTCGAGGAGGTGGGCCTGCCAATCGTCATTCGGCCGGCGTACATCCTGGGCGGCCGGGGGACCGGGATCGCCTCGACGATGGAAGAGTTCGAGAAGGTCGCAGCAAACGGACTCGCCGCCAGTCCGATCAGCGAGATCCTCATCGAGGAGTCCATCGCCGGCTGGAAGGAGTTCGAGCTGGAGGTGATGCGCGACAAGAACGACAACCAGGTCATCATCTGCGGCATCGAGAACCTCGACCCGATGGGTACTCACACCGGCGACTCGATCACGGTGGCGCCGATCCAGACGCTCACCGATGTGGAGTACCAGGCCATGCGCGACGATGCGTTTGCCTGCCTCAGACGCGTCGGAGTCGAGACGGGTGGATCCAACGTCCAGTTCGCGGTCGATCCTCAGACCGGTCGCCGCCTCATCATCGAGATGAATCCGCGGGTCAGTAGGTCATCGGCACTCGCATCCAAGGCGACCGGTTTTCCCATCGCCAAGATCGCAGCCAAGCTCGCCGTCGGCTACACCCTCGACGAGATCCAGAACGACATCACGAAGGTGACCCCGGCGAGCTTCGAGCCGGTCATCGACTACGTGGTCACGAAGTTCCCTCGCTGGGCATTCGAGAAGTTCCCCGGCACCAGCGGGATCCTCGGCACCTCGATGCAGTCGGTCGGCGAGGCCATGGCCATCGGTCGCACGTTCGCCGAGAGCATGCAGAAGGCGTGCCGTTCGCTCGAGCAGGGATCCACCGGATTCGACGCCGGCGACCAGTTCGATGCCATGACAGACGACGAGCTGCTCGACGCATGTGGTGTTGCCACTCAAGACCGCATCTTCCAGGTCGAGGCCGCCCTGCGTCGTGGCATCTCGATCGAAGCGATCAACGCATCGTCGAAGATCGACCCGTGGTTTCTCGACCAGCTCTCGGTGATCACAGAGGAACGAGCCACACTCGTCGGGCGCGCTCCGACCGATCTGTCGGTGGCGGAGCTGCGTCGGGCGAAACGTCTTGGGTTCAGTGATGCGCAGCTGGCCTCGATTCTCGAGGGCGACCTCGATGAGGAGTCGATCCGGACGGCTCGGATCGCCGCCGGGGTTCTCCCGACCTTCAAGACCGTGGACACGTGTGCCGCCGAGTTTGACGCGAGCACGCCCTACCACTACTCGACCTACGAGGACGAGGACGAAGTGCGCGAGGGAACCAAGCCCCGCATCGTGATCCTCGGCTCGGGTCCGAACCGCATCGGCCAAGGCATCGAGTTCGACTACTGCTGCGTGCATGCCAGCTACGCATTGCGCGACGCCGGGTTCGAGACGGTCATGATCAACTGCAACCCCGAGACTGTCTCGACCGACTACGACACGTCCGACCGTCTGTACTTCGAGCCGCTCACCTACGAAGACGTCATGAACGTCATCGATGCCGAACAGCCCATCGGGGTGATCGTCTCCCTCGGGGGCCAGACTCCGCTGAAGTTGGCAGATCGGCTCCCCGCTGAGCTCGTGCTCGGAACGGCTCCGTCCGCGATCGACGCAGCAGAGGACCGCGATCAGTGGGCATCGCTGTGCGCCAAGCTGGAGATTCCGCAACCTGCGGGCGGAACGGCCACGACCCCCGAAGGCGCGCTCGAGGTCGTCGGACGCATCGGGTATCCCGCGTTGGTGCGGCCGAGCTACGTGCTCGGCGGCCGAGCCATGGAGATCGTCTATGACGACGCTGATCTGACATCGGCGATGAAGGCCCTCGCTTCGGCCGGCTCGCTTGGTCGCGAGGGCGGACTCTCGGCCGAGCGCCCGGTCCTGGTCGATCGTTTCCTGGAAGACGCCACGGAGGTCGATGTCGACGCCATCCGTGATGCGACCGGTGACATCATCATCGGGGGCGTCATGGAGCACGTCGAGGAGGCTGGAGTGCATTCCGGCGACTCGGCCTGCCTGATTCCGCCGCCCAACCTCGCCGATTCGACGGTTGCGGTGCTCGAGAAGTACACGCGTTCGATAGCGGCGTCGCTCGAGGTCGTCGGGCTCATCAACGTGCAGTTCGCCGTGAAAGACGGCCAGGTCTTCGTGATCGAGGCGAACCCTCGGGCGTCGCGTACGGTCCCGTTCGTGGCGAAGGCCACCGGTCGCCCGCTGGCCAAGATCGCCAGCCGGGTGATGGCAGGATCGACGCTGGCCGAACTCAGGGCCGAAGGGATTCCCGCCAACGGGCTGTGGCGAACCGAGCACTTCTCGGCCAAAGAGGCCGTACTCCCGTTCAATCGATTCCCGGACACCGATGCGCTGCTCGGGCCGGAGATGCGTTCGACGGGCGAAGTGATGGGCATCGATGTCACACCGGGCCTCGCGTTCCTGAAGAGCCAGCTTGCTGCGGGAACGGCGCTCGCCCCGGACTCCGATGGCGTGATCTTCCTGTCCCTCGCCGACCGTGACAAGGAAGTCGGTATCGAGGTTGCTCGAGCTCTTGTGGGGCTTGGTCACCGTCTGGTGGCCACGGCGGGAACGGCCGCAGCGCTGACCGGGGCAGGGCTCGAGGTCGAGCGTGTCCTTTCCAAGATCATCGAGGGCGAGAGTGGTGGCGGCGCCACCGCGCTCGACCTGATCGCCGCTGGCGAGGTGGCCCTCGTGATCAACACGCCGCGGGGCCGAGGAGCGCGTGCGGACGGTTCGTACATCCGCACTGCTGCGGCGCAGGAAGGCGTCCCGCTGGTGACCACCGTGGCCGCTGCAGCAGCTGTGGCCAGAGGCATGGCCGATTGGACCTCGTCATCGCTCGAGGTTCGCTCGCTCCAGGAGATCCACAGCGGAATGCGAGCGACCGAATGATGCTGGGCCGGTGGCGATCGCGTCGGGCGGCTGCGTCGGTCGATCTGTCGACGACCGTCGGGTCAGTTTTGTTGTCGTCGCCGATCATGACCGCCGCCGGCACCGCAGGACACGGCGCCGAACTCGGCGCCTATGTCGATCTCGCTTCGCTGGGAGCCGTCGTCGTGAAGTCGCTCGCCCCGTATCCGTGGGACGGCAATCCTCCCGTTCGCGTGCACCAGACACCGTCGGGAATGATCAACTCGGTCGGCCTCCAAGGCCCGGGAGTCGAGCGTTGGCTCGTCGAGGAACTGCCAGACCTCGAAGCGGCGGGAGCGACGGTCGTTGCGTCGATCTGGGGCCGCTCGACCGCCGACTACCGGCGAGCCGCCGAGTTGCTGGCCGACGCACCCTCCACCGTCGTGGCGGTCGAGGTGAACATTTCATGCCCGAACACCGAGCACGGCAACGAACTCTTCGCCCACTCTCGTGAATTGACCACCGAAGTGATCGCAGCGACCGCGGCCTGCGGCCGACCGCGCTGGGCGAAGTTGAGTCCGAACGTCGGACCTGCCCTGGTCGACATCGCCGCTGCGGCCCGAGACGCCGGAGCCGAGGCGGTCACCGTGGCCAACACCTACTTCGGACTGTCTGTCGATCCGGTCACTCGCCGGCCCCGCATCGGGGCGGGACTCGATGGCCGCGGACCCGGTCGAGCCGGGGGGGTGTCCGGTCCCGCCATCCATCCACTCGCCGTCAAGGCAGTAGCCGATGTGCACGCAGCCCACCCTGATCTGCCGATTGTCGCCGCCGGGGGTGCGGCCTCGGCCGAGGACATCGTCGAGTTCGCGTTGGTTGGAGCCAGCGCAGTGCAAATCGGCACTGCCACGTTCGATGATCCCCGGGTGTGCGGCAGACTAACCACCGATCTGGCCCGCTGGTGCGCTAAACATCGGGTTCGTCGCTTCGGCGAATTGGTCGGTTCAGCCCGGTACTGATTGGTGCTCGTCTCGATCGATGGGCACCAACCCAGCGAAACCGCATCGAAACAAACAGGAGTCTCCGTGTCCGAGCCACAATCGACCGCTACCGGTCTGCCACCAGAACTCAAAGCCAAGCTGGCCTTGGCCCTCGACGTCGACGATCTTGTCGAGGCGAATCGATTGGCGCGGCAGATGGCCCCCTGGTTCGGAGTGGCGAAGGTGGGGCTCGAGCTCTTCACGGCGTCTGGCCCTGACGTCATCGGTTCGATGTTCGACAATGGGTACGACGTCTTCCTCGATCTCAAACTGCACGACATTCCCACCACGGTGCACAAGGCGGCCAAGGTGGCGGGCGCTCTCGGTGTGAGCTACCTCACGATGCACGCGCAGGGAGGCAGCCAGATGCTGAAGGCCGGCGTGGAGGGATTGATGGAGGGGGCAAGGAACGCCGGCCTTCCTGACCCGATGGCCCTTGCCATCACGGTGCTCACCTCGGACGCCGATGCACCAGACCACATCGTCCCGTACCGTCTGCGACTGGCGGTCGAGGCCGGCTGCGGTGGCATCGTCTGTTCGGCCGGAGATCTCAAGGACATCGGCGAACTCGCCCCTCGAACGAAGCGAGTGGTTCCTGGGATCAGAGCGGCCGGGGCCGATCGCCACGATCAGCCGAAGGCGGTCACCCCGGAGGCGGCGCTCGACGCCGGTGCCGACCTTCTCGTCATCGGCCGGGCCGTCACGCTCGCCGATGATCCTCGCGCCGCAGCCGCTGCCCTCTTCAGCGACCTCTGAGCCGCTAGATTCCTCCCATGGCCATTCCTCCGAAACTGACTGATGAACAGCGGACGGCAGCGCTGGCGAAAGCAGCGATCGCCAGACGCGTGCGGGCGGAGGTGAAGGCTCGTCTGAAGATGGGAACCGTCACGCTTCCCGAGCTGCTCGAACAGGCCGACAACGATCCGATCCTGGCCAAGATCAAGGTGCTCGCCGTGCTCGAGTCGTTGCCCGGTGTCGGCAAGGTGTCGGCCAGACGCACGATGGATGACATCGGAATCGCCGATTCCCGGCGCCTCGCCGGTCTTGGGGACCGTCAGCGGGCCGAGCTGCTCAAGGCGTTCGGCTGAGTGGCCGACATCGTTGTCGTCTCCGGTCCCGGTGGGGTCGGGAAGGGGACGGTGGTGGCAAGGCTCGTGGCTGTCAACGACCGCTACTGGCTCAGCAAATCGTGGACGACTCGAGAACGCCGGGATGGCGAGTCCCTGGATGCTTACGAGTTCGTCAGTCGCGATGCCTTCGAAAAGCGGATTGCGGTCGGAGGATTCGTCGAATACGCCGAATTCCTCGGTAATCTCTATGGCACGCCGACCCCTGATGCCCCCGATGGCAAGATCCTGATCTACGAGATCGACGTCCAGGGTGCTCGGCAGGTGGCCGTACTCGAACCGGATGCACTGCTGGTCTTCCTGATCGCTCCGTCGGCTGCGGAACAACATGCGCGGCTCACGGGGCGGGGTGATCCACCCGAAAAGGTGCAGGCTCGCATGCAGAAAGCGGAGGAAGAGCGGGGGGCGGCCGCAGAGCTCGGCGCACACACCATTGTGAATGACCAGCTCGATCGCACCGTGGCCGACCTCGACGCCCTTATACTCACCTCGTTCGGAGGTGCCAACCATGGCCGAAATGTATGACTCAATGATGTCCCCAGAAGTCGAAGGACTCTTGGAGCGCGCAGGTTCGAAGTTCGGACTCTGCACGCTGGCGTCCACTCGTGCCCGCGAGATCAATGCCTACTTCGGGCAGCTCAACGAGGGCATCGGTGCTCGAATCCCCCCACAGGTGACTTCGGTGGCTCGCAAGCCGTTGTCGATCGCGTTCGAGGAGATCGCCGCAGACAAGATCGTGGCTGTGCGCCCAGACCCTGAAGCCGTGGTCGAGGCCGACGACGACTCCGCCTGATCAGGCGCAACCGACCGTCGGATGAGCGAACTCGATGGCAAGCGGATCGTTCTCGGAGTCACCGGCGGGATCGCCGCCTACAAATCGATTGAGGTGTGTCGGCGTCTGGTCGACGCTGGCGCGCATGTCATCCCTGTCCTGACGGATGCGGCGCTCCACATGGTGGGAGCGACGACATTCGCCGCGCTCGCATCCGAACGGCCCAAGACGTCGCTCTGGAACGACAGTGAACCGATTCCGCACACGTCGCTCGGTCAGACCTGTGATGCCATCGTGGTCTGTCCGGCGACGGCCCGGATCATCTCCGACTACCGCACCGGCCGGTCAGCTGACTTGCTCGCGGCAACCCTCATCGCCACCGAGGCCCCGGTGATTCTCTGCCCGGCGATGCACACCGAGATGTGGGATCACCCGGCGGTGCAGGAGAACCTGGCCGTCTTGACCGACCGTGGAGTCATCATCGTGCCGCCGGAGGAAGGGCGCTTGGCGGGCGGCGACATCGGCAAGGGTCGATTGGCCGCCCCCGAGGTGGTGGTCGAAGCAGTCATCGGAGTGTTCCGACCGGACGACTTGGCCGGCAAGAAGGTAGTCGTTTCGGCTGGTGGTACCCGAGAGGCCATCGACCCCGTTCGTTTCATCGGGAATCGCTCGACTGGCAAGCAGGGCTATGCGCTCGCAAGGGCCGCCCGGCGACGCGGTGCCGAGGTGGTGCTCATCACCACTGTCGACCTGCCAACACCGCCCGGAGTTTCCTTGGTCGAGGTCAGCACAGCGCAGGAGATGCACGACGCCGTGCTCGCCGCCGCCGTCGACGCCGACATCGTCGTGATGGCCGCTGCCGTCGCCGATTTCCGACCCGCCACCGTGCCCGAACGCAAGATCAAGAAGGCCAGTGGCGTCCCCGAGCTCGCACTCGAACGCACGACTGACATCTTGGCCGCGCTCGGAAGTTCGAAACCATCGGGCCAGATCCTCATCGGCTTCGCGGCCGAGACCGACGATGTCGTCGCGAACGCAACCGACAAGCTCACCAGGAAGGGCGCAGACCTGATCGTCGCCAACGACGTGGGAGCGCCTGGTGTCGGCTTCGGCCATGAAACCAACACTGTCACCATCGTCGGGCCTGCCGGGGCCACCTCACTCCCATCGATGGGGAAGATCGATGTCGCTCACGCGGTGTTCGATGCTGCCATGACTCGTCTCGTCTGACCGGACGGACCCGCGCTCGAAGTTCGCTAGATTCCACTCTCTGAGCTCACCAATCAGCACGTGTTCACAACAAAAGGCGAGATCCTGTGTCAAACAACTTCACGTTCACCTCCGAGTCCGTCACCGAGGGTCACCCGGACAAGATCGCAGATCAGATCTCCGACAGCATCCTCGATGCGCTGTTGGAGCAGGATCCGAGCAGCCGTGTCGCGTGTGAGACGCTCGTCACGACCGGCCTCGCTTTCATCGCCGGTGAGATCACCACCGACAGCTATGTCGACATCCCGTCGGTCGTGCGGCGCACGATCAACCGGATCGGGTACGACCGCGAGAGTTATGGCTTCGACGGCAACACCTGCGGGGTCATGGTGGCCATCGACGAACAGTCGGCCGACATCGCCCAGGGCGTCGACAAGTCCGAAGAGGTGCGATCGACGGGTTCGACCGGCGACGCGATCGACGATCAGGGTGCCGGTGACCAGGGCATGATGTTCGGGTACGCCTGCAACGAGACCGAGGAGCTCATGCCGCTCCCGATTCACGTTGCCCACCGCCTCGCTGAGCGTTTGGCCGAGGTCAGGCGGGCGGGCACGATTCCGTACCTGCGGCCCGACGGTAAGACCCAGGTCACGTTCGACTACGAGAACGGGAAGCCGGTGCGTCTCCGCACCGTGCTCGTGTCGACCCAGCACGACGACGGTATCGATCGCGATTCGATGATTCGTCCCGACCTCATCGAACACGTCATCCGGCCGGTCATCCCCGAACAGTTCAGGGGCGACGACTACGAGATCTTCGTGAACCCGACCGGCCGTTTCGTGATCGGCGGCCCGGTTGGCGATGCCGGTCTGACCGGACGAAAGATCATCGTCGACACCTACGGCGGCTCCGCCCGTCATGGCGGTGGCGCATTCTCGGGCAAGGATCCGTCGAAGGTCGACCGCAGTGCCGCCTACGCAACTCGCTGGGTGGCAAAGAACGTGGTTGCCTCCGGTGCAGCTGAACGGTGCGAGGTGCAGGTCGCCTACGCCATCGGTGTTGCTCATCCGATGTCGGTGATGGTTGAGACCTTCGGGACAGAGACGGTCGATCCAGCGGCGATCTCGGATGCCGTCAGCGAAGTCTTCGACCTCCGCCCGGCTGCCATCCTGCGGGATCTCGACCTGCTTCGTCCGATGTACTCCAAGACTGCTGCCTACGGCCACTTCGGTCGCCCGGGCAGCGACGACGCCTTCACATGGGAGCGCACCAATCGGGTCGGTGCACTCCAATCCGCACTCGGCTTGTCCTGACCAGCCCAGCGCGGGGAGGCCATCGACGATGACCGGTCAAGGGTCCGCGGGGTTCGTTCCGGGCACCAGGGTCGTCCGAGTCGTCCCCGACGTCTCCGGCATCAACAAGGAGTTCGACTACTCCGTTCCCGCGAAGTGGTCCGATCGTGTCGAGGTCGGATCGTTGGTTCGCGTCGAGCTCAATGGTCGGCGAGTCGCCGGCTGGGTGGTGGCCGTCGACGTCGAGGCGCCGAGCGGAATCGTTCTGCGACCCTTGAGCAAGGTGTCGTCGGTCGGACCGTCCGCCGACCTCGTCGATCTCGCCCGGTGGGCCGCCCATCGGTGGAGCGGCCGCTTGGCGTCGGTGCTGACCTCCGCCTCACCTGATCGAATGGTCGAGCGGCTCTCTCGCTCGCCGGACGGTCCTGATCCCGAGCTGTCGGAGGTCCACCAACGAGCGGCAGACGCGTTTGCCGGATCAGGTGTGACCTTGGTGCGAACGCCGCCGGCAGAGGACCTCGGCCCGTACGTGTTGGCGGCCGCCCGAACCGGCGATGCCGTGATTGTCACGCCCACCGTTGGCGACGCCCGTCATCACGGTGCCAGACTCCGGGCGGCGGGCGCCCGCGTGTACCTCGCCGGTCGGGATTTCGGGCAAGCCTCGGCCGCCGGCTCGGTGATCGGCGCCCGATCAGGTGTGTGGGCCCGGGTGCGTTCGTTGTCCGCGGTGCTGGTGCTCGATGAACACGAAGAGAGCCTGCAGGAGGAACGCAATCCGACATGGAACGCTCGTGACGTCGCGATCGAGCGGGCTCGGCGAGCCGGGGTTCCATGTGTGCTGCTGTCGCCGGTTCCGTCTGTGTCCGGCCTCGTCGCCAGCGACCGGGTGCTCGAACCGTCGCGGGCCGAGGAGCGTCGAGGATGGCCGGTCGTGCGTGTCGCCGACCGGCGTCGTGAGGATCCGTTGCGAGCCGGACTGTTCAGCCCTCAACTGATCACACTCGTCCGCTCTGACCTGCGGGTCGTGTGTGTGCTCAACCGGAAGGGGCGGGCCAAGATGCTGGCCTGCGCGACGTGTGGGGAGCTCGTGCGGACCGAGGACGGAGCGCACCTCATGTCGGAGATGGACGGCGTGCTGCGCAGCCAAACCACAGGTGAGGAGCGCCCCCTCGTGTGCGCTGCGTGTGGGGGTACGAAGCTGAAGCGTCTGCGGCTGGGTGTAACCCGTGCCGCCGAGGAGCTTGCGGCACTGGCAGGCGAACCGGTGGGGGATCTGAGCGCTGATCCAGACGGCGAACGTCGCCGCGTCGTCGTGGGGACCGAGGCGGCCCTGCACCGTGCGGGAGCAGCCGACGTGGTCGTGTTCCTCGATCTCGATCAGGAACTGCATGCTCCACGTTATCGAGCGGGCGAACAGGCCATGGGGCTGATTGCGCATGCGGCCCGTTTGGTCGGGGCCGACGGCCAGCTGTTGCTGCAGACGCGCACTCCCGAGCATCGAGTGGTGGTGGCGGCCGTGCAGTCGAATCCCGCAGGATTCGCCGACGAGGAGCGAGCGGTGCGGGAGGCGGCCGGCTGGCCGCCGTTCCGAGCCATGGCCGAGATCTCGGGGCCGCCGGCGGAAGCATTCATCGAGCCTCTGCTCGAACGGCTGGACGTGGACGTGCTCGGTCCTCGCCTCGACGGGCGGTATCTCGTGCGGGCGGACACGCCGGCGGCGTTGGCTGATCTGCTCGCCGAGGCGAAGCGTCCAAAGGGACGACTACGGGTGGCCGTCGACCCTCCCCGCGCCTGACCCCTCCCGATTGGGGTCCGATTGGGGTCGGAGCTTCACATTCACAACTCAGCAATCGAAGCCACGACCGTCGACTACGTTCGAACGATGGACTGGATCGCCGAGATCGACGAGCTCCACGCATGGTTCGAGGCGTACTTCCTCGCTCTCGAGTCGTCGACCGATCGCATGGAGGTCGCGCTGGCCTCTGGGTTCACGATGACCGACCCGAGCGGGGCGACGTCGAGTCGACAGGAGGTCATCGCCACCGTCGTTGCTGGGCACGGCCACGCTGAGTCACTCGTGATCGAGACATCGGACCATCGTCTGATCCACGCCGGCGACGAGGTGATCGTCGCCGGCTACACAGAGACCCACCATCTCCGTGACCGGCGCAACGATCGTCGGACCACCGTTGTGTTCGTCGCCGATTCCCAAGGACCGAACGGCCTACGCTGGCTCCACGCCCACGAAACTTCCATCACCTGAGGCGCTGCGTCACCCGTGGCACGGTCGTCCGGTCGAGTTGTGGGTGCAGCCATCCGACCGAGTTGTGAATGTGAAGCTCCGACCTCAATCGTGAGGTCAGGACATCCAGCGCTGTCTGGCTGTCTCGTAGAGTGCGACGGTGCCGGCCTGAGCCACGTTGAGCGAGCCGACTTTGCCCAGCTGCGGCAGGAAGGCCACCCGATCGACTGCCGCGAGGGTCTGCTTGTGCACGCCACGGTCCTCGTGGCCCAGAACGAGGCACACCGCAGGCCCGAGATCGACCTCGAACAGCGGCGTCGCATCACCTGTCAACTCGATCGCCACCGTCAGGTACCCGGCCGCCTTCGCTGCGTCGACCGCCTCGACGCCACTGGCTGCGACCTTCCACGACACCAGGCGTTCGCATCCGAGCGCCGTCTTCGCCACCTTGCTGTGCGACGGATCGGGCGTTGGTGGAACCAGCCACATGTCCTCGGCCCGATACGCCGCAGCGGAGCGATACAGCGACCCCACGTTATAGGGGCTCTGCACGCCGTCGAGGATCAAACCGATGCGGAGCTCGGTGTTGCGTCGCCAGGTTCGGTGCAGCCGTTTGAGTTCGGTCGGCGTCAGGCTCATCGTTTCACGTCCAGGAGTCGGAAGGCCTTCTTCGACAGGCGGCGCTCGACGGCCCAGCCTTCTTGTTCGAGCCAACGGTGCAGGCTGTCGGCGCCGAGGTGCTTCTGCACCACTAGATGGGCCGAGCCCGTTGCGGAGAGCTGGCCCAGCCAGCGCTGCAGCAGTTCGTGGAGCAAGGACTTGCCGACCCGGATCGGCGGATTCGACCACACGCGATCAACCTCCAGATCGAGGGGGACCTCGTCTGGAGCAGCGACGATGACGTTGCCCAAGGCCTCGGTGTTGCGCCGGCAGAGGTCGCGAGCCCGCTCGTTGACGTCGACGGCGTAGATCTTCGCGTCTGGGTTGCGGGTGCCCAGCGCATAGGCGATCGGTCCGTACCCGCAGCCGAGGTCGACCAGCGTCCGGTCGCCGGGCACTGGTTCTGGACCGTCGAGCAACAGGAGTTTCGATCCCGTGTCGACGTGTTCGGCGCTGAACACACCGCGATCGGTGACGAGTCGGGTCTGGAAATCGGGCAGCACGAGGTCCACCACACGTTCGGCCGAACTGACAGTCGGATCGGAGTCGAAATACTGAGTCACGGGAGTCGAACGGTAGCCTTGACCGGCATGTCCGCCCCCTACGACGTCAGAGTGATCGGCGATCCCGTGCTGCGCCAGGTCGCGTCCGCGGTGTCCGACATCGACGGCAAGCTCGTTCGACTCGCCGACGACATGCTCGAAACCATGTACGCAGAGCCCGGCATCGGTCTCGCAGCACCGCAGATCGGCGTCCAGAAGCGCCTGTTCGTGTACGACGTCGGCGACGGTCCGCAAACTCTCGTCAATCCGGTGATCAGCGAGGCGCGGGGCGAGTGGTATTACGAGGAGGGCTGTCTGTCGGTGCCGGGGCTGTCGTGGGAGATCCTGCGGCCAAAGGAGATCCACCTCACCGGGTACGACCTCCAGGGCAATGAGGTGTCGCTCGAGGCAGACGAGCTGCTCAGCCGACTCTTTCAGCACGAGATGGACCATCTCGACGGTGTCCTTCTGGTCGACCACCTGGACGAGAAGTTGCGAAAGAAGGCCATGAAGACCTTGCGTGAGCGACTTCTCGACACGGGCTCGATGAAAGCTCCGAAGCTCGACGACGATCTCAGCGATCTCGGTGAAGCCCCCCGACCGTCGAGCGGCGGACTCGTTCTGCCATGACGACGCCACACTCTTGATCGAACGCATCGCCTATCTCGGAACGCCCGCAGTGGCTGTCCCGCCGCTCGAGGCGCTGGTGGAGGCAGGGTTCGACATCCCTCTCGTTGTCAGCGGTCCGGACAAGCGCCGTGGTCGAGGTTCCTCGCTGCACGCTTCGCCGGTCAAGGCAGCGGCCCTCGACCTCGACTTGACCGTGACTGATCGGATCGACGACCTCCTCGATGTCGATGTCGATCTCGCCGTGGTGGTCGCATTCGGCCAAATCGTGAGGCCGCACATCCTCGACCACGTGTCGATGGTCAACCTCCACTTCTCGTTGCTCCCGCGTTGGCGAGGTGCGGCTCCAGTCGAACGTGCGCTGCTCGAGGGTGATGCCACCACGGGAGTCTGCCTGATGGCCCTCGAAGAAGGCCTCGACACCGGTGGTGTCCATCGCCGTGTGGAGCGTTCGATCAGCAACACCGACACGCTGGAATCGCTCCGAGGCGACCTCGTCAGGATCGGCTCTGAGCTTCTCGTCGACGCGTTGACCGAGGGTTTGGGGGATCCGGAGCCTCAGGTCGGTGAGGTGACCTACGCCAAGAAGATCAAACCGGAAGAGCTTCATCTTGATCTCGCCGATCCAGCCGAGATCGTCGATCGAGTGATCCGACTCGGTCGTGCGTGGACCACGATCGGGGGAGCGCGACTCCGGATCTGGGAAGCCGAGGTGGTCGCGGACCGTCACGACCTGGATCCAGGTGAACTCGCGATCGACAAGCACGAGGCCGTCGTCGGCTGCGGGCAAGGCGCGTTGCGGCTCGTGACCGTGCAGCCCGAAGGTCGGGCCCGGATGTCGGCCCGCGACTGGGCCAATGGCAGCCGTATCGAGTCTGGTGTCCACCTTGGCGAATGATCCTGGCATTCGCTCGCGGAGAGTGGCGATCGAGGCGATGGTGCGCATCGATCGTGACAACGCCTACGCAAACCTCCTACTCCCGTCGATTCTGGATCGAAGCGATCTCTCCGAACGCGATCGTGCGTTCGTCACCGAGCTCGTCTACGGGACGACGAGGATGATGCGGGCATGCGACCATCTGGTCAACCGGTTCGTGCTCTCGAAGGTCGAACCTCAGGTCCGGGCCGCACTCCGCATCGGCGCCTACCAGCTCCACTATCTCGACACTCCGCACCATGCCGCGGTGTCAGCGACGGTTGGAGCCGTGAAGGGTCCTGGCAAGAAGGTCGTGAACGCAGTGCTGCGGCGAGTGGCCGATGCCGATGTCATCTGGCCGGACGAGGCCACTCGGCTGAGCTACCCCGGGTGGATCGTCGACCGGTTGGCATCTGATCTCGGTGACCACGACGCGTCCGTTGCGCTCGAGGCAATGAACGAAGCGGCCTCGGCCGAGTTCCGGGCTGACGGCTACGTCCAGGACATGGCGTCGCAGCGCATTGTCGAGGCGATGGCGGTGCAACCTGGTGAAGTCGTGGTCGATCTCTGCGCAGCCCCGGGAGGCAAGGCCACCGGTTTGGCAGCCGCTGGTGCGGTTGTCCTCGCCGCCGATCTGGCTCCCAGACGGGTCGGTCTGATCGCCGACAATGTCGAGCGTCTGGGAAGTCGTGTCACACCGCTGGTGGCCGATGGCCTCCATCCGCCGGTACGACCGGGCTCTGTCGACAGAGTGCTCATCGACGCTCCTTGCAGCGGTCTCGGCAGTCTGCGGCGCCGACCAGACGCGCGATGGAGGATCGACAAGCAAGCACCTGAACGTCTGGCTGAACTCCAGGTGAAACTCGTACGGGCCGGACTCGACCTGCTCAAGCCGGGCGGACGACTCACCTACAGCGTCTGCACACTGACCAACGTCGAGTCGTTCGGAGTCCTGAGCGAGGTCGCCGACGATCCCGGCGTGCAGGTCGATCCTGCCGGCGTCAGGCGCCTCCTACCGCTGGCCAGCGACGGCATGTCGTGGTTCGATCTGATCCGCACCGGTTGAGATCCGGGAAACTCACGCCCTCAGCATCTGCCCGCACTGATCCAGACGCTCGTGCAGTTCGGCGAAGTCGCCTGCGTCCAGGTTGGCGAAGCTGAAACGGAGCCACTGCTGGTCGTCCGGCATGAACGCGGTGCCAGGAATCGTGAGGACGTCGTGGTCGAGCACGAGATGCTTCGCGACCTCGTCGGTCGACAGAGTGGTGAACGGATGACGCACCCAGCCGAAGAAGGCGCCAGATGCCACGAGCTCGAAACGGCCCGGTCGGTTCGCCATGACAGTGCGGAACACCTCGAGATTGGCGGCGATGCGCGCTGCCTGCTCCCGGCGCCACCCTTCGGCCTCGAGCAATCCGGTGACGACCGCCTCTTGCCCAATTCGGGGCGCGCAGATCGCCACGCAGTCGAGGAGCTTTGCGGCCTGTTCGAGCAAGGGCACCCCGGAAACGATCGCTCCGACCCGGTAGCCGGGGATGGCGAGGTCCTTCGAGAAGGAGTGCAGGCTGACCACGGTGTCACCCCAGTCGGGTCGGGCGAACTGGCCGTGAGGGGGTTGGTCGGTCGAACGGAAGTTGCGATAGGTCTCGTCGATGATCAGGGCGATGCCGCGTGATGAGGCGAGCTCCGCGAATTGGTCGATGATGTCGGGCGGGATCGTGACCCCGGTCGGGTTGCCCGGCGTGACCAGCAAGATCGCCTTCGTGCGTTCGTTGATCATCAACGCCGCATCGCTTGGCTGTGGAACCAGATCATCGCCCGGCGACAAGTACCGAGGGTTGATCCCCTCCGCCTCCAGCCACATCGCGTGATTGAAGTAGTAGGGCAGCGGGACGATCACCTCGTCGCCCGGTTCTGCGATCGCCGAGACCGTCACACAGAACGCCTGGTTGCATCCGGCGGTCGGCAGGACCTGGTCGGGGCGGACGGTCCCGCCGTCGCTCGTGGACAAGCGCTCCGAGAACGCCTTCGTGAGCGCGGGAAGGCCGAGTGGGGGAGCGTAAGAACCGCCGTCGGCGCTCCGAGCGACCTCGGCGATCCGTTCGGCGATGACGGGAGCCGTGGCGTAGCTGGGTGCTGCCTGGGACAGATCGAGCAAGCGGCGGTCACCGGAGCGATGGGTGAGCCACGCCTTGGCTTCTGCGATCGGTGAGGAACGGATCGACGTCGTGCGTTGGCTCAAGTGCATCCGAAGATGATGCCGCTGTTCTGCCGGACGAGCGACCTGGCCCGCCGCATGAGGAGCCGCCTCAGTCGGTCGTGGCCCGCAAGAAGACGCCGGAGCGTACCTTTGGTTCGAAGTAGGTGGACTTGGGTGGCATGACCAGTCCGCCGTCGGAGGCAGCAATCAGCACATCGATGGGGACTTGGCGCATCACGGCCAGCATGCCGCCCTCGCGGTCGACCGCAGCCTGCAGTTCGACGACGTCGTGTTCACCGGCCAGATAGCTCAGCGTCGAGTCGTCTCCCTCTGGGTCGATTCGGAACAGGGGTCCGAGAACGGCCTCTTGAAACCGGCTCGGATCCAGGTCGGCGAGCAGCCCTTCCGGTCCCTCGCCGCCGTGTAGCGGTAGGTCGACGCAGTACCACTCGCCGTCGGTGTAGATCGCCACTTCAGACTCGGCTCGCTGGTCCAGATCAGCGGCCGGACACCGTCGAAGACGATGATGGCGGCCGATCAATCTGAGGGCTTCGGTTACCCCGCCTGCCGGTCGAAGCACGCGATGGTGCGGAGCGTTGCCGAGAGCGTCTGCCGAGAAGATGGCGCAGAGCATCCAATCGGCCATTCCCGGACCCGCAGCCGTTCGGAACGTCGCGGCAGCCGCGGCTCTGTGATGGCCATCGACGAGATACAGGGGGTCGTCGTCGAGAACCGTACGGAGGGTGGCGTCGGCCGTGGGGTCGGAGACGAGCCACAATGTCTGCTCGAGACCGTCGGGGAGTCGGAAGGAGAGCAGCGGTTCCGTGGCTGTCGTGGCGTCGATGATGGAATCGATCGCAGGGTCCGGCAGGTGAGCCATGGCGATGGGGCTCGATTGCACGCCGACCACATCGAGATGATTTGCGAGGTGGATTGCTCGCGTTGCCTTCACGTGTTCATGGATCTTGACGTTGCCGGCGAGGTAGTCGGCTACGGAAACGCCGGCCACGAAGCCTGTCAGCCGATGATCGCCGTCGACGAGACGGTACACGTAGAAATCGTCGCCTCGTTCTGGCGAGAAGGCGCCATCCTGGCGAAGCCGATCGAGGGCTTCCCGCCCCTGGTGGAGCAGGTCGTGAGCGTCGAGGTCTTCCCCCGGGTGGACGTCTTCGAGTCCCCTCGTGACGGCCATGTAGCTGTCGGGGTTCATTGCCAGATGAGCGCGACGATCACTCGGGGTGAGCGCATCGTGGGCTGGTGACGAGACACGCTCGGCCCAGGACTGCTGCACCAATCGCAGACGGAGCGGGCGGATGGCAACCACGTCAGCCCTCACCTTCGACGGTGACGCTGACGGCGATCACATCATCGAGGGCACGGAGTGCCGTGAGGGTGTCCGCCGCCAGGCGCCGGTCGACGTTGATGGTGGCAACGGCCGCCCCTCCACCACTGAAGAGCTGGTTCTCCATCTGCTCGACGTTGTGGCCGTTGCTGCTCAGTGTGTTCAGAATGCGAGCGAGTACTCCGACCCGGTCCAAGTGGCGGATCGAGACGCAACCGGCATCAGCCCTGTTGGTGGCGAGGTTCACGCAGTTGATCACGTCGCCTCTCGCGTAGGCCTCGATCACCTCGATCGTGCCGTCGGCGACGGACTCCTGCGCCTGGGTCGTCGATGCGCCGATGTGATGGCTTCCGACGACCGATGGATGGGCAGCCAAGGCCGACACGAAGGAGCCTTCAGCATTCGACGGCTCGTCGGCGAACACGTCGAGTCCGGCCTTCATGCTGCGCTGATCGAGAGCTCTCAGTAATGCGTTCTCGTCGACGATGTCGCCACGCGAAGTGTTCAGGATCACGCAGCCATCGGGCAGTTGGCCGATGAAGGCATCGTCGACCAGACCGATCGTCTCGGTGGCCTTCGGGACGTGGATCGACACGATGTCTGACGTCGAGAGTAGCTCATCCCGGCTCTCGACCAGCCGAACGCCGACGCTGCGAATCCGTGCCAGCGCTGCATCGGATCGTCCGACTTTGCGTTCGGCCTGCACGACCAGATCGAACGCCTTCGCCCGCTCGGCGACGGCGAGGCCGATGTCACCGAGACCGATGATCGACAGCGTCTTTCCGGCCAACCCGTCTGCCTTGGTGTAGCGCCGCTTGTCCCAGATCCCGTTGCGGAGGTCAGCGGCACCATCAGCGATGTGTCGATCGATCGCGAGGAGGAGACCCATGGTCAGCTCGGCGACAGCGATGGCATTCCGGCCCGGGACGTTACAAACGTAGACCCCGGCGCCCGATGCAGCCGTGGTGTCGATGGTGTCGGTTCCAGCGCCGGCTCGAACGATCAGCGCCAGGCCGGCTCCGGCCGCAATCGTCTCAGCTGTGACCTCGGTGCTCCGCACGACCAACACCTCGGCATCGCCGATCGCAGTCGGAAGGTCCTCGCCCGACAGCGCTGGCTCCAGTCGGCAGCGGTGGCCGGCCGCTTCCAGCGAGGCCACCCGACCAGGGTCGACGGCGTCGGCGAAAAGGATCTTCATGTTGGCTCCTCGTTGAAGCCCGATGGCGGCGTGGGCGGCCGGCGGGGTCGGGGAGGCGCAGACTAGGCGTCCGGCGTCTGGCCGGACAAGGCCTGGTCGAGATCTTCCCAGAGATCCTCGACGTGCTCGCATCCGACGCTCAGGCGACACAAGGTGGGTGGAATGTGTTCCTGGCCGGTCAGCCTGGCCCTGCGCTCGATGAGGGATTCGACACCGCCGAGGCTCGTCGCCGGCGTGATCAGCCGCAGACGTCCCAGTCGGATGTCGGTGCTCGTGTCCGAGCCGCGGAGCTGGAAACTGAGCATCGCACCCGGTCCGGCCATCGTGGCTCGGGCGAGCGCATGGCCTGGATCGTCGGCGAGACCGGGGTAGTGGACGCGGGTGACCTGCCGGTGCCCAGAGAGCCGCTTGGCGAGCTCCACAGCCGATGCCTGTGATCGCTCCAGGCGAATCGGGAGGGTGCGCAGGCCCCGAAGCGCGAGGAACGATTCGAGTCCTCCCGGCGTCGCCCCGTGATAGGTCCGATGTCGATCGATGGCGAGAACGGCCTGCTCGTCGGCCGAAATGACGAGACCACAGAGGAGGTCAGAGTGGCCGCCGATGAACTTGGTCGCGCTTTGCACGCTGTACGTGGCACCGAACGCGAGCGGCTGTTGCAACAGCGGTGTGGCGAAGGTGTTGTCGACTGCGGTCGGCACCCCGAGTGAGGCCGCTGCCGCGCAGATGGTCGGCAGATCGCCGATCTCGAGCATCGGATTCGATGGCGACTCCAGCCAGCAGAGGTCGGCGCCGGGCAGGGCGTCGAGCCAGGCCTGCGTGTCTGCGGTGGCGACCCGCTGGACGGTCCAGCCGGCCGAGGCAACGCCATCGGCAGCCAGAATGGCGACGCCCTGATAGCAGTCGTCTGGTAGGAGCAGTCTGGCCCCGTTCGGCAGCTGGCCCAGCACCGCGGCCACAGCGGCCATGCCGGAGCTGAACGCAATCGCCGTGCCACCCTCGAGGGCGCCAACGGCGGTCTCGAGGGCTTGCCAGGTAGGCGTGGAGTCGCCCCGGGCGTACTCGGGACCGAGTCCGCTCGCATAGTTCGACGCCATCGTGATCGGGGTGTTGACCGGTTCGCCGGGCCGGTGTGGTCGACCGGCTGTGATGGCGACCGTCTCGATGCGTTGTCCGTCTGGGCGAGTGGATGACATGGCGGGCAGACTAGAGCCCGTGACGACTTCCGAAGCAGCTTCCGCACCGCTCCTCGCCAAAGTGATCACGGCGTCAGACGGCGTCATTGCCGGGACGCGGGAGGACCGGTCAGGCGCTGCGGTGCAGGAACACCTGGAGGCCAACGGTTGGACCGTGGTGGATCGTCGTGCCATTGCCGACGGTGTCGAGTCGGTTCGAGACACGCTGATCGAGTTCGCTGCCGATTTCAACGGTCTCATCGTGACCACGGGTGGCACCGGGTTCGGCCCGCGTGATCTCACTCCAGAGGGCACCCGTCAGGCGATGGAACGTGAGGCTCCTGGTCTCGCCGAGGCGATGCGACTCTGCAATCCTGACGGGCTCGGGCGACTCAGCCGGGCGGTCGCCGGCACACGTGACGCAGCGCTGATCCTCAACACACCGGGATCCACATCAGGTGCCATCGAGACGTTGTCGGCCGTGCTCGATGTCTGTCCACACGCCATCGACCTGCTCGGCGGGAACCGCCCGCACTGACGCTATTCGACGATGGCGTCGGTGGGGAGCGCGACGATGCCGGTGGCTCCGAGCTCTCGGAGATCCGAGAGCCGTGCCCACAGCTCCGAGTGGTCGACCACGATGTGGGCAGCGACGAGATCGTCGCGCCCGGCGAGTGGGAGGACGGTCGGGGCGGCCAGGCCGGGGAACACGCTGCTGAGGGCGTCGACCCGGTCGGCAGGGAGATGGAGCATGACGTACTGGGTTCGGCGGGCGGCGAGAGCTGCCTCGAGGCGGAGCGTCAGGTCGTCGACCACCGGCGAGGTGATGTCGGAAGTGGAAAAGATCGCTTGACAGGCGTGCGCCACTTCGACGACTCGAAGCCGATTTCTTGCCAGACTTCCGCCGGTTTCACGCAGGTCGACGATGGCGTCGGCCATGCCGACGGCGCACACGCCCTCGAGCGCGCCACCCATCGAGACCACATCGACGTCGACGTCGAGCGACGCGAACCATCGGTTGGTCCACGACGGGAGGTGGGTCGCAACGGTCGCCCCATCGAAATCCTTGGCTGATCGGTATGGGCTGTCCTCGCGACAGGCCAGCACCAGATCGGATCGGGAGAACCCGAGATCGATCGATGGCAGGTGCTCGACTTCGTTCTCGAGGGCCGTGTCGGTGGAGATGAACGCAGCATCGAGGCGGCCGGCCTGCAGCCACGCGGCAGCGTCGCGCGGACGCATCTCGATGAACTCGATCCCGGCCGTGCTGGCTGACGCACTGCCATTGAACGAACCGACCCGGTATCCGGCGTGGCGAAGCAGGTCGAGGCAGGACTCGCGGAGACGGCCCTTGGACGGCACGGCGATGCGCTTCAACTCGCTGCCCGATGACGGGTCGGTGGTCGATCCCGAGGCGCTCACTTCTGCCGACCCTTCAGCACGGCGAACACATCGTCCAGCGGCACCTCGGCACCGACCAAGGCGACCATGAGGTGGTAGAGGACGTCGGCGGCCTCCTCGGCCGTGCGGCCCCGATCGATGGGCGATGCCTGGAGCTCCAGGCACACCTCGAACGCCTCCTCCATGATCTTGCGTTGGTTCAGCGTCGAGTCGGCCAGCAGTCGAGCCGTGTACGAATCGCTCGGTGACGCCGACCGGCGGCTCTGCAGGGTCGCTTCGAGGTCGTGGAGAATCACGCAACGGAGCCTAGAGACCTCCGGACGGATCGCACCGCTAGCGTCGTCTCATGGTCTCGACCTCCGCTCCTGACTCCGATGCGCTGCTCGGCCTTCACGTCGGTGTCGTCGCCGATTTCGATGCTGCAGCGGGGCTCGGCACGGTTGCGGCTCACGGGACCGGTCGAACTTGGATGTTCCACTGCACGACCATTGCCGACGGGACTCGAAAGATCGAAGCGGGCACCGAGGTCGCCTTCGTCGTCCGGGCCGGCGGTCCCGGCCGCTGGGAAGCGTTCGAGGTCACTCCGGTCGAACAAACCGCCTGACGCCGACCCCGGCATGTCCGGCGGGTGAGTCGAACGACTCATCCGACACGGCCGACCGAACGGTTGATTGCGCACCGCGTCGTGCCGACAGGAACCCCGATGTCGAAAGAACGTTCCCCCGGGCTGCTGGCAGCTATTGCGCTGGTTGTGATCCTGACCGTCACTGGTTGGTTCTTCCTCCGCGCCGTTGAGATCGACGAATCAGCCGAAGTGGCAGGTGACATCGCCGTGGCGCAGGCTCGATCGATTCGAACCGAGGTCGGTGCGACGTTGGCGTCTGTCGACCGCCTGTCGGCGGCGCTCGGTGATCGCGATGCGGCCGACCCCGAGGTGTTGGCTTCACTCGCTGCCCGCGACGATCTGACCGCGGACGCCTCCGCCATCACCCAGGTCGCCGTTGTCACGGTCGATCCGGACGCCCTCACCATCGTGGCCAACGTCGGTGCCGTCGATCGCGAGGCCCAAGTCGGTCGTGTGGTCGAACGCTCGGCCAACCTCGACGAGGTGTTCAGCAGCGCAGTCGACAACGGCATCGTGGCCGTGGCCACCCCAGAGGTTCTCGCCACGGTCGAACAGATCTTCGATGGCGACATCACCTCCGTCGTCCTCGTCGCTCCTGTGGCCTCACCAGCCGCCGAGCCGACCGTCTTCGTGATCGCCCAGTACGCGCCAGAACGGGATCTTGCGCCCGATACGAGCCTGGCCATCGAACTCGACGGCTTCATGGTCGCCACGAGTGGATCATTCGGTGGCGCCGCTGAGGAACCAATCGACGCCGGCGCCTTCGATGCTGCCCAGGCTCGGTGGGGCATCGAGGCCGGCAGCTCATTGGCTTCGACCTCACATCGAGCCTCCTGGATTCTGCTCCTGTCCGGCCTCGTTATCGCCTCCGGCATGAGCGTGGTGGCATGGGCACTGCAGATGTCGAGCTCTCGGGCCCGTGCGCTCGAGCAAATCAGCTTCGATGCCAAACACGATCCGCTGACTGGCCTCACCAATCGCAAGGGCCTCACCGACGAACTCAACGCGTCGCTGAGCGACCGCAGAACCAACAATCTCGTGGGTGTGTTGCTGCTCGACCTCGATCGACTGAAGGTCGTCAACGATTCGATCGGCCACTCAGCCGGTGACGAAGTCCTGGCTGCTGTTGCCGACCGTCTGCGTCAGGCGGTGCGCGAGGGCGACACCGTCGGCAGGTTCGGCGGCGACGAGTTCATCGTCGTGTCCTCAGGCGTCCCCGCCATCCGAGACCTGACCATGCTGGCAGACCGCATTCTCGAATCGCTTCGTGAACCGGCCGTCCTGAGCGACGAGTCGTCGCAGATGATCAGCGCTTCGATCGGCATCGCCTATGTGACGAGCGGCGGTGGCGACGCCGAGAGCCTGTTGCGCGACGCCGACGTTGCGATGTACAAGGCGAAAGAAGCCGGTGGTGGCCGCTACGTGGTGTTCGACGCCGAACTTCGCGAGCAGGCCGTGGCCCGCCTCGAAGTCGAGCGGGAGTTGCGTCGCGCCATCCGAACCGGTCAGCTGCACGTTCACTACCAACCGATCGTCAACGCTGACACCGGCGGTGTCGACCGCCTCGAAGCGTTGGTCCGTTGGGAACACCCCGTGCGGGGAATGATGGCACCAGGCGCCTTCCTGAGTGTCGCCGCCGAATCCGGCCTGATCGTCGACGTCGGCGAACACGTCCTGCGAGAATCGTGCCGCCAGGCAGCCGCGTGGACCTCCGCCGTCGGCCATCCCGTGATGGTGTCGGTGAACGTCGCCGAGCGTCAGTTGATCGACACCGGCCTGCTCGAACTCGTCCAACGAGTCCTCGCCGAGACCGGCCTCGACCCCGCCCAACTCGAACTCGAACTCTCCGAGGAGATCATCGTCGAACGGCTGGACACGCGACTGACCATTCTTCGCGAACTGGTCGACCTCGGTGTCAAGCTCGCCATTGACGACTTCGGTACGAGCAGAGCCTCCCTGAGCCAGCTGAAGCGCCTCGACATGGTGTCGACACTCAAGATCGACCGAGCCTTCGTGGTCGACGTCGCCACCGATCCGGTCGATCGCAAGATCGTGACCGCCATCGTGGCCCTCGCCGATTCCATGGGAATGGAAACCGTGGCCGAGGGCGTGGAGGAAGCGGCGCAGGTCGCGGTTCTCCGATCACTCGGCATCACGCTGTTCCAGGGGTTCTACTTCCACCGTCCGGCCCCGGGCCCCAAGGTGGCGAGCGCTCTCACGAAACCATTCGACGTGCCCGCAGCAGCAGACCAGTTCGTCTGAAACGGGCTGTCGGCCGGCGGCCGCGGCCCACGATCGCAGGATCGTGAAGCTCGCGGCGACGGGTCGAACTCAGGAAGCCGGGATCTTCAGCAACATCAGCTGGCCCGATTCACGCTTGATCAGCGTTCCGGGAATGCTGTCGACGTCCTCGGCGACGTTGGTGCCATGACCCTGAACGTCGAGCAGCCAGGTGCCTCCGCCGAACCACGCTGAAGCATCGACGATGCCGCTCGACTCGCCGTCGGGGACCGTGGCCACCGAGCGCCAGGAGTTCTGGTTGAAGCGATGCTGCCAGATCTGAGCGCCATCGGTGTCTTCCTGGACCATCAGGCTGTTCTTGCTCGTGTCAATGTTGTCCGGGCTCGTCATCGGCACATACACGTCGGTGCCGACGGCGTCGCCGTCAGCCAGGATCGTCAGGCTGTCGACGACGGTCGGGTCGTCGGCATTCAGCACCAAACGAATGATGCGACCGTTGTCGGCTGAGCCGACCGTGCCGCTTGGCCCACGTGTCAGACGTCCAGTCGCGGCATCGGGAACGACACGGCTGGCGCCGGTGTCGGCGATGTAGACGACCCGCGAGCTGTTCTTGTCCACAGCGGCGTCTTCGAGCCGAATGGCTTGGAAGACGTTGTTGTCGTTCGACCAGTTCTCGAGGCCGTCCTGGTCGCCTGTCGCGATTCCGCGAGGTACCTCAATGAACTCGGCCTGGAACGCCTCACCCACGTCGAGGTCGAGGTAATCATTGGCCCCGTTGAACGCATCGGTGGGATCCACGGGCGTTCCGTCGACACCCGTGATCCGCATGGCGTAGAGGCTGCCCTCGTCGGCGAAGATCGCATCCTGATCGTCGGCGAGGTACATGTAGAGCTGCGAGGACGGCGCCGAGAACGTGTCGTCTGTGGTGAGCATTGCGAGCTGGTCCCAGCCACCGGGAACCACGACGACGCTCTCGTGGTTGAGCCTGCCCATGCCCGGCACGGCGGTGTAGTCGCCAGTGTCAGTGTTGAGGGCCACGGCGAAACCGCGCTGCACACCGTCGATCACATCGGTGGTCTCTTCACCGGTGAAGAACACGTAGTCGCTCAGGCCCTCGTTCGGGCCGGCCATGGAGGCCGAGCAGAAGCGGAGGAATCCTTCTTCCGGGCCGAGCACGACCTCGGCGGACTGCACCGATCCCTGACTCGGGCCCCCCTTGGTCGAAAGCGTGAGGCGCGAGATCGAGGCATCCTGGAAGTCTCGAGCGTCGCGGAAGGCCACGGTGCTCTGCTCGTGGGCCACGTAGACGTCGACGGTGTTCTTCGCAGTCCCTGGACGAATGCCGATGCCATCGGGGAGGCCCTCGAAGAGGAAGTCTCCGAGCGTGTCGCCGGAGGAGATGATCGGGGTGACCCGAGCTCCACCCGGCAGGCCGGCGTCGAGGACGATGAAGGGTTGTTCTTCTGTGAGGAAACCGCCCGGCGGTTTCGCGGCCACCGGCGCCGCCATCGCAATTCCCATCGACATCGCCAGGAGAACTCCTCCGGCGGTGCGACGTACCACACGTGATCCAGCCATGACCCACTCCTTGTTCGCCTAGGTTCCGCCTAGGTCAGCGCCCGAAGCGAACTTAGTGCGCTCGGCCGCGTCCGTCGACCGATCGGTCGCGAGCAGTCCAGTTGCTGCGAAATGGCTTGTCGGCCCACCGCCACGGTCCACTACGTTGCAGCGATGCCGGCAGCTCTGACCCCGTTCGAGAACGCGCTCGCCAGGATCGACATCGAGCGGGTCCGAGCCGACACTCCGGCCGCCGACCGTCGCATCCACGTGAACAATGCAGGCGCATCGCTCCCAGCCGAGGCTGTGATCCGAGCCACCGTCCACTACCTCGAGACCGAATCGAGGGAGGGTGGGTACGAAACGGCCACAGCTCGCGCTCGGGACCTCGATCGGGTGTACCGGGAGACGGCTCGCATGCTCGGCTGCGACGAGGCCGAACTCGCCTTCCAACAGAACGCTACGCAAGCCTGGTGGGCTGCCTTCAACTCGGTGCCACTGGCGCCAGGCGATCGCGTCCTCGCGTCCTCGGCGGAATTCGTGTCGAGCGGCGTCGCCCTTGTCGGGGCGGCCGGTCGTGGGATCGACGTCGAGCTCATCCCGGACGACGAACACGGCCAGACGTCTGTCGAGGCACTCGCCGAGCTTCTCGACGAACGGGTGAAGCTGGTGTGTGTCACCCACGTCCCCACGTCGGGAGGTCTGGTGAATCCGGTCGAAGCGATCGGAACGGTGGTCAGGCAAGGAAGTGAGGCTCGATATCTGGTGGATGCCTGCCAGTCGGCAGGGCAGATGCCCCTCGACGTCGATGCCATCGGCGCCGACTTCCTGGCCTTCACCGGACGCAAGTTCTGCCGGGCTCCTCGTGGCACCGGAATGCTTTACCAGCGCGCCGGCCTCGTCGACCTCGTGCCGCCGAGAGTCAGCGACGGTTGGGGTTCGGACTGGGTCGAGCCATGGAGGGTCGTACCGAAACCGGGCGCCCGGATGCATGAACTGTTCGAGCACAGCTTCGCGGCCAAGGTCGGTTTCGGTGTGGCGCTCGGCTACGCAAACGACCTCGGGCTCGACAACATCGCAGCCCGGATCGGAGCGCTGGCCGAACTGTTGCGTGATCGCCTCGGGTCCGTCGCAGGGGTGGCCGTGGCCGATCTCGGCATCGAGCGAAGCGGCATCGTCACGTTCAGCGTCGATGGATCGCTGCCGGCCGAGGTGGTCGAGCATCTCACCGCTCGCGGGATCAACACGTCCGTCTCGCGGGTGACGGCCAGTCAGTTCGATCTCGCCGATCGAGCACCGGACGGGTTGGTCCGTGCGTCTGTGCACTATTTCAACACTGTCGACGAACTCGATCGCGTCGCCGACGCAGTCGCCGAGGTGGTTCGAGAGCCGAGGAAGGCACGTGTGGAATGATTCTTGGTCCGGGTGTCGATTTGCGGCCCCGCTGCGCGTCATGTCGGTAGCGGCGACAGTCGCCGCTCATTCAAACGGAGGAGAACGACCATGAAGTACTTTCTGCTGCTTGCCGGCGAGGACAGCGAGACCGGGCCATTCGACGAACTGACTCCAGAACAGCAGGAAGCGGAGATGGCCAAGCACGGCGCATTCGGTGAGGCTTGCAACGATCGAACCGGAGTCGAGATGGTCGGCGGCGAGGCGCTCGGAGACGGTTCGATGGCGACGACGCTGCGAACCAGGGGCGGTGAGTTCACGGTCACGGATGGTCCGTTCGCCGAGGCGGCCGAACAGATCGGGGGCTATTACATTCTCGAGGCTCCGGACCTCGACACGGTGATCGACCTCTGTCGCATTCTTCCGGCGTATGACATCGACATCCGGCCCGTGCTCGAGATGGGCTGAAAGATCAGCGCCGACGACATCAGCAGTGAACGGGGCGACGTCGAACGCGTCATCATCGAGACCTACCGGGCCGAGTGGGGGCGACTGCTCTCGCTGCTCGTGGCGAGGACTCGTCGGCTCGATCTGGCCGAAGATGCCTTGAGCGAGGCGTTCGCCAGAGCGAGTGAGCGATGGTCGACCGCTGGGGTTCCGGCGAACCCCGGCGGATGGCTTTACACGACGGCATGGCGTCTGATCATCGGCGGCCTACGGGCCGAGGCCGTGCACGGGCGCAAGGCTCGGCTCCTTGCAACTGGGCCGGAATGGGTCCATCCGCCAGCGGCGGAACAGATCGACGAACTCGACGACGAGCGATTGGCGCTGATCTTGCTCTGCTGCCATCCGGCGTTGCACCCGGCAGCCCGCTCATCGCTGGCGCTTCGGCTCGTCATCGGTACCAGCACTGCTGAGATCGCCCGCCTCTTCCTCGTTCCAACCGCCACCATGGCGGCTCGAATCACCAGAGCAAAGAAGAAGATCGTCGCCGCCGGGATTCCCCTCTCGCGACCCGTTGACGATGCCCTGCAGGCCCGGCTCACCGATGTCTGCCGAACGATCTATCTGGCATTCACCGCCGGCTACACGCCGGGGCATGGTTCGGACCTTCTGCGCGCCGACCTGGCGGGCGAGGCGGTCGAACTGGCCGCGGTCTTGCACCGGCTTGCCCCGGATGTAGAGCAGGTGCGGGCGCTGTACGGACTGCTGCTTCTGCAGCACGCTCGCCGCGACGCTCGTGTCGGCGACGGTCGCCTGGTCACGCTCGCCGACCAGGATCGCTCGCTCTGGCACCGGGACGAGCTTCGAGCGGGGGCCCACCTTCTGTCCGGCCTGGGGCCGGGCGAGAGTTACACCGAAGAGCTCAGACTCCAAGGCTTGATCGGCGTCGAGCACGCACGAGCGTCGACTCCGTCCGAGACCGACTGGGCTGCCATCGCTGCCCTCTACGGTCGTCTCGAAGCGCTGACCCGATCACCCGTCGTCAGGCTCAACCGCGCCGTCGCCGTCGCAGAGGCCGCGGGACCGCGGGCCGGCCTCGTCCTCCTCGATGGCCTCGACGAGACGCTGGTCGGCAATCATCGTCTGCACGCCGTGCGCGCTGAACTGGCGCGCCGGGCGGGCAATGTCGATCTTGCTCAGACCGCCTATCGGGCAGCGCTCGAGCTGTGCTCCAACGACGTCGAACGCGATCATCTGGCCGCCCGCCTCGACGCACTGGGTGCACCAGGTTCGTGAGCCTCAATCGGCCGCTTGCTCGCCGGCTTCCTTCTTCAGTTGGTTGACCCGTTGGACGTAGCCGATCTTGATGTTGGCAAGCGCGTCTGCCAACGTTGGTTCGCCGTCGCCCAACCGTCCCTCGAGTCCCTCGACCAGCGCCCCGAGGGCGTCGACGGCCAGCCGGGCCTCGACCATGTCGGGGTTGTCAGCCGTGATGTGCAGCGCGGCCAGCTCGTAGATGCCCAACGCATGATTCGTGATCACCGTGGCCACCTCGGCCTCGAGCAACTGCGCACGGGCCTCGGCCATCTCCTTGGCCATCAACCGGGCCTGTTCCTGCTGTTCCTCGGTCAGATCATCGGCCGGAGCGGCATCAGCCGGGGGGATCGGGTGTTCTCCGTCAGGGGTCCAAAGGCTCATAGCCCGACGAATCTAGCCGCAGCATCGAGCCGCAGCATCGAGCCGGCGCGTTTCCGTTCGGCCGTGGTAGTCTCCACAGGTCTGAAAAGAAGAGGGCTCGCAGCCCCACCGTTCCGTCGGCCGGGTTCCACCCGGTGTCCAGATGGCCCGGTTCATGCAAGCGTCCCGTCACCATTTGCGAGTTCTGCTCGGTGCGGTGTTGGGTCGTCGCTCTCTTCTCCGAACGACGCCACCCAACCAAGCGGAAGAAGACTCCGCTGCGAAAAGGACAGAACCTGCATGAGGAGTGATCAGCAATAGCTGCGTCAGATGAGCCCCGGATCAACGAGAAGATTCGGGCGCGAGAAGTCCGGTTGATATCTCCAGACGGAGAACAGCTCGGAATCCGGCCGATGCCCGAAGCCCTCTCGATGTCGCGTGAACTCGGCCTCGACCTCGTCGAGGTCGCCGACAAGGCGAACCCACCCGTCGTCCGCATCATGGATTACGGGAAATACAAGTACGAAGCAGCGCAACGGGCGAAAGAATCTCGCAAGAAGACCAGCCACGTGACGGTCAAGGAAATGAAGTACCGCCCGAAGATCTCGGGGGGCGACTTCGACACCAAGACCCGAAAAGTCGAAAAGTTCCTGCTCGAGGGCAACAAGGTCAAGATCACGATCATGTTCCGTGGTCGCGAAGTGACCCACCCTGAGCTCGGACGAAAGATCCTCGACAACATCGCCGAGAAAACCGACGCCTACGCCAAGGTCGAGGCCTATCCCCGTTTGGATGGGCGCAACATGACCATGGTGCTCGGCCCGGACTCCAAGAAGATGGCAGCGCTGGCCAGAGAAGCAGCCAAAGCAGAGAAGGCGGAAGCGGGAGCACGTGCCGCCGCCGAAGCTGACCTCGAGTCTGAAGCCGCCGATCCGCAACCCGAAGCAACACCAGAAACGGTCGAAGCAACACCAGAAGCGGCCGAAGCAACACCAGAAGCGACCGACGCAACAGCCGAGACCGCAGACGTGACCGAGACGGTCGACGTCACCGCGGATGAAGCAGAAATCGTCGACGCAACCGAATAGACCGCCCGGCGGTCACGATCACTCGCTCGACGCACGAGCCGTCCACACGAGGAGTCCCCCATGCCAAAGATGAAGACACACAAAGGTGCTGCGAAGCGATTCAAGGTCACCGGCAGCGGCAAGATCCGTCGTCGCCAACGCAACTTGAACCACTTCAACACCAAGATGTCGAGCCGGCGCAAGCGTCGCCTTTCTGGGCCTGAACTGGTCGACAAGGCCGACATGCCCAAGATCAAGAAGCTCCTCTCGAGCTGACTCCGGAGCGGATCACGTGATCCGCTCGACATCGACACCACCGCACCCCACTACGAACACAGGAGATCGACATGGCCAGAGTGAAGCGCTCCGTCCATTCCAAGAAGCGCCGCCGCGCAACACTGGAGAAGGCCAAGGGCTACTACGGCAACAAAAGCCGCAGCGTCCGGGCCGCCAACGAGCAGGTCATGCACTCGGGCAACTACGCCTACCGTGACCGCCGGGCCCGCAAGGGCGAATTCCGCAAGCTCTGGATCCAGCGAATCAACGCGGCATGCCGTCTGAATGGCACCACGTACAGCCGTTTCATCGCCGGCCTCAAGCACGCCGGTGTCGAAGTGGACCGCAAGGTCCTCGCCGACCTGGCGGTCAACGATGCCGACGCCTTCGCAGCACTGGTGAAGACGGCCAACGAGGCTGCGGCCAACGCAGCCGAAGCTGCCTGATCCAGCGACGCTGCGACACGACTGACTGCCGGAGATGCTCGCTGCCTCGAACGACCGCATCAAGCGCCTCCGGAAGCTGATCAAACAACGACAGGCCCGCTCCTCGGAGCGGGCCTTCGTCGTGGAGGGACCGGTACTGGTCGCGGAAGCCCTCGCGGCCCAGACCGCAGGTCTCATCGAGGTCCTCGAGCTGTACGTCGACGAAGAGATGCTGTCGATTCCCGAGGGCGCTCACGTCGTTGACGAACTGCACTGGGTCCGAGGCGGTGTGCTCGCCGGCGTGTTGGCCACGGTCTCGCCTCAGCCGGTGTGTGCCGTGGTGCGAGTGCCAGAGCACTCGCTCGACACGATCGGCGACGGCCCGGTGCTCGGGCTGGTCGACCTCAGCGATCCGGGCAACGCCGGAGCGTTGTTGCGTACCGCTGAAGCTGCGGGTTTTGCTGCTGTGGCGATGATCGGCTCGACGGTCGACACCACCAATCCCAAGGTGGTCAGGGCGTCTGCCGGCGCTCGCTTGCGGCTGCCAGTGATCGAGCTCCGCGAACTGCACCACGCGTTCGCCGAACTGCGGGGGAGCGGCCGAGAGGTCGTGGCAACGGTGGTGGATTCCACGGCACCCGACTATGCCGACGCCGACCTCACCTCGGTCGCATTGATCCTGGGCAACGAGGCGGCTGGGCTCGACGCGGCCGCCGTCGCCGCAGCCGACCGCACGGTCACGATCCCGCTGGCCGGGCCGACCGAATCGTTGAACGTGGCTGCCGCCGGCGCCGTTCTCTGCTTCGAGAGCTTGCGCCAACGCCGCGCCCGCTGAGCCGCGCCTGCTGATCTGCGTTGCGTTTGCGGCGGATACCGCTGAAAACGCAACACAGAACGACGTGAGGGGAAGGCAGGGAGGTGGCTGGAGAAACTGGCTCTTCACCTGGTCACGGCTTCGCTACCCTGGCCCGATGCTCGACGACATCCGACGACTGACAGACACCTCAGGTGAGCTCGACAAGCTCACCGACTCTGGGTCGCTGCGGTCGTTTCTGAAGCAGCGCACCGACGAGTTGGATGCGCTCAAGAAGCAGATCGGTTCGCTTCCGGTCGACAGTCGCAAGGATGCCGGCCGCGCGCTCAACGAAGCCCGGCAGCAGATCGAGACGGCCGTCAACCAACGGATCTCCTCTGTGGAAGCGTCCGAGCGGACGATCCAGCTCGACGCAGAGCGCATGGACCTCACCGAAGTCGTCGCGCCGAAAGCAGTTGGTCACGCCCACATCGTCACCCAGACCTGGGAGAAGTTGGAGGACGTCTTCGTCGGTATGGGCTTCCGGATTGCCGAGGGGCCTCACGTCGAGACCGATTGGCACAACTTCGATGCGCTCAACATCCCGAAGGGTCATCCGGCTCGAGACGGATTCGACACGATCTACGTCAATCACGGCGAGCCTGGGAGCTCCCTGCTCCGGACACATACATCGCCGGTACAGATCCGCACCATGCTGGAGCAGGATCCGCCGATCGCGATCGTGGCACCGGGTCGCGTCTTCCGCCGCGACACCGCCGATGCCACCCACATGCCGGTCTTCCACCAGATCGAGGGATTGGTGATCGATCGCGACATCACGCTCGCCGACCTCGCAGGCACCATCGACGCCTTCGTCACCGCCTATTTCGGGAAGAGTTTCCCATCGCGACTGCGACCCAACTATTTCCCGTTCACCGAACCGTCGGCCGAGTACGACCTGCAGCAGCCGGACGGCAGCTGGCTGGAGATGGCCGGTTGCGGCATGGTGCACCCGGATGTGCTTCGAGCCGGCGGGATCGATCCCGAGGAGTGGTCCGGCTTTGCGTTCGGATTCGGCATCGACCGTCTGGCGCTCATGAAATACGGCGTCAGTGACCTGCGCGACATGTTCCAGAACGACGTTCGATTCCTCGAACAGTTCTGACCGGGACTCCGAGACTGAGAAGAGGCTGATCACATGAACGTCTTGCTTTCCTGGATGCGCGAGTTCGTCCCCGAGGGGTTCGGCGAGTTCGAGGACGACCCAGCCGGCCTGGCCGAGGTTCTCACGAACCTGGGTCTCGTCGTCGAGTCCGTTACACACACCGGCGCCGAGTGGGACGGCATCGTGGTGGCGAAGGTGCTCGACCTGCGAGCCCACCCTGAAGCCGACAAGATCCAGCTCGTCGATGTCGACACCGGCGGTGTCGCGTCGCCAGAAGGTGAGTCACTGCAGATCTGTTGTGGGGCTTTCAACATGGCGGTTGGTGACCTCGTGCCATTGGCGACCCTTGGCACCGTGATGCCCGGCGGTCTCGAGATCGCAAGGCGCAAGCTCCGGGGCGAGTGGTCCAACGGGATGATCTGCTCCGAGACCGAACTCGGCGTCGGTGACGACGCCGACGGGATCATGGTGCTCGACCCGTCGTTTGCGGTCGGGCAATCCCTGACCGATGCGCTCGGCGTCGAGACCGACACCGTGTTCGACATCGATGTGGAGGGCAACCGCCCAGACGGCCTGTCGATCATCGGCGTTGCCCGCGACCTGGCCGGCAAGCTCGGTCTGCGGTTCGAGCTCCCGAAGATCGAACTCGCCGAGACCGAGCCCGGAGCTCACGAGCGTGCCTCGGTGAAGATCGTCGACCCCGAGCTCTGTCTGCGCTTCGGGGCGCGAGTCCTCGACGGCATCAACATCGGCCCGTCGCCGGCATGGATGCAGCGCCGCCTGGAAGCGTGCGGTCAGCGCCCGATCAATGCCATCGTCGACATCTCGAACTACGTGATGCTCGAGGTCGGTCAGCCCAATCACACCTTCGACCTTGCCACCGTGCCGGACGGAGCGCTCCGGGTGCGGATGGCGTCTGAGGGTGAATCGCTCACGACCCTCGACGATGTCGAGCGGTCCTTGACCGACGCCGATGGCGTGGTCTGCAACGGTGCCGATGAGCCGATCAGCCTTGCCGGCGTGATGGGCGGCGCGGCCACCGAGATCAGCGACACCACCACGAGTGTCCTGCTCGAGGCTGCCGTCTGGGATCGAATGACGATTGCGAAGACCAGCCGCAGGCTCGGTCTCCGATCCGAGGCGTCGACGCGGTTCGAGCGCGGAGCCGATCCGTTCGGCATCGAGCGAGCACTCGATCGTTTCTGTCAGCTTGCTGTCGAGATCTGCGGCGCCACGGTGGCAGCCGGTCGGGTCATGGTCGACGGATCGGTGCAGCCGCCGACCACCGTCGACCTGCGTATCGCCAGGGTCAACAAGTTGCTCAACATCGATCTCGATGCGGGCATGATCTCGAGCTATCTGACCCCGATCGGCTTCTCCGTTCGCGGTACCTCCGCCGGCGAGGAAACAGTGCTGAGCGTCGAGATCCCAACCTGGCGTCCCGACTGCACCGCCGAAATCGACCTCGTCGAGGAGATCGGTCGTCATCACGGCTACGAGAAGTCCGGATCGCGTGTCCCGACCCCTGCCCAAACGGGTGAGCTCACCTCCACACAGCGGGCCCGGCGCCAGATCCGGCGGGCCTTCATGGCGGAGGGGTGCAACGAAGCCATGCCGTTGCCGTTCCTCGCCCCCGGCGATCTGGAGCGAGCGGGTCTGGCGGAGGAAGCCATTTCCTTGGCAAATCCATTGGTGGCCGAGGAGTCCATGCTCCGGACGTCACTGCTGCCGGGCCTGCTCAGCTCGGTCGGATACAACCAGTCCCGCCAGATCGCTGGTGTCCGATTGTTCGAGTTGGGCACGGTCTACCTGCCGACCAACGACGAACTCCCCATGGAAGAGGAATGGGTGGCCGCCATCGTCGCCGACGCCGACGCACGTGTTGCCGTTGGCATCATGAATCGGGTGGCTGCAGCGCTGAATCTGTCCGGCGTGAAGGTGGTCAACCGAGCTCTGCCCGGGCTGCACCCGACTCGTTCGGCCGAGATCCAGTTTCGGGGCAAGCCGCTGGGCGAGGTCGGCGAGATCGATCCCGGCGTGCTCGGCCGCTTCTCGGTCCAGGGGCGGGTGGCCTGGTTGCAGTTGCGGGTGCCGCCCATGGTTCGAGCGATGGAACAACCTCCGAAGTTCAAGGCGATCTCGAAGTACCCGGCGAGCGACGTCGATCTGGCGTTCCTCGTCGACGATGCCGTGTCGGCGGCCGACGTTGCTGCCACGATCAACAAGGCCGGTGGTGCGGAGGTGGAATCGGTGGAGTTGTTCGACGTGTTCCGCTCCGAGTCCCTCGGCGCCGACGGCGTGCGCTCGCTCGCTTATCGGGTTCGCCTGCGGGCAGCGGATCGCACCTTGACCGACGCCGAGGTCACCGAGCTGCGGCTCCAGATCGTGGGCGCAGCCGCCAAACATCATCGGGCAACGCTTCGTTGATCGAAGTACGAGGCTGACCGGAAATACGAGGCAGACTGGTCAGATGTCTGCAGATCTGACCGAGCTGGAAATCGACCAAGCTGACCTCACGGCGGCCGACGTCGCCTGGAACCTCGAACCCATCATTCCCGACGGCGAGAACATGGACTCGCTGCTCGACGATGCCGACGCAATGGCCGACAAGATCACCGAGCGTCGAGGCACGATCGCATCCCTCGACGCGACCGGTCTCGCCGAGGTCATGCGAGAGTTCGAGGTCATCAGCAATCTGATGTCACGAGCGGGTCACTACGCCATGCTCAAATTCAGCGAGAACACCATCGACCCCGAGCGGGGCGCGCAGATGATGGCGATGCAGGAACGCAGCACGGCGATCTCCACCAAGATGATCTTCTTCGATCTCGAGTGGGCGAGTGTTCCGGACGAGCGGGCCGATCAGCTCATGGAGTCTGCCGACCTCGACTTCTGTCGTCACCATCTGCACAACCTGCGCAAGACCCGTCCTCACCTGCTCACCGAGGCCGAAGAGACCATCGTCGCCGAGAAGTCGGTGTCCGGAGCCGCGGCGTGGGTGCGGCTCTTCGATGAACTCACCTCAGCGATCGAAGTCGATCTGCCGGACGAGCTCGGGGGAGAGAAGCAGCCGCTCGATCAGGCGCTGGCCCTCTCGCTGAGCAACGACCGCGAGGTGCGTAAGACAGCGGCGACCGCGATCACCGCCGGCCTAGCACCCGGTCTGCGCACTCGAGCGTTCGTCTACAACACCCTGCTGCTCGACAAGTCGGTCGACGACCGACTGCGGGGCTTCGACACCTGGGTGTCGAGCCGCAACCTGTCCAACGAGGCAACTGACGAGTCGGTGCAGGCGCTGGTCGACGCCGTCGTCAGCCGCTACGACATCCCCCAGCGCTGGTACGCACTCAAGGCCAAGGTGCTCGGCCTCGACAAGCTGGCCGACTACGACCGCTCTGCGTCAGTGGCCACGACCGAGCGTGCAATCGGTTGGAGCGAAGCCACCAGCATCGTCCGCGACGCCTACGCCTCGTTCTCACCTGAACTCGCTGGCATCGTCGGTCGGTTCATCGACGAGAAATGGATCGACGGACCGGCCAGACCGGGAAAGCGTGGCGGCGCCTTCTGCGCCGGCGTCACGCCAGACCATCACCCATACGTTCTGCTCAACTGGTCCGGCAAGAGCCGCGACGTGGCCACCCTGGCCCATGAGCTCGGACACGGCGTGCACTTCTACCTCGCCGGCGAGAACCAGAGCATCTACCACCACAGCACACCGCTGACAGTGGCGGAGACGGCCTCGGTGTTCGGCGAGACCGTCACTTCCAACCGTCTGTTGTCGATGATCGACGATCCAGCCGAGCGCTTCTCCCTGCTCGCCACGACGCTCGAGGACTCGATCGCTACGGTGTTCCGCCAGGTTGCGATGAATCGTTTCGAGGACGCGTGCCACGTAGCTCGTCGCGAAGAAGGCGAGATCTCGGTGGACGGCTTCGGCGAACTCTGGGCTCAGACGCAGAACGCCATGCTCGGTGATTCGGTCGAGATCAGCGAGGGCTACAAGAGCTGGTGGAGCTACGTGCCTCACTTCATGGGCACGCCGGGCTACGTCTACGCCTATGCGTATGGCCAGCTCCTCGCCCTGTCGGTCTATGCCCGTTACCAGGAGACCGGCGACGAGTTCGTGCCGGCCTATCTGGATCTGCTTCGGGCCGGTGGCTCACGCTCGCCAGAGGACCTCGGCAAGATCGTCGGCTGTGATCTGGCCGACCCGACCTTCTGGGAGAAGGGCCTTGCGATCGTCGAGGGCCAGCTCACCGCCGCTGAACAAGCAGCCGCTGACGCCGGACGTCTCTGAGATCAGGAGTCGGGTTTGCGGGCGAGAATCGTTCCCTGGTCGAACGGTCGCCCGCCTTCTGGCGGGTCGCGGATACCGACCTCGACATCAGAGAATCCGGCGTCTTCCAGCTGCCGAGCGATCGTCGCCGGGAACAACTCGTAGGCCGTGACGACCTTGTGATCGAACGGTGTGCCATGGGCCTCGGCTGAGGCTGAGCCGAAGAACGACACGAGAACCGGTGCTCCCGGCTCGAGCACGCGCATCCATTCCCCGAAGACGGCGCCGAGGCGAGAGGGGAGCGTATGGATCAGCGAGTACCGGGCGACGATTCCTCCGAGTGAGGAGTCGGCGATGTCGAGTGCTGCGAGATCGCCCACATGGAACTGCGAGTCAGGGAAGGCGCTCCGAGCTTCAGCGATCTGGCCAGGGGAGAGGTCGTAGCCGACGACTGTCAGGCCGAGCTCTGAAAGGTGATCGACGACGTGGCCGGGCCCGCATCCGAGGTCAGCGACTGTGCCATCTCGGGTAGCTGCCAGTTCGGCGAACGCTGCGAGCCAGTCCCGGGCGTTCGTATCCCGATCGAGATCGTTGCGAACCAGTGCCGCGTACTGTTCAGCCATGGCGTCATAGGAGTCTCGAACTTGATCGGTCATCGCCCACCCTGCCATCTATCGTGGGACGGCGGCAACGGTTGAGGACTGATCGACTCATGATCCGAGCTTCGATCGAGAGCGACCGTCCGCGATTCGTCGAGCTGGTGCGGTCGATGGAGTCGGCGGTGGCCCGCTCCTCGCCCCCGAGTCCGTCAGAGAACGTGCACCGCTGCAATCACGCGATCGGCTGCGGTGTGGAGCTCCTCGTCGAACTCGGTGACGATGTCGGCCGTCGAACGGCAGGGTTCAACGAACTCATCGTGCATCGGCTTCACCGTGGCCTCGAACTGGTGGAACACGGAGACCTCGGTGCGGCCCCGCTCGTTCATGTCGCGACGGAGTCGTCTGGCGAAGCGAACGTTCTCCGGACAGTCACGGAACACCCGTAGCTCGAGTCGCTTCACGATCTCGGGAAACGACAGCAGCAGGATCCCCTCGATGACGACCACATCGCGAGCCTCGACCGGCTCGGTGACAGCGGTTCGAGAGTGGGTGGAGAAGTCGTAGACCGGGGCCTTGATCGAGCGGCCTGCCGTCAGATCATCGAGGTGTGAGGTGAAGAGTTCGACATCGAGTGAGTCGGGATGGTCGTAGTTGACCTGTGCCCTGGCCTCGGGGGAGAGGTGTGACTGGTCGCGATAGTAGGTGTCGAACGCCAGCTGACTCGCCCCCAATTCGGCCGCCACCAGGCGGGCGATGGTGGTCTTTCCCGAGCCGCTACCGCCACAGATCCCCACCAACGTCGTCACGGGCGGCAAGGTTAGTGAGAGAAGTTCCAACAAATCAACCGCATGACTATGCAGAAGCCTGTATTGTTTCCCGATGTCTTCCGAGACCACTGTTTCTTCCGAGCTCCCGCCTCGCTACCGGGTCGGCATCGTCGGTGCCTCCGGTTACACCGGCGCCGAGCTGATGCGTCTGCTCGCCGGTCATCCGAACTTCGAGCTCGTGGTCGCCACCGGCGACAGCAAGGCGGGGGAGGTCATCGCCGACCTCTATCCCCACCTGGCCGCCGTGTACGGCGACCGTCGGTTCGACGCCTTCACGCCTGAAGCGGTCGACGGGCTCGACGTCGTGTTCTGCGGGCTACCGCACGGCATCAGCCAGACCGTCATCCCGGACATCCGCGGTCGTGTGAAACACATCGTCGACCTCGGCTCGGACTTCCGGTTGCACGATGCTTCGCTCTATCCCACCTGGTACGGAGCAGATCACTCGTGCCCGAGCCTCCTCGACGAGTTCGTCTATGGCCTTCCCGAATTGTTCCGGTCGAAGATCGAGGGTGCCGAACTGATCGCGGCGACCGGCTGCAACGCAGCCACCGCCACCTTCGCGCTCGCCCCACTGCTCGACGCCGGCATCATCGAAGGCCAGGGGATCGTGGTCGATCTCATCACCGGTGTCAGTGGGGCGGGTCGCCCGCCGAAGCCGAACACCACGTTCTGCACCGTCGACGAGGACGTCACGGCCTACGGGCTGCTCACCCACCGGCACACGCCAGAGATCGAACAGGCGCTCACCGAGCGGACCGGCATCGCCACCACGGTCCTGTTCACGCCGCACCTGGCACCGATGAATCGCGGGATCCTTGCCACTTGTTACGGCCGCCCGACCGGCTCAACGACCACTGCAGAGGTGCTCGAAGCGATGGCCGGCTTCTACCGAGACGAGCCGTTCATGGTGGTGAGTGAACGCTCGCCATCGACCAAGGCAACGCTTGGATCCAATGCGGTCCATCTCACCGCTCGAGTCGATCCTCGGACCGGCCTCGTCATGGCCATCGCCTCGCTCGACAACCTCATGAAGGGGGCGTCCGGTATGGCCGTCCAGAACGCCAACCTCGCGGTCGGGATCCCCGAGACCACCGGCTTGAGCGCGATCGGGGTGTATCCGTGAGCGTCTCGCCGCTCGCGCCTTCGAGCTTCCCCCATCTTCCAGCAGTGGCCGGTGTGCAGCTGGCGACTCATGCAGCCGGTCTTCGCTACCAGGGTCGGGCCGATCTGATGCTGGCTCTCGTGCCACCGGGAACCGCCGTTGCCGGAACCTTCACCCGGTCGCTGTGTCCGTCTGCCCCCGTCGACTGGTGCAGACGGATCCTCCCCTCGGGGCGGGGCCGAGCGGTCGTCGTCAACTCCGGCAACGCCAATGCCTTCACCGGCCGCCACGGCGATACAGCGGCAGAGCTCACGGCCACCACGATCGCGACCTCGCTCGGCATCCCACCGGAAGAGGTGTTCCTCGCCTCGACCGGCGTGATCGGCGAGAACCTGCCGACCGACGCGCTCATGGCGGCGTTGCCCTCCCTCGCCGGTGCGCTCACCGAGTCGAGCAGCTCCGCATGGGAAGGTGCCGCGGGCGCCATCCGAACCACAGACACCTTCTCGAAGGGCAGCGGGAGCACGATCACCATCGAGGGTGTCGACGTGCACCTGGCCGGGTTCGCCAAAGGCAGCGGCATGATCGCTCCCGACATGGCCACCATGTTGTCGTTTGTGTTCACAGACGCCGCCGTGTCGCCCGTTGCGCTCCAGTCCCTGCTCGGTGAGGCAGTCGAGCAGAGCTACAACCGCATCACCGTCGATTCCGACACCTCCACCAGTGACACGGTGCTGCTCTTCGCCACGGGCGCCGCCGGGAACGCCGAGATCACCGGACCGGACTCGCCTGGCCACCCCGAGCTGGCTGCGGCGCTGCGACTGCTCAACCTCGATCTCGCCCAGCAGATCGTGCGAGACGGCGAAGGTGCGACCAAATTCGTCGAGATCAAGGTCACCGGTGCCGACAGCGAGGTCGCAGCACGCACGATCGCCCTCTCGATCGCGAACTCCCCGCTGGTGAAGACGGCACTCGCGGCGGAGGACGCCAATTGGGGTCGCATCGTCATGGCGATCGGAAAGGCGGGTCAGCGAGCCGATCGCGACGCGCTGTCGGTGTGGATCGGCGACGAACTCGTGGCGGCCGCGGGAGTGCAGCATCCCGACTACTCCGAGGCCCGGGCCACCGAGCACCTTCGACAGGATGACGTCAGAATCACTGCCGATGTCGGGGTCGGCACTGCAGAAGCAACGGTGTGGACCTGCGACCTGACCCACGGCTACATCGAGATCAACGCGGGGTATCGCTCATGACCGATCGGGCGAAGCTGACATCTCAGGATCGCGGGTACTCGCCAGAGCGGCGAACCGAAGCGCTGATCGAGGCGCTGCCGTACATCCAACAGTTCCGGGGCTCCATCGTGGTGGTGAAGTTCGGCGGTAACGCCATGGTCGACCTCAATCTGAGCCGCACCTTCGCAGAGGACATCGTGCTCCTGCGTTCGGTGGGACTGAAGCCCGTCGTCGTGCACGGTGGAGGTCCGCAGATCGGCGAGATGTTGGCTCGCCTCGGCAAGACCACCGAGTTCCGAGATGGACTACGCGTCACCGATGCCGAAACGCTCGACGTTGCTCGCATGGTGCTGGTCGGCAAGGTCGGCCGCGACATCGTCGGCCAGATCAACACCCACGGCGCTTACGCCGTCGGCATGTCCGGCGAGGACGGCAATCTGATCGAGGCGGTCGAACGCCATCCGGATCTCGGATTCGTCGGTGACGTCGTCAGCGTGAATCCAGGCATCGTCGAACGTCTTCTGGCCGAGGATCTGATCCCGGTGATCTCGAGCATCGGCAGCGATGCGAGTGGCCAGGCTTTCAACATCAATGCCGACACCATCGCCGGTGCGATCGCCGGAGCGCTCGGAGCGGAGAAAGCGATCTACCTCACCGATGTGCCCGGCCTGCTGCTCGATATCGACGATCCGACCAGCCTGATCGCTCGGGCGACGATTGCCGAACTCGACGCCTTCGTCGCCGACGGCACGATCACGGGCGGGATGTTGCCCAAGATCGGCGCCTGCGTCGAGGCCGTGCGGGCCGGGGCGAAGAGTGCCCACATGCTCGACGGACGCGTGCCTCACGTCCTGCTCCTCGAGCTGTTCACCGACGCCGGCATCGGCACGATGATCACGCACCTACCAGCGACCGACCTGCCAATGAGAGAAACGGACACCGCATGACCCCCGCCGAGAGCGTCCAAGCCACCCATCGTCGCGCCGTCGGTGCACCCGACGACATGGAGCGCTGTCCGATCGCCCCCACCTACGGGCCGGTCCAGGTCCAGTTCGTTCGGGGTGAGGGTTCTTACCTCTGGGATCGCTTCGACAAACGCTACGTCGACTTCCTGAGCGGCCTCGCTGTCACCAGCCTCGGCCACAGCCATCCCGAGGTCGCCGCAGCAATCACGGCCCAGGCATCGAGACTCCAACACGTCTCCAACCTCTTCGCCACCGAACACAACGGGGATGTGGCGTTGGCCATCGATCGCGCCATCGGGGATGGCACTCCTGCCGGGGGCCAGACCTTCTTCTCGAACTCAGGGGCCGAGGCCAACGAGGCCGCCATCAAGCTGGCCCGCAAGTGGGGCGGCCACGGCCGTCACAACGTTCTGTGTGCATTCCAGAGCTTCCATGGCCGCACCCTCGCCACGTTGCACGCAACCGGCCAGCCGGCCAAGTGGGAAGCGTTCCAACCTCTACCCGAAGGGTTCAAGCACGCCGTCTGGAACGACCTCGCCGACTTCGAACGGATCATGGACGACACGGTTGCGGCCGTGCTGATCGAACCGGTGCAGGGCGAGGGTGGCGTGAATCCGGCCACCGAAGAGTTCTTCCAAGGGCTCCGGCAGCTGTGCACCGAGCGAGGTGCGTTGATGATGGTCGACGAGGTCCAGACCGGGCTGGCTCGGACGGGCCGCTGGTTCGGCTTCCAGCACTTCGATGTTCAGCCTGACGTCGTCACCCTCGCCAAGGCGCTCGGCAACGGGATGCCGATCGGCGCTTGCTGGTCATCGGCGGAAGCGTCGAAAGCTTGGGAACGCGGCGACCACGCCACGACGTATGGAGGCCAGCCGCTTGCTACTTCCGCTGCCAAGGCCGTGCTCGAGGTCATGGAACGAATCGATGCGCCGACCGTCTCCGCAAGGGCCGGGGCCACACTCACCGACGCCGTCATGGCGCTACCGCAGGTGTCCGGCGTGCGAGGTCTCGGCATGCTGCTCGCGGTCGAACTCGTCGGCCATGACGCGCCGGCCGTCGCCGCTCGTTGCCTCGAGGAGGGGCTCGTGCTCAACGGGGTCACGCCGACCGCCCTTCGGATGGCGCCGCCGCTCGTCATCTCCGATGAGCAAATCGCCGAGGGCGTGGCGATTCTCTCTCGGGTCCTGAAGGAAATGGCTCCATGAGCACCCCTCACGCGAGGAAATCGGGAGAAGCCGCCACGCTGCCGCACCTGCTCGACGTCGACGACATGTCGACCGACGCAATTCGGCGGATCTGCGAGCTGGCCATCACGCCGATCGACGAGCTCGGCCTCCGCTATGAGCGGAAGGGGGTTGCATGTTTCTTCGAGAAGCCGTCGGCCCGCACCCGCAACTCAACCGAAGTCGCGGTGGCCCAGATGGGCGGCCATCCGGTGTACATCGGCCCGACCGAGCTCGGCATCGACACTCGCGAGAGTGCGGAAGACGTACTCCGTACGCTGGCCTGTTACCACGAGGTGTTCTGTGGCCGGGTCTATGACCACACCGTGCTCGAACGCATGGCCGCAGTCGATCGCATGCCTGTGGTCAATTTGCTCTCCGACCAGGCCCACCCGACTCAGGCCATCGCCGACGTTCTCACGATCCAAGCCGAGTTCGGCACCGTCGAAGGCAAGGTGGTCACCTACGTCGGCGACAGCAACAACGTCACGAGATCCCTCGCGCTCGCCGTCGGTGCCCTCGGCGGTGTCATGCGGATCGGATCGCCTCCCGGGTATCAGTTCGACGAGGTCCAGCTCGATCGGTTGCACGCCGCAGGTGTCGACGTCACCACATCGGATCGTCTCGATGAGGTCGTCCCCGGTTCCGACGTCATCTACACCGATGCGTGGATCTCGATGGGTGACGAGAGCGAAGCCGAGGAACGCCTCCGGGCCTTCGAGGGCCGGCGGGTCGATGACGCAATGATGGCACTCGCTCCGTCTGCGATCTTCATGCACTGCCTCCCGGCCCACCGCGGCGAAGAGGTCACGGACTCGGTCCTCGACAGCCAACGCAGTCGAATCTGGCCGCAGGCGGCCAATCGGCTGTCCTCGATCCGAGGCATCCTCGCCTTCATCGCGGAGGCTCGTCCGTGAGCACCGGCAAGGCCCAACGTCAGCATCGGATCGCCCGCATCCTCACCGATCACGCTGTCAGCAGCCAGGGGCAACTTGTCGAACTGCTGGCAGACGAGGACATCACGGCCACCCAGGCGACGGTGTCACGCGATCTCGAGGACTTGGGCGCCATCAAGGTGCGGGTTCCGGGCGGGCTCACGGTCTATGCCATCCCAGAACACCCGACCGAACAGATCGCACCACAGGATCACCTACGTCGAGTGCTCGGCGAATGGGTGGTCGATGCGGTGCGCTCCGGTGATCTCGTCGTGCTCCGGACCCCGCCCGGCTCCGCCCACGTCGTCGCCTCGGCCATCGACCGGTCGGGACTCGAGGCCGTGGTCGGCACGGTCGCCGGCGATGACACGATCGTCGTGATCGCCGCCGAGTCTCATGGCCCCGAGGTTGCGACTCACCTGAGCGAACTCGCCGGGCTCTGAGGCCCCGCCTCACAGCTACCCTCGCATTCGCTCGCCCAGAACCGCTCGTCGACATCCCAGGAGCTCCCGTGTCCGATTCCATCGCCAAAGTCGTCCTCGCCTATTCGGGTGGGCTCGACACCTCCGTCATCCTCCAGTGGCTGAAAGACACCTACGACTGCGAGGTGGTCACGTTCACGGCCGACCTCGGTCAGGGCGAGGAGGTCGAACCGGCCCGCCAAAAGGCACTCGACATGGGGGTACCGCCTGAATTGATCTACATCGAGGACGTCCGCGAGGAGTTCGTCCGCGATTTCGTGTTCCCCATGTTCCGGGCCAACACGATCTATGAAGGCGAATACCTGCTCGGTACCTCGATCGCTCGACCGCTCATCGCCAAGCGTCTTGTCGAGATCGCACGCGAGACCGGAGCGGATGCGATCTCTCACGGTGCCACCGGCAAAGGCAACGACCAGGTCCGTTTCGAGCTCGGGGCCTACGCCCTGGAACCCGGCATCAAGGTCATCGCTCCGTGGCGAGAATGGGATCTCCTCAGCAGGGAGAAACTCATGGCCTACGCCGCCGAGCGCAACATCCCGATCGAGCAGAAGCGCGGTACCAAGAGCCCGTTCTCGATGGATGCCAATCTCCTCCACATCTCCTACGAGGGTGGTCCGCTCGAGAACCCGTGGACCGAGCCGCCGAGCGAGATGTGGCGCTGGTCGGTCAGCCCTGAGGCTGCTCCGAACGAAGCGACCTACGTCGATCTCACGTTCGCGGCGGGTGACATCGTCGCGATCGACGGTGCGCCGCTGTCGCCGGCAGAGGTGCTCACGAAGCTCAACGAGATCGGCGGGGCCAACGGCGTCGGCCGTCTCGACATCGTCGAGAACCGATACGTCGGCATCAAGAGCCGGGGTGCGTACGAAACTCCTGGTGGGACGATCATGCTGAAGGCACACCGAGGCATCGAGAGCATCACGCTCGACCGCGAGGTCGCCCACCAGAAGGACGCCTTGATGCCGCGTTACGCCGAGCTGATCTACAACGGCTACTGGTTCAGTCCCGAGCGTCAGATGCTCCAACAGGCGATCGACTGGAGCCAGCAGTTCGTCAATGGCGAAGTGCGGGTGAAGCTCTTCAAGGGCAACGTCGATGTTGTCGGCCGCCGCAGCGACGACAGCCTCTTCGACGAACGCATCGCCACGTTCGAAGATGACGACGGCGCGTACAACCAGGCCGACGCCGACGGATTCATCAAGCTGAATGCCTTGCGTCTCCGGACGATCTCGTCGAAGCGGGGAACAGCCTCGGTCGGTCTCGATCCGAACGCCAGCTGATGGCCGGCGAACTGTGGGAGGGCCGATTCTCCGGAAGTCCCAGCGAAGCCCTGCAGGCTCTGAACGACAGTTTCCCGTTCGATCGCCGCATGTACCGCCAGGACATTGCCGGCTCCTGCGCCCACGTCGCGATGTTGGCCGATGTCGGACTGCTCACCGAGAGCGAGCGAGATCAGCTGCTCGCCGGCCTCGATGCCGTCGAGACGGAAATGTCATCCGGTGGGTTCGAGCCAGTCGGATCCGATGAGGACATCCATACTGCGGTCGAACGGCGGGTGACCGAACTCGTCGGTCCCGTCGGCGGAAAGATCCACACTGGGCGGAGCCGGAACGATCAGGTCGCGCTCGACGTCAGGATGTGGACCCGAGCGGAGATCGTCGAAGGCATCGTGCCGAAACTGCTTGGGTTCCAGGCGACCCTCCTCGGCCACGCCCACGCTGCCGGTGATGCCTATCTGCCCGGCTACACCCACCTGCAACAAGCCCAACCGGTCGCGTTGTCTCATCATCTGTTGGCCCACTTCTGGGCCCTGAGCCGAGACGTCGACCGGCTGTTCGCCACCGTCGAACGGCTCGATGTCTCGCCTCTCGGGGCCGGTGCGCTCGCCGGGTCGTCGCTGCCGTTGGACCCGGCCGCCACCGCAGCCGCGCTCGGCTTCTCCCGACCGTTCGACAATTCGCTCGATGCGGTCAGCGATCGGGACTACGTCGCCGAGACCCTCTTCGATCTCGCGCTCCTCGGTGTTCACCTGTCGCGGATCGGCGAGGAGCTGATCCTGTGGGCCACCACCGAGTTCGGATTCGTCACCCTCGACGATGCGTTCTCGACCGGGTCGTCGATGATGCCGCAGAAGAAGAACCCCGACATCGCCGAACTGGCTCGTGGCAAGGCAGGCCGCCTGGTCGGACACCTGACCGGGTTCCTCACCACGCTCAAGGGCCTACCGCTGACCTACAACAAGGACATGCAGGAGGACAAGGAGCCGTTGTTCGACGCGTGCGACACCGTGCAACTCACCCTGTTGGCTCTCGACGGCATGGTGTCGACGCTCACGTTCGAGACCGACGCGATGGCCGCCCACGCCGACTCGCCGTTCGCAGCGGCCACCGACCTTGCCGATGAGTTGGTGCGTGACGGGATGCCGTTCCGTGAAGCACACGGTGTCGTCGGGACGCTGGTTCGTCGAGCGCTCGCCGGAGAAGCGTCACTGGTGGACCTCGTGACGGCCAGCCCCGGGTTGGGTCCCGATGCAGCCAGACTGCTCGAGCCAGGAGCATCGGTGCGGCAACGAACCTCGCCCGGTGGAGGCGCGCCGTCGGCCGTCGTGACGCAGCTCGAGCGAGCCGACGAACGGCTCCGCCTCGACCGCGTCCGAGCTGCGACCTGAGGCCAACTCCAGCGTCTGGGCCATTCGGCTTCATCCAATGGGCCGAACAGCTCAGAATTCGGCTGGACCGGCCGATGGCGGGAAGGTGACTCGTCGTCTCTTCTTCGCCGTGATGATCGGGATGCTCCTGTGGCAGACCCCGGCCCTCGCCAGCTTGGCGATCACCGATCGCCAACAGGCGGCGACCGAGCTCATCGCCGGGCCTCGTTTCTACGGCTTCGACTCCGGCACTGCTCTCCGTGTCGGTGTGCCGACCGAGTGGGACGGATTCACCCTGGAAAGTCTCCAAGTGGACGCCGACGGCGATCTCGTCCTCGGCCGCGCCGGCGACGTGCCCCCATCGGACCAGCCGTGGCACGACGAGACCTCGACCAGTCGTGCCTGTGAACAGGACGCCACTGCAGGTGTGCGGGCACTCACGTTCGACATCGCACGCGAGATCGAAGCGGAGCGAATCCGAGCCGATCTCGGCGACATTCGTGTGTACGAGCAGGCCAGCGGCGCTGCCGTTCGATTCCGCTCCGACGTTCCATCCGACGTCGACGATGGCCGAGTGGCCGTCGAGACGTCTGAGTCGGTCGTCGTGTGTGTCTACTGGGGCGACTTCGACGCCGGTTCGATCTCCGACTCGACACTTCGGGGTCCGGTCGTTGCTGACGGTGGCTGGTCGTGGAACGTCTGGAATGACGTGGGTGACGGCACGTCCCTCGACCTCGTCGATTGGTCGAACCCGAGCGCCGTCGCTGCCATCCCGTCAGGTTCGGCCCCTCAGGACGTCTGCAACCAATGCGCCAACGAGATCGTTGGTTTCGTGACCCCGACCGTGTCGGGAACGTACCGCTTCTTCCTCTCGGCGGACGACGTGGGGAGACTGGAACTCTCTCCGACCGCCGATCCTGCTGGGCTGGCTCCCATCGTCGATCTGAGCTCGGCAACGCCGTCTGACGACTTCTCGGACCCGGCCCAGGCGTCCGCTCCCGTCGAAATGGTCGCCGAACAGCAGTACGCCATCCGTGCCCGATCCAAGGACCTCGAGGCAGCTGATCATCTGCAGATTGCCTGGGCGCTCGACGGCGAAACCGCCACGGTCCTCCCGACAGAGGCGATGAGCGACGTCGACGGTGTTGCCGGATCGCTCACCCACCGCCGATTCGATCTCGTGCGAACGGTCGATCTCAGCGGCCCGCCGGATGCGACGTCGCGAATCGAGTCGTCGCAGAACGTGTTCGACACGTGCGACGAGTGTGGCCATTCGATCTCCGGCTACGTGGTGGTCGCTACGACCGGCACCTACCGCTTCTTCATCTCGAGTGACGACGAGGGCACCCTCCGGCTCTCCACCTCGGGGGATCCCGCTACGGCGACACGGGTGGCCTGGCTCACCAACTTCACCGAGCGCTCGAACTGGACTGCCGATGCCAGCCAGGCAACTGCTCCCGTCGATCTCGTGGCCGGGCAGATCGTCTGGCTAGAGGCGTTCAATCGTGATCGTGGCGGGCCCGATCATCTCCAGGTCGGCTGGAGCAGAGTCGATGTCGACCCGGCAACCGACCCAGCGCTGATCCCTCCGGAGGAACTCAGCCAGAACCCGCCAGTGGAAGCCCTGCTGCCCTTGGTGGCGCTCGGTCCCGTCGAAGGCCGCCAGGCCGTGTCCGGATCATTCATTTCGTCTCCCATCGACACCACCACCGGCGGGTCGAACGTCTTCGGACGGCTGCTCCTAGATTCGAGTGGAACCGAAGGGCTCACGGCAGTGATCGAGTTCGCGGCCGACCCGGATGGGGCGTGGATCGAAGCAGCCGACCTCGTGGACGGAACGCCGGCCCCGCTGGCCGCTGACGGACTGCGATACATCCGCGTGCGTGGGTCCATCACTTCGTCAGACGGCCGGATCACGAGCCTAGGAGTCGAACGTGACCTGCTCGAGACGTCGTCGGTCGACGCTGTCACCACGACCTCGGTGCCCGGTGCGGGCAACCAGCCCGTCCTCCGCGTCCGGGGAACGATCGGATCGCCGGCGACAGCGACCATCGGAGAGGCCAACACAGCAGGTGTGACCTCCTGGCTCGAGGGTCCGGAAGGAACGCAGGTCGACAGCCTCTCCTATGAGAGTCCGGCATCCCATCACATCGGGGTCACCGTCGAACCGGGTGCCGGGCCGACGGCGACGACGATGATGTGGAGCGCAGTCGACGGGCGGGGAATCACCGTCATGCACGACCTGATCGTCGTGATCGAAGGCGCCTGAAACGAGGTCAAAGGGCTCAGAATGGTCCTGTGATCGATCTCTCGGGAAGCGCGGTCGATGTCGCACCCGAACTGCTCGGCTGGACACTCGCCGGCGACGACGCAAGTGGGCGCATCGTCGAGACCGAAGCGTACGAGCCGGATGATCCTGCGTCGCACAGTCACCGCGGCCCGACTGCTCGAAACCGAGCCATGTTCGGCCCGCCCGGCCACCTCTACGTGTATCGCATTTACGGAATGCACTGGTGCGCCAACGTCGTGGTCGGCCCTGTCGGACGGGGGAGCGCGGTGCTCGTCCGAGCCGTCGAACCCGTTGCCGGCACGGCGACCATGTACCGGCGGCGAGGAGTGGAGCGACTGGATGCTCTCGGATCCGGTCCGGGCAAGCTCTGCCAGGCGCTCGGCATCACGGGAGAACACAACGGGATCGATCTCTTCGACCCGGCTTCACCGGTTCGCCTCGTCGCCCCGCCAGAGCCGGCGGCCGCCCCGGTCGTGTCCGGACCACGCATCGGGATATCGAAGGCCGTTGACCGCCGGTGGCGGTTCGGTCTGGCGGACTCACCACACCTGAGCCGACGCTTTCCCGGATGATCCTGGGCCGACTGGGACAGACGGATACGGTGCCCCTGTGCAGCAGCCGGATGGAACCGAAGTGCCGGATGGAACCGAAGTGGCAGGGGAACTGGCGAAGGCGGTCGCCTCCGTGTCGGCACTCGTCGTCGAAACCGACGAGCAGCGTCGACTCCGCGATCGGATTCTCGACTTCTGCGTCCTCCATCCGGATGCGTTGTACCGATCGTGTCTCGAAGGGCATCTCACCGGCTCCGCTCTGGTCGTCGATCCATCGAGAGAGGCCACGCTGCTGATCCACCATGTGAAACTCGATCGCTGGCTCCAGCCTGGTGGCCACGTCGACGGGAACGGTGATCTGGCCGATTCCGCCCTTCGGGAAGCCATCGAGGAGGTCGGGATCGTCGGTCTCGAAGTGTGTGAACCGGCGATCGATCTGGACATCCACGCCATTCCGGAGCGCGGCAATGAGCCCGCCCACCTCCACCTCGATGTCCGCTTCCTCGTGTTGGCACCCGCCGGATCGTCGCCGACCATCAATCACGAGAGCTTCGAGGCTCGCTGGGTCACCGCAGACGATCCCGACGGACTGATCGCTGACGGCGAGTTGCGTCGGCTGGTCGACAAGGGACTCGCTCTTGCTGCCTCGGCCGATCGATCCGTTCTGTCCGTCAGGCCACTGGCAGACGCGGAACCCCCAGCGTCCTGATGGCCTCGTGCGGGCGGCCCCTGAGTAATGGGTTCGGATTCGAGCTCGACGCGTGGGACGGACAAGCGGACGAGCTGCTCGTTGCAATCGAACGACACCATGTGGTTCGGGTCCGAGACCTCGAGTGGGACCTACGGCGGCAACTGGAGATCACGGCGGCGATCGGGCCGATCGTCAGCGGTACCAAAAGAGGTGCCCGCAGTGTGTTTCCGAACGTCCGCCTCGAACGGGGGGCCGACTTGTACGCAGACCGATGGCACGCCGACCTCTCGTGGTCGCTGACCGATGCCATCTCGGTGCTTTTGTGCACCGAGGCCGGGCTCGACCCCGACCCGACCGAGTTTCTCGACACCTCGGTCGCCATTGACGGGATCAGTAGCGATCTCATGGACCGGATCTCGGGCCTCACGGTCCTGCATGACCTGCGCGAGTCGCGCCGTCGCCGGCCGGCCGGCCCGCTGCGCTCGAGGGCCGAGCGTGGCAAGGACGGCATCGCCAGGCGGGTTCCCCGCTGGAGGCAGGAAGACGGCGACCGGTGGGCATCTTGGCCTGACGGCCTTCCTCGGGAGCTCGCAGTTCCCCGCCAGGAGGGTCGCGCCGGAACACGTCACCCACTCGTCGACCGATGTGGCCGAACGGGGACACCGTTCCTGCGGCTCGGCGACCATGCATGGCTGATCTCCGGTCTCGATGCTTCTGAATCGCGGGATCTGCTGTCAGCGGTCCACGCAGCGGTCGAGCGCACCAGCACCACTTGGCAGCAGGACTGGCGGGTCGGCGACGTGATCTTCTACGACAACCGGATGGTGTTGCACCGGCGAGCGGGAGTTGCCGGGACGCCGCCCGGTCGGGTGCTCCGCCGAACGCTCGCCGCATGACCCCTCCCGCATGGTGAGCTGCGCTCGCTGTGAGGACCGCTAGCCCACGTCTGCTGGGGTGACGCAGCTCGAGATCTCGTTCGTCGCTGCGAAACGCGTGATGCGCCTCTCGAGCCTCTCACCGCCGGAGCTGGCGGCGACGTAGAACACGGCGGCCGGGTCTGTGGTCAATCGGTCTGCGTAGTCGAGCCGGTCGGCGAGGAAGCGTCGCCAGTCCTGGAGCCACTCAACGGTGATGTCGGCGTCGCGATCGTTCAGCGTGACCCGCGGGTCATCGAGGAGACCCTCGAGATCGTCGACCATGGCGGTGTAGACCTCGGTGTTCGTCCGTACCTGGTCGGCTCGCTCGACGTTGTCGTCGGCGTCGAGGGCGTCTGGCAGCGAATCGACGGTCTCGTTTGCTGCTGCACACAAAGGGTCCGCCAGTTCCTTGAACGACGGATCGGCCAAGGTGTCGGGAGCAGTCCGATCGGCGAGGCCGGAGAATCCGTAGCCCCAGACGCCGAACGACGCGATCACGACGATGGCAAGCGCGACCCTGCCAGGAGTGACGGTGCGGCGAGGCGCACCGTCACCGTCTGTAACGCGAAGCGAATCGGTCGGCGTGGTCATGGGTACCAGCGTGCCACGTCGACCGCAGGATTCGGCGGTCGGGTGCAGCCAGGCCCACGGACCGCACCATGTGAAACCAGACCTGTCACCACGGTCCGGGGCAATACAGTCCGGGGCAATACAGTGCCCGCCATGGCTGTTGACCCAGGACTGCTCGAAGATCTGATCGCTCGGGGTCTCGTACACGACACGACCGACCGCAACCAGTTGGCCGAGCGCCTCGCCGCCGAACCGATCACGCTGTATGCAGGATTCGACCCGACCGCCGACAGCCTCCACGTCGGGAACATGGTGGGACTCATGCTCTTGCGCCGGTTCCAAGATGCGGGGCATCGACCCATCGTTTTGGCGGGCGGGGCGACCGGGATGATCGGTGATCCTTCCGGCAAGGCGGACGAGAGGAGCCTGCTCGACGACGATGCGCTCGCGAGACACCTCGCCGGCATTGTGCCGCAGCTCCGTCAGTTCCTCGACTTCGACAGGACCGACAACCCGGCCAAGCTCCTCGACAACCGGGCGTGGACGGTCGGTGTCCCGTACCTCGTTTTCCTCCGTGACGTCGGCAAGTACATCACCGTCAACCAGATGATGGCGAAGGACTCGATTAGGAATCGGCTCGAGGGCACCGAGGGCATCTCCTACACCGAGTTCAGTTACATGCTCCTCCAGGCCCACGACTTCGCGTGGTTGTTCGAGAACGAGGGCTGCGAGCTGCAGACGGGTGGGTCGGATCAGTGGGGGAACATCACCGCCGGAACCGAGCTCATCCGCAAGCGAAATGGAGGGTCCGCCTTCGCCATGACCCACCCGCTTCTGCTCAAGCCGGACGGCACGAAGTACGGCAAGACGGCCGGCGGCGACACGATGTGGCTGTCAGCAGAGAAGATGAGCCCCTATCGCTTCTACCAGGCGTGGCTTCAGGTGGAGGACATCGAGATCGAGCGGTTGCTGCTCCAGCTGACGCTTCTCCCCGTCGACGAGATCGCCCGGATCGTGACTGCCCACGCCGAGGCACCGCATCTGCGTGCCGCCCAGCGGACACTGGCGGGGGAATTGACCGAGCTGGTGCACGGGCCGCACGCGCTCGAGGCAGCCGTCGCCGCCAGCGAGGTGGTCTTTGGGGGCGCTGCTGCGTCTGCTCTGGACCGCCGCACGTTCGAGTCGCTCAGCGACGAGGTGCCCACCACGGTGCTTTCTCGCTCACTGTTGACAGTCGACGGCGACCAGAGCAACGTGCCGGCCATGTTGGCCGCCGCCGGCGTTGTCGCTTCCAACAGCGAAGCAGCACGTCTGATCAAGCAGAACGGTGTCTCGATCAATGACGAGAAGGTCACGGTTGGCGAGGTCATCACCACCCAGCGTCTCCTCCACGGACAGTTCCTCTTCGTCCGGAAAGGCAAGCGGTCCGCCCACCTGCTGCGATTCGAAGAAAATGCCGCCGAAGGTGCTTGATTCCACCAGCCGATCGGGACCCAATTTGGCTGCATTTTCCCTGGTCAGCAAGGTATGGGGCACAAGTGTGACGAGCGCCTCGCCGACGGAAGCCAAGAATTCGTCAGAAGCGGGTTGCCAGGTCGGTGCGGGAGAGTTAACGTAGCTCTTCGCCCCGCAGGCAAGTCACGCACTCAGCGAGACTGAAGCTCTCACGGAATGCCAATGGCAGTCCGGAAAGAGCGCAGCGGGACAAGCCCGCCATCCGCACCTCCGGACGCTCCGGTGAAGTTCGCTTCGCCTTGCAGTGTCTGCGTGCAGACGGTGAGCAGCACCTTGAAAACGGAAGAGACGATGAACGCAAGCGTGTGCGGAGCATCACCATCAACCATGTGGCTTCGGCTGCAGATGGACTGATGCCCGTCAATTGAAATGAACATGTCGTGGAGGCTTTGGTAAGCCGGCCACGACAACCCGGATCACGGTCCGAGTCTTTCCCGACTCGCACCAGATTCTCTGATGGAGAGTTTGATCCTGGCTCAGGACGAACGCTGGCGGCGTGCTT
>CBESNA010000014.1:0-88809 GCA_965530755.1 uncultured Acidimicrobiia bacterium | reverse complement strand
GGATACTCGAAACCCGGCGCCTCGGCGGCAAGCAGCGTCTCGTAGTCGAGCGTGACGCCGAGCCCCTCGATCGGAGTCGAAGCATCGCCGTCACGGCAGACGATCACGTGCTCGACGGTGGTGAGCTGATCGAGGACCCGCGCCAGTAGCGGCACGAGACTCTCGTCGACGATGATCACTCGATCCTCGGCGTGGTTCACGACAAAGACGAGTTGCTCGGGAAACAGGCGGATGTTGAGGGTGTGGAGCACTGCCCCCATACAGGGGACAGCGAGGTATGCCTCCACGTGGCGCTGGTTGTTCCACATGAACGTTCCCACCCGGTCGCCGGCCTCGACACCCAGCCGCTCGAGGGCGGAGGCGAGGAGGTCGACTCGATCGGCGATCGCGGCATAGGTGGAGACCTGGAGCGGCTGATCGGGACCATGGAACGTCGTCACCGTCGCATCACCGTGAACCGACCGGCCATGCCGGAACAGATGGGTGATCGTGAGCGGGAAGTCCTGCATCGTCGATTCGATCATGGAGCGATCGTAAACCAATCAAGGGACCCCTTGAAGCTGCCGTTGTCTTCTGGGTGAGCCCGAGTCAAGCCGAACACGCCCGTACGATCCTTGCGGAGAACAGCACGGGGATGCTGGCCACCGTCGACATCGACGGTCGTCCCATCGTCGCTCCTGTCCCGATGGTGGCCGATGCTGCCGGCGTTCCCGTGATGGTCGTCTCGAATCTGAGCACTCATTCGAGCCGCGGTCGACGCGACACACGCGCGGCGATGAACGTGGGAGACCGACTCCTGATCCAGGGCGATCTTCGCCCGGTGCCGGGAATCCAGCAGGTCGCGCTCACCGATGACATCTGCGAGAAGAGGCCAGATCTTCGCACCGCCATCGAGTCGCTCGACTGGTCGTGGCTCCGGCTCGAGCCGACGCGCGTCCGCCTCACCGATGACCAAGGGGACGAGCGTTGGTTGCGTCCTGCCGACCTCGCAGGTGCCGAACCGGATCCACTCGTTCTCTTGGGCCCCGACTTCATCGTCGACGTCGCCGACAAGTTGGCGGACCAGATTCTGCTCGTGGCCAAGACCCTCGGCGGTCGATGGCTCGGCACCAGCGCCGAGGTGAAGGCGATCGATCGCTACGGCCTCACCCTGTCGGTCATCGAGCCGGCCGGAATCAGGGACTCTCGGGTTCCTTTCGCCGACCGCCTCGACTCGGCCGATGACGTCCACGCCGCTCTCGGGGCTTTGGTCATGGCTGCCCGTGCAGCCGCTCGACGTGACGAGAGCCCTGGCTCAACCAGCGACCTGGCGACGACTCTGTTGGATGCCGTAGAAGGCGACGGCCGCCGCCGACCCGACGTTGATGGAGTCGACGGTGCCGGACATGGAAATACGAACGCGCTGATCAACGGCCTCCAACACGCCGCTGCTCAAACCCGGGCCCTCGGACCCCAGCAGGATGGCGAGTCGATCCTGCTCACCGAAGCGGAGCTCTTCGAGGGCGATGGCATCAGCCCCTGGCGTGAGGGCGAGCAGCTGGAACCCGTGATCTCGGAGAACGCTCAGGCCTTCCGGGAAGTGGTCGAGCCTGGCATAGGGGAGGGCGTAGGCCTCACCCATGGAGACTCTTCCGGACCGGCGGTAGAGCGGATCGCTGCAGGTGGGATCGCAGAAGAAGGCGTCGATGCCGAGTCCGGCAGCACAGCGAAGGATCACTCCCATGTTGGTGGGGTTGTTGATGTTCTCGAGAACGACGACGGTCCGGGGATCGGCGTCGGCGAGGACCTTTGCGACTGACGGCACCGGTCGGCGCTTGAAGCACGCCAATGCTCCGCGGTGCAAGTGGTAGCCCGTGATGCGAATGAGCACGTCCGGCCCGGCGGCATAGATCGGCACAGCAATGTCGACCGCACCGGGGAGTTGGCGAGTTCGTTTGGCGTCGACGAGTATCGAGACGAGCTCGTAGCCGGCCGCCAAGGCCCGCTCGACGACGATGTCGCCTTCCGAGATGAACACGCCCGCCATGTCGCCGTCGGGAAGCTCTCGCTCCTGACGGAGAATGTGATCACGCAGGCCCTGGAAGATGTCGAGCCGGGGATCGTCGGGATCGTCGACAGCGATCCATTCGTCGAGCAAAGGTCAGCGCACCTCGCGGTCAGGTCCCGTAGCGAGGGACGTCCGGACCGACGATGGCAGCGAACAGTCCGAGCACCTCACCCGGGTTCGCATGGCGGCCGGTCTCCGCTTTGGAATAGATGGTCTCGTCGTTGACCACGACGTCGAACACCCCGGCACGCCCGGTGACGATCACGAGGTCATTGATGAGGTGTTGGTACTGGCTGAGCAGATCGTTCACTGCGCTCACGGCGCGGTCGGAATAGTCTCAGGGGACGCAGTAGGTGATCGAGATGCGGTAACGCTTTTCACTCATGTGAGCGAGAGTAGTCGACCATGTCACCGCGGCCGGTCGACTACGCTCGGCTGCCATGAAGGCCACCGTCATCTACGAGTCGCTCACCGGCAACACCCGTAAAGCAGGGGACAAGATCGCTGCCGAGCTCAACCGTTCCGGGATCGAAACGGTGTCGTGCTCGATCAAGGCGATCGATCTTCAACACCTCAGCGAATCCGACCTCGTCGTGGTGGGTTCGTGGGTCGACGGGCTGTTCCTCATCGGGCAGAAGCCGGCCGGCGTTCGGCGGCTCATCAATCTGCCGGTGATCCACGGCAAGAAAGCTGCGGTGTACTGCACCTACGCCCTCGACACCGGCAAGACGCTCGAGAAGCTGTCTGGCATCGTCGAGCGTCGCGGCGGCGACGTCGTCGGCGGAATGGCGATCAAGCGGACCAAGATTGACGAACAGGCGATCGAGTTCGTCGACCGTCTCGTCGGCGTGCTCGAGGCCGAAGGCGCACTCAACTGAGAGCGGGCACGGCGACCTGCGAATAGTCGCTCGACCCGGAACGGGCATCGACCATCTCGGTCTCGAGAGCAATCGCAGGCTCGGCCTCGATCAGTGCTTCGGCCCGATCGGCCAGGAGGCGGAGATGATGGAATTCGTCGTGGTCGAACCACCGGCGGGTGTCATTGATTGCCCACAACACGGCGGTGACGGCTTCGTCGGCGATCAGGATTCGCACGGCGGCATGGGCCGGAGCAGTGCTCGACCATCGACCAAGGACCGGTTCGGCGACGTGGATCGAGAAGGCGTCTCGGGGAAATACCGTGCTGCTCAGGCCCCGAAGATGCCCGAGGGGTTCCGAACCCGCTGACGCCAACAACCGTCGGCCGCGACCGACGTTGGCCGTGATGAGGGCACACGACACTGACAGATCCCGGACAACCGTCCGGGCGACACCGTCGAGCGCCGGACCGACGCGACCCCGATCGACGACGATGTCGGCCTCGGTCGTGATGTGTCCCATGACACACGATCGGATCCGAGTCTGCGAGGTTGAGCGTTCGGTCGGAAATTTGATCCGGTCGCGTCGTGTTCAGTCGAACTTGAGCATGCTCGATACGCCCGTGCCGGCTCCAACCACGTCTGGCTGCTTCTCGGTCCCGCTCGACGCCGCCCTCCAGAACGAGCGGTAGCTCGGATACTCGAGCGCCTCGGTGACCCAGCCGGCACGTACGAGCTCGTCGTGCAGGCGGGGGAGGTTGCGCCACGGCACACCCATGTCGACGTGATGGGCAAGATGCCAACCGGTGTTGTACGGCACCATCCAAAAACGGGCCATGCGACTCTGCCGGATCACGTGAGTCGTCAGGCGGCGGTCCTTCGACCGGATCATGCCACCGTGTTCAGCGATCGAACGAAGGCGATTCGACACCCGCCACAATGTCGACCAACTGAGCACCCAGACGACATACATCAGAGGCCGTTGCACCGCGATCGACGCGCCGAGCAGCACCACCTGCACGACCGCGATCTGTTGTGCTTCGCGAGCGCCCTTGCGGAGGGCCCGGAACAGGCCACGGAAGTTCTTGTATGCACTGACGCCGGTGACGTCGCGCCGAAGCTTTCGCCGCCACGAATCGCTCGGGATCGGATACCCGCTGTAGAGGCTCAGGTCCGGTTCGTCTGGACCCAACTCGTCGCGGTGGTGGGCGAAGTGTGAGCGACGGTAGGCGAGGAGGGCTTGGAAGCTCGGATAGGCCAGCACCCAGCGCCCGACGGCGTCGTTGAGCGGCCGATGGGAGAACAGCAGGCGGTGCGCTGCCTCGTGTCCGAGGATGTTGAGGCACACGTGTCCTCGTGCCATGAACACGAAGGCGAGCAGGTATGACCACCATGTGTTGACCATGCCGGCCGCGATCACGACACCGAAAGACCAGAACAGAGCTCCAAGGACCGTGAAGGCATTGCCGACGTCATTGATGTTGCGCAGCTCGTCCCGAAGCTCACGCACCGGTTTCGCCCGCTCGTTCAAACGGTCGGTCGGAAGCACATCGGGGAGGTGCTCCGGCGGCGGCACCAGACTCGCGACCATCTGATCGATGCTAGTCGAGACCGGCCTCGTCCAAGAATTGGTTGACGACGTGGGCCACGCCGTGTTCGGCATGGTGGGGTGCCCGAAGATCGGTGGCGGCGAGCGCACGATCGACGGCATTCGCCATCGCAAAGCCCCAGCCGGCCCAGGTGAGCATGCCGAGGTCGTTCGTGTGATCACCGAAGGTCGCCACCTCGTCGGCCTCGACGCCGAGATCAGCACAGAGATCGGCGAGCGCCAGCCCCTTGTCGGCTCCGGGAGCGGAGATCTCGATGAAGTCCGACCCGGATGTCGACAAGTGCAGCCCATCAGGTACGACCGGCATCAGTGCATCGAGCCATTCGATCTGAACCATCTCGGGGTGCGAGACCATGAGCTTGACGACCGGTTGTCCGTCGATGGAGTCCGGCTCGGGCACGGTGTCCTTGACGATGACAGTCGGATTGGCGAGCACCCGATTCTCGACGAAGCGCTGCGTGTAGTGGATGCCCTCGGGGGTCTCGTACGCGAAACCAACCGAGGGAAACGCCTCGACGATCGACTGGATCGCGGAGTCCATCACGGACACCTGGATGGCGTGCGATCGCACGACGGCGCCGCTGTGACCGTCGTAGACGGTTGCTCCGTTCGAGCAGAGGTGCCAGCGAACGAAGGGCATCTCCTCCAAGAGCAGCAGCGCCGACCAATGGCTTCGACCAGTGGCGACGACCACTTCGATGCCGTGCCGAGCAGCCCGGTCGAGCGCTTCGATGTTGGGGCGCTCCACGACGTGGTCGGCACCGAGCAGCGTTCCGTCCATGTCCGTGGCAATGAGTCGTGGCAGCACCCTCCAGAGCCTATGCGCTGCGGATCGTGGCGGAGGTCAGATCAGGTCGGCGAGGAAGGACTGGCAGGCGAGAATGGCTCCTGCGGTGTCCGGATCGGCTGGGTCCACGTCAGCAAAAAGCCTCTCGCCGGTGGGATCGGCCAGGATGTCCGCAGTCGTGACCGGGTCGATGTCGAGCCCTTGCTCGATGAGGCAGTCGAAGAACCCGATGATCAGATCGATCTGGCTCTCACCACTCGGTGGGAAGAAGTCGTTGGTGGCGTTGGCCGAGCAAGACCGGTCCTGGGGAACGACGAGGTCGACCAAGTAGGCCGTGACATCCTCCTCGAGGCAGTCGAAGGTGCCATAGGCCGTGTGGCCTTCGCCCTCGACGGTGTAGAGCACGCCAGAGGCGAGCGTGCTCGTGAGCTGCTCGCTCCACTGGTACGGCGTGGCCGGGTCTCCGGTGTTGCCGATGACCAAGATCGGTGGTGACCCCTCAGCCGGTCCGATCCGCAGCGGGTCGATCGGCTCCGGGGTGAACACGCAGCCGGCGTTCGACCAGAAGATGCCGCCGAAGTAGTCGGACTGCGAGCCGGACTCGGTCACCGCAGCCCGGGTTTCGTCGATGGTCAGGCGAGTCGGGTCATCGGCACAATTGATGAATCGATTGGCCTCGCTTGCGTTCGAGTAGGTGCCGTCCGGCTGCCGATCGAGATAGGAGTCGGCCAGGAACTGGAGGATCGTGCCGTCGGCCAGTGTGTCGGCCACGAACAGTCCCTCGACCAGGATCGGCCAGGAATCGACGCTGTAGAGCGAAGCCACGATCGCAAGCGTGAGTTCGCCGGACGTCAGCTGTCGACCACCGTCGACCGACAGCGGACCGGTGGCTTCGATCTCGGCCTCGAGGCCATCGATCACCTCGATGGTGGGCCCTATGTCGGTCAGCAGGCAGTCCGGATCGCTGTCGCACGCGGCTGCGAAGTTCTCGAACGCCAAATCGAAACCCGCAGCCTGCGCCCGTTCCAGGGCGTTGAGATCACTGTTCGGGAGAACGGCAGCGTCCAGGACGAGGGCTCGGACATTCTGGGGGAACAATTCGGCATAGGTCGCTCCGAGGCGGGTGCCGTAGCTGTATCCAATGTAGGTGAGCTGTTCGTCGCCGAGCGCCGCTCGCAGGACATCCATGTCTCGGGCGGCGTTGTTGGTGCCGACGTAGGGAGCGAGGTCGGCACCGCTGCAGCCGGTCAGTTGGTCCTCCTCCTCGGCCACCAAGGCGTCCCATCCGGCATCATCGCCGAGGTCGAGCAGCTCGATCTCGTCGTCGAATTGGAGGTCACAGTCGATCGCCGAACTCTGGCCGACACCCCTGGGGTCGAATCCGACCAGATCGAACCTGGCCTGCAACTCCGACGGCAGGGTGACCGAGGCAATGCGGAGATAGTCGACACCGGAGCCGCCGGGGCCGCCGGGATTCAGCACGACCGAGCCGATCCGGTCGCCGGAGGTCTGAGCCCTGATCACCGAGATCTCGATGCGATCTCCCTCGACGTCGGTGTAGTCGAGCGGCACCTCGAGCGTCGCACATTCGAATGCGTCACACTCCGACCAGTCGAGCGGCTCCGGCACGAAGCCGCCGATCTCGGATGCCGGGCGGTCGAGCTCGTCGACCGAAGTGTCGGTTTGATCCTCCCCTTCCACCGTCGATTGGGAGGTCGCTGGTTGGGTCACCGTGACGTCGCTGGTCGACGACTCATCGCCACTGGTGCATCCGGCTGCGATGAGCATGGACACGAGGAGGGACAGGCAGATGGGGGAGCGACGCACCGAACAAGGCTAGTCGTGGGCCAAGGGGCAACTGGTGCCGGGTCCGGCCCGCAGCGGAACCGGCCGATACCCTCGGCCCGGTGACGCAGCCACGACTTCTCGTGATCATGGGTTCCGGCGAAACGGCGCCGACCATGACGAAACCCCACCGAACGATCTTCGAGCGGCTCGAGCCACCCGTCGACGCCGTGATGCTCGACACCCCGTTTGGTTTCCAGGAGAACGCAGACGACCTCGTCGAGAAAAGTCTCGAGTACTTCGCGAAGAGCGTCGGCCACAGGGTCGAGGCCGCCGGGCTCAGACGCTCGGACGGCGACGACCTGGCGGTCGAGACGGCGCTGGCGAGGATCCGGACTGCGGATTGGCTCTTCGCCGGCCCCGGCAGCCCCACCTATGCACTGCGCCAGTGGAAGGACACACCCGTTCCGGCCGCGTTCGCCGAGATGCTCGCCACCGGCGGAGCCGTGGTGTTCAGCAGCGCCGCGGCTCTCACGATCGGTTTGAGGACGGTGCCGGTCTATGAGGTCTACAAAGTCGGCATGGAACCCTTCTGGCTCGAAGGACTCGATCTTCTTTCGGCGTTCGACCTGCCGGTGTCGGTCATTCCGCACTACGACAACAACGAAGGCGGGAATCATGACACCCGAATGTGCTACCTCGGCGAGCAGCGCCTGTCGAGAATCGAAGGTGACCTTCCGGATGGAAGCTTCATCCTCGGTGTCGACGAACACACGGGTGTGGTGCTCGACCTCGACACCGACACCGCCGAGATCTTCGGCAAGGGCGTGCTCACTCTCCGCAGGGAGGGAGAGTCGATGACGATTCCTGCTGGTGTCACCGTCGACATCGACGTTCTCAGGGCTGCCGGCCGCGAGGGCCTCACTGGTCGTTCCCCGGCGTCGAGCAGGGATTGCCCGACGGCAAACCACGACGGACGCCGCACCTCGGTCGACGACACCGTTGGAGCAACCCTGCTCGACGAGGTCCGGGCGGCGGAAGCTTTGTTCGACGCCGCCCTCGGCTCTCGTGACGCCGATGCGGCCGTTGCTGCGGTCCTGTCCATCGACGACGCGATCAACCGCTGGTCGACCGACACGACCCAGTCCGATCACGTCGACCGGGCCCACGCCGCTCGCCGCACGATGATCGTGCGGCTCGGCGCCGCAGCCAAGAGTGGAGTGCGCGATCCGCGCGAGATCGTCGGCCCGGTGATCGCAGCAGTGCTCGAGCTACGCCGCGTCGTGCGCGACGAAAAGCGCTACGACCTCAGCGACGTGATCAGGGACGAGTTGGCCGTCGCAGATGTCGAAGTTCGAGACACCGGCGACGGCGTCGAATGGATACTCGGCGACCGGTGGCAATCATGAGCTCAACGCCGAGAGTGGCACTCGAATCCACCATCTTCTCCCACCTCGGGTTGCCGTCGCCGCACAACCTCGAGGCCCTCGACAGATGCTTCGACGCCATCGAGGCCGCCGGAGCCCTGCCGCTGATCACTGCCGTGCTCGACGGTGTCGCGAGAGTGGGAGTCGACGCCGACGACCATCTTCGCATCTGCGGGCCCGCTCGCAAGGTGGCCGCCCGCGACCTCGCAGTGGCGATTGGCCAAGGTTGGGACTACGGAGCGACCACCGTGTCGGCTGCGCTCACGCTGGCTGCGCAGGAGGGCATCGAGGTCTTCGCCACCGGAGGTATCGGGGGCGTGCATCGCGGCTGGTCAGACACGGGCGACATCAGCGCCGACCTCGGCGCGCTGGCCAAGCACCAGATCGTCACGGTCAGCGCCGGAGCGAAGGTGTTCCTCGACCTGCCGGCGACACTCGAAAGGCTGGAGAGCGACGGCGTCGTGGTACTCGGCTGGCAGACAGACGAGTTTCCCGCTTTCCACGCCGTCAGCAGCGGATTGCCACTGACCCACCGGGTCGAGGATGCAGCCGAGGTCGCCCGAATCGCTCGGGCTCACTGGGGGTTGGGCGGGGGAGGCATCTTGGTTGCTGTTCCCGTTCCCGCCGCTGACGCACTCGATCTCGTCGAGCTCGAACGCGCTGTCGATCAGGCTTTGAGCGCGGCAGCTGCCACAGGCGTCACGGGCCCGGCCACGACCCCGGTGGTGCTGGCCGCCCTGGCCGACGCCACCGACGGTCGCAGCGTGCCGACCAACCTGTCACTGGCCGAGAACAACGCCCGAGTCGCCGCCGCCATCGCGGTCGCGCTCGCCGACTGAGCGACCGCCGCGACCATGCGCCGGCCCGCCGGGAATCCGAAGCTGTGGCGGGCCGATGCACTGCTGGCAGCGCACGAATGGCTCACCCGCCGCGCTGCGATCATGCCGACGTCGCGTCGGGCTGACCGATTTGCTTCGTTCGGCAGCGGGACCGTCATCTGTTTCCCGCCTGCCGCCCTGTTCGGTGAGCATGGCATTCGGCTGGGGGCCGACACCCTCATCGGACCCCATGTCGCCCTGAGCGCAGGCATGGCGCCCGGCCAGCATCTCATCAGCGATCAGATCGTCACGATCGGCGATCGGTGTCTGATCGGTCGCTACTCCAGCATTGTCGGCCACTTCCAGATTGTCATCGGCAATGACGTGTTCTTCGGACCGAACGTCTACGTCACCGACCAGAACCACGCCGTCGACGACCTCGATGTTCCGATCGGACGCCAGTCGGCAGGGGAGCGGCCTGTCTCGATCGGAGACGGATCGTGGCTCGGGGCCAACGTCGTGGTGCTCCCCGGGGTCACGATCGGCCGTCATGTGGCGATCGGGGCCGGCTCGATCGTGACGTCAGACCTTCCCGACCACGCGGTGGCCGTCGGGAACCCCGCTCGCGTCCTCCGTATCGCCGGAGGCGGGTGACCGGGCCGATCCGAGTTCGAGGCGACGTCGATCAGAGGCCGACGTCGGCCCGACTCACGTTGTCGGCGAAGGTGTCGCAACGCTCTGGATCGCCGGTGTTGAAACCCTCCATGAACCAGAACTTCCTGGCTGCAGACGAACCATGGGTCCAACCGTGCGGATCGACTTGCATGCCGGCCTGCTGCTGGATGCGGTCGTCGCCGACGCCGGCTGCGGCGGCGAGACCCTCTTCGATGTCGCCGGTCTCGATGATGCGTGAGCCGTCGGAGTTGCGACGTTGACTGGCGTCGTTCGCCCAGACGCCGGCAAGACAGTCGGCCTGGAGTTCCTGCCGGACGGACAGCTCGTTCTTGGCGCCCGGATTCTGGGCTTGGATCTGACGAACACCATCGCTGATGCCGGTGATCGACTGGATGTGATGGCCGACCTCGTGGGCGATGACGTAGGCCTGAGCGAAGTCACCGGGAGCGCCGAACTTTGTCGCCAGCTCGTCCCAGAAGCCGAGGTCGAGGTAGACCTTGTTGTCGCCGGGGGCGGGGCAGTAGAAGGGACCGACAGCTGAGGTTGCCGTGCCGCATCCGGTGGCCACCGAACCGGTGAAGGGGACGATGGTGGTGAATTCGAACTGCCGGCCGGCCTCTTCGAACTTGCGGTCCCACGTGTCCTGGATGTCGCCCATCAGGGCACCGATGTAGAGGACTTCTTCGTCGTTGGCATCAGCCGCCTGACCGGACCCCAAGGGTGGACCGACATCCAATGCTGGAGACGACGTGGCGGAGCCACCCAGGAGGCTGCCGCCGCCCAGAAGAGCGATGAGCAGGGCGATGATCATGCCACCGATGCCACCCTTGCCGATCGGCAGACCGCCGCCGGCGGCACGAGCGCTGCCGGCAGGGCCACGTTGACCGCGCCGGTCCTCGACGTACTTCTTGCCGCCCTGTTTTGCCTTTTCATCGAAACGAACCACGGCGGCACACTACTCGCTGTCATCCAACATCGCCGTGAGCCGGTCAAGGTGGTCAGCAGATGCGGGGCAGTTGCTCGCCGAGGGGCAGGTCGACGACTCGCGATGCTCCGAGGGCGGTGCGAGCGACGACAAGACCCGGGTGTTGGTCGACGACGGTTCCGATCACGCGAGCGTCCCGGCCTTGGGGGTGTGCATGCATGGCAAGCATCACGTCGTCGACGCCATCTGGCGGCACCATCGCCACCAGGCGTCCCTCATTGGCGATGCTCATCGCATCGAGGCCGAGGAAGGAGCATGCAGCCGCGACCGCCGGGGGCACCGGCACTGATGCCTCGTCGTACTCGACACCGAGGTGTGCCGTGCGGCTGATCTCGCACAACGACGCAGTTACACCACCGCGAGTCGCGTCACGCAGCACATGCACGTCTGCGAACGCATGCAGCATGGCGGCAACCAGGCCGTGCAGTGGTGCAGAGTCGGACTGGAGGTCGGTACCGAACTCGAGGCCCTCGCGTGAGGACATCACGGCGATCCCGTGTGCGCCGATCGGCCCGCTGAGGATGATGGCGTCGCCGGGTCGGGCGCGGGTCGGACGGATGTCGATTCCGTCTGGCACGACTCCGATCCCGGCCGTGTTGACGTACATTCCGTCGGCCTGTCCGCTGTTGACGACCTTTGTGTCTCCGGTGACGATGCGAACACCCGCGGCGAGGGCGGCGGCGGCCATCGCCTCGACAACCCGGCCGAGCACGGCCAACTCGAGTCCCTCTTCGAGGATGAACCCGGCGCTGAGCGCCGTAGGACGAGCGCCGGTCATGGCTACGTCGTTGACCGTTCCGTTGACTGCGAGGTCGCCGATGCAGCCACCCGGAAAGAAGAGCGGCTGGACCACGTACGAGTCGGTCGAGAACGCCAAGCGTCCGGCGTCGACATCGAATGTGGCCGCGTCGTGCAGCTCGAGGTCTTCGGTCCCGTTGAAAGCCGGCACGAAGAGGTGCTCGACGAGTTCGGACGAGAGCTGCCCGCCACCGCCGTGCCCGATGACGATCCGGTCGTAGTCCCGCAGCGGGAGCGGACAGCTCCAGTCGCTCATGTCGGCAGCGGGCATCAGGTCCTCACCTCGCCGGCACGTGCAGCTTGAAGAGGCAGATCGAGTCGGCGGTAGTGGTAATAGGCGGCGCAGGCGCCCTCGCTCGACACCATCGTCGCTCCGAGCGGGTGGCGCGGCGTGCACTCGGTGCCGAACGCCGGACACTCGTGGGGTTTGATGAGTCCTTGGAGGACGCCACCGCTACGACAGACGGCCGATTCAGGTGTTTCGATGCCGCTGACCCCGAAGCGCTCCTCGGCGTCGAAGTCGCGGTAGCGCTCTGCCAGGCGCCAGCCGCTGCGGGGAATCTCGCCGATGCCGCGCCATTGTCGATCGCAGACCTCGAAGACCTCGGCCAACATCTCCTGGGCTGCGACGTTGCCCTTCTCGGTGACCACCCGCTCGTAGGCATTCTCCAGCTCTGCCGTGCCGTCCTCGAGCTGCCGGACGACTCGACGGATTCCTTCGAGGACGTCGAGCGGCTCGAAACCGGTTACCACCACCGGCACCCCGAACGCCTCGACCAGTGGGCCGTACTGCCAGGTACCCATGACCGAGCAGACGTGCCCGGCTGCGAGGAACCCATCGACTCGATTGTGCGGCGACGAGACGATGGCCTCGATCGCCGGGGGAACCAGCACATGGCTCACGAGTGCCGAGAAGTTCGTCAGACCACGCTGTTCCGCGACATGGACCGCCATGGCGTTGGCAGGTGCGGTCGTCTCGAACCCGATGGCGAAGAACACAACCTCGTGATCGGGGTTGTGGGCGGCGAGCTGCACGGCGTCCAGCGGTGAGTAGACGACGCGGACGTCACCGCCCTCGCTCCTGACCTGGAACAGGTCGCGCTCGCTCCCAGGCACCCGCAGCATGTCGCCGAAGGAGCAGAAGATGACACCGGGTCTCGACGCGATCTCGAGTGCCTTGTCGATCATGCCCAGGGGGGTGACACACACCGGGCAGCCGGGTCCGTGGATCAGTTCGATGGCATCGGGCAGCAGTTGGTCGATCCCGTTGCGAATGATCGAGTGGGTCTGCCCGCCGCACACCTCCATGATCGACCACGGCTTCGTGGTCATCCGAGCGATTTCGGCGAACAACGCCCGGGCCAGCTCGGGGTCGTTGAACTCGTCGAGGTACTTCACGGCCTGCTCGCTTCGTCAAGAGCGAGTTCGTCGTCAAGGACCCCCAGCTCGCGGAACATCTCGAGCGTTTCGAGAGCCGAGCCCTCGTCGATCTTCGAGATCGCAAACCCGACGTGGACGATCGCGTAGTCACCGACGCCCAGGTCTGGCAGGTAGGCCAGGCAGATGTCCTTGCGGATGCCATCGAAGCTGATGGTGGCCATCGGGATGCCAGCCTCCACGCGTGTCTCGAGGATCTGTCCGGGGACGGCGAGGCACATGTCAGAAGGCCGTTCTGGTCGTTGGTCGGGCGTGTTGGCGGTGACCGGCGACAAAGGCTTGTCCGAGGGCGAGGCCTCCGTCGTTGGGAGGAACGAGCTGGTTGGTCAGCACCACAAAACCCGCGTCCTGGAGGCGCGACGTACACATGACGGTGAGGAGGGCGTTCTGGAACACGCCGCCCGACAGTGCCACGGCATGATCCCCACGCTCGTCCCGGAGCCTCGCGGCCACGGTGACCACCACATCGCTGACGGCCTCGTGGAATGCACGCGCGATCTCGCTCGTTGGCACGTTCGCACGGAGGTCGATCACCATCTCGCGGAGGACTTCCGCTGGTGAGATCAGTGGCCCGTCGATGGTGAAGCGATAGTGGCAGGACGAACCACCATCCGCCTGGTCGGCGGCGACCTCCAGTTCGATCGCAGCTTGTGCCTCGTAGCTGATCCGATGCCGGAGCCCGAGCAACGACGCCACCGCGTCGAACAGTCGCCCCATGCTCGTCGTCTGCACGCATGCGATCTTCTGATCGAGTTGCCGACGAAAGGTGACGAGCTCTGATGGCGTGAGGGCGCGAACCGGTGCCAGATCGTCGGACCAATCGACACCGGCCGCAGCGAGGTGGACCAGTGCGACGCGGCACGGGTTGCGTACGGCGCTGTCGCCGCCCGGCAGGTCGACGGGTGCGAGGTGGGCGACGCGCTCGTAGCCGTGAGCGTCTGCCATCAAGACCTCCCCACCCCAGATGGCTCCGTCATCGCCATAGCCGGTGCCGTCGAACGCGAAGCCGATGACTTTTTCGTCTGGGGCGCGTCCGTGCTCGGCCATCACCGAGGCGATGTGTGCGTGGTGGTGCTGGACCTCGATCACGCGGCCGGCGTGGTTCGTCCTCGCCCACCGAGACGTTCGATACCCGGGGTGGAGATCAACGGCGACCACCGCGGGGGCGATGCCGTAGATGTGCTCGAACTGTTCGACGCCTCGTTCGAAGGCCTCGAGCGTCGCCAAGTTCTCCATGTCTCCGAGGTGCTGGCTCATCCATGCGTGCCGCGGCGATGCGAGGCAGAAGGAGTTCTTGAGTTCGCCACCGACCGCAAGGACGTCGTGTTCGATTCCTTCGACAGACACAGGAAGGGGAACGAAGCCCCGCGCTCGTCGGATGGGAAGCAGTGAGTCGCCGACGGAGCGGACGACTGAGTCGTCGCAGGGAACGTGGATGGGTCGATCGTGCGTGAGCCATGCGTCGCAGATGCCGCCGAGCCGCGTCGAGGCATCGGCATCGCGATACGCCAACGCTTCTCCGCTGAGGTTGCCGCTCGTCATGACCAGCGCGGGGGCACCTGACGAGAAGAGCAGGTGGTGAATCGGGGTGAACGGCAACATGAGTCCGATCATCGGACTCCCGGGCGCCACAGCCTCCGAGATGGTCGCGCTCCTTCCCGCACGGGAACGCAGCAGGACAATCGGCCGGGCGGGAGACACCAGCTGTTCGGCCTCGACCGGCCCGATCTCGGCGAGGTCGGCCGCGGCTTCGAGATCGGCAACCATCAGCGCGAACGGCTTGTCGGGGCGGTGTTTGCGTTGTCGGAGCTGCCTGACCGCCTCGTCGTCTGCGGCGTCGCACGCGAGGTGGAAGCCGCCAAGGCCCTTGATGGCGACGATGGCGCCGCTCCTCAGTGCTTCAGCTGCCGCCTCGATCGGATCGACGGGACCCTCGGTTGCGTCGGGGCGATCGTCACGGAACTCGAGGACCGGCCCGCAGTTCGGGCACGCAATCGGCTGAGCGTAGTGCCGGCGATCCGACGGGTCTGCGTATTCGCGCGCACACGCCTCGCACATCTCGAAGCTTGCCATCGTCGTGGCCGGCCGGTCATAGGGCAGGTCGCGGATGATCGTGAAGCGTGGACCGCAGTTGGTGCACGTGATGAACGGGTGCCGGTAGCGACGATCAACTGGGTCGGCCAGTTCGCGGAGGCAGTCCGCACAAACGGCGGTGTCCGGCGGGATGAGCGTCCGTTCGCCGTCCACCGCAGCACTGCCGGTGATACGAAAGCCCTGCGCGGACCGGATCGGTATCACTGTCCGAGTCACCGTCTCGATGCGCGCGAGCGGCGGAGCCTCGTCCACCAGCCGCTGTTCGAACTCCTCGATCCGAGCGGCGGGGCCGGTCACCTCTATGAAGACGTGGGTCGAATCGTTGCCGACGATGCCGTCGAGTCGCGCGTCGGTGGCAAGTCGATACACGAAGGGGCGGAACCCGACGCCCTGCACCAGACCACCGACATCGAAGCGGACCGATCTGTCTTCTTCGCGCGGCACGACGATTGGAATCACGGGCGCCAGGGTGTCGTGTGCCACGTGTGCACTCTGCGACCGGTCACGAGCCAGGGCTAGGGACCGAGGTCCTGTCTCCTGGCCGCACACGTGGATACCGAGCGTTCGGGACCAAAGTCCGTTCCGCGTCGCGCCGGTGAGCGCCCACCATGTCCGCACAATCGTCATCGCAGCGGAGAAGGAGCACGGTCTTGAGCCCCAGCGACACCATCGATGCGGTCACGCTCGACGTAGCGGGGCTCGACTCACTGATCACACGATTGCAGGAGCGGGGTCACGCGACCTTCGGCCCGCAGGTTCACAACGGGGTCATCAGCCACGATGTGCTGCGCTCGGCCGACGACCTGCCGTCTGGCTGGACCGACGAACAGTCCGGCGGCCGCTATCGCCTGGTCCCAAGGGGAGATGGCGCTCGTTTCGGCTACGCCGTCGGCCCGCAGTCGTGGAAGGAGTTGCTCCATCCGTCTCGCACCAAGGTCTGGGAGATGTCGAAGCAGACAGAACCGGGCGCAACGGCCGTCGGGATCCGGGTGCGGATGCACGAGCCCGAGGTGCCCAAGCGAGCGTTCATCGGTGTTCGGCCCTGTGAGTTGGCCGCCATCGCCAAGCAGGACCGGGTGCTGCTGGGCGGTCCGCACCCCGACCCGACCTATAGAGCCAACCGGGCCGATCTCTTCATCGTCGCCGTCAACTGCGGCGACCCCGCCGAGACCTGTTTCTGCACCTCGATGGGCACCGGCCCGTCCGCGGGGCCGGGGTACGACCTCGCACTGACCGAGCTGGTCGACGGCGACGTCGTTCGCTACGTGGTCGAGACCGGGTCAGACGCCGGCGTAGCGCTCCTCGCCGACCTCACCTCGGATACGACGTCCGGCGACGAGGCGGAAGCAGCGCGGCGCGTCGTCGAAGACGCGGCAGACCGGATCTCGCGCCACCTCGACACCGATGGCATCAAGGAGTTGCTGTACGAGAACCTCGACAGCCCACAGTGGGAACAGGTGGCGCAGCGGTGCCTCACCTGCGGGAACTGCACGCTCGCCTGCCCGACCTGTTTCTGCACGAACCTCGAGGACGTCACCGATCTGACCGGCGATCACACCGAACGATGGCGGGTGTGGGACTCGTGCTTCAGCCTCGACTTCTCCCTGCTCGGTCCAGGTCCGCACCGGGCATCGGCCAAGTCTCGCTATCGCCAGTGGATGACCCACAAGCTCGGCACCTGGATCGATCAGTTCGACGAATCGGGGTGTGTCGGCTGCGGTCGATGCATCACTTGGTGCCCGGTGGGCATCGACCTGACCGAGGAAGTCCGGGCGATGCGGGAAGGAGCCGAGTCATGACCACGACGACCGATCTGAAGACGGCGCCGTCGCCACTCCTCGTACCAACGCCTTATCGGGTGCTCGACAAGGTGGACGAAGGGTCCGACATCGTCACCCTGCGCGTCGTGCCCGTCGAGAGTTCGCTTCCCGACTTCGAACCGGCGCAGGTCAGCATGCTCGGTTCGTTCGGGGTGGGCGAGGCCGCGATCTCGATCAGCTCGGCGCGCACCATGACCGACCACCACGCCTACACGATTCGCCGAGCCGGGGCGATCACCAACGCACTGATCGATACCCCGATCGGTGGCGTGATCACCGTCCGCGGGCCGTTCGGCAACCATTGGCCTCTCGATACGCTCGACACCGACCAGCTTCTCATCGCAGCTGGTGGATTGGGCATCGCCCCGCTGAGGGCTGCCATCGACCAGGCGGTCGGCGAACCGGGCTTGGATCGCCTTGCCGTCATCTACGGGGCCAAAACCCCGAGTGATCTGATCTACCGAGACGACCTCACTGCCTGGGCCGACTCCGGAGCCGAGATGGTCGTCACGGTCGACGTCGGTGCCGATGCATGGAGCGGGCCGGTTGGTGTCGTGCCCGCCATGCTCGGCGTTGAAGGCGGCGTCGACCTCGACTGGTCGAAGACCACCGCGTTTGTCTGCGGTCCGGATGTCATGATGCATTTCACTGCGCTCAAACTCATCGACCTCGGCGTACCTGCCGAGCGGATCTGGCTCACCCTCGAACGCAACATGCAGTGCGGCAACGCGCTGTGCGGGCACTGCCAGCTGGGACCGTTCATCGTCTGTCGTGACGGGCCGATCGCCAGCTACGCCGAGATCCAATCGTTCCATCCGATCCGAGAGCTGTGAGGGTGACATGAGCAACCCAACGCTGGGAGTATGGAAGTTTGCATCGTGCGATGGCTGTCAGCTGAGCTTGCTCGACTGCGAGGACGACCTGCTCGCGGTCGCCGGTCGGATCGACATCGCCTACTTTCCCGAGGCATCGAGCGGCATGGTCGAGGGGCCGTATGACGTCTCGCTGGTGGAAGGGTCGATCACCACGCCGCACGATCTCGTCCGGATCCAGGAGATCCGTGCGAATTCGGGCGTGCTCATCACCATCGGCGCCTGCGCCACCTCGGGCGGAATCCAGGCCCTCCGCAACGGCGCGGACATCAACGAGTTCATCGGCATCGTGTACGCCCATCCCGAGTTCGTCTCGACGCTCGAGACCTCGACGCCGATCAGCGACCACGTCCAGGTCGACTTCGAACTGCGGGGTTGTCCGATCGACCGCGGGCAACTCGTCGAGACGATCTCGGCCCACCTCGCCGGACGCCCGCCTCGCATCCCCACAACGAGCGTGTGCGTGCAATGCAAGGCCAGAGGCAACCCGTGCATCATGGTCGCCCATGGCACCCCTTGCCTCGGACCAGTGACGCAGGGCGGCTGCAACGCGTTGTGCCCGTCGTACAACCGGGGCTGCTATGGCTGTTTCGGCCCGATGGAGAGCCCGAACACCGAGGCGCTCGCCGACCAGTTCACGCTGCTCGGCCTCAGCGACGCGGCGATCGCACGCAGCTTCCGCAGCTACGCCGGGTGGGACCAGCCCTTCCGTGACGAAGCCGATCGAAGGGACCCCCGATGACCCACAAGAACGTCGACTTCCACGTGCCGGTGCTCGCTCGGGTCGAGGGTGAGGGAGCCATGCACGTGAAGGTGGTAGACGGCGAGGTGACCGATGTCCGGCTCGAGATCTATGAGCCACCGCGCTTCTTCGAGGCATTTCTGCGTGGACGTGACTACACCGAACCGGTCGACATCACCGCCCGGATCTGCGGGATCTGTCCCGTGGCGTATCAGATGAGCTCGGTCCACGCGATCGAGCGACTGTGTGGCGTCACCGTGGGCGGCACGATCCGCGATCTGCGACGGCTGCTGTACTGCGGTGAGTGGATCGAGAGCCACGTGCTGCACGTTGGCTTCCTGCATGCGCCAGACTTCCTCGGCTACCACTCTGGCATCGCGATCGCGGCCGATCACCCGGAGATGGTCGAGAACATCTTGACCCTCAAGAAGACCGGCAACGACCTCGTCGAGTTGCTCGGCGGCCGCCCGATCCACCCGGTCAACGTGCGCCTCGGCGGTTTCTACCGCTCCCCGTCACGCCACGAATTCGAAGCACTTCGCACGCCGCTCGAAGAAGCCCGAGAGATCTGCATCGACCTCATCCGGTGGACCGCGGGCTTCGACTTCCCGGAGCTCTCGCAGGACTACGAGTTCGTCTCGTTGCGGCATCCAGACGAGTACCCGTTCAACGAGGGACGCATCGTGTCGAACAAGGGCCTCGACATCGATGCGTCCGAGTTCGAGCAGTTCTCCGTCGAGGAACACGTGGCCCACTCGACGTCGCTGCACTCGAGCCTCGTCGGGCGCGGGTGGTATCACGTGGGTCCGCTGGCCCGATACGCCAACAACTTCGATCTGCTCACCCCTGACGTGCAGGACCTGGCGGCCGAGGTGGGCCTCGGGCCGGTCGTCACCAACCCGTTCAAGAGCATCATCGTGCGCGGACTCGAGACGCTCTACGCCATCGACGAGGCGCTGCGGATCATCAACGCCTACACCCCTCCAGACGAGCCGTTTGTCGAGGTCCCGGCACGCGCCGGCGTCGGGTGGGCGGCCACCGAGGCCCCTCGCGGTCTGCTGTACCACCGCTACGAGATCGACGACGACGGCAAAATCCTCGCCGCTCAGATCATCCCACCGACGGCGCAGAACCAGCCGACGATCGAATCGGATCTCCGTCAGTTCGTCGGCGACAACCTGCACCTCGATCTCGACGATCTCGAACTCAAGTGCGAGCAGACAATCCGGAACTACGACCCGTGCATCTCGTGCTCGACCCACTTCTTGAAGCTCACGGTCGAGGACACCTGAGGTGGCAGTGCCGGGCCGGGTTGCCCCCCTGCCGCTGGTGATCGGGGTCGGAAACCGAGATCGTGGCGACGATGGCATCGGCCCCCTCGTCGCCGACGCGGTTCGGGCGCGGTGCGACGGAAGGGTGATCATCCACGTCGCGGAGGGTGATCTGTCCGATCTCCCCATGCGGTGGGAGCCCGATCAGGACGTGATCGTCATCGATGCGACGGTGAGCGGTCGCTCGCCGGGTGAAGTCACTGCAGTGAATGCGCTCGTCGACGGCCTCGACGTCGAGAGCGGACTGTTGTCGAGCCACGGAATCGGTCTCGCCGAAGCCGTCGAACTCGGACGCCTTCTCGGGCGGCTTCCCCGCTCGCTCGTGATCTTCGGTATCGAGGCGAGACGCTTCGAGCATTTCGAAGCGGTCGCCGACGAGGTCGCCGGCGCAGTCTCCGATCTGGTCGAGCGAATCATTGGACTCGTCGACGGGACCGAGGAATTCGCACCCTCCGACCCAACCCGAGGCTCCAACCCCCGAAAATGGGGGGCGTAAACCCGAGGTTTGCAGCCCCCATTTCCGGGGGTGATCGCCTCGGGTTGGGATGCAGCGCCGGGAAAGAGCGGCGTCAGGCGGCGAGCGGTCGACCGAAAAGACTCTCTTCGAGCCACGATGCCAGGAACGCCTCGGCCCGATAACACGCCCCGAGGAACACGCCATCGTCGTGCTGCGAAGCTTTGAGGGCGGCGGTCACCCGGTCGGCAATCTCGGTCGCTGTCTCGACCGCACCATCGACGTTGCCGGGCAGCAGCCCTCCGGCTGCGCTCAAGAAGTCGGGCACCATCACCACGCCTGCCCGATGCAACTGGGCGAAGGCCTTCGTGGTGAAGGGAATCGGGCCCCAGGGAACGATCGCCTTTGCCTTCACGAACGGGACTCCCTGGTGCGTCAACGCCCCGGGCTTGGAACCGGCGAACACGATGTCAGCCTTGGCTCCCCAGATCATCCACGGCTTGGTGTCGACCCCGGGCACCTCCAGAACAGTGGCGCCTGCCTCGACGAGGTCGACCAGCAACTGGTCCACGACCGGACCTCTGCCTTCGACGGCCACCGATGCACCGTCGAGCGTGCCGCCATTGCTCCACGCTCCCGCAGCCAGAACACCTGCAACCGTCGCCTCGACGCTGCCGGCGAGCGCGGGACGATCGGCGGCACCAATCAGCGCAGCGATGGCGTCCGGGGTTGTCCCCTTGCCGGGGTCGAGCTGAAGTGATCCACTCACCACTCGATCCATGAGTTCGGCACAGAATGCTTCAGAGGCCGGGCCGACGCCATCGTCGACGGCATTGATGCCGGCAGACGCTCCGACACGTTGCACCTCGAAACAGGCGAAGGAGTACGACACCGACCGGGCGAGATCGGTGGCGCTGCTCTCCAGGATCTTCTTGGCGGTCCTCACCACCCCCGTCGCCGGCACCGCCGTCGAATCGGCGGCATTGCTGCCATCGGTGACGACGAACGCATCGGTCGACGAGAGCTTGGTGAGTGCCATGTGCTGTTCTTAGACGAAGGCGCTGGCGAAGACCAGGCTGACGATGGTCATCACCTTCAGCAGGATGTTCATCGCCGGACCGGAAGTGTCCTTGAACGGGTCACCGACAGTGTCGCCCACGACGGCGGCCTTGTGTTGTTCGCCGCCCTTGCCGCCATGGGCCCCAGCCTCGATGTACTTCTTGGCGTTGTCCCATGCACCACCAGCGTTCGCCATGAAGATGGCCAGCGCAAAGCCGGTGACGAGCGCACCAGCGAGCAGGCCACCGAGCGCATCGACATCGATGAAACCAACGACAAGCGGTACGACCACGGCGAGCGAGCCCGGAATGATCATTTCCTTGAGCGACGCTGTGGTGGAAATGGCAACGCAGCGAGCCGAATCGGGGTTCACGCCCGGCAGGCCTTCACGCAAGCCCGGAATCTCGCGGAACTGGCGACGGACCTCTTCGATCATCTCCTGAGCAGCACGACCGACGGCATCGATCGTGAGAGCGGCGAAGAGGAACGGAAGCGCTGCACCGATGAACAGGCCCATGAAGACGTCGACACTGCCGACGTTGAGGTTCAAGATGACCTCGCCATTGGATGCCTGTGCAACGGCGAACTCGAAGCTCTTGAACAGTGCCAGAGCGGTCAGAGCCGCTGAGCCAACGGCGAAACCCTTGGCGACAGCGGCAGTGGTGTTGCCGAGGGAATCGAGAGCGTCGGTGACTTCACGAACCGACGGGTCGAGCTCGGCCATCTCGGCGATACCACCGGCATTGTCGGCGATGGGTCCGTACGCATCGACAGAGACGACGACGCCGGTGGTGGCCAGCATGCCGATGGCGGCGACGGCGATGCCGTAGATGCCGCCGAATTCCGCGAGGTCACCGACGATGGTCTGCTGACCACCCCAGTACGCCACGCCGACGCCGGCGAGGATGAGCGCAACAGAAGCTGCGACCGAGATCATGCCGGCGGAGATGCCGCCGAGGATCGTGGTCGCCGGGCCGGTCTCGGTCTGCTGGGCGATCTTCTTGACCGGTCCGTAGTGGTCGGAGGTGTAGTACTCGGCAGTCTTGCCGAGCGCCCAACCGGCGATGAGGCCACCGATGACCGAAACGGCGAGGCCGAGCGGCTGGTCGAAGTTGTCGCCGCCGAACAGCCAGAATGCAGCACCGAGCGTGCCGATGATGGTGATGCCCATCGCGATGTTGGTGCCCATGTGGAGGGCCTTGCTGAGTGCCTTGGAGTCGGTCGACGAGCCGCCCTTCACGGCGAACGAGCCGATGATCGACGCGATCATGCCGACGAAGGCGATGATCATGGGGAACATCAACAGGGGGAGAGCTCGATCGCCGATGTCGTCTGCGACGAGTGCGAGAGCGAACGCCGTGAGGGAGATCGGAGCGATGATCGAACCGGCGTATGACTCGAAGAGGTCGGCGCCCATGCCGGCGACGTCACCGACGTTGTCGCCGACGTTGTCGGCAATGGTGGCCGGGTTGCGTGGATCGTCCTCGGGAATACCCGCTTCGACCTTGCCGACCAGGTCGGCCCCGACGTCAGCAGCCTTCGTGTAGATGCCACCGCCGACACGGCTGAACAGGGCGATCGTGGATGCACCCAAGCCGTAGGCGGTGACGACCTCGAAGGCTCTGTCGACCTTGAGCCACATCACGAACAGGATGTAGACGAGCATGAGGCCACCCAAGGCCAGTCCGGCCACCGAGAAGCCCATGACAGCGCCACCGCGGAAGGCGATCGGCAGGGCCTTGCCCGGGCCGTCCTTGGCTGCCTCGGTCGTCCGAGCGTTTGCCATGGTGGCCACGGTCATACCGACGTAGCCGGCAGTCGCCGAGAGAATCGCACCGAGGAGGTAGGTGACCGCAGCAAGCGGTGCGATCACGACGGCGACCAGCAAGGCCATGACGGTGGCAAAACCGGCAACCCAGGTGTATTCCGCCTTGAGGAACGCCTTCGCTCCGTTTTGGATCTCCGTCATCAGGAAGATCATGCGGTCACTGCCAGGGCTGGCCTTCTTCACGTCTTGGTAGAAGAAGGCGGCCAGCCCGAGTGCGGCGAGCGCCGACACGAAGGCCAGATAGGGGACTGCGTCCACGGTGGATACTCCTCAGAAGTTGATTGTGCGCCGTTTGCTCAGGCGCGCTCGTCCAACACCAGGCGGACGAGCCGGGGGAAACCTAGTGGGCCATCAACCCAATCGCCACATGGAGGCCAACGCCTGGGTGAGATGTCCGATGTCAGCGACACCGGCACTTTCGCGGATGCTGTGCATCGCGAACTGTGGCGCACCCACGTCGACGGTCGGCACGCCGAGCCGGGCTGAGGTGATCGGACCGATGGTGGACCCGCACGGCAGGTCGTTTCGGTGGATGTACGTCTGCACGGGGACACCGGCGGCATCGCACGCCGCCCGGAACGGGGCCTCGCTGGCCGCGTCGGATGCGTAGCGTTGATTGGCATTGCGCTTCACGACGACGCCGCCGTTGATCATGATGTGGTGGTTGGGGTCGTGCTTGTCGACGTAGTTCGGGTGCGTGGCGTGCGCCCCGTCCGCCGAGACGACATACGACCGGGTCAGCGCTTCGAGATGACCCACTCGATCGGTCCCGGCGGCAGCCGAGATCCGCTCGAGCACGTTGGCCAACACCGCACCGCCGGCGCCGGTTGCCGACTCCGAGCCGACCTCCTCGTGGTCATAGAGCACGAGGACCGGAATGCGGGGGCCAGGGTCTTCGACGGCGTCGATCAGTGCGTGGACGCCGCAGAATGTCGAGAAGAGATTGTCGATCCTGGCCGATGCCAGGAGATCGCTGTCCCGGCCAACGATCGCCGGAGATTGGGTGTCGAACGCCATCAAGTCCCAGGACACGATCTCGTCGACGGTCGCATCCGCCAGTTCAGCGACGTACGCGGCGAACGTTCCCGGAGTGCCTGGTCCGATCGCCCACAACGGAATCATGTGTTTCTGGGGATCGACCAACAGGCCTTTCTCTCGGATCTCACGATCCAGGTGGATGGCGAGCTGAGGAATCCGCAGGATTGGCTGATCGTCTCGAATCAACCGAGTGACCGTGCCCTCCGCGGAGCGAAGCAGCACTCTGCCGGCAATTCCAAGGTCCCGGTCGAGCCAGGAGTTGGCCAGAACTCCGCCGTAGACCTCCATGCCGACTTGTTCCCAGCCGGCCGAGGCGAGGTCTGGATGTGTTCTGACCCGAAGATTCGGCGAGTCCGTGTGAGCGCCGACAACGACGAAGCCGGTGCCCGCCATGGCCTCCGCTGCACTCCATGCAACGAGCAGACCGCCCGCCGACACGATGTGCCTGCCGGTTCCGGCGAACGACGCATCCATGTCGGCGACCACGAAACCGGCCCCGGACAGCAGCTCGATGGCCCGCTCGACTGCGTGGTACGGAGTCGGTGCAGCCTCGAGGTCGGCGAGCATCTGAACGACCTCTGGCGAACGATCGTTTGCGGGCTGAGCTTGATTCATGAGGTGACAGTAGCGGTCGCCCTCCCCGCCGTCGGTTTCGCTCTTCGAGGCTGTCTGCCGGTAACCTTTACGATCCGGCTGGGCCAGTGCTGTCCCCGCCGGCTTCCTGTCGGACGCGTTCGTCCGTTCCCGCCCCACCACCAGGAGAAGCCGGTGCGAGATCGCCCCACCACGCAACTTCCGCATGCACAGCACTTCCCCGCGGCGCAGGGTCTCTACGACCCGGCCAACGAACACGATGCATGTGGTGTCAGCTTCATTGCGGATCTCAACGGTGTCGCATCGCACCGAACGGTGGAACTCGCGGTCAACGCCCTCACGTGTCTCCAACATCGTGGTGCCACCAACGCCGAACCGAACACCGGTGACGGCGCCGGTATCCTCGTGCAGGTCCCGCATCGCCTCCTCGCAGGCGAGATTCCGAGCCTCCCGGGGGCCGGAACCTACGTCACCGGCATCGGGTTCCTGCCAGTCGATGCCGAAGAGCAGGCCCGCACCAAGGACGCCATCGCCAAGATCGTTGCCGACGAAGGCCTGACCGTCGTCGCCTGGCGCACCGTGCCGACCAACCCGACATCGCTCGGCCAGCAGGCCCTCGATGTCATGCCTGCGTTCGAGCAGATCGTTCTGGCCTCCCCGGGGGGCCTCGCCGGAATCGACCTCGATCGCGAAGCCTTCATCGTCCGCAAGCGCATCGAACACGAGCTACCCGTCTACTTCCCGAGTCTGAGTTCCCGCACGCTGGTCTACAAAGGCATGCTCACGACTCCGCAACTCGCTGAGTTCTTCCCCGACCTGGTCGACGAGCGATTCGAGAGCTCGCTGGCGCTGGTGCACAGCCGCTTCTCCACCAACACCTTCCCATCGTGGCCGCTGGCTCATCCCTACCGTTTCGTGGCCCACAACGGCGAGATCAACACCGTGATGGGCAACCGCAACTGGATGCGAGCACGCGAGGCAATGCTGTCGTCACCGATCTGGGGTGCCCGCATCGAGAAGCTCTTCCCGATCTGCACGCCACACGCTTCTGACACGGCCAGCTTCGACGAAGCGCTCGAATTGCTCCATCTCGGCGGCTACTCGCTGCCCCATGCCGTGCTCATGATGATCCCGGAGGCGTGGGAGAAGAACGCCACGATGGACGACGCGACCCGCGAGTTCTACCGTTTCCACTCTGCGCTCATGGAGCCGTGGGACGGTCCGGCCTCGGTCACCTTCACCGACGGCACCGTCGTCGGCGCCGTACTCGACCGCAACGGCCTGCGCCCGAGCCGCTACTGGGTCACCGACGATGGAATCGTGGCCATGGCCTCCGAGGTCGGCGTCATCGACATCGCCCCGGAACGAATCGTCAAGAAGGGCCGACTCGAGCCAGGAAAAATGTTTCTCGTCGACACCGAGCAGGGACGCATCATCGATGATGCGGAGATCAAGTCCGCCCTGGCCTCGGCCCAGCCTTACGCCGAATGGAACAAGCACTGGATCGATCTCGCAGATCTGCCCATCCGCGACATCGCTCACCCGATCCACGAGGAACTGATTCCCCAGCTGGCGGCCAACGGATTCACCCAGGAGGAGCTCGAACTCCTCGTCGAGCCGATGGTGCGCAGTTCGGCGGAGAGCATCGGCTCCATGGGCACCGACACGCCGCCCGCGGTCCTGTCGAGCCGTCCTCGGCAGCTGTTCGACTACTTCGCTCAGCTGTTCGCCCAGGTCACGAACCCGCCGCTCGATGCCCTTCGTGAGGAGCTCGTCACTTCCGGCGCCAGCGCGATCGGCCCGGAGCACAATCTGCTCGACCCGGGTCCAGAGTCGACCCGGCAGATTCGCCTGCCGTATCCTGTCCTCACTCGCGACGAGCTCACCCAGATCATCCACGCCAACGACGAGGGCGACTTTCCTCACCTTCGTTGTGCGCTCATCCGAGGCCGGTACCCCGTTGCCGAAGGGGGCGAGGGGCTCCGTCGAGCCCTCGAGGACGTCAGGTACCAAGCCGCGAATGCCATCGCCACTGGCGCGTCGATCATCGTCTTGTCGAACCGCGATGCTACCGCCGACCTTGCGCCGATTCCGTCGCTGCTGCTGACCGGCGCCGTGCATCAGCACCTCGTTCGCAGAAAGACCCGTACCCAGGTCGGCCTCGTCATCGACGCCGCCGATGTTCGCGAAGTGCACCACTTCGCCCTGCTCCTCGGTTACGGCGCCGGGGCCGTCTGTCCTTCGCTCACCTTCGAGGCCATCGAGGATCGCATCGCCTGGGACCAGTCCACGGTCGATCCTGCTGTCGCGGCCCACAACTACCTGCGAGCGGCCTCCAAGGGCGTCGTCAAGGTGATGTCCAAGATGGGCATCAGCACGGTGGCGTCCTACACCGGCGCACAGATCTTCGAAGCCCTCGGCCTCGGCCACGAGCTCGTCGACGAGTACTTCACTGGCACGACCTCCAAGCTCGGGGGCATCGGACTCGACGAGATCGCCGAGGACATCCTTCACCGACACCTGCGGGCGTTCCCGGACCGTCCCGAATCCCTCGCCCACCGCGAACTCGAGCTCGGCGGCGAATACCAGTGGCGCCGGGAGGGGGAGTACCACCTCTTCAACCCGCAGACGGTCTTCAAGCTCCAGCACTCCACCCGGACCAAGCAGTATGAGGTTTTCAAGGAGTACACCAATCTCGTCGACGATCAGTCCGAGCAGCTGGCGACCCTCCGCGGGCTGTTCCGACTCGTTCCGGCCGGCGACCCCGTGCCGATCGACGAGGTCGAGCCGATCAGCGAGATCATGAAGCGGTTCGCAACGGGGGCGATGAGCTACGGCTCGATCTCGGCCGAAGCTCACGAGACGCTTGCCATCGCGATGAATCGGCTCGGCGGCAAATCGAACACCGGCGAGGGTGGCGAGAATCCCGAGCGCTTCGTCACGATGGAGAACGGCGACTCCAAACGCTCGTCCATCAAGCAGGTGGCCTCCGGACGTTTCGGCGTCACGTCCAATTACCTCACCAACGCTGATGACATCCAGATCAAGATGGCTCAGGGGGCGAAGCCGGGTGAGGGCGGACAGCTGCCAGGCAAGAAGGTGTGGCCCTGGATCGCCGAGGTGCGCCACTCGACGCCGGGAGTCGGCCTCATCTCTCCGCCGCCCCACCATGACATCTACTCGATCGAGGACCTCGCTCAGCTGATCCACGATCTCAAGAACGCGAACCCAGCGGCTCGGATCCACGTGAAACTGGTCGCCGAGGTCGGCGTCGGAACGGTTGCGGCAGGCGTGTCCAAGGCGAAGTCGGACGTCGTCCTCATCTCGGGCAACGACGGCGGAACGGGAGCGTCACCGCTCACCTCCCTGAAGCATGCCGGCGGGCCCTGGGAGCTCGGACTCGCCGAGACCCAGCAGACGTTGCTCCTGAACGACCTCCGAGATCGAATCGTCGTGCAGGTCGACGGCCAGCTCAAGACCGGACGTGACGTGATCGTGGCTGCCTTGCTCGGCGGCGAGGAGTTCGGGTTCGCCACCGCGCCGCTGGTCGTGTCCGGCTGCGTGATGATGCGGGTCTGCCACCTCGACACCTGTCCCGTTGGTGTTGCGACGCAGAACCCCGAGCTCCGGGCCCGGTTCTCGGGCAAGCCCGAGTTCGTGGAGACCTTCTTCGAGTACATCGCTGAAGAGGTGAGGGAGTACCTCGCCGAGCTCGGCTTCCGTTCCATCGACGAGGCCATCGGTCGGGCCGAATGCCTCGACACACGCGAGGCCGTGAACCACTGGAAGGCTTCCAGCCTCGACCTGTCGCCGATCCTCTACGTGCCGGATCTCGATCCGGGTGCCTCTCGCCGAGCCATCCAGACCCAGGACCATGGTCTCGACAAGGCGCTCGACATGACCCTCATCGCCGACTGCGCCGAGGCGATTGCCAACGGCACCCCGTTCGGCAAGCACTACGAGATCCGCAACGTCAACCGCACTGTCGGCACGATGCTGGGTCACGAAATCACCAAGGCGCACGGCGGCGACGGCCTTCCGTCCAACACCATCGACCTCTCGTTCACCGGTTCAGCCGGCAACTCGTTCGGGGCGTTCATTCCCAGCGGCGTCTCCCTGCGGCTCGAAGGCGATGCCAACGACTACGTCGGCAAGGGCCTCAGCGGTGGGCGAATCGCTGTGTTCCCGAACAAGAAGTCCACCTTCGCTGCCGAGGAGAACATCATCGCCGGCAACGTCCTGCTCTACGGGGCCACGAGCGGCAGTGCGTTCTTCCGAGGCCGGGTCGGGGAGCGCTTCTGCGTTCGCAACTCCGGCGCCTCAGCCGTCGTCGAAGGTGTCGGCGACCACGGTTGTGAGTACATGACCGGTGGACGTGTCGTCATCCTGGGCACGACCGGTCGGAACTTCGCCGCCGGCATGTCCGGCGGTGTCGCGTACGTCTATGACATCGACGGTCACTTCGCCAGCCGGGTCAACCGCGAGATGGTCGAGCTCGAGACTCTCGACGAAACCGACAACGCCGAGGTCCTCGACCTGATCAGACAGCACCACGAGCTGACCGGTTCCTCGGTGGCATCGAGGATCATCGATTCGTGGGACGCCCACGCCGAGCGCATCGTGAAGGTGATGCCTCGGGAGTACAAGCGAGTCCTTCTCGCCCAAGCAACAGCGCTACGCGACGGCACAGATCCGATCGCAGCGATCATGGAGGCCACGAATGGGTGATCCGAAGGGGTTCCTGATCCACGACCGCAAGGACTTCGTGCGCCGACCGGTGCCAGTCCGTCTCCGCGACTGGAAAGAGGTCTACGAACCCTTCCCCGAAGCCGATCTCGTCGACCAGGCGTCACGCTGCATGGACTGCGGCATCCCGTTCTGCAACAACGGTTGTCCACTCGGGAACCTCATCCCCGACTGGAACGATCTGGTCTATCGAGGGCAGTGGCGAGACGCCATAGAGCGGCTTCACGCCACCAACAACTTCCCCGAGTTCACCGGCCGGCTCTGCCCGGCCCCGTGCGAAGGTGCTTGTGTCGCCGCCATCAACACTGATCCGATCTCGATCAAGAACATCGAGGTCGCCATCATCGACCGAGCGTGGGACGAAGGATGGGTCGTTCCGATCCCACCATCGAAACTGACCGGGAAGTCCGTCGCCGTCATCGGCTCCGGCCCGGCCGGGCTTGCGGCCGCCCAACAGCTCACTCGGGCCGGCCACAACGTCGTCGTTTTCGAACGAGCCGACCGCATCGGCGGACTTCTCCGCTACGGCATCCCCGAGTTCAAGATGGAGAAGTCCGTTCTCGATCGTCGACTCGGCCAGATGGAGGCCGAAGGAACCGAGTTCCGAACGAACGCCTACGTCGGGGGTCCGACAGGCGACCCGACCAGCATTCCTGTGGCCGAACTCCGTCAGGGCTTCGATGCCATCGTCCTCGCCGGCGGGGCCACCAACTGGCGCGACCTCCCAATCCCGGGACGCGAGCTGCAAGGCATCTACCAGGCAATGGAGTTCTTGCCACTGTCCAACCGGGTGCAGGAAGGCGACATCGAGGTCGCTCCCATCAGCGCCGAAGGCAAACACGTCGTGATCATCGGCGGTGGCGACACCGGAGCCGACTGCCTCGGCACGTCACATCGTCATGGCGCGGCGTCGGTGAAGCAGTTCGAGATCATGCCTCGCCCCCCGGACCACCGCTCAGACCGCACCCCGTGGCCAACGTTCCCGCTCCAGTACAAGGTCACCTCGGCCCATGAAGAGGGCGGCGAGCGGGTGTACTCCGTGAGCACCACCGAGTTCGTCGGATCCGACGGCAAGGTCACGCACCTTCGCGGTCACGAGGTCGAGTTCGGCATGACCGACAACGGCCCAGGTTTCGTTGCCGTCGAGGGAAGCGAGTTCGAGTTCGAGGCCGACCTCGTCCTGTTGGCGATGGGATTCCTCGGGCCGGAGCCCGGCACGCTCATCGATCAACTCGGGTTGGCCACCGACGGGCGCAGCAACGTCGTTCGCGACAGCAGTTGGATGACCTCCGAGGACGGAGTCTTCGCCTGCGGCGACATGGGCCGTGGCCAGAGCCTCATCGTGTGGGCGATCGCAGAGGGCCGGGCATGCGCCTCAGCCGTCGACGAGGCGCTCATGGGTCACACCTTGCTGCCGCGCCCAGTCACCCCAACCGACCGTCCGCTCGTATGAACAGCATCCGATCAGGTCAGTGAACAGCGTCTGATCAGGACGACTCCTCGATCAGACCTTCCAAGAGCATGCGATAGAGCGCCGAGACAACTCGGAACGCACTCATCTTCGTCGTGCTGATCACATCGCCAACCGTGCGGCGACCGTCGAGCAACGAGAGGTATCGCCACTCGTCGGCAGTGACGACCCGCTCGTCAGCGCCTTCGGGCAGCATCGTCGCCAGGGTGAAGATGGCGCCGGTGTTCGGGATGCTCGATGCGATCTCGGCCCAGATCTCCAATCGGCGCTTGGCCTGATCGACCAGCTGGCCGGCATCTTCGGAAAAATGTGGTCCGACGGCGTGGACGAGGTCCGGTTCGAAGGCGAACGATGCGTTCGACGGAACGAGGAGTTCGAAGAGGATGTTGAGGTTGTGTTCGTGGAGAATGCGGGCCAGGGCAGAGGTCGAGTCTGCGCCACCTGCGGCCAGTCCGGCCGCCGCATCACCCCTCAGCAGTAGTGCATCGATCTCCTCGATCGACCCAACGCCACCACCGAACAAGACGGCCACGGGCTCGGTCCCACCGGGCTTGTCGATGAAGTAGACACGGCCGCCATCGATCCAGATGTTGGCCGGTGGCTCCGAGGTACCGACCCGCAACACGCCGGTTCGCTCGTGCTGCGCGAGCGACGCCAGCACGGCGTCGAGGGGGAGATCCGCAAGTGTCCCCGTAAAGAGATCTTCAGCCATCTCGGCACCGTACCTCAAGGTCGGGAAAGAGCGGCCGATGTGGTTGTGGTCCACCCAACCTTGTGAGAGGGCCATGTTCCAGAATCTCAAACTTCGCACCAAGCTGGTTGCCATCGTTACGCCGCCGCTGTTCGTGTTGGCAGTGGTTGCTGCCTACGCAGTTCTGCTCAGCAACGGGGGCACCACGCTCGACGAGTTGAGCAGCGATGTTCGAACCCTCGGTGTCGTCGCCCTGGCTGCGTTCCTCCTGAGCGCACTCGCTGTGGTCGTGATCGGTCGCACCATCACCGACCCGATCGACAGCGTCGCCGCTTCGGCGCGCGAGCTGGCGGACGTACGTCTCCCGGCACTACTCGACACGCTGCGGCACCCGGGCCGCCCCAGCCCCGTCTTCGAACCACTGGTTGCCAGCAGCAACGACGAAGTCGCCGAGCTCGTCGACGCTCTCAACTCCGTACAGCTCGGGATCGCCGGCCTCGCTGAGGAACAGCGGACGATGGTGCGACAGGGACTGAGCGACCTGGTGGTCAACCTCGCCAGACGCAACCAGAGCCTCCTCGACCGCCAGATCGAAGTGATCGACCGGCTCGAGCACGACGAAGAAGACCCGGATCGACTTCAGGAACTGTTCAACCTCGATCATCTCGCTACTCGCATGCGGCGCAACGCCGAGAGTCTTCTCGTCGTCGCCGGTGCCGAGCCGGCTCGGCGTCGTGGTGGTCCGGTCGAGGTCGCCGATGCCTTGCGCGTGGCCATGTCCGAGATCGAGGACTACCGCCATGTGCAGCTCACCGATGTCGAAGACGCCCGTATCGGAGCGCAGTCGGCCGTCGATCTCGCACATCTCTTCTCCGAGCTCCTCGAGAACGCCACGCAATTCTCGCCGCCCGAAAGCCCGGTCGAAGTCACCGGCGTGCGGCACCCGGACGGCTCGTACCTGATCTCCTGCGTAGACCACGGCATCGGTATGACCACCGATCAGCTCGCCAACGCCAACGACGTCCTGCAGAACCCGCCGGAACTCGGTCTCGGGCTCACCCGCTCGCTCGGCTTCATCGTGGTCGGTCGCCTGGCGGCCCGACTCGGCGTACAGATCGAGCTGGCGCACACCCCGAACGGCGGCATCACTGCCATCGCCGACATTCCGGCCACGGTCCTCGCCGACAGCTTCCTGCCCTCGAGTGATCAGCCCGACAGCGAGGCCGTACCCACGAGTGAACCGGCGCAACCGGTTGACTCCGGAATGGCGGCGGCAGCGCTCACCATCGATCAGGGCGAAGAGTCCTGGACCCCACCGTCCATGCCAGAACGCGATGCATCGGCGTTCGGCTCCAGCCCGGCTGCTGCGATCGCGGCCATCGATCCCAGTGCTCCGGCCTTTGCCGACGAGCCGGTGGGCGAGGTCGCTGCGTTCCCGATGGCGGCGCCCACACCCGTCTTCCCAGAAGCCGACCTCCCCCCGATGCCCGAACCCCCGATGCCGGCCCAACCGGCCGCACCGGCCGCTGCCCCGATGGGCGAAGAGGGGCCGGCATCCGAAGCTCTGGCCAAGCTGCTCGGCATCGCCCCGACGAGCTTCGACACCCCTCCGGCTGCGACCTCGGCACCCGGGGTCCCGTTGACCGACGTCGAATCGAGCAACAACTTCTTCGCCAGACCCAAGCCGGCGCCGGCCGCGCCGGACCTGCCGTGGGAGGCTCCGAGCTTCGATTCACAGGCCGCTCCGGATCCGCTACCGATCCCCGACGTTCCGACGAAGCTCTCCGAAGCCATTCCCAGCGGTGAGAGCTTCGACAGCGGCATGGAATCGCTGCTCACTCCAGAATCGAGCCGAACCTCGGCCGGTCTCGTGAAACGAGACCGCACCAAGAACCATGCTCCGGAGAGCGAAGGCCGACGAGTCGCTTCAAGCGTCCGGAGCCCTGACGAGATCCGCTCGATGCTCTCTCGTTACCGAAGCGGCCTCAAGGGCAAGCCGCTCGAGGACATGGCAACACCCCCGATGCCCGACACCCCCAACCCCGACAGCACCACCTTCGAAACCAACGGAGACTTCTGATGAGCGTAATGAGCACCCAGGCAAGCAACGTCAACTGGCTGGTCAACAGCTTCGTCGAGCGAGTCCCCGGCGTCACCGAGGCCGTGGTCGTTTCGTCGGACGGTCTCCCGATCGCGGCGTCGAGCGGCCTCGATCGCGACTCGGTCGATCGATTCTCCGCCGTCTCATCCGGTCTCATCGGACTCGCCTACGGCGCTGCCGGCCGCTTCGGCGGCGGTGCGGTGACCGAAGTGATCGTCGAGATGGAGAACGCCTTCCTCTTCGTGACCGGGATCAGCGACGGTTCATTGTTGGCGACCATGGCACAAGCCGGCGCTGACGTCGGACTCGTGGCCTACGAGATGGCCGTGCTCGTCGAGAAGACGGGCGCCGTCCTCACCCCCGAGCTGCGAGCTGAACTCCAGGCGGCCCTGACTTCATGAGCGAACACGACACCACCGACACACCTCTGCGGGTGCGTCCTTACCTCCTGACAGGAGGCAGGACGAGATCTTCGGTTGATTTGGCACTCGAAGCCCAGATTGTGCTGACGCCGAAAGGCCAAGCCGGGGTCGAGAGCGCCAGCATGGAACGACGGGCGATTCTCGAGCTTTGCGCCGACCCTCAGTCGGTTGCCGAGATCTCTGCGCACTGCAAGATCCACCTCCAGGTAGCTCGAGTCCTCGTTGGCGATCTGATCACCGAGGACCTTCTCCATGTCCAGGAAACCGCACACCACTCGCCCGACCGCCCCGACCTTGACCTGCTGAACCGCGTTCTCGACGGTTTGCAGGCGCTCTGAGGAAAGCCATGACCGAAAAGAAGAATCAGATCCCTGTGAAGATCGTGGTCGCCGGTGGCTTTGCTGTCGGTAAATCCACGTTCGTGTCCGCTGTCTCCGACATCGACCCACTCACCACCGAAGCGGCGATGACCAAGGTCAGCGAGGGCATCGACGACGTCGGCGTCGCCACGAGCAAGAAGAGCACCACCGTTGCCATGGACTTCGGCCGAGTGGGCCTGAGTGCCGAGTTGGTGCTGTACCTCTTCGGGACGCCTGGTCAGGACCGCTTCCACTTCATGTGGGACGAACTGGTGCGGGGTGCCATCGGCGCCGTCGTTCTGGTGGACACCGGACGTCTCGACCACTGCTTCCCTGCCATCGACTACATGGAACAGACCGGCGTGCCTTTCATCGTGGCGATCAACGCGTTCGACGGCGTGCTAAGACACCACCCGGACGATGTCCGCGAAGCCCTCGACATCCCGAGCCACATCCCGATCGTGGTGACCGATGCTCGCCATCGGGCTGCTGTCCGGGATGCGCTCGTATCGCTCGTTCGCCACGCGATGACGGTGGCAACCGCTACGGCCTGAAAGACATGGACCCAGTACTCTCCCGGGCATGCCAGACGCCCTGAGTCAATTGTCTCGATCCGTCGCAGGGCGAGTGGTCGTCATCACCGGTGCTGCCTCTGGCATGGGCCGGGCCATGGCTCACCTGTTCGCCGACGAAGGGGCCTTGGTCGGCATGATCGATCGAACCCACGGCGGCCTCAACACGGTGTCGAACGAATTGGAACGAGCCGGCCACGGGGTCGGCTCGTTTGCGTCATGCACCGCCGATGTCGGCGACCAGCGCGCCGTCACTGATGCGGTCGCATCGATCCGAGCCGAGCTCGGTCCCATCGACGTCCTCGTGAACAACGCAGGTGTCAGCATCCCGGCCTCAATCGATGCCGATGGTTACAGCGAGGCTTGGGCGGCGACCTTACGGGTCAACCTCGAGGCGCACACCTTGTTGATTCGGGCATGTCTCGACGATCTGCGACGCAACGGTGAGGGTCGCATCATCAACATCGCATCGACTGAGGGTCTCGGCGCCACTCCGCAGCTGTCGCCGTACACGGCGTCAAAGCACGGCGTCATCGGGCTGACCCGAGGACTTGCGGTCGAGCTGGGTCGTTCCGGTGTCACGGTGAACTGCGTGGCACCGGGGCCGATCCGGACCGGCATGACGGCTTCGATCGACGATGAGAACAAGGCGAAGTTCGCCCGCCGACGAGTCCCGGTCGGACGCTACGGCGAACCGGAAGAGATCGCCCACGCTGTGCTGTCGCTGGCGCTGCCGTCCTCGTCGTTCATCAACGGAGCCGTCCTCGTCGTCGACGGCGGCATGGTCGCGCAGAACGTCTGAGCGCCCATGCCGGTTCGATTCATCGCCCCTGGTTCGTGCTCCTCGTTCCGCTTGTGCTAGGAGCCGACAAGGCGTAGGTTCGCTTTGCGGCCTCATTCCAGGCCGCTCGAAGAGGGGGAACTTTCATGTACATGACATTCCGGAACATGCGCGCGGACATGGGGCACATGCAAGATGCCATCGGCGTCGCTACATGGGCCAGGGATCGACTCAACAGGGATCACGGAGGCAACTACGCCGTCTCTGTCAACGTCGGCGGAGATCCAACCGCCATCGCACTTGCTGGTGCATTCGCCACCATGGCCGACTACGAGAAGCTTCGTGCCGCTCTTGTGGGCGACGATTCCATGCAGGCCATGATCCGAATGTCCAGCGGCATTCTCGTGGAGGTACAGGACGCGATCACCCAGGTCATCCGAGCTCCCGGTGAGCGTCGTGGAATCGTCACGGTGAACAGGGCCATGATGCACATGCCCGCCGTGACCGAAGCGATTCCCTTTGCTCTCGAGGTGTGCGACTACGTCAAGGCCAAGCTCGGCAACGACCTCGGGGTGATGACCGCCGTCACGGGCAACCGCGCCGGTCTTGCCTGGATGGGCTACAGCGATTCGCTCGAGCAGGCGGCACAGGACGGTCAGACGATGGAGAGCGATCCCGACTACCTCGCGTTCTTCAAGAAGTCAGAGAACCTGTTCGTCCCAGGAACGCTCGAGCAGTCGTACTGGCAGATGCTTCCCTAGCGAAGTCTGTCATTATGACCAACTGCTGGTGCAAGCGCTCGCTCCGGCGACGATCGGCACGTCGCCGGTCGTTGCCGATTGGGTTCGCGGCCGGCGACGTCGGCGACTGGTGAATTGGGAATCATCGAGCGGATCGAGCACGGTCGTCGACGTATGCGACAAGCTCGGCAGATGTCGATTGCTCCAATCAGCTTGCTCGATGGCATTGCCTCCACGCGCGCCATCCGTCGCTACACGGACGATCCGGTCAACGAGGACGACCTGGCAGCGATGCTGTTCGCCGCTACTCGGGCGCCAACGGGGTCGAATCGCCAGACATTCAAGTTTCTCGTACTTCGTGACGGTCCGGTCGCCGTCGAGGCGAAGGCCATCCTCGGCGAGAGCTTCCGAGCGGGCTGGCAGTCGAAGCGCTCGACGGATCAGTACGACCGCACCGACGATGAGACGTCAGCGAAGGCCCGGATGGCTCGGACGATGCAGCACTTCGTCGACCACTTCGAACAAACACCAGTGGTGGTCCTGGCATGCGTATTACGGCGCCACGGCGGTCTGGCTGACGGTGGATCGATCTTTCCCGCATGCCAGAATCTGTTGCTGGCTGCCCGAGGTCTCGGCTACGGCGGTGTACTGACCGGCTGGCACGCCATGGTCGAAGTCGAGCTCCGGGCGCTCTGCCGGATCCCCGACACCCACGACATCGCCGCCACGATTCCGATCGGAGTGCCGCAAGGACACCACGGCCCGGTTCGGAGGCGCCCCGTCCGCGAGCTCGTGTTCGATGACGTGTGGGACGGCGCAGCCAGCTGGGCCGTCGATCCCCCCGGCACCCGCTTCACCCAGGCCGGCCCACCCACGGCGACCGGCGCGACCGACCCCAATCAGTACTTGGGGGCGGCGTCGAGGAAGTCGAGCCCCTTGTCCACGAAGTCGAACGACCTCGGCAATCCGAAGTGATCAACGTTGCGCAGCTCGACCAACGTGCCGTTCGGGAGGGCCTCGGCGAGAACATCACCAGGCCCTGCGAAGTCCTGATCGCCGATGATCACCAGCGTCGGGCATGTGATCCTTGCGACGTGCTCCCGGTCGAGTCTGGGTTGTTCGCGTTGGATGAAGGCCGCCAACGCCCGTGGATCGTTGCCGTCGCTCTCCGCGAGTGACTTGAAGTGCATGCCAACGATGTCCTGATCATCGCCACGCCCCTCCAACGCGTCAAGGATCGGGTTTCCCTCCCGTTGGCGGAACAACGAACCGCCGAGGCCACCGATGACGAGTCGATGGAACCGCTCCGGTCTCTCGGACGCCAACGCCAGGAGAATGCGGGCACCTGCGGAGTATCCGACCGCATCGACAGGTTCATCCGGCAGCGCGTCTGCGATGAGTGCTTCCACGTCGGAATACGCCGCAACGTCGTGCGGCTTCGGCGCATCGCCGTGCCCCAGGAGATCAGGAGCGATGACCTCGCGACCCGCCTCCTTCAAGAGCTCGATCCAGCCCGGCTCCTGCCACGTTCGTCTGGCCGATGTGGTGAACCCATGGACGAGCAGGACAGGCGGAGCGCTCATGCAGAACGGAGTAGGGGAGCGGTGCCCTGCTCGTCCAGTTCGACCCGGCGGACCACCATGACGTCAGCGGTCCGGAAACTCGCCAGACGGGAACTCCACGAGTCGATCACCTCTCGACCACCGGCAAATGCGAAGAACGTCGTGAGGGGACCCTCCTGCTGGTAGGCGTCGGCGTGGTCGATGATCTCGGAGCGGTCATCTGCGAGGGTGACGTTGAAGCGGGCCATACCGGCGAGCATAAATCGGCTGCCCTGTGGGGAGTAAGACCAACAACCATGTGAATTGCCTGTGGATAGCATTGGACAGTGACCGAGCCGCTGGGGATCAAGCTCCGGACTGATGCCATGAGCCGGCCCCACCCCGACCGGCTCTCGCCCGATCGTCCCGACTTCGATGCATGTATCGATGCCCACGCGGCCGCCATCGCAGCGGAACACATGGGGTACATGGATCCGAGTACCGGACTCTTCGTGATGACGGCGCAGCATCTCGCAGAGCGGCCGTGCTGCGATCGAGGCTGTCGGCATTGTCCCTGGGTCGGCGCCAACGAATAGTGTTCCGGGATGGCCGTCCAGCACATCAACGAACGCATCACGATCGACACCGACGAGAGCGGAGTCGCCGATGTCCGCCTCGCCCGTGCCGACAAGATGAATGCGCTCGACTCCGCAATGTTCAGCGCCCTCGTCGAGGCCAGCGACCAGCTGTCCAAGGAGACCTCCCTCCGCGTCGTGGTGCTGTCCGGCGAGGGCCGATCGTTCTGTGCCGGCCTCGACTTCGCCAGCTTCGCCGCCATGAGCGACACCGATCGGGAGGAACGGCCGGCCATCACCGATCCGATCGAGGATCGGATCACCCACCACGGACAGCAGGCTGTCTACGGATGGACCGAACTGCCAGTCCCCGTCATCGCCGCGCTGCACGGGCACGCCCTCGGCGGCGGCATCCAACTGGCGCTCGGGGCAGACATCCGGATCGCCGCCCCGAACACGAAGATGTCGGTGCTCGAGATCCGCTGGGGCCTCGTTCCCGACATGACTGGCACACAGAGCCTCATCAACCTCGTCGGACTCGACGTGGCGAAGGAACTCACCTTCACGGGACGCATGGTCGGTGCAGAAGAAGCCTTGGCGTTGGGGCTCGTCACACACATCGCCGATGATCCGCGCGCTGCCGCGCTCGAGATGGCGAGCGAGATCGCGTCCAAATCACCTCACGCCGTTCGGGCCGCAAAACGTCTGCTCAACCAGGCGGCCAAGGTCTCCACTGCCGACGGGTTCGCCTTGGAACGGCACGAGATCGGTCAGCTGATCGGCAGTCCGAACCAGGCCGAATCGGTCCAAGCGTTCTTCGAGAAACGCGAGCCGAACTTCCGCGATCCCGAACTGAACGGCTGAGCGCCAGGTCGCCGATGGATCATCGGCCCACCGCGGCGCCAGTCTGTGCACGAGGATCAGCCACCCCTTCGAGATGATCGTCGACGACATCGATCATGTGGGCGTGGCCAAAGAGACCTTGCCCCCATGGCCGCTCCTCGACGAGATGCCCCCGTTCGCTGAGACCGGCGGTCCACGGCGAGCCCTGCTCGACAGCCACCGTCAGCGGACCGTCGGCCGACCACGTATTGAATCCCTGAGCAGCAGGAACCGTGAGCGCGAACCGGTGATCAGTGATCACCCGACCCACGCTCTGACCGGACGCAAATCTCCGGGCAGCCATCTGCAGGACGACCTGGGGTTGGGCGTCGCCCCCCATGCAGCCGAACACCGTCCGGAGCGACTCGTCTGGGTTCGTGGCCAGCGCCGGAGACAGCGTGCTCGGTGGACGGGCGCCCGGCTTGAGCTCTGCCGGATGACCTTCCTCGAGTGAGAACCCGATGCCCCGGTTGTGGAGGAAGACACCGATATCGGTCACCGCCAGATGGGCCCCGAAACCCGCGGCATTCGACTGGATCAGGGAGACGCCCATTCGATCGGCATCGACGGTGCAGAGGTAGATCGTGCCTCCGCCGGCGGTCGGAGGTCTCGTGGTTCCCGCTCGGTCGAGATCGATGGCGGCGCGGCGCGGACCGAGACGTTGCTCAGCCACGAGCGCGAGGCCGTCTGCGCCGTCGAACAGCACCTCGTTGCGGTCGTGCCCTGCCTGTTTCGATGCCTCGATCAACAGATGAGCGAACGACGGGTCAGCGGGATCCTCGGGCAAGGGGAGCCCGTGGGCGATGAGCGCGGACGCGAGGGAGAGATAGCCCTGCGAGTTCGGTGGTGTCGTCCACAACCGCTGGCCCCAGACATCGACCGAGACCGGCTGGACCCACTCGGCATGCACGTGCTCCAGATCCGCGCTCGAATACATGCCCCCACCTTTGGCGATCAGGCCTGCCCCGAACTCGCCCTGGTACCACCCTGATCGGCCGGATGCGCCGATGGCGGCCAGTGATCTGGCAAGTCCCGGGCGTGTCATCACCTGGCCGGGGGCAACGACCCGACCGTCAGGAACGTAGTCATCGGCACCGTCGACGTCGGCGATCGACGGTGCAGCTTGCGCCAGCATCCTCGAGACCGAGAAACCCCGCTCGGCGACCCGCCGTGCCGGCTCGAGGACGTCGTGCAGACCGAGCCGACCGAAACGGTCGTGCAACGCCACCCAACCGTCGACACACCCTGGCACCGGAACCGAACGAAGGTCGCCTCTGAACGGCATGTCGTCATGGCCTTCGGCCCGCAGTGCGGCGGCATCTGCGCCGGCACCTGCCCACCCTGATGCGTTGAGAGCGAACGGCGCGGCAACACCGGGAACGTGAACCAGCGCCCAGAGGTCACCGCCCATTCCGCACATGTGTTGCGAGGTCACTGCCAGTACAGCCGACGTCGCGACCGCAGCATCGACAGCATTACCACCCGAGCCGAGGATCTCGACACCGGCGACCGAGGCCACATGATCGATCGAGCACACCATCCCGCCCTCGGCGAACCGCGCATGTTCTGTTCTCACGCCTCACTCCATTCGTTCCGAGCCACCAGCAACTCCTTGAGATCGACGACGCAGTCGGTCATGACCGCGTCGACACCCATGTCGAGCAGTCGCTCCATCTCGCCGACGTCGTTGATCGTCCACACGTGCACCTGCAAACCCAGTCCGTGGGCGGCCTCGACGAGATCTTCTGTCAGTTCGACATCGCCGAACCGCGGGGGAATCTGGAGACACCCGTGGGTTGCGAACGCTCCGGGCTTCGGATCAGCCAGGTAGGCAAGCAGTTCGACCGGGCCTGGCGAGGTGCACAGGCGTGGTCCGAAGTGTTCCTGGAGAGCGGCGATACGAGCGTCGTCGAATGCACCGATCCCGATTCGCTCAACCGCATCGTGACGTTCGATCGCCTCGACGAGAGGCCGAACGGCCGCATCGACTTTCGGATCGATGTTGAAACGAATGTCGCCGAAGGCACCGAGCAGATCGTCGAGGCGCGGGATCGCGGCCCCGCCACCTAGATCGATCTGCGACAGCTCGTCCCAACTTCGGTCGGCGATGGTGCCTGGTGTGTCGGTGATCCGATCCAGATCGGCGTCGTGGAAAGCCACGAGGACCCCGTCACTCGACACGTGGACGTCGGTCTCGAGGTACCGATAGCCGAGCGAGACTGCGTGTTCGAAGGCGGGCATCGTGTTCTCGACCGCCACCTGATCGCCGCCGCGATGAGCGATCGCAATCGGTCGGGAGTGATCCAAGTACGGCAGGGTTCTGTGCACCGGAGAACCGTACTAGTTTCCTCCCGGTGACCACGAAGACACCGCCGCCGAACCCTGAGCCAGCGGAGCCCACGTCCCCCGAGACCGCCGAAGCCAGCGTCACCATTCGCCGCGACGGCCCGATCGGCTGGTTGATCTTCGATCACGAGGCACGGCGGAACGCCATGACCATCGACATGTGGCGCGCCGTGCCCGAGCGATGCGCGGAGCTCGCTGCCGACCCCACCATCCGGGTCATCATCCTTCGAGGCGCCGGCGATCAAGCCTTCGTCGCCGGAGCGGACATCTCGCAGTTCCAGACCGAACGCACCGGGAGCGGTGGCAGCTACGAGGCGGCCACCAGCGCTGCCTATGCCGCGATCGAGGAGCTGCCGAAGCCGACGCTGGCAATGCTCCACGGATTCTGCATCGGGGGCGGGTTGGCCATCGCACTCAGCGCCGACATCCGTTACGGCGAACCGGGAACCCGCATGGCGCTCCCGCCGGCCAAACTCGGAATCGGCTACAGCGCCGCAGGGCTTCAGACACTCGTCGACCTCGTCGGCCCCTCCGTGACCAAGGAGCTCGTCTACACCGGCGATCTGCACGATGCCGAAACATGTCTACGTTGGGGATTGCTCAATCACGTGATCGCCAAGGATGACCTCGAGGCCTTCGTTGTCGAGCAGGCATCAACGATGGCCTCCAGGGCCCCGCTGACCCAGCTGGCGGCCAAGCAGGCCATCGGCCACAGTCCGTCCGCTCCGGCAACCATCGCTCGATGCATGTCCAGTGCCGACTACGCCGAGGGTGTGGCCGCGTTCCTCGCGAAGCGTCGGCCGGTCTTCACCGGCAATTAGTTCACCGATCGCTCCGTTCAATTCGGCCCAGATCGGGCCGATGGAATGGAGTGTCCGATTTCATCGACGAACAGCATTCCACCGGCGTCGACATGATCAGTGCTCCGCTCTGCGAGGCACTGACGAAAGTCCGCCAGATCCGTGGTCACACGCTCGACGTCGCCGCGGGCGGCGTCGGGATGACACCGCGCCAGCTCCGCGACCTCGAGAGCGGATCGTCGCATCCGGACGTCGCCACGATCGAACGCATGGCCGCCTTCTACGACATCGATGCCGATCGGTTCGGCACCGAAGCCATGATCCAGCGACAAGCACCGTCCGTGGACCCCGCCGCGTGTGTCATCTGGTTCGGCTGGCTCCCGATCACGTACGAGAGCAATGATGCGCCGAACGCATCGATTCTCGAGTCGGTTGCCAATGGCATCCGGCTGCTTCGCTCCAGCGATCCGACAGCTGCGGTCGTGATGCGCGAGAGCGAACTCGATCTGGTGATGACGTTGCTCGACCTCGACGACGAGGATCTGGTCGTCGATGCCGTCCGAGCGTTGCGCCTGCCGTGGAAACACACCGAACAGCTCATCTCCGCGTCGAGAGGACGAATCAGCTCGAAGTCGCTGATACAGGACGCTCGCGGCCTCCTGACCATCGAGACCGACAACGACTGACCTAGATGATTCGGCTCTCGTGGCCGGCCCAGTATTCGTCTTTCAGCAGCCGCTTGTAGAGCTTGCCGGTGGGGTGACGGGGTAGTTCGTCACGGAAGTCGACAGTTCGGGGGCACTTCACGTCTGCGAGATGCTCTTTGCAGAAGGCGATGATCTCTCGACCGACCTCGTCTGACGGTTCGATTCCCTCGGCCAGCTGCACGATGGCCTTGACCTCTTCACCGAAGTCCTCATTCGGTACACCGATGACGGCGACATCGAAGACCTTGGGGTGCATGGTCAGGATGTTCTCCGCCTCCTGCGGATAGATGTTCACTCCGCCGGAGATGATCATGTACGCCTTGCGATCGGTCAGGTACAGGAACCCGTCCTCGTCGACCTTGCCGACGTCGCCCAACGTGCTCCACCCCTTGGGATGGCGAGAGCCCTCGGTCTTGGCCTGGTCACCGTGGTACTCGAACGTCGAACCACCCTCGAAGTAGATCGTGCCCTCCTCGCCGGAATCCACCTCTCGACCTTCCTCGTCAACGATGTGGACCGTGCAGTTGATCGGCATGCCGACCGTGCCCTTGTGGCCGAGCCACATCTCCGAATTGCAGTAAACGAAGCCATTTCCCTCTGTGCCGGCGTAGTACTCGTGAATGACCGGACCGAACCAGTCGATCATCTGCTCCTTGACTGCCACGGGGCAGGGAGCAGCGGCGTGGATCACGGTTTCGAGGGAGCTGACGTCGTATCGGGAGCGGGCCTCTGGATCGAGCTTCAACATCCGCACGAACATGGTGGGCACGACCTGACTGTGGGTGACCCGGTGCGTCTCGATTGCCCGCAGGTATTCCTCAGGATCGAACCGCTCCATCACCACGACCGTCGACCCGAGCACCTGTGTCGCCATGCAAAAGCGGAGCGGGGCTGCGTGGTAGAGCGGCGCGGGGGAGAGGTAGACCTTCTCGCTGTCCATGCCGAAGAGCAGCCCGAGCAGGGCCGAGACACCCGTGCCTGCCTCCTCGAGAGGCAGCCGCTCCGTACTCGGCTTCACCCCCTTCGGCATGCCTGTCGTGCCCGAGCTGTACAACATGTCTTGTCCTGCGACACGACCGGCGAGCGGTGCGGCCGGCGCCGCGGCAATGGCGTCCTCGTACGACTCGTAGCCGTCGATCACGCCGTCCATCATCAGTCGTATCGAGACCTCCGGCATCCTTTCGACGAGCTCTGCGGCCTGTTCGCGCTTGTAGTTGGAGGTCACGAACGCCTGAGCTCCGCAGTTGTTGACGATGTATTCCATCTCCTCGGTGGTGAGCCGACTCGACATCGCCGTGTAGACGAGGCCGGCGTAGTGGCATCCCCAGGCGAAGGACAAGAACCGCGGGTGATTCTCGAGACAGAAGGCCACGTGATCACCTGGGCGTAGCCCGGCGGCCCGGAACAACTGCGACACCCGGTTCGCCTCTTGGTCCAGTTCCGCGTACGTGATCACCTGACCGCTGGCGGCAAGGATCACCGCCGGCTTGTCTGGTGTCGATTCGGCATGGAGTCCCGGGTACATGGGTGCGAAATGTAGAAGTCCTGAACTTCATCTGCCAGTCGAGGCCAGCTACGTTCCCTCCATGGAATCGTTGTTCGTCCCCAACGGCCATGGCGGTTTCGAGTCCACCGCGTTGACGGGTGGGCCATGGCGACCGGACGCGCAGCACGGCGGCCCGCCTGCTTCCTTGCTGGCACACCTGGTCGAGTCGGTGGCCGAATCCACCGAGCGCGTCGCGCGGATCTCGGTCGAGCTGGTTCGTCCGGTTCCGCTGACCACCTTGACCACGACCGTCGACCGAGAGGCTGTGAGCAGACGGGTTGCGCACGCCTCCGCGTCTCTTCTGGACGGCGACGCGGTCGTGGCAACAGCACGAGCGCTGCTGCTGGCCACCGCAGAGCTGCCCGACCCAGGCTGGCGTCCGATCGAGGAGGCGGGCGAACCACAGGAGGCGACCCCACTCGATCCTCCATCGTGGGCCTCGGGGGACACGATCGCGTTCCACCGGCACGCACTCGAGCATCGAGTCATCGTCGGTGGCTTCGAAACCCCCGGCCCGGCCGTCGACTGGATCCGACTACGGCAGCCCGTGATCGCCGGCGTCACGACCTCGCCGCTGATGCGGGTGGCTGCAGCCGCGGACATCGCCTCGGGAATCAGCTCCGTGTACGACTTCACAGCCGGCGTCGGCCTCATCAATGCCGACCTGACGATCGCCCTCCATCGCTCGCTGCGCGGCGAATGGGTCGGCATCGACGCTGTCACTCGGGTCGGACCGGACGGGATCGGCCTGTGCACGACTCGTCTCTTCGACGTCGACGGCACGATCGGATCTTCGACCCAAAGCCTCATCGGCCTCACCATCAAGACGCCGTGACGAGGGCTGAACGGCTGATGGCACTGCTTCGAGAGGATGTCCCGCGGCTCGACCGCCTGATGGCGGTGATCGGGTCGGTCGCAGACGATTCGCCAGGCGAGGACGCAGTGACCGCCGCATTCGACGCTCTCGCCGACGCCTCCGGGGACATCGGCGGTCCAGCTGCACTCCTCTACGAAGTGTTCGGCCGGCTCGGATTCCGAGGCAACGCCGTCGACTACTACGACGTCAGGAACTCGCTGATCCACCACGTGCTCGGGCGTCGGACCGGCATCCCGCTGTCGCTCGCCGTTGTCGCCGTCGAGGTCGGCCGGCGAGTCGGGGTCGACGTGGCCGCTATCGGGTTGCCCGGTCACGTAGTGCTCGGCACCGCTGACGGTGGAAGCTTCTTCGATCCCTTCGCTGGTGGGCGCCCGCTCAACCGGTCGGACATCGAGCGCCTGATCGCCTCGGTTCACCCTGCCGAGGGGCTCCGCGACGAACAATTGGCTCCCATGACAGCGACGGCCATCGTCACCCGCACCCTCGAGAACCTCCGTGGAGCGCTCCTCCGGAGTGGTGACATCGCCCAACTCGTCTCGGTCCTCGAGCTGAGAGCGGCACTACCCGCCGCTCCGATCGAGTGCATGGTCGACTACGCCAGAGGTCTGGCGAACGTGGGGCGGTTCGACATGGCGGCCGACGTCCGTGATGCACTGTCCCTGCTCCAGCCCGTGCGAGCTGACCAGCACACGATCGCCGCCCAGCGATTGCGCGCCCATCGCAATTGACGGGGGCGCTGCCATCGAACACGTGCCGAAAAGACGGAGATCCCACTCATGATCGATCCAACCCTCAAACGCTCACTCGGCCAGATGATCAAGGGTGTGCAGGTGGTCGGCGCGGCACACGACGGTCTCGTACGCGCCTACACGTCCCATTGGGTCACCCAGATCGCGTTCGACGAGCCGATCGTCATGGCCTCGGCGAGCCCGAAACACGACACCTATCCACTGATGCTCGCCACTGGCCGGTTCACCGTCTCGATCTTGGCCGCCGATCAGATCATGGCCGGCCAATACTTCAGCTACCCCGGCCGGAAGTTCGACTACGTCGCAGAAGAACTGATCGCCATCGACGACGATGGGCTGCCGTACGTCCCTGATTCGATCGCCTACCTCACCTGCGAAACGTTCGAGGTGCGAGAGGCCGCGGGCCCGATCGACCATGATCTCTTCTTCGCCACCGTCACGAAGGTCAGGGAAGGACGCCTCGGTGAGCCGCCACTGTTGTATTCGGCCCGCCACGGTTGGCGGGTGACAGGCGACAAGGCGCGGGAAAAGGGAGTCTCCATTCGGGATCAGTTGCTCGAGCGAGTGGCCGAGGCCCAGAGCGCAGGCTGATTGGGTCGTTCCGAAGGGCCGCCGTACGATCTGGCTCCATGACCGCTGTCACCACTGATCTCGAATCCGACATCACCACACGCTGCCGAGCTCTGCTCGCCTCCACCGACCCGGCGACGGTTTCTGCAACCGACTTCCTCGGTGCCCAATTCGATGCCGGTCTGGCCTGGGTGCACTTTCCCGAGGGCAACGGCGGGCTCGGCCTGGCCCCGAGGCTCCAGACCGTCGTCAACCGAGTACTGGCCGACGCCGGGGCACCGACGCCCTACTACCGCAACCCGATCGGCTACGGCATGGGAGCGCCGACGATCGTGGCTCACGGAACAGACGAACAGAAGGCCCGCTATCTCCGGCCGTTGTTCACCGGCGAGGAGGTGTGGTGTCAGCTGTTCTCCGAACCCGGAGCAGGGAGCGACGTCGCCGGGCTGGCCACAAGGGCCGAGCGCGACGGTGACGAATGGATCGTGAACGGCCAGAAGGTGTGGACCACGCTCGCCCATCTCTCCAAATGGGGCATGCTCGTCGCCCGTACCGACCCGGAACAACCGAAACACAAGGGTCTGACCTACTTCGTGGTCGACATGGAGCAGCCCGGCGTCGACGTTCGGCCACTGCGCCAGATGACCGGCGAAGCCGAATTCAACGAGGTCTATTTCACAGACGCGCGGGTGCCGGATGCCGAACGCCTGGGCGACATCGGCGAGGGTTGGCGAGTGTCGCTGACCACGCTCATGAACGAGCGAGTCTCGATCGGCGGCACGGTCCCACCGAAGGGATCGGGACCCATTGCAGTGGCACAGAAGGCGCTCCTGGACGGAAACGCGTCAGCCAACGCGCGCGACGAGTTCATGAAGCTCTGGATTCGCTCTGAGGTCCATCGCCTCACCAACATCCGCTCATCCCAGAACCGCAAGTCCGGAACCCCGGGTCCAGAGGGTTCCGTCGGCAAGATGGCGTCGGCTGACCTCAACAAGGACATCTACTCGTTCACCATGAACCTGATGGGTCCCGAAGGCATGCTCTACGGCCCATACGACCTCGAACAGCCGGAGACGTCGATGGCGTTCTCGTCGCCGCAGAAGGCGTTCCTGCGGAGCAGGGCCAACTCGATCGAGGGCGGCACCACCGAGGTCATGAAGAACATCCTCGGTGAACGAGTCCTCGGCCTGCCCGGCGACGTCCGAACCGACAAAGAAATCTCGTGGTCGCGAGTGCCTCGCAATTAGTCTCGCTGTCGCTCGACGCTCACTCGCATCCGACCCCACGCTCGGCGCATGTCTCCTCCGGCGACACACCAGACACCACCCTCGACGCTCACTCGCATCCGACCCCACGCCTCCGGCGACACACCAGACACCACCCTCGACGCTCACTCGCATCCGACCCCACGCTCGGCGCATGTCTCCTCCGGCGACACACCAGACACCGTCTCACCAGTCGAGCCACGCCCCGTGGTTGTGGCTCCACCCGATGAACTCGCGACGCTCCGGCTCTCCAGTACCGGGGAACCAAACCACGGCCACTTTGCTGATGTCCTCCTCAGCCGAACGAGGAGGCCGTATCGGTTCGACGTTCCTGACCACATCGGGAAACTCGGCACTGACCCAGGCCACGGGGCGATTCGCCGAAGCAAGGATTCGTTCGAATTCCGCTCGCTGTCGACCGCTGAGGTAGACGAACACCCACGACGTCATCACGACCAACGCCAGGTCGTCTGGAACCTCGGCGATCAATGAGCTCAGTGCATCGACAGCATCGCCCCGTACGAGACGTGGTGGATCATCAGCCTGCATGCTCGCCGCGACGGCAAGACGCTCCAGGCGGTCGGTGTGCTCCGGCCAGATGCACGCCTCGAGCCAGCGGCGGTCACCAACGTCGCTGAGATCCATCGGTTCCTGATCAAGACCGACTCGCCACGCGATGTCGAGCTCTGGCCCGGGTGGCGGCCCGTCTCCGAGCGCTTCGCACCGCAGAGTGAGCATGGAGTCGGGCCGGCCGAGGCGAGCGTGCCCGTAGTCGACATGCACCTCGTCGAGCAGCAAGTTCAGGCCGGCGCTGGTGCCGACGTCGATCAGCGCCAACGATTGGTCGACCCGACGCTGCACCTCACGCACGACCGGTGCCAGGACTGCCGTGCGAGCCACCTCGTTCGTCTGCACCCGCCGAACCCGCATGGTGTCGAGAATCGCCTCACGATGGTCGAGGACGAACGAGCGGAAGATCGCGCCGAGATCATCGTGCTCAGCGTGACCGGCCAGGTAGCAACGGGCCAGCGGGTGATCGATTCCCCCGGCCAAGAGAAACTTCACCGAAGCGAGCAAGACACCAGGGTGATGAGCCTCGTGTGGCGCCTCCTTCACCACAGCCAAGAGATCGGGGTCATCGGCGACCGTCTCGATCACCGCCCGGTAGATCGGCGAGGAGTCGCCGTAGCTGTTCGCCGCGAACCATCGAAACATCACAGTCAGCTCATCTGCGGGACCGCGGTCGCCCGTGATGGCCTCGTCGATACCGGTCATGGCCCTGTTCTAGCCGCCCGGGCATTCCCCGGATCAGGATGCGAGCATGTCGGCATGGATCTCCGCCTCAACGACCAGAGCATCATCGTCACCGGCGGCTCCTCGGGGATCGGCCTGGCGACGGCACGCCTGCTCGTCTCCGAGGGGGCCAACGTCACCATCTGCGGCCGAAGTCAAGCCCGGCTGGAGGCAGCCGAGTCGTCCATCGACTCAACTCGCCTGTTCTCTGTGCCTGCCGATGTGCTGGACGAGCGCCAGGCGGCCGGGGTCGTCTCCGCAGCATTGGATCGGTGGGGTCAGCTCGATGGTGTTGCCGCCATCGCCGGGCGAGGTCGCCACGGCAGCCTCGTCGAAATGAACTCGGGCGACATCGCAGACGATGTGTCGGAAAAGCTGGCCGCCTTTCTCCACATCGTCAAGCCGGCGATCTCGGCCCTCAGCACCTCGGCCGGGCGCGTGGTCGGATTGACAGCGCCGACTGCGGCGCACCCCGAGGTGAGCATGGGAGCGATCAGTGCGGGCCGAGCCGCGCTCGACAACGCGATCCGATCGCTGGCCGTCGAGCTCGCACCGGCCGGCGTTCGTGTGAACGCCGTCGGCGTCGGATTGGTCGACACGCCCAGGCAAGTGGCGCGTCACGCCGAGATCGACGGCAACGCCACCTATGTCAACTGGTTGGCGGCGGAAGCCACACGACGAGGGATTCCCTTGAATCGCCCGGGAACAGCGGGCGAGGTGGCGGCCGCTGTGTGTTGGCTGTTGTCACCTGTCAGCTCGTACACGACGGGTGCCTGCCTCGATGTCACTGGAGGCATTCCATCCCGCTGACTGCGATCTCGGTCAACGCAGAAGGAGGTCCGGTTTGGCCCGCAGATGGCCGGTGTCGTTGAGACTCACCACGGATCGTTCGCCGGACGATGCCACCATGAACCGGTTGATGCTCGTGTAGTCGGGAGCGAAGAACATCGCTCCACCCAACCCGAGCACGTCCGATGCGTACGTGTTGATCACTCCGCCGTGACACACCACGGCGACGCGCCTGCCGCGGTTCGAACCTGTGATGGCTGCCAACGCATCCAAGACCTCGGCCCGGAAGTCATCCCTGGTCATTTGGTCGTTCTCGGCCAGATACGCCCGCCACGCTTCCTTGTCGGCCTTCAGCTCTTCCATCGGGATGTAGGCGGACTCACCGTCGTCGAACTCCCTCACCCCAGGAACAACCGTGGCTTCCATCCCGAGCAAGGCCTCGAGCGGGACAGATGTCTGACGAGCTCTGGCCATCGGGCTCACGTAGAGCGAGTCGATGTGCTCGACCTTCATCCACTCGGCAAGTGCCGCAGCCTGGCGGTGGCCGACGTCGGTCAATTCGGGATCGGCCACCTCCCCGTCTGCATGCTCGATGCGTTCCGGGCGGCCATGGCGGACAATGATGAGCTCCATACGCCGGGGACGCTAGCCTCAGCCGCGTGACCAGGCGAACGAAGATCATCGCAACCATCGGCCCAGCGTCTGACGACGAGCGTGTCCTGAAGGACATGATGGAGGCGGGGATGGACGTTGCGCGCCTGAACCTCTCCCATGGATCGCTCGAGGACAGCCTCGAACGGTTCCATCGCCTTCGCAAGTTGAGCGATGAGGTCGGCCGCCCGCTCGGCATCCTCGCTGATCTCCCCGGTCCCAAGGTCCGGCTCGGCAAATTCGCCGAAGCCGTCGACCTCGTCGAGGGAACGGACATCGAGCTCCTGCCCGGTAACGAGACCTCCACCGCGAAACGCCTCTTCGTCGACTACGAGACGCTGCTGACCGACGTCCTGCCGGGTGACCGCCTCGCACTGGGCGACGGCGCCATCCAGCTCGAGGTCGTCGGCAACAACGGTGATGCCCTCCAGGGACGCGTCCTCTTCGGCGGCAAGACACAAGGTCGCCCCGGCGTCCACATCCCCTCGGATCGGCTCCAGATGAGCACGCCGACACCGGAGGACCTGCGCCTCCTCGACGCGTTCGTCGATGTCGAGGTCGATTTCGTTGCAGTCTCGTTCGTGCGATCCGCCCATGACATTCGAAGGGTCGGTCTCGAACCGGCGCCGCGTGGACCGCTCGTCGTCGCCAAGATCGAGACGCGAGCCGCCGTGGAGAATCTCGACGGCATCATCAGAGCCTCCGGCGCCGTCATGGTCGCCCGCGGCGACCTCGGTTCGGAGATGCCGATCGAGGAGCTTCCGCACCTCCAGAAAGACATCATCGAGCGCTGCATTGCGCTCGGCCGACCGGCGATCACGGCCACCCAGATGCTCGAGAGCATGATCACGTCGCCGTCGCCCACCAGAGCCGAGGCCTCCGACGTCGCGAACGCCGTCTTCGACGGCACGTCGGCGGTGATGCTCTCGGGCGAGACCGCCGTGGGGAACGATCCGGCCCACGTGGTTGCCACCATGGCCAGAATCGCCGCTCGAGCCGACGTCGAATTCGACTATGCCGGCTGGGCCCACACCATCAGGCGTGACCGCCTCAGCGAACCCCAAAGCGTCGATGCCGCCGTCACCGACGTGATGACCCTGGCCACGTGGCGAGCGGCCTCCGAGATCGGCGCCAAGACCATCATCTGTATCACCCGATCAGGTTTCACCGTGCGAGCCATCGCCCGTTTCCGGCCGCAGGCGAAGATCCTCGGGTTCAGCCCGGAGCCGAGGGCAGTCCGCCAGCTCATGATGAGCTGGGGGGCCACACCAATCCTGATCGACCGGATCGGCGACAACGCCGAAGCCGTCCAGCACGCCCTCGAGGTCGCACGAGAACAGGGCCACATCCGCTCCGGTGAGGTGGTCGCCGTCCTGGGAGGCAGCTCGGCGACGGTCGGCGCCACCGACACCCTCCGCATGGCCAGGTGCCCCTGATGACCGAGATCGGACTTTCCCGCAGCGGACCACCCGAGACCGTCCTGCCCGACCTGTTCCCCGATGCCGCTGCCGCCCTCGCCACGGCGCTCGCCATCGTCGACGAGGACCAACGCCGGCAGGCAATCTCCGAAGTGGTGGCCGCCAACCCACGATTCATCGACGGATGGGCACGGCTCGGGGAAATGGGCCGCCACCCGATCGAACGCTACGCAGCATTCAGAGTCGGCTATCACCGAGGCCTCGACACGCTCCGCCAGAATGGCTGGAGGGGCTCGGGTTTCGTGCGGTGGCAACACCAGACGAATCGCGGATTCCTCCGAGCGCTCGCCGGACTGCAACGGACGGCAGCCGACATCGGCGAGGCGGACGAGGACGAGCGTTGTGCACTCTTCCTACGCCAACTCGATCCTGCATGGCCACCGTCGGATCTGTCCTGAGCCGAGCAATCAGGTGAGCGAACCACCAGTGCTGGGCGCCATCCTCGCCGGTGGCGCAAGCCGCCGTTTCGAGGGCGACAAGGCAGCTGTGATCGGCCCTAGAGTGCTCGCGGCGATGCGAGATGCCGGCATCGACCCGATCGTCGCGGTTGGCGGTGTGCCGGGTTTGCTCGGCATTCCCACGGTCGCAGACCGATTCCCCGGTGAAGGACCACTGGCGGGCGTCGCCACGGCACTGAGCTACGCCCGTTCCGGCTGGGTGCTGACCGTCAGCTGCGATCTCCCGCTGCTCACGCCCGTCACGCTCATTCGATTCGTGGAACGGCTGGATGGTCTCGCTCCTGAGACCGCGTTGGTTGCTGCGGTCGACGGGGAACTCCAGCCGACTCTGGCATGTTGGCCGGCGTCGTGGGCGACCCAGGTCAATCGGGCGGTCCGATCGGGGGAGCGGCGATTCCGTCATCTGCTCGACCTCGGCGCCATCGAACCAATCGAGGTCGACGCCAGCGCACTTCTCGACGCCGATGATCGACCAACGCTGCGTGCGCTCCTCGATGAGGAAGGGCCAACAGCCCGACCGGACATGGCCGATGTGCCGCACACCGAGGCCTAGAATCCACCGATGCGCCTGATCACCGACCAAGACGAGTTCTCCGAGGTGATCGGCGCCCTGCGAGGAGTCGAGCGGTACGCGCTCGACACCGAGTTCCATCGCGAACGCACGTACTTTCCGCAGGTCGCACTCGTCCAACTCGCATGGTTCGAGCCGGACGCGACCGCTCCCACCGTCGTCCTGGTCGACCCTCTCGCCCTCGACTTCGGTCCGTTCGCCGAGGTCCTCGACAGTGACAGCCTCTGCGTCCTACATGCAGGCGTCCAAGATCTCGAGGTTCTCGAACTCGTGTGCGGCACGGTGCCGGCGAGGCTGTTCGACACGCAGATCGCTGCCGGATTCCTCGGTATCTCCAGCGGGTCGCTCGCGTCGTTGCTGGATCGCTATCTCGATCTCCATCTCCCGAAAGGCGATCGCCTCACCGACTGGCTGAAGCGGCCGCTCACGGACGCACAGCTCACCTATGCCGCCGGCGACGTCGACCATCTCCTTCAGCTGACCGATCTTCTCGTGGCCGAACTCGAAGAGCTCGGGCGTCTGAGCTGGGCAGAAGAGGAGTCCGAGATCATGCGGCAGAAGCCTCGCGGTCGGCGCCCACCGGAAGATGCCATCGCCAGGATCAAGGAAGCTCGGTCGTTGAAGTCCAAAGCACTCAAGATCGCGACTGCCTTGGCGGCCTGGCGGGAACGCAGGGCAGCCGAGCTCGACCTGCCGGTCAGACAAGTGTTGCCCGATCTCGCCGTCGTCACCATCGCCCAGAAGGCGCCATCGAATCCCAAACAGCTGCTCGAACTCCGCGGCCTCGACGGTAGGCACCTTCGAAACGGTGCCGACAAGGAGATCATCGGCGCCGTCGAGAACGCAAAGGACGCCCCCGATCGCACCCCGGCCGTCCGGCGACCGGAATTGCCGAGGGAGCTTCGCCCCGTCGTCACGCTCGTGACGGCATGGATCTCACAGCTGGCCCGCGATCACCGGCTCGATCCGGCCATCCTCGCCACCCGTTCCGACGTCGAGAGTTTGTTGAGCAAGAGCGACGAATGCCGCCTCCTCGAGGGTTGGAGAGCCGACCTCGTCGGCGAGCCCATCCGACAGCTGGTCGACGGCGACGCGGCCGTGGCATTCGACTCCGACGGGCACCTCGTCCTCGAGGCTCGATCGCATCAGCCGCTGCCCCTCGCACCCCGATCGGGCGGCCGTGCAGCGCTGACTTCGTGACTTTTCACCCGTTTCGGACAAAAAAGTCCATTCGGCCGGTTCGCCCGAGCGGGCGGAACCCCGTAGACTCTTCCTTCAATGCCATCGGAGCCAACCTCTCCACCGGCCAACGAAGTTCAGGAGTGTCCCCGTGAAAAAAGGGCGCCACCGCAGATACGAAGAGGCTCGGCAACTGAAGCGATCGAGCCATGACGACATCGAGTCCCTGATGGACCGAATCGACGACGACCCCTTTGATCTTCCCGTCACGCCTGAGGCCGCAACGGCCTTCGACGAAGACGACGACTACGACGACTGAACTAGGCCTCGGGGCCTGATCGCCCCGACGTGCCCGTTTGTTCCCTACTGCTCGAACACCACTGACGGCCCCGGACTCACCGGCTACACCGGAATCACTGGCTGACCCGGCTTACTGGGGTCCGCCCGTCTCCTCGAGGATCTCGCCGAGCTTCACGATCTCAGCCTCGACGACGACGCCGATGAAGTTGTCGCTGTCATCGACCACGGCGAGCATCTCTGTCCCGCCCGCATCCATGGCTGCCACTGCATCGCGGAGTGACCAGTTGGCATTCGCCGTTGGCACCGACGAGTCGATCACGTCCATCACCGTCGTCGCCTCCCACAGTTCGCGGTCCACCGCTGTGCAGGCGTCGACCGAACACAATCCCAGATACGTGTTGCCGTCGACCACGGGAACGACCCGCACGCGCCGACCAAGTGCGTGAATCCACACGAACTCGGACAACGTCGCATCCGGGGGGACGGTCATGACATCGGTCGTGAGCGCCGCCGCCAGCGGCATGGTGAAACGCTCCTCGAGGTGGCCGAGGCGCTCGACTCGCTGTCCGAACGACACCGAGGAACGGCCCGCGACCAGCTGGGACACGGCGGCGGCGATCAGTGCAGGCACGACGGCGGCGCCCCGGGTCGACTCGGCGACGAACATCACCGCAGCAATCGGCGTCCGGTAGCCGGCAGCGATGAATGCGGCCAGGCCCAGCACCGGCCAAAGTGCAGTGGCGCTCTCGAGGCCGGCCTGATCCAGGGCGGTCGAGACGATCCGACCCAGCAGGACGCCCTGGATCGCCAGCGGAATGAAGAGGCCTCCGGTGCCACCGGCACCAACGGTCACCATCGTCGCTGCCGCTCGGAAGAGGAACAGGATCAGAATGAGCTCCAGCGAGCGACCCGGTTGAGTCAGCCACTCGATGACCCCGAAACCGGGGCCGAGGGTCAGCGGTTCTTCGAAGATGGCGTCGGACGCCACCGCCAAGGCACCGAGAAGGGATCCACCGATGAGGACCAACCGCACCGGGTTGTTCTCCCTCGCGAACCCTTTCGCCCGGCGGATGAACCACGCATAGACGCGGCCACCGAAGCCGGCTCCGACCCCGACAGCGACCGCTCCGATGAGCTCGGCGGTCCCCACATCGCCGGGAGCGATCGGCCGGAGGAAAGACTGCTGTTCGATGAACGGCATCGAAATGAAGGTCAGATAGCTGGCGGCGGAGGCGATCAGCGCCGGGAGGAGCGCGCGATGAGCGAGATCGTCCCGATAGGGCGCCTCGAGAGCGAACAGCACACCGGTGGCCGGCGCCTGGAAGATGGCGGCGACACCGGCGGCGGCACCCGCAGTGAGCAGCAACCGTGCAGCGTCACGACCGAGCCACTTGTCGATGCGTTTGTGGATGGAGAGTCCGAGCACCGAGCCGGTGTAGATGGCCGGACCCTCGAGCCCGAGTGCGCCGCCGGATCCGATGGTGGCAGCGCCGGCGAGGAGGCGGGGGAGGAGCAGCCGTTCGGGCAGTTCAGGATTCCGAGCGTGATAGCTGTTGATGTATTCGTCGGATGTGGAGTTCGATGCGCCGCGCCCGACGGTTCGCAGCAGCAGGGTGGCGATCGCCAAGCCGACCAACGGGGCGGCGGCCTGGACCGCCAGCGGGAAATCCTCGACCCGGTGGAGAATGAGCTCGACGGTCAACCACTCGAAGCCGCTGAGCACGATGCCGACCACGACACCCAAACCCGCTGAAGCGCTGAGGAGGCGGGCGGCACGACCCTCCGGCAGCAGTGAACGAAGAAACCCGATCATGCGAGGTCGACCGGGACGCCGTGCAGGCGGACGTCGAGTTCGAGTTGGACTTGCTCGAGCTCCATGACGAGACGGTCGTAAAGGGCTTCTCCGACAAGCAAAACCAGTTCGTCGCGGCTCGTCTCATACACCGGATGCCGACTCGTGTACGCCGCCGGCTCCTCGATGCACCACCAGTGGAACTCGTCACCTCCATCGCCCCAGTCGCTTCGTTCCCACGCACGAACGAAGACCGTGTCGTGTCCGTAGTCGTCGGTGTGGATGTCGAGTCTGACCGGCACCTGCCAGCACACATCTGGCTTGAAGTCGACGGGGCGCTGACGTCGTTCGAGGGCAAGCCGATGCAGGGCACAGCCCGGCCCGCCATCGAAACCACGGCGGTTGAGGAAGATGCAAGCCCCATCCGCCTTACGTGTGACCCAATCTCCGTCAGCGTTCTTCTTGAAGGGCCCGCCCTTCTTTCTCGAGCGGCCGATGTATTGCCAGTTGGTTTCGTCCAGCAAGGCCGCCGACGCTGCAACTTCCTGGAGGTCCTCGTCGTCGACGAAGTGAGCGCCGTGGATACAGCAGCCGAGCGATTCGGTGACGTCGGGTTCGGTGTCGATCGACGGGCAGCCTTGGCCGTAGATGCAGTGATAACCGGACAGCAGGAACGTGGCGTCGAACAACCATCGGTCGCCGCCCTCGTCGATCAATTCGACCCATCGGTGACCATCGGCCGGGGGCACGATTCCTGCGGAAGACACTTGTCGAGGTTAGCGGCCAGACTGTCGGCCATGAGCGACAGTCACGACGATCGACTCGACGACCTCCGGAACGAACTGGCGACGATCTCCGAACGCCTCCAGGACCTCTCGATCGACATTCTCAGGGAGGCCGTCGATCGGGGCGAAACGACCAGACCGGCCATCGACAAGTCGCTGGCCACAGCCCGTCGAGCGGTCGACAAGGCCGTGCGAACTCTCGAACCGTCCTGACCTCGACCACAACCCGGAATCGACAGAACGAGGTGGAATCAGGAGAACGCTTCGTTCTCCGGTTCGAGGTCGTGCACGAGATTGCGGGGTGCTCGGCCATCGGGCACCCCGGCACCGAGGTCGTTGATGCGGTGGATCAACTGGGTGAGCCGGGCAAAGGATCGGTTGTCGAAATGGAACGCCAGGCGGGGGAGGTCCGGGGCATCATCGTCTCGGATTTCGCTCTTGGTCGCCTGGACTACGGAAATCTTCCCGGTCGAGACGATGTCGCCGAACTCCTCACTGAGGATCGGGACTGCTGCCGCTGGAAGGGCATTCTGGAGGCGCAGCACCAGCCGTTTGCCGACATAACGCATCGAATGGAACGTGCTGTAGAAGTGGCAGATGTACTGGACCGCCTCGTCGACGTCGTGGGTGTGGAGGTAGAGCGACGAGTCCGTCGGGCTCACCATGCCGCTGGCCTCGAGTTCCTCGGCCACGAAACGCTTCCATCCGTCCCAGTAGGTGGAGCCGGGGTGATCAAGCAAGACGATCGGGGCCGGGTAGCTCTTGCCGGTCTGGATGAGCGTGAGGAGCTCATACCCCTCGTCGAGGGTGCCGAAGCCCCCGGGGAAGAGGGTGAAGGCGTCCGCCTCCTTCACGAAGAACAACTTCCTGATGAAGAAGTACTTGAACGTAGCGAGCTTCGGATCCCCCTCGATGATGTCGACGGCGCGCTGCTCGAACGGCAACACGATGTTCACGCCGAACGTGTTCTCGGCGCCGGCGCCCTCGATCGCGGCCTGCATGATCCCCGGACCGGCGCCGCTGATGATCATCCACTCCATCTCGGCCATCGCCCGGCCGAACTCCACCGCCAGCTGATAGTCCGGCTGATCTGGTTTGGTTCTGGCCGAGCCGAAGATCGTGACCTTGGCGCGATGCGGGTCCTGGGAGAACACCCGGTAACCGTTCAGCATCTCGACGAGACTCTGGGAGGCGATCTTCAGGTCGAGCCGAGCGACCTCGCTGTCATCCATGTCGAGTGCGGTGACGATCATGCGCCTGATCAGATCGTCGTTGGCGTCGAGTCCGACCGCTGCCACCAGCTGACTGATCAGGCGGTCGACCTCACCGTCGCCGTAGGTGTTCCGGGCCGTTGGCGCTGTCATGCGTCGGACAGTACCCCGACCCGACCGTAGAGCGTGGTCCGTTGCACGAGCCTTCGTCCGAGAGGTGTGACGAGGGCTTCGAAGTCGTCAGGGGTCAGATGTTGCCCGTGTGCGGCGCCCGCAGCACGCGAGATGTTCTCGTCCATCAACGTGCCACCCAGATCGTTGCAACCGGCCTGGAGGAGCTGACGGACGCTGTCGAGACCGATCTTGACCCAACCGGACTGGATGTTGTCGATGTGGCCCCGATACGCGATGCGGGCGACGGCGTGGACCAACAGATTCTCTCGGAACGTCGGGCCGCGCCTTGACTTCTTCTGCAGGTAGATCGGTGACGCCATGTGCACGAAAGGAAGGCCGACGAACTCAGTGAACCCGCCGGTCTCCTTCTGGAGGTCGCGAGTGATGATGAAGTGCTTGGCCCAATGATCGGGCGTCTCGACGGCGCCGAACATCATCGTGACGTTCGAGGCCAGGCCGACCGAGTGCGCTGTGCGATGAGCGTCGAGCCACTCCTCGGTGTCGATCTTGTCCGGGCAGAGGATCGCCCGCATGTCGTCGCTGAGGATCTCGGCGGCGGTGCCGGGGAGCGAGCGGAGGCCGGCGTCCATGGCCCGACGCAGGTAGTCGGCCAGAGGCTCGCCGAGGCGCTTGGCCCCTTCGGTCACCTCGAGCGCAGTGAACCCGTGGATGTGCATGTCCGGACTGGCTTCCTTCACCGCCCGAGCGACGTCGATGTAATAGTCGCCATCGAAATCGGGATGGATGCCGCCCTGCAGGCAGACCTCGGTGGCCCCCATCTCTGCGGCCTCGACCACGCGTTCCTGCATCTCCTCGAGCGTGAGCAGGTACGGCTTGCCTCGGAGGTTGAGGCTGAGCGGGCCCTTCGAGAATCCGCAGAACTTGCACTTGAACGTGCACACGTTGGTGTAGTTGATGTTGCGATTCACAACGTAGGTGACGTCATCACCGACGATCTCCTTGCGGAGGTCATCAGCCAAGGCTGCGACGGCCGAGACCTCGGGCCCTCGGGCCGAGAACAGCGTCACGATCTCGTCGTGACCAACTTCCTGCCCAGCCCGAACACCCTCGACGACCTCGGCGACTGCGCCCCGGATCGGTGAGTGGTCACGATCGATCAGATTGGGCGGCGTGGCCGGGGAGCCGGAGTACCACTGGGTGCTGCGATCGCCGACGATCACGACGTCGGCCCCGTCGTCTCCCACCTTGACGAACTCGGCCTTCTCCGGGAAGACCGCTCCGGGATCGTCACGAGCCAACGACTCCGAATCGGAGCGATCCATCACCGGGAAGCGCAGCGCTTCGTCGAGGAAACGCTCGGGCTGCTGAGCAAACTCCGGGTAGATGGTGAGGCGAGGAGCCAACACGTGGCCGCGGGTCTCGGTGATCTCCTGGAGGCGGTCGAGGTCTGGCCACGGACGCTCGGGATTGACATGATCGGCCGTGACCGGCGAGACGCCACCCCAGTCGTCGATACCCGCGTCGAGGAGAACGGCGAAGTCGTCGCTGAGGTTCGGGGGCGCCTGGAGGTGGACGTCGCCGGGCAGGATCAGGCGGGCCAAGGCGATCGAGCGGAGGTAGCTGTCCTCGTCACAAGCCTCGTGCTTCCACATCGCAGTGCCGGCCTTGGGCAGGAAGTTCTGCACGATCACCTCTTGCACGTGACCATGACGGCGGTGGCTGGCGGCGATGGCCTCGAGGGCCTCGATGCGGTCCGCTTCGGTGTCGCCGATACCGACGAGAATGCCCGTCGTGAAGGGAATCTGCAGCTCACCGGCAGCTTCGAGGGTGGCCAGCCGTCGGGCCGGGACCTTGTCCGGAGCATTGACGTGGGCGTCGAGATCGTCGCGCATCGACTCGATCATCATGCCCTGGCCCGGGGACACCTTCCGCAGCTGCGCGAGCTCTTCGGGATACAGAGCACCGGCGTTGGCGTGGGGGAGGAGGCCGGTCTTCTCGAGCACCAGCGCACACATGGCGGCGAGGTAATCGACTGTGCTCTCGTACCCGTGTTCGGTCAGCCACGCTTGCGCCTGCGGATAGCGCAGCTCGGGTCGCTCTCCCAAGGTGAAGAGCGCCTCGTGGCAGCCTCGGCGTGCGCCTTGCCTGGCGATCTTCAGGACCTGCTCCGGGGTGAGGAAGGGTGCCTCGAGCCGAGCTGGCGGCTGGGCGAACGTGCAGTAGCCGCATTGGTCCCGACACAGCATCGTGAGCGGGATGAACACCTTCGGCGAATAGGTCACCCTCGTACCGAACAGCTCGTCGCGAACCGCAGCGGCCCGCGTCATGAGGTCCTCAGTCGAGAGTCGACTGAGGGAGTAGTGGGACGGGTCGGTCATGTTTTCCTGCTTCGGATGTGTTCGTGCACGACGACTTCGTCGCACTCGGGGCAGAGGACTCGCTGGGCGAGAGGGGTTCCGCACCGGTCGTGGACCAGCACAGTGGGGGGCTCACCGTCGGCGAACCAACGGTCACCCCACTTCATGAGGGAGATGAGGGCAGGAGAGAGGTCCTGTCCCTTCTCGGTGAGGACGTACTCACAACGAACCGGTCGATCCTGATAGGGGACCCGTTCGAGAACACCGGCCTCGACGAGCTTGCGGAGGCGATCGGAGAGCAGGTTCTTGGCGATGCCCAGGTCCTCTTGGAACTCACCGAACCGCCGAACGCCGCGAAAGGCGTCGCGCAGGATCAACAGCGTCCAACGATCCCCGATGATGCCGAGGGTGGCAGCGATCGAGCAGTCGGTTCGTTCTGTCGCAGGCATGAGGGTTGCGAATGTAAACCAAGTCGGTCTCACATTGCAACTGACACCTCCCGCAACTGTCACCTGCCACGACTGACACACCTCGTTCCGTTCTGCGGCACCTCAACCTCAGGATTGACGCTCTGGTGCCGTAGAACGAGACTGCGATGATCATGAAGCCGACCTACGACGCCGTGCTGTTCGACTGGTGCGGAACGCTGGTCGGGTACCCGAGCCCAAGGGAGCGGTTCCGCTCTGGGCTCGACGCACTGGGCCGACCAGTCGACGAGAACGAGCTTCAGCAGATGGTCGACCGATACACCGCGGCCGAGCAACACTCTGAAGCCATCCGCACCGACGCGTCGTGCGACCTCAGCCGCGAAGACCACAGAGAAGCTCGGCTCACCGTGTTCGAGATCGCCGGTTTCGACAAGGAGCTGGCGCAGACCATCGAGTCGATGTACGGCGACCTGGCGACCTACGAGCCATACCCCGAAGTCGTTCCCCTCTTTGAGAAGCTGGCCGAGCACGACGTCTCGATTGCAATCGTCAGTGACTTCCATGTCGACCTTCGGCCGCATTTCGAGGCGATCGGTGTCGACGATCTGATCGCCGGATACGCCATCTCATTCGAGGTCGGCGTCACGAAACCCGATCCCAGAATGTTCGAGGTGGCCCTCCGTGCCGTCGGCTGCTCGCCCAGCCGGGCGCTGATGGTCGGAGATCGTTCGCATCCGGACGGCGGGGGAGCCGCAGTCGGCATCGATTGCGTGATCCTGCCCGTTCGCACCCGTCTGACCGACCATCGACTCGATGCCGTCGATCGACTCACCTTCGGCTGATCCACTAATGTCCGGCCATGGGGATCCACGTATTGGCGGTCTACCGTCCGAAGGACGAAAGGCAAGCGGAACTAGATGCGTTGGTGGTCGACCACGTCCCGCGGTTGCGGCGTCTCGGCCTCGCTACCGACCACCAATCGACCGTGCTCAAAGCGTCGGACGGCACCATCATCGAACACTTCGAGTGGGTCGATCAGGCGGCCATCGACAAGGCTCACGGACATCCTGATGTACTCGAGATGTGGGCCAGTTTCGACGCGTGCTGCGAGTACGGAACTCTGGCCGACCTCCCGAACGCTGCGGCAATGTTCCCCGAATTCGAGTTCCTCGGCTCCCACTGACAGACGTCGATCCGCCCACGCCACCTCGTTCTGAAGCACCGAGACATCAGTTGTGATGGTGGTGCGCGCTGCCACCTTGAACGCTTCGCCGAGCAGGTACCAACGGTCGCCATCCTCCTCGACCAGACCCCCGCCCTGGAGGCGGGCCAAAGCGTCGACCGCCGCCTTGTCATCGACGCCGGAGGTGGCTGTGATGTCGTCGAGCGTCGAGGCTCCCAGAATCATCGCTGCGGCGACGGCGCGCCGATCTGGCTCGGCCAGCAACCCCACCAGTCTCTGAGCATCCTTCGTCCACCATCCGATCTACAGCACTGCACCACCAGTATTGCTGGCTGCGTGCCGCAGTTCGGACTTGATTTGGTGGGCTACTTGAACTCCTCGGCGCGGGTGGCGAGTGTCTGGAGCACGTCTTCGAACGACTTGGCGAAGCTGGCGACGCCTTCGTCCTCCAACACCACCGCAACTTTCTCGAGGTTGATTCCGAGTTCAGCCAGACCATCGACGACGGCGTGCGCTGCTGCGAAGTCAGCGTCGATGGTGCGAGCAACGGCTCCGTGATCCTCGAACGCCAGCAGCGTCTTGTCCGGAAGCGTGTTGACCGTGTCGGGGCCGATGAGGGTGTCGACGTAGAGCGTGTCCGGGTAGTCGGGATTCTTCGTCGATGTCGAGGCCCACAGAGGGCGCTGCACTCGAGCACCACGAGCAACGAGCGCTGCCCAACGATCACCGGAGAAAGTGGCGAGGAAGTGCTCATAGGCGAGCTGGCCCTGTGCCACGGCCGCCTTGCCCATGAGCGCAGCCGACTTGTCGGTACCGATTTCCTCGAGCCGACGATCGACGTTGACGTCGACTCGGCTGATGAAAAACGACGCCACGGACGAGATGCCGGACAGGTCAGCGTCTGGATTGGCCGCTGCGAAGTCTTCGAGACCGGCGATGTAGGCCTCCATGACGTCGAGGTAGCGACTGAGGCTGAAGATCAGGGTGACGTTGATGGATCGACCCTCGCCGATCAAGGTGCGGATGGCTGGAACGCCTTCGGCCGTGGCCGGCACCTTGATGTAGAGGTTCGGGGCATCGATTCGATCGTCGAGATCGCGCGCCGACTCGATCGTTGCGACCTCGTCCTTGGCCAATGTCGGTGACACCTCGATCGAGACGTAGCCATCGAGACCGTCGCTGCCGTCGAAGGTTGGGCGCATCAATCCGAGGGCCGCCTTGATGTCGTCGACGGCGAGGTTCCAGTAGGCCTCTTCGACCGTCTGTCCCGCACGCACGAAGGTCTCGAGGTCCGCGTCGTACTCGTCAGAGTCGATCATCGCGTTGGCAAAGATCGACGGGTTCGAGGTGAGACCGCGCACACCGCGGTCGATCCACGCCTGCATCTCGCCGTTGGCCATCCAGCCCCGCCGGAGATTGTCGAGCCATGGACTCTGGCCCTGCTTGTCGTAGAGATCGTGGAGACGGCTCATGAGGAGCTCCTGTGTGTCGTGGTGGGGAGACGAGAGGGAGAGATGTGTTGTCAGACAGTGTTGTCAGACAGTGATGGCGTCGAGCAGATCGACGACGGCGGCGACGACGTTCTCGACATTCATGCCGAGCTCATGCAGCACGGTGGCACCGGGAGCGGATGCTCCGAATCGATCGATACCCACGGCCAGATCAGCATGGCGTTCCCAGCCGAGCGTCACGCCTGCCTCGACCGAGACGGTGGGCAACTCGGGTGGGAGCACGAGGTCCTGATCGTCGAGCGAGAGGGACTCGAAGGCGTTCCAGCACGGCATCGACACCACTCGGGTGGAGACACCCTGCTCGGCCAGCACAGCGGCCGCATCGATACACAGCGAGAGTTCGGATCCGGTACCGATCAGGACAGCGGCAGGGTCGTCGGCGTCGGCCACGACATAGGCGCCCCTCGCGACCTCGTCGACGGAGGTGGAGTCGAGGACTGGCATGTTCTGTCGGCTCAGGATGAGGGCGGTGGGACCGTCGGTCTCGAGCGCCAACTTCCACGCGCCCGCAGTCTCGGTTGCATCGCCCGGCCGGATGACCTGGAGGTCAGGGATGGCCCGCAGCGACATCACCTGCTCGACCGGCTGGTGGGTCGGGCCGTCCTCACCGACACCAACGGAGTCATGGGTGTAGACGAAGACGCACTTGGCACCGGAGATGGCGGCCATCCGAATCGCAGGACGCATGTAATCGGCGAACACGAGGAAGGTGCCACCGATCGGCAGCACACCGCCGTGCTTCGCCGCTCCGACGAGAATCGATCCCATGGCGTGCTCGCGGACACCAAAGTAGATCTGGCGACCCTCCGGATGAGCAGCCGACTGCGGCGTGCCGTCGCCGATCTTGGTGCCGGTGTTGCCGGTGAGGTCAGCGGCACCGCCGATGAGTCCGGGGACAACATCGCTGAGAGCCGTGACGCAGGCTTGCGACGACTTGCGGGTGGCGATCGAGTCGCCGGCGTCGAATGTCGGCAACGCACCTTCCCAACCGTCGAGGGTGACCGCCGGTGCACCGTCTGGATTGCGGGACTCCCACTCGACCCGAGCTGCGGAGCCTCGGGCCCCGGCTTTCCGATAGAAGTCGAGGACCTCGTCCGGGACGTAGAACGGCTCGTCCGGGAGCCCCATCACCGCTTTGGTACGAGTGATGTCGGCCGCGTCGAACGCGAGACCGTGGGCCTCATGGTCGTCTGTGTGATCGGGGGAGGGGAATCCGATGTGGCTGCGCAGGACGATGAGCGTTGGTTTGTCGGTGACATCCTTCGCCCTGAGCAAGGCGCCTTCGAGCGCATCGGCATCATTGGCGACCTCGCCGATCTCGTCGACGTCCCACCCGTAGGCCCGGAACCGAGCGGCGGCATCGTCGTCGAGTGCGAGCTCGGTGGCGCCGTCGATCGTGATGTGATTGTCGTCGTAGATCACGACGAGCCGGCCGAGTCCGAGGTGGCCGGCCAGCGAAGCTGCTTCGTGGCTGACGCCTTCGGACAGGCAGCCGTCGCCGGCGATGACGAAGGTGTGGTGGTCGACGGCATCGGCACCGTGACGGGCCCGCAGGTTGCGCTCGGCGATGGCCATACCGACACCGTTGCCGAAGCCCTGGCCGAGCGGGCCCGTGGTGACCTCGATGCCTGGGGTGTGCGCCTCGGGATGACCGGGGGTCTCCGAACCCCATTGACGGAAGGACTGCAGGTCCTCCATGGTCAACGAGATGCCGGTCAGATGGAGCATCGAGTACTGCAGGATCGACGCATGACCAGCCGACAACACGAAGCGATCCCGATCGAACCATTCCGGGTCGGCTGCGTCGTACTTCAACACCCGCGTGAAGAGCACGTGCGCCAGAGGAGCGAGCGCCATGGCCGTTCCCTGGTGCCCGCTGTTCGCCTTCGCCGGCGCATCCATCGCCAGGCCTCGGACGACGTTGATTCCCAGCTGTTCCAGTTCCTGATCGGTCACCGGCGTCACGTTAGCTCGCGGAAGGCCAGCACCGTGGCAGTGAACCCGTGCAGCGCGTTGCGGCCCCCGATCGGGCCGAGCTCGCCGGCGCAGAACATTCCGGCGACGCCACCGTCGGTGACCTCGACGACCCTCGCAGCGTCGTGGTGTGGTTCGGGAAACAGATGAGTCCCGCGGCCGTTGCAGGTGAAAACCAGCGCACCGCCACAGATCGACCCGTGGTCGGCCAGCATGGCGGAGAGGTCGGTGCTCGCAGACGCCGGATCGCGGACCTGGAACTGCACGACCTGGCCGACCTCGACCACGTCGCCGACCGCGACCGCCTGTCTCGACTGCTCGATTCCCAGGACACCCCGGATCAAGAAATCCCCCTGCGTGAACTCCTCGGTTTGATCGTTGGCGACGATGCCGACGTGCAACCCTCGGGCTGCGGCCAATCGATCGGCCGAGCTCAACGATTCGATGAGCTCGTGCAAGCGATCGATCGCCGGTCGTCCCGCCAGTTCGTGGATCAGATTCTGCTCGGCCTTCGTGATGACCCACGGCTGACCAACGGGACGGCACCCCTGGCTCACGATCGGAGCGACGACGCCAGGCGGAAAGATCACGCCCACGGCCCCGTTACGGTGCTCCGTCCCATCGACCCAGAGGCGATTCCCGCCCGGCTCGCTCCCAGCCGACGCGAGACCACCCACCACGTGGACGCCCTCGGCCAGTTCCTCGAAGAGTGTCTCCATGGGAAACGAGAAGGGATCGGCGAGCAGGAGAAGGGTCTCGCCGGCGGATAGATCATCGGGAAGACCGAGAATCGTCGATCGATCGATCGCCTCCATCCGCACGGTCCTGACCGGGCCGGTGGCACCCGCCCACAGCGAGATGCCTGGGCCCTGCTCGGCCTCCATTGCGCCGCCGAGGACGCCGGCCGCCGTGACCGCCACCATCGCGTGCGGTTCGACCATGGCATGAACGGCGGCGACAACGTCGTCCATCGCAGCGATGTGAATCCCCGAGACGAACAGCACGGCGAGATCTGGCGTGGACCCGCCCAGTTGCTCGAGGACGGCTCCGATGACCTCACCGACAGCGGCGCCGGGGTCTGGAGAGACGCTCATCGCCGCAGCGAACGGGCGATGTATCAGGGGGCCGGTCATCGCGAACCGATCATCCGATCGGCGGGAGGAGCGTGTACGGGACAACGCGAACCGGCCCTTGATCGAGGCGGCACTGTGCGACCACGGTTCCGTACTCCTGCATGGCGAGGTCGGCTCGCACGAGGCGGTAGTTGAACTTGCCCGGCTCGATCTCGAGCGCCTGGACGTTGCGAGCCATCGGTTCGGAGTCGTCAGCCGCCCCTTCCATGCGGAACTCGACCTGGAGCGCAGCGACGTTCTTGGCGTGGGCCGGACACCAGATGAGCACTACGAGGTGCGGTGCGATGGTGACCGGAACCGGGCTCGGCGCCGGCCCCGAGAACTGGATGCCGCCGAGGTCGATTCGGGTCGAGGGCCCCGGAACAGAGTGGAGCTCGATGTCGTCCATGAAGAGCGCAGCGATGATGTCCATTCGGCCAAGCTACAACCCGCCGACCCCCGGCCAGTTAGCCTCGCCGTCATGGCCGACGAGTCGACTCGCGACAACATCCTGCGCGAAGCCCGGGCCTGCTTCGCCAACCAGGGCTTCGAGGGGACCTCGCTGAACGACATCGCTGCGGGCGTCGGAATCCGGCGTCCGAGTCTCCTGCACTACTTCGACTCGAAAGAGGCGATGTACCGGCAGGTGATGGTCGATGCGCTCAGCGACTGGGGTATTCGGATCGAGCAAGCCCGGACCGACGATCTCACCGGATGGGATCTGGTCGACACCGTGCTCGAGGCGAGCTTCGACTTCTTCCGGACGAATCCCGACGTGGTGAGGATCGTGCGGCGCGAGGCGCTCAGCGATCAGGGCCATCTCGGTTTCAATCTGGGATCTGCCCTTCGGCCCTTCTACCTGCGAGCCGTCGCCTTCTTCGAACGGGAGATGGCAGCCGGCACGTTCAAGGAACACGACGCCGAACACCTCGTTCTCACTGGCTACGGCGCCCTCCTCACCTACTTCAGTGACGGCGCGATGCTCGACGGACTCCTCGAAGAAGATCCGTTCAGCCAGAAGGCCCTCGAGCGGCGCTTCGCTCACATGAGCAACTTCATTCGCGCTGCGCTCGAACCCTGAAGTAGGGTCGCCGCCCGTATGGGAACCCTCTCCGAAGAAGCCTCGAAGGCGCTGCTCGCACCGCACGGCGTCCCCTTTCTCGACGAACGTTCGGTGCCCGATGTCGACGCTGCGGTTGCCGCCGCCGACGAGCTCGGTCTGCCGGTGGTGCTGAAATTGAACGGCGACGCCATCGCCCACAAGACCGAGCGTGGCCTGGTCCGGCTCGGGTTGAACAGCCCAGACGCGGTGGCCGCCGCTGCCCGCGACCTGCTCGCGGCGGCAACCCCGGGCGACGGCGTGGTCACCCTGCTGGTCGCACCCATGATCACATCGAACCGCGAGTTCATCTGCGGAGCGTCCACCGACCCACAGTTCGGACCGACGGTGCTGCTTGGCGTGGGCGGCATCCTGGCCGAAGCGATCGCCGATGTGTCGATTCGATTGGCCCCGATCGAGCGGATCGATGCCGAGGAGATGATCGAGCAGCTCCGCACTCAGGACCTCCTCGGCGCCTTCCGCGGCGAGGAGGCCATCGATCGATCGGGCCTCGTCGACACCCTCATGGCCGTGTCGGAGGCGATCACGACGCACGCCGAAGTCGTCTCGATCGACCTGAACCCCGTCCTCATCCATCACGGATCGCCCGTTGCCGTCGATGCGCTGGTCGAGATCGCTGACGTCGCCGGGGTGGCGTCATGAGCCGCCCGAGCGAGGAACAATTCCGAGCGCTGTTCGAGCCTCGCGGTGTGCTGATCGCCGGTGCATCGACCCATCCAGGAAAATTCGGCTTCGTGAGCCTCCACAACCTGTTGGCGTCTGGTTACCGAGGGAAGGTCTTCGCCACGAACCGAGACGGCTCCGAGGTTCTCGGCATCCAATCGGTCCCTGACATCGAGGATCTGCCGGCGGGTGAGATCGACCTCGTCTTCGTCTGTACCCCAGCGAGCGCCAACCTCGATTTGCTACGCAAGTGCGCAGCCAAGGGGATCCGCGCCGCATTCATCACGAGCGCCGGCTACGGAGAGGCCGGCGACGAGGGCATCAAGGCGCAGGCCGAGCTCGTGGCACTTGGCGAAGAACTCGGGATGCTCCTTGCCGGACCGAACGGGCAGGGTGTCGTGTCGACCCCAGCCAATCTGTGCGCCCAGATCGTGGCTCCCTACCCGCCATCGGGGTCCATCGGCGTGGCCAGCCAATCCGGCAACTTCGTCAGCTCGTTCCTCAACTGGTCGGTACAGACCGGTGTCGGTATCAGCCGAGCGGTCTCGGCTGGGAACGCAGCGGCGGTCGGGGTGGCCGATTATCTCGACTACTACGCCGACGACGAAGCCACCAAGGTCGGGCTGGCCTACGTCGAGGGCATCGATGACGGTCGTGGCTTCTATGAGTCGGTTCGGTCGATCGCCAGCCGAAAGCCGCTCGTGGTGGTCAAGGGCGGGGCAACGGCCGGCGGAGCCCGGGCGGCCGCCAGTCACACCGGCTCGCTCGCTTCCGACGACCGAGTCTTCGACGGGGCGATGCGCCAAGCAGGCGTCATCCGGGCTGCGACAGTCGAGGAGGCATTCGAGGCTGCGGCCACGTTCGCAACCCAACCGCTCCCGAAAGGCAACCAGGTGGTCGTCATGACCACCGCAGGAGGCTGGGGAGTCGTCACCGCAGACGCGATCCATCAGAGCGCGCTGGAGCTCGTGGCGCTTCCCGAGGACCTGCTGGCACAGATCGACACGAAACTGCCTCCGCGGTGGAGCCGGAACAACCCTGTCGACCTCGCCGGTGGTGAGACACGGGACACGATTCCCGAGGTGATGCAGATGATCGCGTCGCACCCGTCGGTCGACGCCATCGTGTATCTCGGCCTCGGCATCCAGTCCAACCAGGCGAAGATGATGAGCGAGGGCTCGTACTACCCGGACCACGGGCTCGAGCGCATCGTTGCTTACCATCAGCGACAGGACGAACGATTCGCTCGAGCCGCCGCCGAGATCTCCACCGATATCGGGAAGCCGATCCTCACGGCCACCGAACTGGCGACTGCCGATCCCTCCAATCCCGGCCCGGTGGCCGTGCGGGCGAGCGGCCGCCTCTGCTACGCATCGTCGAATCGAGCGGTCACCGCGCTCGGGCACCTGTGGCAGTACGCCCAGTTCCGACAGCGCCGCGATCTGTAGTCGCACACGCACTACCGTCTGGCCACAATGGCTTCCAACCCCGCAGCTCCGCCCTCGGTCGTGGCGTTGATCCGTCGTTGGCTTCCGCTTGCCGTACTCACCGGCCTGGCGTTCGGATCCTGGCAGGCGTCGAAGGCGACCGACACCGATGAGGCGAGCGTTGTCCCCGTTGCCTATGAGAACGAGCTCGGTACGCCGCTCCTGTCGGCTCGACGGGTCCCGGAGACACTGCAGGCTCCCATCGCCGACGATGCACTCCAACCGGCGATCACCACGTTCATCGACGGGCTGCAATCGGCCCAACCCGACCTCCAGACGTGTTTGATCGTCGAAGTCGATGGACGGCAGCTGGTGAATCAGGGCGCCAACTTGGCGCTGATCCCGGCGTCCAACCAGAAACTGGTGACGACGTACGCCGCGCTCGAAGTGCTGCCGGCGGACACCCGCTTCACCACCAGGGTGAGCCGCGTCGGCGACATCACCGACGGCGTACTAGCGGGCGACCTCTACTTCGTCGGCGGCGGCGATCCGTTCCTCGTCACCGATGCTTGGCGTGCCCAGTACATCGAACGCGACGATGCCGGGGAGATCATTCCGGATGACTACCCGCGGCCGTGGACCCGGCTGGAGGACCTCGCCGACGGCATCGCCGTCACCGGGATCAGCTCGATCACCGGGTCGATCATTGCCGACGATTCCTTGTTCGACACCGTGCGCTTCGGCCCCTGGGCCGAACGCTTGATCCTCCAGAACCAATCTGGGCCGCTCTCGGCGCTCGCCGTCAACGAGGGCTTCGTCGACTGGGGGGACGACAATCCAGCATTCTCCCTCCGAACCGCCGCTCCGGATCCAGCCGTTCAGGCCGCAGATGTCCTCCGCCAGCTCCTCGCCGACCGTGGCATCACGGTCGGCGGAACGGCGACCGGAGTGGAACCGGAGGGCGCGGCCGACGTTGCGACGGTCCGCTCACAGCCACTCGCCGACATCGTCACTCACGTGAACTCGTGGAGCAACAATTTCGGGGCCGAGATCCTCATCAAACACATCGGCCTGGCTATCGAGGGAGACGGATCAACCCTCGCCGGGACCCGCGCCGTTCGCATCGTCCTCGCGCGGAACCCCGACTTCGACCTCCAGGGGATCGTGATCGAGGACGGGTCCGGTCTGGCCGAATCCAACCGCGTCACCTGCAGTTTGCTCAACGAGATTCTCGTGACGTCCGGCATCGATTCGCCGCTGGCCAGATCGTTGAGCATCGGCGGTGAGCGCGGCAGCTTGGCCCTCCGGCACGTCGACACCGACGCCGACGGCAATGTGTTCGCCAAGACCGGCACGCTCAACCCGAGCACGGCACTGAGCGGATTCGTCGTCTCCGCCGACGATCCGGACACCGTCATCACCTTCGCCTACATCTCGAACGCGGAGATCGTCGACGCCAGCGTTCGTGACGGCCAGGAGCCGTTCATCGAGGAGCTCACCGAATACCCCGAGGCGCCGCCGACCGATGAGCTCGATCCCTTGGAGCCGCTACCCCTCGGCTAGCGTCATCGCATGACAGCGTTGCCCCAGTTCCCTCTCGGCACCGTGCTGTTCCCTTCGATGGTGATGCCGCTGCACATCTTCGAGGAGCGCTACCGAGCACTCATGTTCGACGTGATCGTCGGCGACGGGAACGAACCTCCGTCGATGGAGTTCGGCGTGCCCCTCATCGAGCGAGGCTTCGAGGTCGGAGGCGGCGACATTCGCACCTCGGTCGGCACGGTGGCCAGGATCATCGAGCACGAGCAATTCGACGACGGACGGTGGGTGATCGCCACGGTCGGCACCCGTCGCTATCGAGTGGTCGAGTGGCTCGCCGACCAGCCGTACCCCTGCGCAGAAGTCGAGGACTGGCCGGACGTCGAGCCCTCGCGGGATCTCAGCCTCGACCTGGCCCGGACAGTGCAGATGTTCAACCGCTGTCTGGCAACTGCCGCCGAAGCTGGCTACGACGTCGGGCCCATTCCCGACATCGACCCTGAACCCGAGATCGGCATCGCGCAGCTAGCGGCGCTCTCGCCGGTGGCGCAACTCGACCGACAGGGTTTCCTCTGCGCCGACGGTCCGGAGCAGCGCCTTCCCCTGATCGACGAGGCCCTTCGTGGTGCGCAGGAGCTCTTCGAGTTCGAGCTCTTCCAGAACGGAGACCAACAACGCTGAACTCGCGACCGTCCCGCCCTACACTCTCGAATCGAGGCAGATCGACAGGAGCACCGGGTGGCCAAAGCGAATCCATTGGACGAGGCGAAGGAACTCCAGCAGATGCTGGTGACTTACGCCAAGCAGGAGACGGTCGAGCCACTCAAGACGCTCGGCGGTTATCTCGGAAAGGGGATCGCCGGCGCCGTCTTCGTGTTCCTCGGCATCATGTTCGCCGGCTTCGGGACGCTCCGATTCTTCCAGTCGGAAGTCGACTCGTTCAGCGGCGGCGGTTGGGGTTCGCTCGCTCCCTACGGGATCACGCTCGGCGTCCTCGCCGTGATGATCGGCGTCCTCGTCCTCTCTCTCCTCCGTGCCAAGAAAGCTGTGTCATGACAGATCAGTCCAAGATCACGCCAGCCGATCTCGAGAACAAGTTCCGGGACATTCAGGGTCAGGTCGACACCGTCGCCCAGGACTCCAAGAAGAAGGCAGCCGTCGGCGGAACCGTCGTCGCCGTCCTTCTGCTACTGATCATCTACGTCCTCGGCCGAAATGCGGGCAAGAAGAAGAGCACCGTGCTCGAGATCCGCCGCCTCTAGTGCTGACACGAATCGTCAAGCTCGGCATCCGGAAGGTCATCGACGGACCCGGCCGCTCGTGGCTGTTCACCTCTGGCTTCCTGGCCCTGTTCCGTTTCGCCAAGCGGCGAACGGGACGGCGCGAGGTCATCGATCTCTCGGCCACCAAGCCGGGTGACAAGATCGTCATCGAGCACCTCGCCATCACCCACAAGCAGCAGATCAAGCAGATCAAGGCCGCCAAGAAGTCGGACAAGGCCACCAACCGAACCGAGAAGGCGCGAGCCAAGCAACTCAAGAAGGAGCTTCGTCGGGCCCGCAAGGGCTGACGTCCACCCCACCTTGGCACTCGGAAACCTCCAGCTCGACGACCTCGTGCTGCTGACCGACGGGCGCGGTCGTCGGTATCTCATCAACCTCGAAGAAGGCGGTGAATTCCACTCTCACGCCGGCATCACGTCGCACGACCTTCTGATTGGCCAACCCGAAGGCCTCGAGGTGTCATCGACCAAGGGCCAGCGCTTCCGGGCGTTTCGTCCCACGTTCGAGGAATATGTCCTGGAGATGCCGCGCGGCGCCCAGGTGATCTACCCGAAGGATCTTGCGCCGATGATGACGCTCGGCGACATCGGCCCCGGCGTCGAGGTGTTCGAGTCCGGCATCGGCTCAGGGGCGCTGTCGATGGCGCTGCTCCGAGCCGGCGCAACCGTCACCGGCTACGAGATCCGCGAGGACTTCGCCAGCCGTGCCCGGAAGAACATCGAAGGCTTCCTCGGTGACGTCAGCGACCGCTACAGCCTCGAGATCCGGTCGGCCTACGAACCCATCGACGGCTCGTTCGACCGGGTGATGCTCGATCTTCCCGAACCGTGGCAGGTCGTTCCGCATGCCGAAAAGGTGCTACGGCCCGGAGGCATCATCGTTGCCTACACGCCGTCCATCACGCAGGCCGTGAGGTTCCGCGAGGTGTTGTCGACAACGCACTTCATCGAAGAGAAGACCATCGAGGTATTACACCGCGGTTGGTACATCGAGGGTCAGGCCGTTCGACCGGACCATCGCATGGTGGCGCACACCGCGTTCCTGACGAGAGCCCGGCTGGCAACCCGCTCGCCCGAGGCCTGAATCTGCCCCGAAACCGCAACGAAGCCGGCGCGTTCCCGCTGCGCTGCGGCGGCCTTCGGCCGAGTCCTCGTTCCGCAGGCCACGCCGACATAGATGCACCAGGCGACTCGACCCGAGCGAAGCCACTAGCGTGCCGACGTGGCTGCTCCAGAGGATCCGCTGTCCCCGCCGGTCGAACATCGCATCGAGCTCGACCGCTACGCATTGTCGACGGTGATCTACGCGGAGCGTCCTGACGGCACGATTCTGCTGATGCAGCGGGCCGAGGGTTCAGCGATGGCGGGCCAGTACTTCATGCCCGGCGGCATCGTCGACCCGGGAGAGACGCCGCACGAAGCCGCCATACGGGAGTTGCGTGAGGAGAGCGGCCTCGAGTTCAGCGGCCCGATGACCATGGTGGGCTGCTATCCGATGTGGATCTACGGACAGGCCTTCCTCCAGCTGAGCTTTCGCGGTGCGGTCGCCGGGGAGGTCGTGCAAAGCGACGAACACACCGATCACCGCTGGGTCGACCCGGCGGAGATGCGAGGCCTGTTCTCGCCTGATGCGGTCGACTCGATCGCCGGGGGAGTCGAGCGCATTGCTCGACTCCTCGGGCGAATCGGCGAGGACCTCGACCGCTACCTTGCCCTCCGCCGCTGACAAAGCCACACACACCACGTTCTGCGTTGCGTTCTTCCTCGTATGCGACGCAAACGCAACGCAGTTCGGGCGGAGCGGCGGATGCAAGGGGCGAGGGAGGGGCTAAAGGCTTAGGGGCGGCGCAGTGGCCGTCGATCGTGGCTGAGGTGCACCACGTCGGCGTCGAGGCGTCGGAGGCGATCGAGCGACTCGGCAGCGGCGCCGGCCCACTCATCAGCGTGTAGATCGCCCGTGTCGACCTGGCCCGCTGTGAACTCCTCGCAACTCCAACACGCCTGCGCAGCGATGAGCTCCAAACCGCTCCCGGTGTCGACCACCACCGATTGGTGGCCTGGCGTGTGGCCCGGTGTGTGAAGCAGGGAGATGCCCTGAGCGATCTCCTCATCGTCGCGTCCGAGACGGAGGCGATGCGCCTCGATGTGGGCCCACTCGGGAACGGTATAGAAATCGGCGGTCGCTGCTTCGAGCTCCGCTTCGGTGACCCACACAGGAGCATCCGGGAGAAGATGATTCTGTCCGCAGTGATCGAAGTGGAGGTGGGAGTTCACCACGGCAATCACCTCGCGTTCATCCAGTTCCGCTCCGTGGAGCGCATCGACGATCGACCGCACCGACGGTGCGTACAGCTCGTCGATGACGGGGTGACCCTGACGTGGCCCCGTGTCGACCACGACGGTTCCCTCCGGCCCCTCGAGCGCAAACGCGAAGATCAGGCAGCCGCCAGCGGCCGCTCGTGGGTGCGACGGCGGGAAGGTCACCGAACCGAGTTCGAGGCGGTGAATCCGCACGAGTCGATCGTCGAGGCCAGACACCATGCCGAGTCAGGTCCAGGGAGCGGGGGCGCCGCGTTGCACAGAGTTGAAGCGGCTGGCGAAACTGGGACTCAGATTGTCCTTGCGTGGACCGGAGAAGCCGAACAGGAACTGGGCGACTCGACGCAGCTGGATCTCCTCTGACCCCTCGGTGATTCGGTAGCGACGGTGGTGACGATAAATGTGCTCGAACGGCAGGTGGCGGCTGTATCCCATACCGCCGTGGGTTTGAATTGCCTGGTCGGCTGCCTGGCAGACCAGCCGATTGGCTCGGTAGTTGCACATTGCGACCTTGTCCGAGATCGAGACCGGATCGACGCCTTGATCCATCTGCCATGCCGTCTTTCTCACCAAACCGCGAATCATCTCGGCCTCGGTGTGCATCTCGGCCAACGGCCACTGGATCGCCTGGTTCTGACTGAGCGGCTTTCCGAACAGCTTGCGTTCCCTCGCGTACTTGACCGATTCATCGATGCAGTACTGAGCAGCACCGAGGCTGCTGGCCGCTTGCCGAATGCGATTCTCGTGCACGAACGTCTGGGCAACGGCCAAACCCCGGCCCTCGGCCCCGAGGATGGTGGAATCGGCGACTCTCACCGCATTCAGGGTGACCTCGGCGTGATCCGTCGGCATGTTGTAGGTCCACCACATGAACTCGGTGGTGAACCCAGGCGCATCCGTCGGAACGATGAAACACGTGATCCCGTGCGCGTCGCCGTCGTCTCCGGATGTCCTCGCGAACACATAGTCGTGGGTGGCGGCATGCAGACCCGTGTTCCAACGTTTCGCTCCATCGATGATCCACTCATCGCCGTCTCGCTCCGCCCTCGTCTCCATCCATGTGGCGTCAGAACCGTGCAGCGGCTCGGTCAGACCGAAACCGATGCGCGCCTTGCCAGCCAACATCTTGGGGATCCATTCGGCCTTCTGCTCTTCGCTTCCGTGAACATCCATCATCAGCACCGTCACCAGGTTGCCTACGATCGAGCTTTCATTCTGGAGATCGTTGTGGAGACCGAGTCCCTTGGCTGCGAGGTGCTCGCGAATGACTGCCATGCCGAGGTTGGTGCCGCCCATTCCGCCGAACTTCGCAGGGAGGTGATAGCGGTAGAAACCGGCAGCATCGGCCTTGCGACGCATCTCCCCGAGGAGCGCCTCCCACTCGGCGTTGGGCCATCCGTCCCGATCGAAATCGGTCCGCGAGTACTCGCGCCGGTGATCGAAGAACCGCTTGTTGTCGTCTTGACGTTCGAGGGGTTTGATCTCGTCTTCGATGAACTGATCCAACTGGTCGAGGAGATCGGTGATGTCGTTTGGCAGGTCGTAGTCCACGAACGAAACCTAGGCGGGTGTTCAAGAGTCGTCCCAAATGGGCGATGTGTAGGTTGCTGATGGGGCAGAAGCAATGAGGCCCGACTCCGACACGTCGGAGTCGGGCTCTCTTGCGTTTAGCGTTGGCGGACATGACCGAACCCAGCCCCACGGCCGGCGCCCCATCCGACGGCACGGAGGCTCGCACGGCCGCTCTTCGGGCGGACATCCGGCGGCTCGGACGCCAGCTCGGCCACTCGATCGAGCGACAGGAGGGCGCCGAGTTCCTCGAGCTCGTGGAACACGTTCGGGTCCTGGCTCGTCGCCTACGCCAAGAGGACGGCGACGCCGCCGGAGCCGAACTCGCCGGGGTACTCGCTTCGGTCGACGTGATCGATGCCATCCGCCTCGTCCGGGCGTTCACCACCTACTTCCACCTGGCCAACGTCACCGAGCAGGTCCACCGCATCGACCACCTGAACATGAGGAAGGCGGGGGAGGGACGTTTCCACGACACGGTCGAGCGCCTCCTCCAGCGCGGCTTCACCCCCGGGGACATCGAGGCGGCGCTGGCGAAGGTGGCCATGATCCCAGTGTTCACTGCGCACCCCACGGAAGCCTCGCGGCGCTCGATGCTCGACAAGCTCACCGAGATCTCCAAGCTGGTCGACGCGCGAGAGACCGTCGCCACCACTGAGTCCGGGATTCGCCGGATCGATCGTCGCGTAGACGAACTGCTCGACATCATGTGGCAGACCGATGAGATCCGGCGAGAGAAGCCCCGTCCGGTCGATGAGGCGAGGACCACTCTCTACTACATCGACCAGATGGCACGAGAGGGCCTCCCCGAGCTGTGGGACGACATTGCGATGACCCTCGAGTCGATCGGGATCACTCCCGACCCGACTCTGGCGCCGATCACGTTCGGCAGTTGGGTCGGCGGTGACCGCGACGGCAACCCCAATGTCACACCGGCCACGACCGTCGAGGTCGTCGGGCTCCATCGCTCGAGGGCCCTCCGAATCCTGAGCGAGGAGATCGAGGGACTCCGAGCCGAGCTCAGCAGCTCGGAGCTGATCCGGCCCATCAGCGACGAACTCGCAGCGGTCATCGAAGCCGACCGCGCCGTCTTCCCGAAAGTCTTCGAACGCATCGGTCGGATCAACGACGGCGAGGGGTATCGACTCCGGCTTGCCGTCATGCTCGACCGCCTCGTTCAGGCGCAGCGTTCACCGCAGGGCCCGAACCCCTACACCGAGCCGCAGGAGCTGGCCGAAGACCTCGCCGTGATCGACCGTTCGCTGCGGGCCAACGGCGGGGCCTTGGTGGCCACCGGCCGGTTGGCGAGGGTACGACGTCTCGTCGCTGCGCTGGGCTTCCACCTCGCCGCACTCGACATCCGGCAACACGCTCGACTCCACCACGAGTCGCTCAGCACGCTGTTCAGCCAGACGGGTACCACCTATCCGGAGGATCGCACCGGCCGCATCGCGCTGCTCACTTCCGAGCTCGCCTCCCGCCGACCGCTCGCACCCCCGGGGACCCCGGTCGCCGACGACGATGCGCTGGCGCTGTTCCGGGTACTGCGACAGCTGCTCGACGACCATGGCGACGAGCTCATCCAGAGCTACATCGTCTCGATGACGGTCGGGGTCGACGACGTTCTCGCCCCCGTGCTCCTGGCCCGCGAGGTCGGGTTGGTGGATCTCTCGGCCGGCATCGCCCGGCTCGGTTTTGTCCCGCTCTTCGAGACCATCGACGATCTGCGGTCGATGGAAGCGACGCTCGACCGACTCCTCACGATCCCGGCGTACCGACGGATCGTGGAACTGCGCGGCGGAATGCAGGAAGTGATGGTCGGCTACTCCGACTCCAACAAGGACGGCGGCATCGCCACCAGTCAGTGGGAGATCCACAAGGCCCTCCGGGTCATCCGCGAAGTGGCGGCGAGACACGGCGTTCGGATCCGCGTGTTCCACGGCCGTGGGGGGACCGTCGGCCGAGGTGGCGGACCGACCAACGAATCGATTCTCGCCCAACCGAGCGGCGTGATCGACGGCGAGCTCAAGATCACCGAGCAGGGAGAAGTCATCTCCGACAAGTACGGCCAACCCGATCTGGCTCAGCGCAACCTCGACCTCGCGATGTCGGCCGTTCTGGAAGCCACAGTCGTGCAACGTGCAGCCCGGCACTCGCCCGAGACGATGGTGGAGTGGACCGAGGTCATGGAGTTGATCTCGACCGAGGCCTATGCCGCCTACCGCCGGTTCGTCGAGCATCCCGAATTGCCTGCGTACTTCCAGGCATCGACTCCGGTCGAGGAGCTCGGCGCACTCAACATCGGCTCTCGACCGGCCAGACGTAGTGGCGCGGGAAACAGCATCGACGATCTTCGAGCCATCCCGTGGGTCTTCGGTTGGACCCAGAGCCGGCAGATCATCCCCGGCTGGTTCGGTGTGGGCTCCGGCCTCGCCGCCGCAATCGACGCCGGACACGAGTCGACGATGAAGGAGATGTTCGCTCACTGGAACTTCTTCCAGGCCTTCATCTCGAACGTCGAGATGACCCTCAGCAAGACCGATCTCGGCATCGCCGCCCGGTACGTTGATCGTCTGGTCGAGCCGGGGAAACGCTCGCTGTTCGGTGTCGTCCGGGCCGAACACTCGAGTTCGGTCGAACAGGTCACCTCGGTCACCGGCCGGGGGCTTCTCGACAATCTGCCCGTTCTCAAGCGCACGCTCGAGGTCCGCGACGTCTACCTCGATCCACTTCATGTGCTGCAGATCGACCTGCTGGCCCGTTCCCGCGCCTCGGCGGAGCCAGACCTCCCACTGCGACGGGCGCTGCTCCTGACGGTCAACGGCGTTGCCGCCGGGATGCGGAACACCGGCTGAAGTGGAAGGATCGGCCGGTGACACCGAACCCATCGACCCTCGAGTTCCATCCATTCACGATCGACATTCCCGACACCGATCTCGATGACCTGCAGCGGCGGCTGACGGCCACGCGCTGGCCGGACCAGATGCCGGACCAGGAGTGGGTCTACGGAGCCGAGAGGTCCGAGCTGCAGGCTGTCGTCGAGTACTGGCGCAACGACTACGACTGGCGGGCCGCCGAGGCATCGATCAACGCCCACCCCCAGTTCGTCACGGAGATCGACGGTGAACGAGTGCACTTTCTCCACGTCCGGTCGTCTCACGAGGCCGCCACGCCGCTGCTGCTGACCCACGGCTGGCCAGGGTCCATCGTCGAGTTCCTCCACGTGATCCACCCGTTGACCGAACCGGACGGTGTCGCCCGACCGTTCCACCTCGTGATTCCCAGCCTGCCCGGATTCGGGTTCAGCGGGCCGACCGTCACCCCAGGAGTCGACCCGCACCGCATCGCCGGAATGTGGCGACAGCTCATGGCTGGGCTCGGCTACGAACGCTACGTCGCACAGGGAGGCGATTGGGGGTCGATCATCACCGCCCATCTCGGCGCCGTTGACCCAGAACACTGCATCGGCATCCACCTCAACATGGTCCCCTCTCGTCCGACGCCCGAACTCATGAACGATGCCACGCCGGCCGAGCAGGACGCCGTGCAGTCGATGATGGCGTTCCAGGCAGAAGAAATCGGCTACATGGCCATCCAGGGCACCAAGCCGCAGACGTTGGCGTACGCACTCACCGATTCGCCGGCCGGACTGTGTGCATGGATCTACGAGAAGTTCCACACATGGTCCGATCGTGCAGGGGGAGACGTCTTCTCCGTCCACGACCGAGACCGGTTCTGTACGAATCTGATGTTGTACTGGCTGACGAACACCGCAGGATCCGCAGCCCGGATCTACTACGAGCGTCAGCACAGCGACCACGGATTCGCCACCGATGTCAGCGTGCCGATGGCCGGGGCCATCTTCCCCGAAGAGATCTACCGCTCCAGCCGCCGGTTCGCCGAAGCGACGTTCAACGTCGTGCATTGGAGCGAGTTCGATCGGGGCGGCCACTTCGCGGCCCTCGAGCAACCCGAGGTGTTGCTGGCCGATCTTCGCTCCTTCGTCGACCAGCTGCTCGGCTGATCGGTCAGCTCAATCGGAGCTGCGCCAACCGGTTCTCGAAGAAGGAGTGGACCAGCAGTCCACCGGCCGCCGCCATACCCATCATCGACAAGATGTGGAACCCCGCCATGTCGAGCACAACGCCGGAGACCAACGCACCGGATCCGCTGGCGATGTTCGTGGCCAGATCGGATGCCCCTTGGACCGCCACCCGGTCCCGTTCGTCGACCGACTCGGTGAGCAGAGCCGATCCGGCCACGATCCCGAAGCTCCAGCCGAGCCCGAGCAGGAAGAGGCCGGGAAACATCAACAGGCGCGGCGCCTCACCAGCCAGCGCCGTCAATGCCGTCGCCGCGATGAGCGAGCAGCCACCCACCGCGATCGTGGGGAGCCGGCCGGCGCGATCCGAGAGCCAACCGGCGAGCGGGGCAAAGGCAAACATCCCGGCCGTGTGGACGGAGATGACCGCTCCCACGACACCCTTGCTGTGTCCGTGGGCCTCCATGTGCAGCGGCGTCATCGCCATCACCATGACCATGACGGCCTGCGACACCACGAGTGCGATCAGTGCGAGGCGAGCCAGAGGATGGCTCCAGACGATCCGGATCGCCTGAACGAACCCCACGGTCTGGGCCTTTCTTGTCGCCCGATCTGCTGCCCGCGGCACGATCCCGCCGGCGACCACCAGCGGGTCGGGGCGCATCCAGACGAAGGTGCCGACCGATGCGAGAGCGAACAGGACGACCGACATCGCGAATCCACCCGCGTTCTCATCGAGTGAGAACGACTCTGCTGCCGACCCGGCGACGCCGATGAACAGGGGAAAGAGCACCGCACCGAATGTGCTGGCGAAAATCACGGTGCCGATGTCACGTCCCCGCCGCTCGGCCGTCGAGAGATCGGCAGCGGCGTAGCGGGCCAGATTGGCCGTGCCTGACCCCACACCGACGAGGATCATTGCGAAAACCAGCAGGGGCACACTTGTCGCCTGGATTGCCGCAATGGCCAGCACGCCGCCGGCAGCGGCGATGGCAAAGCCCAGCGCGAGACCAGGCGTTCGACCTCGCCGCTGCATGAACGTGGCGAGCGCTCCAGCGCTGAAGGCGGACCCGATCGTGCTGGCGCCGGTCGAGAGACCGGCGAAGGTGCTGGAGCCGAGGAGCGCCGACATCGCAAGCACCGAGACGGGGAACATGGATGACACGGCGCCACGACTCAGAACGGCGCTGAACCAGAGGACCCGAAGCGTTCGATGCTGTACGGCCTGGCGCCCGCCGCCATCAAGGTCACTCAAGGGAATCAGTGTGCCACATGCCCAGTCTCGGGCCCGCACTGCCTCTATCGTCCTCCGGATGGATCGCATCGAGCGACACGACTTCGTGAACGCTGCCCTTCTCGCCATCGTCTTGTTGGCCCTCGCCTTTGCCCTCGTGGTTGCGACGAGAAGCCTTTTCGGCGCTCTCGACGACGATCCGCTGGTGACAGCCGACAAGCCACCAGAGTCTTCGACGACCACGACAGCCGCTCCACAGGTCACCGTTGGCGAGGACGTCGCCGAGGAGACCTCATCCACCGATCCGGCGCGAGCACCGAGCGAAGTCACGATTCGCGTTGGGAACGGCGCAGGCAAGAGTGGCGTGGCGGGACGGGCCAGCACGATTCTCGCCAACGCCGGCTACGTGATGCTCGGGGCCAAGAACTCCTCGGTCAAGCTCGGCACCACGGCGGTGTACTACCTCGAGGGCTACTCGGCCGACGCCGAAGTCGTCGCCACTCTTCTGAACGTGCCGATCACCAACATCGCTGTGATGCCGCCGGACCCCGGTGTTTCGATCGATACCGCCACGGTCATCGTCATCCTCGGTTCGGACACGAGCGTCTAGTAGCGGTCAGCGAACGGATCAGGTCGAGCGGCGCCGACGCCGGGTGGCATCGATGGCTCGTGCTGACGTCACCGTTGCCCGGAGCCGTGTGACGATCGGTTCTGCACGGGCCTGCTCGTCCGACAGTTGAGGGGCGAATGCCTCGATGAGCGCACTCACGCTGACCCCTTCCTCTGCGGCAAAATCGTGCCAGCGATCATGCGCTTCGGGGGAAACGAAGGCATGAATGGCTCGACGAACTGCTTGCGTCATGCGCTGGACGATAGCGCTATCACATCCGTCCTGCGAGGTCCGGCGCCAGTCTCGTGATTCCCGACTGCCAGAGTTCCGAGCCTAGGATCGGGGCGGTGACCTCCGAGACACGACAACGGCTGCTCGACGCTGCTGTCGAGCTCCTGCTCGCCGAAGGCAGCCCCGGCGTGACCACGGTGCGTCTGACCGAACGGGCAGGCGTCGTGCAGTCGGCGTTCTACAACCACTTCGCATCGGTCGCGGAGTGCCGTGCCGCAGCTCTGTATGAGGTCGAACGCCAGATCCTGGCGTTGTCCTCGGCCGTCGACGTCGAGGTCAGCGTCGCAGGAACGACGCTCATCGAGGACATCGAACGGATGCTCCTCGGCGTCTTTCGACAGGCCGAGGAACGACCGGCCCTGTTCGCCATGCTCACCCACCGGCGACTCGAGCCGGAAGTGGACGCCCTGATCGAACTGGTCACCGCCAGCGTCGCCGACGACATCAGGCGTGCAATCCTTGCCGAAGACTCGCGGCTGAGGGCCATGCAGGCCGAGGTGGCCGAACTGAGCGCTGGACTCGTCGTCGGCGTCGTGTTCGCTGCCCTCGATCGCGTGTTGGCGGGCGCGGACCCTGCGCTGGTGGCCCACGTCAGCGGCGAGCTCATCTCCGGCGGCATTTTCGGCGTCGCCGGTGTCGAACCCTGACCTCCCCGTCGTGAGAGCGGGCGGCAGCCGATTCGGTGCGTCAGTCCAGAGGAGGGCTGACGTCGATGGGCGGGTCGGGGAGATCGCCGGCGATCAGTCGGGGGAGGAGCTCGGGAAGCCGCGCCGGCAGGAACGGCTCCGAGCTGGCCATGACCTCATCGAGTGTCCACCAACGTGCGCCGCGAAACGCCAACGCCTCGAGGTACTCGAGCCCTGTCGGCGGCCGGATGTCGGTCTGGTCGGTCCACGCAACGTGGAGTACCTCGTCCTGCTCGAAGTCGTAGCCGCCGAACGAGAACTCGACGTACTGGGTGTAGACGATCGGCCCGACGACAGCCTCGTCGATACCGGCTTCCTCGTGGAGCTCGCGTGCCACTGCCCGGTCTGACGGTTCCCCAGGGTCGATGCCGCCGCCCGGGATCTCCCACCAGGCCGGTTTGGTCGCATCGTTCGGGTCGATGGCATTGATCAGGAACACGCGCCCGTCGGAATCGAGCAGGATCACCCTGGCGGCGTGTCGACGGAGGGTCCATGCCATCTGCCGCACCGTAGGCGCTGACTCGCACACGGGCGAACGAGGTGCCACGATGCAGCGATGTCCGCCCCCGATCCGCTCGCCGGTGTCCGGATCCTCGACTTCTCTCGAGTTGTTGCCGGACCGTTCGCCACCCGAATGCTGGCCGACCTCGGCGGCGATGTCGTCAAGGTCGAGCCGCCCGATGGCGACCTCACCCGGTTCTGGGGGAAGAAGATCGCCGGCCTGTCGGGTTTCTACACACAGCAGAATGCAGGCAAGCGCAACATCTGCATCGACATGAAGGCCGAAGGGGCACGCGAGCTCCTGCTCGCCATGGGGGCCGAGGCCGACATCATCGTCGAGAACTACCGTCCCGGCGTCATGGAGCGCCTCGGTCTCGCCTACGACGATTTCGCCACCGTCAACCCGGGCGTCATCATGCTGTCGATCTCCGGTTTTGGCCAGACGGGGGACGCCTCGACGCGGGCCGCGTTCGCTCCGATCCTCCACGCTGAATCCGGCCTTCTCGGCCGCCAGGGAAGGTTCGACGAGGCCACGCCGAGCGACCCCATGCTCTCGATCGCCGACACCAACGCCTCGCTCCATGGCCTCGTCGCCGTGCTGTCTGCGCTCCATCTCCGGACCGCCACGGGTCAAGGCCAACACATCGACATGGCCATGATCAACTCCATGACGGTCACCGATGACTACGCCCATCATGCGTTGGACCAGGAGCCGATCGTCCGCCTGGGCGGAATGGTCTGGTCGACACCACGTGGCGATCTCCTCGCCGCGGGTAACGAGCGTGCCCAGTGGTTCCAGCTCAACCAGGCCGGCATGCTCGACGATGGGCTCGGTCCTGATGCCACCGTCGCCGAGAAGGCAGCCACCAGGCGCCGACTGCTCGAGTCGTTCTATGCCGGCTTCGATCGCCGCGAGGACCTGATCGCCGCCCTCGACGAGGCCAACATCGCGTGGGCAGACGTTCGCCAACCCGAAGAGGTGTTCGACACCGACATCGCCGTCGATCGACGACTCTCGACCTCTGTGGACGATCGAGCGGGTGGGACCCGTCGTGTCGTGCAGTCGCCGTACCACTTCAGCAATGCCAGAGCCGAGGTGCGCGGCGGAGCCCCGTTCCGGGGCGAGCACAACGCCGAGGTCCTCGCGGCATGGCTCGGCCTCGACCGCGAAGCGGTGGCCGAGCTGGCCGACCGGAACGTCCTCCTCGCCGAGGAGCGTTCGTGAACCAACTCTCGCCGTACCTCCAGTTCACGTCCGAACAGTGGGGGCGACTCAGAGCCTCGACGCCCCTCAGTTTGTCTGAGGACGATCTCGAGCGACTTCGCGGAATCAACGTCGAGCTGAGCCTCGACGAGGTCGTCGAGATCTACCTTCCTCTGTCCCGGCTGCTCAACCTCTATGTGGGAGCGTCGCAAGAGCTCTATCGGGCGAGCGACACCTTCCTCGGACATCTGCCCGCCAAGGTCCCGTACGTGATCGGGATTGCCGGCTCGGTGGCCGTCGGCAAGTCGACCACGGCCCGCGTGCTCCAAGCCCTGCTCGATCGCTGGCCGGATCACCCGACGGTCGACCTGATCACCACGGACGGCTTTCTGCACCCGAACAGGGTGCTCCAGGAGCGGGGGCTCATGGACCGGAAGGGTTTCCCGGAGAGCTACGACCGCCGCCGGCTGCTGCAGTTCATGTCCGACATCAAATCCGGGAGTCCAGTCGTCGAGGCGCCCGTCTATTCACATCTGACCTACGACATCCAGCCGGGCGAGGTCGTGACCGTCGAACAACCGGACATCGTCATCGTCGAAGGACTCAATGTCCTCCAAACCGGTGTGGCCGACGAGGAGAACCCCTTGTTCGTCTCCGACTTCTTCAACTTCTCGATCTACGTCGACGCCGAGATCGACGACATCAGGCGGTGGTACGTCGAACGCTTCTTCACGCTCCGGGAGACGGCCTTCAAGGATCCGACGTCGTTTTTCCACCGGTTCTCGATGTTGACAGACGAGGAGGCGACACAGACGGCGCTCGGCATCTGGTCGAGCATCAACGAGGTGAACCTCAGGAACAACATCCTTCCGACCCGCGAGCGGGCCGATCTCATCCTGCGAAAGGGCTCGGATCACCGAATTCGCCAGGTCGACCTGCGCCGACTCTGACCGAGGCACTTGGGCGCAGACACGGCAACAACATCACGAAGCGGAAGCGAGCTATGGAACGAGTACTGAAATGAGCCGGATCGTGGTCATCACCGGGGGAGCGTCTGGCATGGGCCAGGCCTCAGCCAGGCTGTTCGAAGCCGAAGGCGACACCGTGGTCGTCGTCGACCTCCAGCCCGCCAACGATCGGAGCATCGTCGGCGACGTTGCCGATGCCGAGTTCGCCACATCGACGATCGACAACGTCGTCAGCCTCTACGGCCGGCTCGACGTCCTCGTCAACGCCGCAGGGACCATTCACCGCGCCGACGCTGCCGGCACATCGGACGCCGACTGGGATCGAGTGATGGGGGTCAACGTGAGCGGCACGTTCTACATGTGCCGTGCCGCGCTGCGCCACATGGTCGAGGCCAAGAGCGGCGCCATCGTCAACTTCGGCTCGATTTGGGGCAACGTCGGTGCCGCCGGGGTGACGGCCTATTGCGTGTCCAAGGGAGCAATCCATCAACTGACCCGAGCGCTCGCCCTCGATCACGCCACCGACGGGATTCGCGTCAACGCCGTCGCTCCGGGTGAGGTCAACACGCCGATGCTCGCATCCCACCGCGCGATGCCTCCGTCTGCGGCCGACCTCGCGGCGTTGGCCGAGGCGACCATTCCGGTGAAGCGTCTCGCTGAACCGGAGGAAGTCGCAGAGGTCGTCGTGTTCCTCGCATCGGATCGGGCCAGCTACATGACCGGAGCCATCGTGCCCATCGACGGCGGGTACACCGCACGCTGAGCGCCTGGCATTCCTCAGAGGCTGCGGCAAGTGACCGATGATTCCAGTGAACGCACTAGTGTGCTTCGGTCTGCCTGAGGAGTGACATGCCCGAAATCTGGCCCGGAACTGCATACCCGCTCGGCGCGACGTGGGACGGCTCTGGCACGAACTTCGCCGTGTTCTCCGAGAATGCGACGCGGATCGAACTGTGCCTCTTCGACGATGACGGGGTGGAGACGCGAATCGATCTCCCGGAGATCACCGCCTTCGTCCACCACGGCTACCTGCCGGGGATCAGCCCTCGCCAACGCTACGGATTCCGGGCCCACGGCCCATGGAACCCGGGCAAGGGCCTGCGTTTCAATCCGACCAAGCTGCTGCTCGACCCCTATGCCAGGGCCATCGAGGGAGAGGTCGCGTTCGACCGCGCCATCTACGACCACCTCGCTGAGGATCACGACCATCCCGACCCGACCGACAGCGCTCCCTTCGTGCCCCGCGGGGTCGTTGTCAGTTCCTTCTTCGATTGGGGGAAGGATCGGCGGCCGAACCGGCCACGCCAGGACACCGTGCTCTACGAGGCACACGTCCGCGGTCTCACCGA
>CBESNA010000013.1:0-89059 GCA_965530755.1 uncultured Acidimicrobiia bacterium | reverse complement strand
GACTGTCACACCCCCTGAGGAGAATGGTCACTGTGAATCATCCCCCCACGAAAGGACCCCCTCATCATGGAAGTGCAGGAACGACGACGGCTGGAGGCCGTCATGGCTGACCTGGCCGCCGGCGACATCGCCGCTCTCTGGGTGCTGGTCAACGAGTTCAACGCCGAGCTCCGCTCTGTTGCTCGCGGACGGCTCCTCGCCATCGGTCGCCACGATCTCGCCAACGACGAAGATCTCCTTGCCGGGCTCGTGCTCGACATCGGGTTCCTCTTCATCGGCACCTCGTGGGCCGCAGACGGTGGCGCCCTCCCGTGGGTGTGGGCTCGCCCGGCGATCAACCAGATCGTGTCGGACACCGCGGGTCACCGCGCGATCAGCTTCGATGCCGAGAATGTCCGTTCGGACGTTCCGGCTGAACCGCTGATCGGTGCAGACGACGTCGGTCTCGAACACCTGGCCGAGAAGCGGCCGATCGTTCGGCTGTTGACCGACGCCATCGGCGAGGTGGCCTCCGACCGTGACCAGCAGGTCCACATCGCCTATCGGATGCAACACGCCGACGGCGACCCCAGCCCTGCCAACACCGTGGCGTCCGAGTTCGGGCTCGCCCCCGCCAACGTTCGCCAGATTGACAAGCGAACTCGTGCCAAGCTGGCACGGCTGGCTTCCACCGATGCGAACTACGCACCACTGGAGGAGCTGGCATGGCTGGCATGACCTCACACCAAGCACCATCGGCCGAGATCCGCTCGGCGCTCTTCGAGCAGTTGACAGAACGTCTGCGCACCCGGGGATACCAACATCCCGATGCCGCAGCCGCTGCGTTGGCTGCTCGAGGAGACGCCGGCTTGGATTTCGACGACTTCTGCTCGGCAAGGAACCTCATCCCCGACCTCTGGAAGCAGGCAGAAGAGGGCTTGCTTGTCGTCGATGCGGTCGAACAACTACTCGATATACGTAGGGTCTGATCTGGACTCTACGTATGGGGAACCGTACGATCTATCTGCCAGACGATCTCGAAGGCGAGACCGTCGCCTTCATCCGAGCCGTCATCGCCGCCCTCGACTAGGCAGTCGCCCTCGAGTCGAGCAACGCTTTCAAACGCTTGTAGTCCTTGCCGACACTGCGGGCCACGATCCGTTGCATGAGCGGCTCGAAGAATCGTCCAAACCCTTCTGGCCCGCCCCGGATGGTCGCGGTCAACAGCGTTCGCCCGTCCGCAATGGGGGCGACCTCCCTCGTGATGTCGAGCGGGATCGTGCTCTTGGTCGTCTTCATGCGAATCCGGCGGCCCGGCTCGAACTCCACGCACTCGAAGCTCGAGATGATGGGTCGGCCCAGCATGGCCGCCTCCTGGTCGTAGGTCGACCCCACCCGGATCGGTGGCTTGCTCGTCCAGGTGCATCGGCGCTGACCCTTCTGCCACTCGGGATTGTTCGAGTGGTCGCCCCAGAACGCAAAGACCCGCTCCGGCGGCAAATTGACCGTGAGGGTCTGGCTGACGTCGATCATGGGGCCTGTCTAGTCGTTCCGCCCCAACGCCGCCCGGGCCGCCCGTCCCTCAGGTCGTGCCGCTTCGCCGCTGGCGTTGCGGCCAACACGCACGGGGCAGAAGCAGGCAGGCGTTGGCCGGGTCATTGCTTCGACACCGAAACCATCGGAGGCCCCATGCCCCAGAACCCGTCCGACGAGGTTCCCGGCTTCGTCGACGACATGAAGGCGATGGAGCGGACTGCCTGGTACGTCGCGATGACCGCCGGCCAATGGCGGGCCGGTGCCCACACCGACTACGACTGCCTCACTCTGCTCTTCCAGCGGGAGGGTCAGGACGGTCTCCAGGTCTGCCCGGCCAGGATGCGCAGAGCGGGCGATGGACCAGCTTCGTGCCGGACGAAGACCGAATCACCTGCAACATCGGCGACATGCTCATGCGCTGGAGCGACGATCAGCTGAAGTCGACTCTGCATCGAGTCCGCGGTCCCCAGCCGGGGGAAGCGGCGGGATCGCGCCACAGCGTCGCCTTCTTCGCCCAGGCCAACAAGCCGGTTCTGATCAAGAGCCCCACCGGACGTTTTGCTTCGTTGACGGCCGAGGAGTACCTCCAGCGTCGAATCAACGCCAATTTCGACGCCTGAACCACTCGCCCGCGGTGCAAACGTCGTCAGACCGGGCGATCCTCTGGCCCATGGCAAAGACAGGCGATCAGTTCTTCCCCTATGAGATCGATGGGCGATGGAAAGCTTTGCTGCTTCCCCTCGGCGTCGGAAAAGACGACGGTGTGACGGTCACCGAGGACGGCCGGCTCGTCGCCACCTTTGGGTGGGTCAAAGTCGACACGCCGCTCAACAACATCGATCACACCGCGGTCACCGGGCCGCACCGCTGGTACACCGCGGTCGGGTTGCGTCTGAGCTTCGCCGACGACGGGCTCACGTTCGGCACCAACCACCACAAGGGTCTGTGCATCGAGTTCGTCGAGAAGATCCCGAGGGTCATCGGCTTCAGCAAGCACTCGACGCTCTGGGTCAGCGTGGCTGATTCCGAAGGGCTCGCCAAGGCACTCGGCTGCTGAACGCCGGCGAACCGTTCGCCGGCCTGATCTCGCTAGAACGAGCATGAGAACTGCTATCGCGATCGTGCTCCTGCTCGCCTCGGCGTGTTCTGCGCTGGGTGGCGACGAAGCACGGGCTGTTAGTGAGGACGAGGCCGTCGTTCTGGAGCTGGGTGACGAAGTGTTCACGCTGTTCCATGACGGCCGCGAGCGCAGCTACATCGTGCATGTGCCCGTCGGGGTCACGGTTCCTTCACCTGTCATGGTCGCCCTGCACGGCGGGAGAGGAACAGGAGGCCTGGGCTTTCGCCTCGCGCTCCAGCCGGTCGTAGGGCGCCCTTCAGAGAATGGCGATGCGAAGCAGGTTCGCCAGCTCGACCACGAACCGGGTCGGCACGCCGTTGACCGCCAGGGAATCCGAGTCCACGACCTCGATCGCCCCGAAGTGGTCTGGCGAGTAGACGACGGCGACATCGAGGCTCTCGTGGCGCAACACCTCGGACGCCAAGCCGTCGGGATTGCGTTCGGCGTGCAGCGCCCCTTGCCGTGAAGTCCACACCAGGCCGACGGTCCCCTTCGATCCCACGATGCGCTGGGCAACAGCTCGGGTGCAGGCGTAGTGCAGCGGTCCGGCCCCGGTCAGCTGCGACCGCAACAGCCCGAGCTCGGCCAGCGCAGGATCACGCAAATCGATCAGCCGAGCCGGCTCCACGAAACGAAGGCGGTGAAGGCCGAAGCCGGCCAGCGTCACGACATAGATCCGGGGATTCGGGCCGGTCGCCTCGTGTAGTGCCGACTCGAGAATCGCGGCCGACCGTTGCGCAGCAACGTAGGTGTGGCCCCGACCATCGAGAGGGGAGAAGCGGCCGTCCCCGTTGCCCGGGGGAGTGAACACGCTCGCCCCGAAGCGCAGCTGTGACGCCCGGTACCGCTCGGCTCCAGCCTCGAGCGTGTGCACCTTCAACGACCGCCGGTCGATCGCGTCCGGGCTGACGATCGGACAGTCCGCCCGACCGCATGGTGGCGGGGCCGACATCAGTGGTCGAGCAGTCCGGCCACCGCCCGTTCGATCTCGGGCGTGTCGATCCGATCGGCCGGCCGAGCCTCGATCCATGGGTTGATCGCCGTGAACCACTGCCACATCGCCCAGCCGCTCGAGCCGGCGGCGGTGAGCTCGGCGACAACACGACCCACCCTGTCATCGACGTCGAACACCTCGTCGAGCTGGAACGACGGGATCAGCGTGCGTCCGCCGTACTCGACGACGAACAGCTGACCCCTGGCCCGCTGGCGCTTGACCCACTGCCGGGCAGCCAACACCGTGCTGTCACGACCGCGAGCGAGACCGTCGTAGTCGACCGAGCCTTCATTGGCCGCCAGATGGTCCCGGGCGAGACGAATGAGCCGAGCCTGCTCGATCGCGACGTGGTCGAGCAGCGGCGGGGCCTGGGGGAGATCGTCGAAGGTGACAACAGCGCTCATGTCACAACCGTACTACAGATCGTCAGGGAGTACGAGTGGTACACCTTGGTGCCAATGGTGCCTCAGTTGGATGCGTACGGCGGGTACTCATCGGTCAACATCAGGGCGTAGGCATTGAACCGAAGGGAGACCCGATTCAGCTTCATGACCCAAGCCCGCAGACCCTCAGGCCAGCGACCGGTGAACAACACGGCGAAGAGGGCGAAGAACCAGCAGATGGCGCCGACGATGGTGATCAACATCGCGTAGAACAGGGCCGGGATCAGCCAGAAGATACGAAGGCCGACCGTCAACCGGTTGCGGTTCTCCAGTTCGGCGATGACCTCGACCGTGACCGGGCTGCCTCCGGGGTCGTACGGCGAGAGGGTGAAATCAAACGGCGGATATTCGGTGAACATGAAGCCGGCATAGAGCTGGGCCCGCGCGGTGTAGCGAATGATCATGATCTGGAAGTTGGCCAGACCCTCCGGCAGGGAACCGGTGAATACGATCATGAACCACGACACCACGGCCAAGGCACCGGAGACGTACTCGAGCGCTCCGGCGATGATCAGGTGGGGGATGGCGAGGATCCACTGGCCGATGGCACGCCAGTTGTCCATGCTCGGCGGTGTCTCGACCGTGATTGTTGCCGGATAGCTCATGACGGCTCCTTCTGTGAGTCTCCAACCAGCCTCGCAGCGCTCCGGGCCAGGCGACAGGGGCTTTGGACATCATCGCGCCGACCTTTGCACGATCTTGCCGAATCCCTGCCGATCGCCTCGCGGGCCCCGGTGACGCTCGTGGAATGTTCTCCGACACTGCAACCGACCCACACTCCCCAACCGACACCGCGACCGACTTCAGCACCGCAACCGAGCCTGCCGCCGGCGCAGGTTGGTCCGCCGCGGACCTGTTCACCACTCGTTTCGCCGGCCAGCCGGCATGGGCCGCAGTCACCGAGGTGTTCATAGGACTCGGCTGGCTTCGCGCCGCAACGTCCAAGATCATCGACCCGTCCTGGTGGTCCGGCGACTACCTGGTCCACTTCCTGGCCGATCACGACCAGGCGACCCTCGGTTGGTATGCCCCTTTCGTCGACCTCGTTGTCGCCCCCAACGCAGTTCTGGTCGCGCTCGCCGTCCTGGTGCTGCAGCTGGTCGTCGCCGCCAGCCTCCTCACCGGCCGAGCTCGAACCGTCGGGCTCGGCCTGGGCATCGCGATGAACCTCCACTTCGTCGCCGCCGGCGCGGTCAACCCATCAGCCTTCTACTTGTTGGCGCAGGGCGCACTGGTCCTCTGGTTGGTCGAGGCATGGTCCTCGCGACGGGCCCAGGCCACCTTGCCCGGTGTCGCCGCATCAGGGCTCGCCGTGGCCGGGTTCAATCTCCCGTTCATCGCCACGCTGCATCCGGCCGAGGTGATCGATGACCCAGCCATCATGTTCTGCACACTCGGCGCCCTCACCTGTCTGGCATGCGTCATCGCCGTTGCCGGAACCGACGACCCGGCCGGGGCATGAGGCCATGAAGACGGTCAGGCGAGCGGCACCCGGAATCCGACTCGAGCACCACCGAGCGGCGAATCGTCGACGCTGACCTCGCCACCGTGATGCTCGACGATTCCGGCAACGATCGACAGACCCAGGCCGGACCCTGGCTTCGAACGATCCTCGGCTCGCCGGTAGAAACGATCGAACACCAGAGCTCGATCCTCCGCCGGAATGCCGGGGCCGGCATCGTCGACGAACACGCCGTCCGGCCCGGCCACGAGATTGATCGACGAACCCTCAGGGCTGTACTTCCCGGCGTTGCTCAGCAAGTTGCCGACCGCTCGACCCAGAGCGTCGGCGTCGCCCAACACGGTGGCCGGCAACGACTGCACGCTGACATCGCGCCCCGAACGACGGCTGAACTGCTCGACTGCCTCGTCCACCACCGCCACGAGATCGGTCGGCCCCAACTCGAGCGGTTCCCGCGAGTCTGTAGCCAACTCGATGATCTCGGCGATGACATCATTCAGCTCGGTCAGTTCCCGGCGCACACCGGACAATGTCTCGCTGCGAGTCTTCGGATCGAGATCCGGCGCTCGCATGAGCCAGTCGACGTTGGCCGTGATGCTCGTCAGCGGAGTGCGGAGCTCGTGGGCTGCATCCTGCACGAGCCGCTGCTGTTGCTCGCGAGACGTCTGGAGCGCTCCCAACATTCGGTTGAACCCGCGAGCAAGCCGACCGACCTCGTCGGTCCCCGATGCCGCCACCGGCACCGAAAAGTCCCGCGTCTCCGCCACCTCATCGACGGCATTGGTCAGGGCCCGCAGCGGCCGCGTTGTCCGCTGGGCCACGATCCAGCCGACGCCGGCCGCGAGCAGCGCCAGGGCGCCGGCCACGACGAACAGGCGAGTCCGCAGGACGTCGAGAAGGCTCGTGGATGCGTCGAGCGACCTCGCCACCTGCACTGCTCCGCCTCCGCTCAGGTGTTCGGTGAGCATCCGGTAATCGACACCGTCGACCGAGACGGTTCGGAGGCTCGACCGGTCGTCCCGGTCGGCCAACGCGACGTCGGTGGCGTTCACCGGCAACAACAGGCCCGTGTTCGACAGCACATCACCATTCCCGTCGAGCACCTGCACCTCGGCCTCATTGCCTGCTGCGCCGAGGTCGATCTCGTCTCGATCTCGACGGTTCTTCGGCTGTTCCCGCTGCCCGTCGGTGATCTCGTTCGCCCGGGCGTTCAAGAAGCTGTCGACTTCCGCGGTGACCTGCCGGTCGGTCGTGACGTACGACGCGCCGCCGACCAGGAGTGCCGTCGCCGCCGCCACACCGGCGAACACCACGGCCAATCTCGCGCCCAGGCCCATATCAGCCGTCCGCCCGCAGCACGAACCCCACGCCCCGCACTGTTTCGATGATGCGCTCGCTGCCGTCGGCTTCGAGTTTTCGCCGCAGATACCCGATGTGGACATCGAGCGATCGCGAGGAGTCGCCGAAGTCGTAACCCCAAATCCTGTCGTACATGACCGACCGCTCGAGCACGATCCCGCTGTTGCGCATCAGCAGCTCGAGGATCGAGAACTCCGTTCGAGTCAGATCGATCTCACCGCCCGGCCCCGTCACCCGGTGGCGGGGCACATCCAGTGTCAGGGGCCCGGCAGTCAGGATCTCCCCGATCTCGTCGTCGACCCGTCGCAGGAGTGCCCGCACCCGAGCCAACAGCTCATCGAGATCGAAGGGTTTGGTCACGTAGTCATCGGCGCCGGCATCGAGGCCGGCGACCCGGTCGCTCACTTCGTGGCGAGCGGTCAGCATCAGCACCGGGGTGCGATCGCCTCGCTCTCGCAGCTTGCGGCAGACCTCGAGCCCGTCGACGAACGGCATCATCACGTCGAGCAGGATCGCTTCGGGTTGATGTTCGCGAATCGCCTCGAGGGCGGCTGCACCGTCTTTGACGGTGATGACGGAGTAACCCTCGTAGGTGAGGATGCGGTCGAGGGCCTGACGAATCTCGGCGTCGTCCTCGGCGACGAGCAGCTGATGCTGGTGGGTTGGTGCGGTCATACGTGGCTCCGGCGGTGAACGTTCGCCCTGAGTGTGTCCCAGAACGGCCGTACTCCGGACCACCGATGGTGATCCGGAGCAGGCTGTGAGGAGATTGTTGGGGAGATGTGTGGGTCAGTTGATGTGATGACTCGGTGGATCAGGCCTCGGGCACATCCTCGACACCGTTGACCCGGTCGGTGATGCGGGCCTCGGCGTCGGCCAGTTTCTCGTCGGCTTCCGCCTGGGTGATGCGGCCTTCCTCGACCTTCTCGGCAAGGTGCTCGGCCTTGGAATCGACCATTGCGTCGATCACGTCGTCGACGTCGACCCCGTTGGCCGCTGCCACATCGGCGATCGTGTCGCCGTTGTCGAGCGCTGTGCGGAGATCGGCCTCTTCGATGCCGATGGCAGCCGCTGCGTCGTCGAGATCACAGCCGCCTCGATGGCCTCGACGCCCGTTGCGCTCGCCGGGGACCGCGTCGCCTTCGGTCGTGTCGCCTTCGTCCGACTCGGCCTGGACCTGGACGATGGTGGCGTCCTCGATGCTGCCGGTCTCTTCGACGGTGGTTTCCTTGGCAACGGACGAATCCTGCTCATCGCCGTAGCTCTGGGCGGAAGCGACCGAGGCGACCGACAGGCCACCCAGAGTCAGTCCGGCGAGCATTGCCAGGGTGAGGACCTTCTTGTTCTTGATCATGACGTTCCTTCGCTTTCTCTCTGGAGGAGAGGTTGGTGGTTGGTGTGATGACCACTGTGCGACCCCACTGACAACCGCACGGCAGGCGAACGGCAAGGTTCTGACAAGACAAGTCCGCAGTCTCGGGTCCGATCCTCGCGTCAGGCGCGCAGATCGGACCAAGTTGCGAAAGCCCCTAGGTTTGACGAATGGATTTCCAGCATTCGGCCGCCACGGCCCGGCGTGAGCTTCATCGCCGGCCGGCGGCCCGGACGGCCTGACATGGTCGACGCACTTCGTGATGCAGCCTGGTGGCAGATCGCCCTGATCGGGGTGGTGCTCAACGTCGGCGTCTCGGCGACGTCGATCGCGCTGTGGAGCTTCGTCGGGGGTGCACGGCCGACCTCGGCTGCCTTCGATCGAACCGAGGTCGTGTCCGCTGCCGTCACCACGCTCGTCAACGGACTCGTCCTGGTCCCAGCCTGGTGGTTCTGGCAGCGAGGCTCGTTGGTCATCCCCGAGCCAAAGGTGTTCGCCTCCGTCCTGCAGTTCGTCTACTTGGCGATCTTCATGGACACCGCGCTCTACTGGATCCATCGGGCTGGTCACCACCCGAGCGTCTACCCGATCGTGCACGCCCGCCATCACGCCGAGACGATGATGAACCCGCTGTCGCTCTTCGTGATGCACCCGGTCGAGGCCGCCGGATTCGGGCTGCTCATGACTGCTGCGCTTTTGACCGTGCCGGTCTCGGTTCCGGCGATCGCCGCCTTCGGCACGCTGAACGTAGTGGCCGGAACTCTGGCCCATCGACCGCTCACCGACGCAGCCGCCGGGTTCGAGCGCATCGGTGGCTGGTCGAGGTTCCACCAAGCTCATCACGCCGACCCAGCAGTCAATCTCGGGTTCTTCGCACCACTCTGGGACCGCATCGGCGGCACCCTGGCCACACCGTCGATCGTCAGCAACCGAGGAGCAGCATGACTTCATTCGAACCGTTCATCGGCAACGTCAACTTCGCCGAAGCGCCTCGATGGCACGACGGTCGTCTCTGGTACTCCGACTTCTACCAACACCGTGTCTACGCCGTCGACATCGACGGTCAGCGGGAGACCATGGTCGAGTTCCCCGGCCAGCCGTCCGGCCTCGGCTGGATGCCGGACGGATCGCTGCTGATCGTGTCGATGATCGAGCGCAAGGTCATGCGGTGGACGCTCGGGGCTGATGGGGTGGGCGTACTCAGCGAGCACGCCGACGTGGGCTCGATCGCCGCCTTCCACTGCAATGACATGATCGTCGACGCGTCCGGCAATGCCTACGTCGGGAACTTCGGATGGGACCTCGCCGGCGAAGGTTTCGACGCCGTCGTTCCCGCCGACCTCGCCCTCGTTCGACCTGACGGATCGACCGAAGTTGCGGCGACCGACCTCGTGTTCCCCAACGGCATGGTGATCACGCCGGACGGCACGACGCTCATCGTCGGTGAGACGTTCGGTGCCCAGTACCGAGCCTTCGACATCGGCGCCGATGCCACGCTCAGCAACGACCGGGTCTGGGCCGCCGTGCCGAACACCGCTCCTGACGGTTGCGATCTCGATGCGGAAGGAGCGATCTGGTTCGCCGATGCCCTCAGTGGTTCGGTCGTGCGGGTGACCGAGGGCGGCGAGATCACGGACACGATCCCTACGGGCACCGGCTGCTTCGCCTGCTGCCTCGGTGGCGCCGACGGCCGCACGCTGTTCGCTCTGTGCGCACCGGACTCCCACCCCGATGTCGTCGAACCTGAGGCGCTCGGCTCGATCATGCGCACGACCGTCGATGTGCCATCGGCGGCACACAGCGGTTAGCCGCTGAGTCGGGAAGTCGGTCAGTGGCAGGTCAGGCGGTGAGTTCGAACGTGGTCGTCGAGAGGTCGGCACCGTTCACGCGGACCGTCACCGAGTGGGTGCCGGGGTAGAGCTTGCGGGTGCTCCGGACCACCATGTCGAGCTTGCGCCGGTACGACTCCGCTGCGCCGGCGGACAGATCGAAGTCCTTGAACTTGAACACCTTCGGACCCACCGATCCGTTCGACTTCACATAACCCACCACGAGGTCGACCATCAGCTTCTGGTTCCGCCCAGCACGTTCGGCGACGTCGAACTCGATCAAGGTCGGCTCGCCGATCGCAACGACGCCCGGGGTCATCCTCAAGTCGACGACATCGACCTCGGCCGGCTCGTAGCCGAACAGCGCCATCACGCGCCCGTCGCCGTTCTTCAGATGATTGCGCATGGCGTGGCGGACGATCCACGTCGTCTCCGGCACTCCCTCGGCATGCCATTCCTCGAGCAGGGAGACGATGCGGTCGCTGTCGTCCTTCGCCAGGTCGTTCATGTGGTTCGCCACCGAACGGCGGACATACAGGGACTCGTCTCGGCGCAGCCCTGACAGCACGCCGAGCACCCGGTCGACCGGCAGCTCCAGACGGGTCGCCCACGGCAGGCGTGACCGGGTGCCCTCGCTGGCCAGGCGCCTGATGTGTTCGTTCGGATGATCGACCCACTGCTCGACTCGGTCCATCGTCTCCGGATAGCGAGCGAGGAAGGGGCGGATGGCGAACTCGGACGTGAACCGTTTGGTGAGCTCCTCGGCCGCATCGAGTGCCGGGCCGGGATGGTCGAGCGCGTACGTGGCGATCAGATCACTGAGGGGCCACATCCAGAAGCCGTTGTTCAGAACACCCTCGGGATCGTCGAGCTCCTCTGGCAACACGCGAGTGGCGACGTCGAGCGCCTCGACTACGCCGACACCCAGGGTCTCCCACATCGCTTGTGCGATGCGACGGCTTCGTTCGGTCAGGCTCAGCGGCTCCCAATCGTCGCCGACCGCGGCAGCCACGAACCGCTCGACGTCGAACGACGGCTCGACTCGTCTGATTCGCATGCCGGTCTCTCGAACGAGCTCGGCATCGAAGTAGTCCTTCAGCTTCGGGGCATCGGCCATGGGCCGAGTCTGGCACTGTCGCCTACTGTCCGCCCATGGCTCCGGCTGCAGAACTCACGATCGGTTTCGCCACCCCCGTCGACCTGTGGAACTCAACGCTCGACGAGAAACACGCGACTCTCGAACGCCTGGTCGAGGTCGGTGTCGACCAGCTCTACATGGCTGACCACGTGTCGTTTCGGAACGGTCACGGGACCGACGGTTTCTGTGAGATCGCCGCCCTTTCCCAGCTCCACCCGACGATGCGAGTGATGATCAGTGTGTACCTGCTGGCGTTGCGTCATCCGCTGCCGGTGGCGAGGCAGATCGCCACGATGTCGACCATTGCTTCTGGTCGTTTCACCATCGGCGTCGGAGTCGGGGGAGACGATCGGCACGAGATCGAGATCTGCGGCGTCGACCCAGCCACGCGAGGCCGCCGAACCGATGCCTGCCTCGACATCATTCGTGCCTTGATGGCGGGTGAATCGGTCAACCACCACAGCGATTTCTTCGACATCGACGAGGCCGTCATCCGCCCGACCGTCGACCCGCCGCCGCCCATCCTGATCGGCGGTCGCTCGAACGCGGCCCTGAGCAGGACAGCCAGGTTCGGCGATGGCTGGATCGCAGCGTGGTGCTCACCCCGCCGCTTCGCCGAGGCGACCGCAATCATCGACGCCGAGGCGACCGAGCTCGGCCGAACGTCGGTGAACTGGAGGCACGGCTACCAGCCATGGGTTGGTGTGGGCGACACGGCCGACGAGGCCCGCGGGCGCGTTGCCGACGCAATGGAGGCGTTCTACAAGGTGCCGTTCGCTGCGTTCGAGAAGTACACGCCAGTCGGCACCCCGGCTCAGGTGGCCGAGGCGCTCCGGCCCTACCGGGATGCCGGGTGCTCGATGTTCAACCTGAAGGTCGTGGCCGGTAGCGACGCCGAGTCGATCGAGGCCGCGGGTGAAGTAGCAGCGGCATTACGAGCCTGAGCTCGGTCAGAGGCTCGCCTGGATGATGCCGGTGACCGCGGCGATCGTTCCGAGCTGCATCAGGAACATCATCCGGAGCTGCGACGCCAGCGAGAGGTCGAGTGCACCGTGGACACGATCGATCTTCCCGTCGAGCGCATCGACCTTGCCTTCAACTGCGGTGAACCGGCCCTCTATCTGGGCGAAGCGGCCCTCTACCTCGGCGAAGCGGCCCTCTACCTGGGCGAAGTGACCGTCGACCTCGGCGAATCGGCCGTCGATCGACAGCCCGAGAGCAACGAGATCACTCTTCGTTGCGAGCTGGGAGTAGTCGATCGGTGGCATGGCTTCCATCGCGATGGCGGCGAGACGAGGGTCGGACAGCACCCGCTCGAGTCCTTGGCGGAGATCGAGCCGGTCCTTCTCGTTGGTCGTCATTCTGGGCTCCCTGGGTTGACTGTGGCAAGGCAGTGATGGGGAGCGAATCTCCGAAGTGGTCGTCGTATCTTCGTCGTCGGGGTGTGACAGCGAACCCCTAGCCTCGGCGAATGGACGTCATCCAGCTGCTCAAGAGCCATCGATCGATTCGTAAGTTCACCGACCGACCGATCAGCGACGAGATGGTGAACGACATCATTTCGGCCGGGCTCTCGGCGGCCACATCGTCGAACCTCCAAGGCGCCACCATCATTCGGGTGCGTAATCCGGAGACCCGCTCGGCAATCGCTGCGGTGGCCGGCGGTCAGGCCTACGTCGAGACCGCAGGCGCATTTTTCGTGTGGTGCGCCGATCTTCACCGGTCGGCCGTGGCCTGTGAGATGGCGGGCGGTGACTTTCACCCCGGGGTGACCGAACACTTCGTCATCGCCACGGTCGACTGCGCACTCGCGGCTCAGAGCGCCGTTGTCGCCGCCGAATCGCTGGGGCTCGGCATCTGTTACATCGGAGGGATCCGCAACGACCCGGCCCGGATGACCGAGCTCCTCGAACTTCCCGACCAGGTCGTTCCCCTCTTCGGACTCTGCCTCGGCTGGCCGGACCAGGACCCGCAGCTCAAACCGCGGCTGCCGTTGTCGGTCACGCTCAAGGAAGAGACCTACGACGAAACCGACGACCGGGACGGGATCGCGGCCTACGACGAGCAGATGCGCGAGTACTACCGCGAGCGGACCGGTGGCAAGGTCGACCGGGTGTGGAGCGAGGACATGTCGTCGCTGCTCGGGAAGGAGAGTCGGCCCCACATGCGAGGCTTTCTCGAGGGTCAAGGTTTCACGTTTCAGTAACGCAAACCGGCAACGGGGAGGGTTCCGTGCAACTAAGATCTGGCGATCGCAGCGCCTTGCTGTGAGAGCCAAGCGCTCACCAATTGACCACAGGAACCCGTATGAAACTGCTGAATCAGCTCAAGGGCATTGTCACCAAGAACCCCCAGAAGCTGACGGACGGTTTGAGCAAGGTGACGAGCCAGATCGACAAGCGGACCGGCGGCAAGTTCACCGACAAGCTCGACAAGGTCACGAACACGGTCGAGAGTCAGATCGAGAAGCTGTCAACCGAAGACGTCGATCTCACCGACTCGGTCACCGCCGATGGCGTCGATCTCACCGACTCGGTCACGACTGACGACACCGCCACCGCCGACGAGACCGCCACCACTGATTGACGCCGGACCTGATTGACCCCGGAACGAACCAAACCCGAGGTTTGGGCCCCACAGAATCGGGGGTCCCAGCCTCGGGTTTGTCGCGTCAACTGCTGCTTGCGGTGAGGGCGGCCATCTGCGCTTGATAGCTCCCCATGTCGAAGTAGTCGCGCCAGAGCGTGATCAGACCATCGACGACCTCGAAAACGCCGGCGACCGGCAACTCGAGCCAGCCATCACCGATCTTGAACCGGTCGAGACGCTCGTTCATCACCCATGACCCGTCGACGATCTCGCGCAACACGGGCCAATCGACCTCACTCGCCGGTTCGAGGAACATACGGAGTGTCGCTGCCACCGAAACTCGCCCCACGATGGGGTCGATCGGCATGTTCTCGTAGCGGACGTCGTCCGCCAACAACGCACACGCTGCTTCGATGTCCTGGAGTTCGACGGCGGCGATGAACTGGTTGACGATCTCGCTCGGGCCCATGGCCGGACCGTAGCTCACCCGCCAGTCAGCTCGATCGCCGTCGGAAGTCGGCGACTGCGGCATTGATCGTCGGATAGATGTGTTCGCTGCCGATCGCGTCGATCAACCCGGAGCGTTTCATCACGCCGATGACGTCGTCGTTGGCTCGCGCCACGGCGATCGTCAGCTCGTCCCTGCTGAGCTGTTCGTGTAGCTGTTCGAGTCGTTCGGCTGCGGTGGAATCGAGTGAGCCGATGCCCTCGAAGTCGAGGATGACGTGCGTCTCCTCGCCGGGGTTCTGCTCGAACGCCGCGATCAAGCGCTTCGCATACTCATCCGCATTGGCGAAGAAGAGCGGTGCGTCGAATCGGTAGACGAGAAGGCCGTGCTCCAGGCGGGCCCGCTGATCCTTCACATCGATCCAGCCGTCGAGCCCCTCGCCCTGGCCGAGGATCGCGTCGTGTGGTCTGGCTACTCGCTGGAGCATGACCAGGCCAGACAGGACGAGTGCCACCAGCACGCCGAAGAGCAGGTCGACCGTCAGGATTGCCAGGCAGGTCACAGCGGCCAGGGCTGCCTCGGTTCGACTGACCCTCCACAACGAAGAGAAACCAGCGATGTCGATGACCGCGAATGCGGCCGCAACAACGACCGCAGCCAACGCGGCCTGAGGGATCTCGGCCAGCAACGATCTCCCCGCCACCAGCACCGCGATCACGGCGACGAACGACACGAGGGACGACATCTGGGTTCGACTGCCGAGGGTCGCCGGCACGATCGACCGCGATGCGCTCGACGACATGGGGAACCCGCCGCCCAGCGCCCCGACAGCGTTCATCGCACCGAGCGCGACGAGCTCCCGGTTCGGATCGATTCGGTAGCCCTGCTTCGTCGCGATCGATCGAGCAGTCAGGATGTTGTCTGTGTAGGCAATGAGCAGCAGGCCGGCGGACGGGCCGAGCAACGACACCAGATCGCTCGCGCCGACGCCGGGAAGCGCGAACGACGGCAGCGCGGCCTCGATCTCGCCGACCGTTCCCGTCTGCAGATCGAAGCCGGACGTGGCGACCGTGGCCAGGACGAGACCGATCAACGCTCCCGGTGCGGTCGGCTGCGTACGCCGCAGACCGAGGATCACGAGAAGGGTCCCGATGCCGACAGCCGCCGTTGCCGTGTCGATCGAGCCGAGTCGCGTGACGAGCTGCCAGAAGCGGGGGAAGAAATCGCCGGCGGTCACGTCGACACCAAGGAGCCCTGCGAGCTGGCTCGACAGCAAGGTCAGGCCCACGCCCGTGATGTAGCCGATGAGAACCGGTTTCGACAGGAGTTCGGCGATGAACCCGAGACGCAGCACACCAGCCAGAAGTGAGAAGAGGCCGACGATGCCGGCCATGGCCGCCATCAGCGCCAGGTAACGGTCCGGATCGCCGCCGGCCAAGGGCATCACGGTGAGGGCGGCCAGGACAGCCGTGCCCGGCTCGGGGCCCACGCCGAGATGACGGCTGGTTCCGAGCAGCGCGTAGATGGGCAAGGCCACCAGCGCAGCGCGGAACCCAGCAGACGGCGGAAGCCCGCCGAGCTCGGCGTACGCCATCGCCTGAGGCACGAGCATCGCGGCGACCGTGAGCCCGGCAATCGAGTCTGCTCGCCACCACTCGGGCGCGTACTCGCCACGACGGACGATTTCGGGAAGCGAACGAGCCGGCGCCGTCACGCCGATGACGGTAGTGGTCGTCGCTTGGCATCCATCGGTGCTTGCCCCCGACAGCTGATCTTGCCGTCGGATGTTTGGCGCCGTCCGGGATCGGGCATGGACGTTCTTCCGAGAGGCGAAAGCCCACCAATCGAAAGGCAGATTCATCATGGCAATCGACATGGACCGAGAGATGGAAAGCCGCAACTACGATCGAACCCGCGACAGTGGGAATGGCGGCATGATCGCAATGGCAGCGGCCGCAGTCGCCGCGCTGATCGTCGCCGCCTTCTTCCTGCTGGGTGGCGATGCTGACGTCGACGTCGACTCTGGCGACGTGGACATCGAAGCACCCGCCGCCGACGCCGATGTCGACGCTCCCGACGTTGACATTGACCCCGGTTCTGTTGACGTTGATCCCGGTTCCGTTGACGTGGACGAGGCTGACGCCGAAGCCGACGCCGGCTGATCCCGCCGCACCGATGCGTCGTAGCGAACGACACTCGTCGTAGCGAACGACAAAACAGCCAAACCCGAGGTTCGGGACCCCGCTTTTGTGGGGCTCAAACCTCGGGTTTGGTGTTTCAGTGGCCGTGTCTCAGGGGCTGGTGTTTCAGGGCTTGGGGTTGTCGCCGAAGATCGACTTGACCTCCAAGAACTCCTTCAAGCCGTGGGTGCCGAACTCGCGTCCGTTGCCGGACTGCTTGTAGCCGCCGAACGGCGCCTTGTTGTCGAGCGGTGCTCCGTTCAGGTGGACCATGCCGGTCCGGAGCTTGCGAGCAACGGCCCGAGCCCGCTCCGGATCACCGGACGACACGTAGCCGGACAAGCCGTACGGCGTGTCGTTGGCGATCTCGACGGCTTCGTCCTCCGTGTCGTATCCGAGGATCGTGATGACCGGCCCGAAGATCTCCTCCCGGGCGATCGTCATGTCGTTGGTGACATTGCCGAACACGGTGGGCTTGACGTAGTAGCCGGTCTCGAGCCCCTCGGGACGTCCGACACCGCCGGTGACCAACGTGGCCCCCTCCTCGATGCCCTTCTGGATCAGCGCCTGGATCTTCAGGAACTGCGCCTCGGAGACAACGGGACCAACCGCGATGCCGTCAGCGGTCGGATCGCCGACCGGGATCGACTCGGCCGTGGCCTTCGCGACTGCGAGCGCCTCGTCCATCATCGCGTTCGGCACCAGCATCCGGCTGCCTGCGTTGCAGGACTGGCCTGTGTTCATACACATGCCGAACATGTCGCGACCAACGGTGGCAGGCACGTCGACGTCATCGAGGATGATGTTCGCCGACTTGCCGCCGAGCTCCTGGGCCACGCGCTTCACCGTCGGTGCTGCGTTCGTGGCCACATCGATACCGGCCCGGGTCGAACCGGTGAACGACACCATGTCGACGTCTGGGTGCGACGTCAGCGGAACGCCAACGTCGAGGCCGTTGCCGTTCACGAGGTTGAACACACCGGCGGGGACGCCGGCCTCGTGCAACACCTCGGTGAAGACCAACGCGTTGAGCGGCGCCACCTCGGACGGCTTGAGCACCATCGTGCAACCGGCAGCGATCGCCGGAGCCACCTTGGCTGCGATCTGATTCACCGGCCAGTTCCACGGTGTGATGAAGGCGCACACGCCGATCGGTTCGTTCACCACGGTGGTGGTGCCGAGCACTTCCTCGAACTCGAATCCCTTGAGGGCCTTGAGTGTCGACATGAAATGGCCGAGTCCCGACGGGGCCTGTGCTGCATTCGCCAGCCCGCTCGGAGCGCCCATCTCCGATGTGATGGCAGTGGCGATGTCGCCGATGCGCGTCTTGTAGACCTCGATGATCTTCTCGAGCAGGGCGATGCGCTCCTCTTTGGTGGTCTGGGAGAACGCGGGGAACGCAGCCTTGGCTGCGGCAACCGCTGCATCGACGTCTTCGTGGCTACCGGCCGCGATCGTCTCGAACACTTCCTCGGTGGCGGGGTTGACCACGTCGATCGTGGCGGTGGAGACAGGGTCGACCCATTCCCCGTTGATGTAGAACTGGCGTGCGTGCTCCATGCATGACTCCATGACGTCTGGTGCGCTGACGAGCGCATGCCGCTGCTCTGCGGCAAGTTGCCCAGCCTCGCACACCACGGTCGACGGCGCCGCCTCGCGTCCAGCGATTTTCGCTTGACACATACGTGAGTGATCATGCATCATGCACGAATGAACCGGACCGATGCCGTGCACGACCTCCTTGCGGCTGCCTCCCGATTGAGCCGCCACCTCGACACGTCGCTGGCAAACATCAAAGGCATCTCACTCAGTGAGTATCAGATGTTGTCAGCGCTCCGAACCCAGCCGGGAGCCGCCTCGACCCGGGTCGATCTGGCCAGAATGGTCGGGCTCTCCCCGTCTGGCGTCACGCGGGCGTTGAAACCCATGGAGAAGATGGGTGTCGTCGAAACGATCAAGGACGAACGAGACGCCCGCAAGTCGTTGGCCAAGCTGACGGCGGCCGGTCTCGAGCTCGTGGTCGACGCCGACGGTGTTGTGGACGACACCGTGGCCGGTATCACGGCGCTGGAGGCCTTGACCTCGCCTCGCCACGAGCGAACTTTGGCCATTCTCCGCGACATTGCAGCGGCCTGAATGAACAGCGAACCGATGGGTGACGACGACGCCATCGACGTCGAGCGTGCGCCCATCTGTTCCGCGTGCGGTGTCACGACGCTGGCGGCCGACGCCTTCGAGACCGGCTTCGCCTGTGACAATGATGATTGCCCGCTCTACGGCGAGCTGGTCGACTGAGGCTCAGTTGGCGTCGGCCGGCTGAAGGAGGTCAGACCGGACCCAGCCGGTCAAACCGAGATACTCGACTTCGATCCACTCGTCCGTGCCATCGGTGGCGATCCGTCCTGACGACAGCGCCATGGCAGCGTCACCGGGATCGATCTGGCCGACGATGCTCGAGGTCACGCCGGGTTCGACGCGCATGTTGACCGGCTCGAAGCCGACCGTGACGTAGAGGCCTTGGATGTCACCTGCGGCGAGCTCGAAACCACCGAGCAAGGCGCCTGCTTCGACCGAATTCGTTTCGCCGGCGATCGCATCGTCGGCGCCGCTCGTCTGAACCGCTCCGCCTGCCGTGGCGGTGTCGCCGGACTCTACGAACGTGGAACCCTCGGCGGCTTGGGCTGGGGCCTGATCGGCCACCACGGGTGTGGCGGCCAGGACGTTGATCTGCGCCGCATCGTTCGACGAACCGCCGTCGATGAACACGAGTGCAGCCGAGACGGCCAAGGTGACCATCAAACCGGCGGCGACGGCTCGTTCGACCGTGGACACTGCATCGAGCGACGGTCGGCGTCGCGGCATGTGTCCGATGCTCATGATCGAAGAGGCCATGAAGTTTGCTTTCTCGTGGTGAGGCGCATGCCTCGGTCGACCGAGCATCGGTCGATGGAGTGAGCATGCGCCACGACCATGCGGCGGTCCAGGTCACCGACCGGTCGATCACCTGGCCGTTTGCGGCCAGAGATGGGCAGCCCCAAACCGGCCAGCAATGTGGGGCCCAGCGATACCGAAGCCCGGCTCAGTGAGCGAGCGGGGCCTCAAGGTGCCGCCGGGCTTCGTCTGCACCGGTGGCGAGGAAATCGGTGATGATCGTGGCCATCTCATCTGCCCGGGTGAAGAGGAAGAGGTGGCCGCCACCCTTCACCACGTGGAGCCGTCCGTCCGGAATCCGGCTGGCGATGATGCGCGCATTGGCCAGCGGGATGATGGGGTCGTCGTCGCCGGCCAGCACCAGGGTCCGTTGCCGAAGTCGATGCAGCCAAGGAAGGCTCGTCCACCGGCGAAGGGCGCTGAGCTGCCACAGGTATCCCACGGTCGTCGGGGGTCTTGCCTCTCGCAGCTTGGCGTGCTCGGCCAAGAGCCGGGGGCGGTCGCGGATGATGCCGCCGTAGAGCGTCGGGGCGACGCGACGCAGGTAGTCGGTCGAGTAGTAGCGGGCAGGCGACATGAGGATCGACATCGCAGCGGGACGTCCGGGTAGGGAAGTCCAGCCCGGCATCGTGGCCGACAGGATCAGCCGCCGCACGCGGTCGGGATGTCGGCGCGCCAACTCCTGGGCCAGCGCACCGCCCCAGGACAGCCCGAGCACATCGACCTGGTCGTGGCCGAGCTCGTGGATGAGTCCGGCCACGAGTCTGGCGATGCCGCGCATCGTCGGTGGATACATCGGAGCCGGACTCCCACCGACGCCGGGTGCGTCGAACGCGATGGTCTCGCGATCACCGAGAAACACCCGAAGGGGTTCGAAAAGATCGCCAGTGGCGCCGATCCCGTTGATCAACAGAAGGGGTCGGCCGGCGCCTGGGTTCTCGACCATCACCCGAAGGCGCTGACGACCGATCGACACGTAGGTCGACCGCGTGCCGTGTTCGTTCATCGTGTCAGTAGAGCATTCAGTGGGGTCGCCAGAGAATCAGCGAGCCTGTGACTTCGGTCGAGCGGCACCCGATCAGTCGTGGATGTAGGAGCCGGGTGCGGCTTGGCCGGCCGGGAATTGCTCACTTCCGAGTGCCTTCGGTGCCGCGATCTTGGCGCCGCCTCGCTTGCCGAGCCACCCGATCCAGTGGTCCCACCAGCTGCCCTGATGTTGCTCAGCGCCGTCGAGCCATTCGTCTGCGGTCAGCTCGGCCGAGCCGGTGACCGCGTCGTCGTTGGTGTGATAGGTGCCCTTGGGGTTGCCGGACGGATTGACCAGCGCCTGGATGTGCCCTTGCGAGGACAGGACGAATTCGGCGTTGCCTCCGAGGAGATTGACCGTCGGATAGCAGCCACGCCACGGCGTGATGTGGTCGGTCACCGCTCCGACCACGTAGGCATCGACCGTCACCTTCGAGAGGTCGACTGGCGTGTCCATGCAGAGGGTTTGCCCGGGATGGGCGAGCGTGTTCCCCACAGCGATCTCGAGGAAGTCGCTGTGCAGCGAGGCCGGCACGTTGGTCGAGTCGACGTTCCAGCTGAGCACGTCGAACGCGGCCGGATTCTTGCCCATGAGGTAGTTGTTGACCCAGTAGTTCCAGATCAGGTCGTTCGGCCGGAGCCAGGCGAAGACGCGGCCGAGGTCGCCGCCATCGAGCACGCCCTTGGACTGACTCCGCCGCCGACCGGCGTTGACCACTGGACGTGAGATGAACGTGCCCAAGGTCGAAGGGACTTCCCAGTCGAGGATGGTGACGAGGAACGTCGCCGAGTGGATCCGAGTGTCGTCGTTTGCTTCGAGATGGCCGAGCATCGCCGCCATCGTGATGCCGCCGGCGCATACGCCCAGCAAGTTCAGATCGGGCGAACCGCTGATCTCGATTGCCGCATCGGCTGCTTCGAGGATGGCGGCCACATAGGTGTCGAGGCCCCAGTCCCGATGCTCGGCGGTCGGGTTGCGGAAGCTGATGGCGAACACCTGCTGGCCATTGGCGACGAGGTGTTCGATCAGGCTCCGCTGCGGCGCCAGGTCGAGGATGTAGTACTTGTTGATCTGCGGCGGGATGATGAAGACCGGCCGCTCGGCCACCTTCTTGGTGGTTGGCGTGTACTGGATGAGCTCCAGCACCGGGTTCGAGAACACCACGGCCCCGGGTGTTGCGGCAACGGTCTCGCCGGGAACGAACGGGCGAGTGTCGACCATCGACGGGAGGCCGCCGTTGTGTCTGGCGTCGTGCAGTGCGTGGCGTGCACCGTCGACGATGCTCCGGCCTTTCGTCGCCCGAAGTTCGCGCAGTGCGGCCGGGTTGCCGGCGAGGGTGTTGGTCGGGGCCGTCGTGCTGGTGACGAGGTTGGCGACGAACTCGGCACGAAGCCGGCTCTTGTCGTCGAGGTCGAGCTCGTTCAGGAAGGTTTCGACAGCCCGCTCTCCCGCGAGGTGCGCTTGAGCCAGACGCTTGTAGAGCGGGTGCTTCTCGAACGCTTCGTCGCCGAAGCGTCGATCCTTGCGCTCGGGGGTGATGTCGCTCGTTCCCGCTGCGACCTTCACGTACTCGGCTCCCAATGCGGCGGAACGACGCAGGGTCGTGAGGGGCTGGCGGGCAGCAGCGCCGACGAGACGTCCCGCGGCGGCGCCCATCTGCAGCGGTGTGAGGCCGACGGGGAGGGCAGACGTGACGGCGTCGACCGTGGCGTTGACGATCTCGCGCTCTTCGTCGACGGCGCGGGCGATCTTGGCGTTGCTCTTGGCAACCATGGCGTTTCCTCTGCGGTGGCGTGGTGGTGATCGGAGCGTGCTCCGAACAATTCTGAACAATATATGCAATTTTGGGCATCATCGTCAATAATGAATCTTGTGACCTCCACCCCGATGGACCAGACACGCCCGACAGACGGGTACCCGCGCAAGCGGGCCAGGACCCGTCGTGCCCTCATCGGCGCCGGCATGATCGTCCTCGCCGACAAGGGACCAGACGGGGCCACCGTTGGCGAGATCGCCCGCGAGGCTCACGTCTCCAGCGGCACCTTCTACAACCACTTTCTCTCGATCGACGACCTGGTCGAGGCGGTCACTGGTGAGCTCAGCACCGGGGTGGAGATCGGGCGCGACACGCTCGCTGTCATCGAACACGACCCTGCGATGCGAGTTCTGCTCGGGGCATCCCAGCTCCTGAGCCTCGTCGATGACGACCCTGCATCGGCGTCTGCTTTCGTTGCCCTCCTCGCCACCGTTCCGGAGTTCCGCGACCGAGTGCGCACTCTTGTCAGCGGTGCACTTTCCGACGGCATCAGCAGTGGCCGATTCGCCGAACACGACCTCATGGCCCTCACCGATGCGGTCCTGGGCTCGGTCGTGCAGTGGATGCGCACCGGGCTGGCCATGCGCGGCGCTGCTCGCCGTCCGACTCGGGCCCACCAACTTCGCATCATGCTCTCGATCGTCGGTGTCGATCCGACCGAAGGCCCTGCCTTGATCGAGGCGCTGGATCGCATCCGCCAGACCGTCTGACTGGCGACGTCGACCGGCGGCGGTTTCGACCGGAACCGGAGGGTTCAGTAACGTCCGTGCAGTCACGAAGCCGGGAGTGTTGATGACGAACGCCAATGAGATGAATGTCGCCTACGACCTGGTGGTGATCGGTGGTTCGGCGGGTGGGCTGTCGGTGGCGATCTCGTCGCTCCGATCCGGCCTCGGTCTGGTGCGCATCATCGAGCCAAGCAGCTCGGTGGTGTTTCCAAGCCTGGTCGCCGAGAACCAGCTCGATGTCGGTCTCGGAGAATCCGTCGAGTCGATCGAGTTGCTGAAGCGCGACGGTGAGGCGGACCTCCTGGTCGTCACCACCAACCGGCTGGCCTACCTCACCCGAGCCTGTGTCGTCGCCCAGCGTCCGCCGCTCGAAGGATGGTCGCCCGACATCGAGGTGGCCATCGACCATCGCATCGCTGTCGATGACATCTCGGCCGTCAGCGAGGGTGACGACGTGCTCGTCATCGGCACGACCGACAACGCCATCGAACTCATGGCCGCTGCTGTCGATGCCGGGGGTCGAGTCGTGCTGGCAGCAAAAGGTCTCGATCCGGCCCGCCTCTCGCCCGGCGGTGACAATCTGTTGCGCCGGCTCGAACGCGAACGTCGCGCCACCGTCCTCTACCGTCATGCACCAGATGCCATCGGTGATGTCGAGGGCTACCCGATGGCGTTCTTCGATGACCGACGGACGCCCGATCTCCAGTTCGACCAAGTCGTGTTCGCCTCGCCCCGCCAGACCGAGAGTGCAGCCGCCGTCGGGCTCTCCGACGATGCTGCCGCCTCCGGCAAGGTCTTCTTTCTGGGCGAGCCGACCGGCGACGAGACGATTCCAACTTCGCCCGGTTGGCGCATCGGCGTCGACCTCGCTGCCGCCTGCTTCCCCGAGCTCGACGCTGCGGTGCCCGATGCCCATCGGCTGCGGCGCCGCCACGAGGGGGCGCAGGAGGAACTGCGTGCGCTCTACTACAACGCCACGATCACGAACTTCGAGCCGACCCACTCCGACCTCTGGACTCTGCGGGTCAAGCCGGACGACGGCGACACCTCCTTCCTCCCCGGTCAGTACGCCACACTCGGGCTCGGCCACTGGGAGCACAGGATCGACGACGCCACCGATCCCGGCATCGAGGACAAGTGGGAGAAGCTGATCCGCCGCTCGTACTCCATCTCGTCGCGGATGCTCGAGAGCTCTGGCTATCTCACAGACGAACCGAGCAACGACGAACTCGAGTTCTACATCGTGCTGGTGAAACCGACGCCGGAGAACGTGCCGGGCCTCACCCCTCGCCTCGCGCTGAAACGACCGGGAGACCGGATCTACCTCGGACCGAAGGTGGCCGGTCGCTACACGCTCTCGGCGGTGACCGATCCATCGACGACGGTGGTGTTCCTGTCGACGGGCACCGGCGAAGCGCCGCACAACGCGATGTTGGTCGAGCTGCTGCGCAAGGGTCACTCCGGGCCGATCCTGTCGGCGGTGTCGGTCCGGCGCTGGGCCGATCTCGGCTACCTCGACAAACATCGTGAGCTCGAGCAGCGCTACCCGAACTATCACTACCTCCCGCTGCCGACCCGCGAGGACGATGTCCCGAAGCGATACATCCAGGACGTGCTCGCCAACGACGGCTTCGCCGAGGCGTTCGGTGTCGAGCTCGATCCGGCGAACACCAACGTGTTCCTCTGCGGCAATCCGTCGATGATCGGCCTGCCCGAGAAGGGCGAGGACGGCGAGGAGCACCTCCCCGAGACGAAGGGTGCGGTCGGGATCCTGCTGGAGCGCGGCTTCACCATCGATCAGCGCACGTCGCCGGGCAACGTCCACTACGAGGAGTACTGGTGATCGACCTAGGAGAGTCGTGCGTGGTCGGCAGCCTCCAATTCGGATGGTGGCAGCTGCTGATCTGCATCAATCGACGTTGAAGGTGAGGCCAGCTGAATGGCCTTCGAGCGTGGCGATGGCGGCGGCGTAGATCTGAGGGTCGATGTCTGGCCACAATCCGGCTTCGGACTGTTCCTCAGTCATGTTCTCGAACGCGGAATCTGTCACCGATGTATCGATGAATGCGGTTTGGATGTACAGAACCGGGCCTGCGGGATGGTCGATCGTCCACATCCGCCATCCGGCGTCGAATGCAAGCTGTATGCCGCCCACCGGGTTCCCGGCGTTCGCCTTCACCACAGCGATGATCGGGTCGGCGAACGGCTCGAGCGCTGCTGCGTCGATGTAGATGTCCCAGTATCGAGCTTCCAACCCGCCGATCTGGTCTTCGCCTGAGCTGAGTACCGAGATCGCTTGGAAGTCAGCCAACCACGGATCGAGATCGAGCGAGAACGGAACTGCCTCGAGGACTGTCTCCAGCGCGAGCTCTCCGTTCGGGTCGGCAAGGCCCTCGGGCATGCCGAGCCACCACGTTCGTTGGTAGCCCGGCTGGTCGTTCGCAGCCAACCAGTCATCGCCCCAGTCGGCGCGTTCTGTGGTGACCGTCGCTTCGTAGGTGAGCGCCACTTCCCCGATCTGCAGATCGACTGAGTCTCCAACCTCGAGGACCACGAAGTCATCACCCGTTGCCTCCGGCTCGACGGTGTTCTCCAGCCCGAAGCAGTCGAGAGGCTCTTGGCCAAGCGCCGTTGCGGCCTCGCTCAGGGCCAGGCACGCACGCTCGAACTCGACAGCCGCATCGTCTCGTTGGGCGAAGATGTCGCCCGGCTCGAAGGGCGAGTTGAAGGCCTCCTCAAACGCATCAGGATCACCCTCGTAGACCTCGGCGCCTGCCTCATTGCCTACCGCCTTCTGCTCGACGCTGGCCACGAACGCGGTATACAGCGGGTCGAGTTCGGTGTCGCCCAGCGAAGCGGGCAACGTGTCGAGGGCAACCCGGCTGATCGCTGCGGTGGAAACGAAGAACTCCCCGAAGACAGCGAACTGTCGCTCGCCTTCAACCAAGCGATCGAAGCCGGCAGCGAAGTCAGCGTTCAAGGCGGCCTGATAGTCGTCGACTGCCTTGTCGACGTCGGCGTACCAGATGTCGAAGTCGGCCTCGGTCGCTGCTTGCTGGTCAGCCGCCTCCACGACTGAGTCGGCAGTGGCGATCGAGGTCGTCGTGTCCTCAGTCGCCGAGGTCGTCGTATTTTCGGCGAGGAGATCGGTCTGATCGGTTGATTGGCAAGCAGCTGCGACAAGGCAGAAGCAGCTGATGAACATGAATCGGCGGGTCGGTCCCATGCCACCTCCATCGATCCAGCACGCGCCGAGCCGTCGATCGTGGGACGATTCTTTTTCCGACCGACAGCTCCGTTGGTCGTGAATCGATGGAACTCTCATCACCTCGACGCCCCACTCTCTCTCCGGCACCGACCGGACCACAGGCTCCGACGGAGCAAGGACCGCTACGCCCACCGTGGCAGACTTCGAGGCGTTCTACCGAGCGAACGTGCGGGTCGTCTTCTCGTTCGCTGCGCAACGGCTCGGCCCAGCCGACGCTGAAGACGTCACGGCGGACGTGTTCCAAGCGGCAGCGCTCGCCCATCGAGATCACGTCGGGCGTGAGCTCACGACCGGGTGGTTGATCTCCGTGTGCAAGAACAAGGTCATCGATCGCTGGCGAGCTCAATCGATTCGGAAGTCGAAGGCGCATCTCGTGGTCGAGCGATTCGGTCGGACGTCTGCGCCAGCGGCCGATCACTCGATCGACCTCCGGAACACCGCCGTGCTGTCTGCTCTCGACGGGCTGAACGACCGCCATCGCACCCTGCTGATTCTCCATCACATCGATGGCATGCCGATCGCCGAACTCGCTGACGCAACCGGACGATCGCAGGTGGCGATCGAGTCGGCCCTCGCTCGGGCTCGCCGAGCCTTCCGCAAGGCCTACGACGACGCAGCTACCGAAGGAGGCCGACATGGAGCGAGCTGACATCGAACGGCTACTCAGTGACGTTGAACTCCAGGAAGTCGAGCCGTCGGTGGACTTCGTCGAACGTGTGTGGGGCGAGGTGGAGCCGATCGTGGCGTCTACTCGCTGGACAAGGGATGGCTCGCAGGTTGACGGGGTTGACCCTGGAGCCGAGTTGATCTCGCTCGATGATCGGTCGGCAAACGCATCAGCCCGACCCCGGTTGGGACGGCGGATGCTGGCCACTGCCGCTGGCATCGCGATCATCGCGACCGGGTTGTGGGGCGTGACCACCGACCGCTCTGACCCGGTCGCTTCGGTCGACAAGCCACTCCGATCACCCGAGGTCTCGTGTCAGATTCTGGCGACCGAGCTCGACGAGCTGCTGGACGGTCAGCTCTTCGATGTTGGTTCGTCCGGGCCCGTTGAATCGCTGACCGGTCCGGAGCTGATCGCTCTGGCTGATGTGGTGGGTCGTTTTCTCGACACGACGGACCTCGCAGGTCTCGACGCTGAAACTCGTCAGATCAGCGTCATCGAGGGAGGGCTCCGGCTCGCAGCAGAGCATCGCGACGCCGGCAACGACCGGCTCGCTGCGCGAACGGTCGGGAGCGCTCTCGACACGCTCAGGAATGATGACTGGCACTTGAGGGGCTCGCTTGCTGGTTGCTTCGACATCGACTGAAGGCTGCAGGCCCCGTTAGGTAGGCGTCGGAGTCGTCGCCTCATTTGACATTCGGCTGCCGAGTTCCCCTGGTCAGCGGCGCGGACGGAAAGAGGGGGGTTCCACTACGAGGAGTGCTGGTGATCGATATGCAGACGCCGTCTCCATCGGCGAGGATGTGACGGTCGAACAACCGTTCTCGACAGCCGGCGGAAGGCGCTCATGAAACAACTCAGTGGTCTCGATGCCATGTTCCTCTACATGGAGACACCGACCTCGTACGGGCACGTGAATGGGCTCAGTATCTATCAACGCCCATCGCCCGATTTTGATCCCTATCGAGTCGTTCATGAACGCTTCGGATCCCTCGTCGGTCACGTCGAGCCGTTCCGTCGACGCGTGGTCGACGTCCCGTTTGGGCTCGACCATCCGTACTGGATCGACGATCCTCACTTCGACCTCGACTATCACGTCCGCGAGATCGGCCTCGCTCCTCCGGGAGGCGCCGATCAGCTCGCCGAGCAGGTCGCCCGCATCATCGGGCGGCCGATGGATCGCAGTCATCCGCTGTGGGAGGTCTATGTCATCGAGGGACTCGGCGACGGACGGTGGGCCATCCTGAGCAAGACGCATCACGCAGCCATCGACGGCGCGGCCGGCGTGATGATGATGCAGATGTTCAATCAGCCTGATCCCAATGCGCCCTGGCCATACGAACCCATCGAGTGGGAGGGTGAGGAGATCCCGACTGATGCCGAGCTGCTGAAACAGACGGCGGCTCACCTGGCCATGAACCCGGTCAAGGCGGCAAGACTCCAGCTCCGGCTCGTCCGCAACTTCGCAGATCAGGCAGGGCTCAACAGCCTGAGCGGCATCGCTGCTCGCTCGAGGCAGGTCCTGGCCAATGCCGTCGGCCGATCGGAACAGGCGGAGGCGCTCGACGAACAGTTGGGGCGGATCTCCATGCCGACCATCCAGGCTCCGCACACTCCTTGGAACAAGAGGATCGGCCCGCACCGGCGCTTCGCGATGCGTTCGGAGTCGCTCTCGAACATCAAGCAGTTGAAGGACGCGACCGGCGGGACCGTCAACGATGTCGTGATGGCCATCTGCGCCGGCGCGCTGCGCGAGTACTTGCTCCGCCACGACGCGCTTCCCGACGCGCCACTTCGAGCAATGGTCCCGGTCTCGATCCGAACCGGTGAGGAGGCCGACCCGTGGACAAACCGCGTCTCGTCGATCTTCGCCGAGCTCCCCACCGACTGCGACGACCCAGTGGAACGGGTCGCCCGTTGCCGGCAGGCAATGGTCAATGCCAAACATCAGCTCGAGCTCGTTCCGGCCGACGCGCTCGCTGAGGCGACCGACTTCACCTCACCGTTTGTTGCGACAGCGGCCGTTCGGTTGGTGTCGCGGCTCTCCGATCGTGTGATGCTGCCGGCCAATGTCGTGATCTCGAATGTCCCCGGGCCACGGCAGCCCCTTTACTTCGCCGGTGCAAAGCTCGATCACTACATCCCGGTGTCGACGATCGCCAATGGCATGGGCCTGAACATCACCGTGCACAGCTACGAGGATCGGCTCGACTTCGGTCTCGTCGCCGATCGAGACCTCGTTCCCGATCTGTGGGACCTGGTCGATCTCCACATCGACGAGGTCAAGAACCTCTTCGACGCCACCGGCGCGGAGTGGGCGGTGCCCCAAGAGCCGCCGGCCGGGCGCCGAGGCCCGCTCGAACCAGTGACCGCCGACGACACCGAGTCGGCACCAACGGTGCCGAGCGCCAAGCCGAAGGCAAAGGCAAAGGCCCCCGCCAAGTCCAAGTCCAAAGCGAAGGCCAAGAAGAAGGGGAAGGCGAAGTCCAAAGGAAAGGCCCTGGCGTGAAGTGAGCTCCGAGTCGCCTCTTGTCGCTCGTTGCTCTAGTTTCGAATGAGACAGGACGGCGGCCGAATGCGTCGCCGTCACAAAGAGAGGGACCTCACCATGTACACCGCATCATCTTCGCTCCGTCGCGACGTCTTCCGCTGCTTGGCAGCTGGAGCTGCGCTCACGCTGGTCGCCGCCTCACCTGCAGCGGCCCAGGACACCGAGGAGTTCACGGGAACCTTCGGCCAGCTCAACGATTCGGGACTCAGTGGTGAGGTGAGTGTGTCACTCACCGGCACCAGCGCCGAGGTCACCCTGAGCATCGATGGCGTGGTCGACCTGGTCCATGCGCAGCACTTCCACGGCGAGTACGAGTACGAGGGTTCGTGCCCGACCGACGCCCTCGACGTCGACGGTGACGGACTTGTGAGCACCGTCGAGGGTGTCCCCTCCTATGGCGCGGTGAAGGCTTCGTTGGTGACCGAAGGTCCGACGGACGAGTCGTATGCCCTCGCCATCACGGCCTTTCCCGTCGCCAGCGGCGGCAGCTACGACTACAGCCGCACGATCGAAGTGCCACAAGAACTCGCTGACAACCTGGAAGACATGATCGTTGTCGTCCACGGGATCGATCTGGATGGCAGCGGCGAGTACGACGGCGACGCTCCAAGCTCCCTCGACGCATCGCTCCCGCTCGAAGCCACCATTCCCGCCGGCTGCGCCACGCTGGTCGCTGCCGGTACGGCGCCGGCCGGCCCGGTGGCTGCAGGAGCTGGCGGCACCGCAGTGGGTGACTCCTCTGCTGCCCTGCCCTCTTCAGCACTCTGGGTCGTCGTCGCAGGAGCCGGCGCCCTTGCGGTGGCCACGGGCCTGCGTCGTCGCCGGGTGTGACCCTTTCTGCTCGCCCTCGGACGGCCGTCTCGCTTCTCGTGGCGGCCGTCCTCTGGGGAGCCAGTTGTTCAACGACGGATCGAACCGCAGCTGAGGCACCGCCGGCAACGGTGCCGTCGCCGTTGGCGTCGACCGGCAACGGCGACGTATCCGAACGTGTGTCCGGAGGTGCAGCCTCCTCGCCCGAGGCTGCACGAGACGTCACTGCGTCGGACACCGCTGCGTCAGACACCGTTGCGCGGAGGCCGATGGTCTCACCCCCGCGCCAGGTGGTCATTCCCTCGATCGACGTCGACGCTTCGATCATCGATCTCGGCCTCACATCTGACGGGGCCCTCGAGACGCCAACCGACTTCGACATGGCCGGGTGGTGGGCCGGTGGGACCGTCGCCGACGAAGCCGGGCCGACCGTGATCGTCGGGCACGTCGACGACCGAAACGGACCTGCGGTCTTCTTCCGGCTACAGGAGCTGGAGCCTGGCGACCCGGTCATCGTCATTGATGACCTCGGTCGCGAACAGACCTTCACCGTCGTCGACAAGGACCTGTACGACAAGATCTCGTTCCCCACCGAGCGGGTGTACGGAGCAGGTGACGAGCCCACGCTGCGGCTGGTGACCTGTGGCGGTGAGTTCGACCGTTCCGAGCGGAGCTACGAATCCAACTGGGTGGTCTACGCCGTTTCCGCTCCAGCTCAGATCAGCCGACGCCCTCGGGAGCGAGCCGGTTCGGATCATCACCACCGGGCGCAAACGTCGGTGACGGCCGGGCCGCGTCTTCCGCACCCGTCGACGATGCCTCGGGCCTGAATCATCGGAAACTCGAATGGACAATGTCGACGAGGCACTTGAAACGAGGGCTCGTCGAGCGCAGTGTGGAAGTTGGGCATCACCGCTGATGTCGCTCCAGCTCATTCGCTCTTCCCTTTGACGCCGACGATGTTCGGCGATTGGCTTTGCACGCAACGACGCGCCGATCGTCGTCGAACCCGAACGTGGAACAGCCGCACGAGAGCTGACAAACGTCTGGAGGGACGTCATGGCACGACCGGATGAAACCGGACCGATCCATCCCCTACTTTCGCGCCGGCGTGCGCTCGGTCTGGGCAGCGTCGCCCTGGCCGGGGGTGCTCTCGCCACCGTGGCCGGGCCGGCGAGCCCAGCTGCCGGCCGATCCCGCGATGCGCTGGTCGGTGTTCCCAAGCCGATCCCTGGTGGTATCGACGCACCACCTGTCGGGTTCATTCACTGGTACCTCCCCGGCCCCGATGGCGCGGCAACGCCGATTCTCGGCCTGCCGGGCGGAGGCCTCGACGTCGAGCCGAGCACGATGACGGACTTCCGCGGCACGACCGCATTCGCCATCTTGGTGGGTGACGTCGAGGCGAGTGACGGTCGGGACTATCTGCTCGAGATGGACGTCCGGGTGATGGAAGGCGAATACCTCGACGCGAACGACGAGCCGTTCGAAGCGGCGTTCGCATTCCTTTGAATCGACCTCATCGATCCCAGTTTGGGAGCGCAGACGGTCGACATGCAGCCCGGTATCCAACCAAACGGACTGTTCTGGACGACCCAGGTCCGACGAAACGACTTCTGGTCCGGGCCGAAGAGGGCATCGCTCAGACTTCGCGACCAGCCCCTGGTCGAGACGTTCGAGTTCGGTGGGACCAACGCCGTACCGGCAACCACATCGATGGATCTGGGTTGGCGCCGCACGAGCGGTGAGCACGCAAGAGGCAGCGGTGCTGCTGCGGATCCGACCGCGCCTGATGCGTTCGAAGGGTCGTTCGCTGATGCGATCTGTACCGGCTCGGTCAGCGCTGAGCGCCTCGGCTTCTCCTTCACATCGTCCAATCTGACCAGTGCCGGCTACTACGCCAGCGTCGGTAGCGAGAAGAACGGAGCCTGGCTCTAGGTACCCGGGTCCGCTGCGATTTCGGCGCCTCGTTTCGTCATCCAGCGGATTTCGGCCTCGTTGCTCGACCGTTCGATGGCCCGGTCGTAGGCCGCGGTCGCCTCATCTCGGCGATCGAGCTTCGCCAGTAGGGCAGCGCGAGAGGAGTGAAAATAGGGATAGTCGTCGAGCTCGCCGCCCAGGCCATCGATGAGCGCGAGGCCGTTCTCGGGTCCGAAACTCCATGCCATGGCCACGGCCTGGTTCAGCCTCAGGACCGGTGAGTCGTGGAGGCTGATCAACGCGCCGTACACGCCGGCGATCCTCTCCCACGGAGTGTCGTCGATCGAGGTGGAACGGGCGTGCAGCCCGGCGATCGACCCCATCAACCGGTACGGCCCGGCCGGACCGAGCGCCGCGCTCCGACCCAGGTGCTGCATTCCTCGTTCGATCTTGTCGGTGTCCCACTTCGACCGGTCCTGGTCCTCGAGCAGCACCGGAAGACCTTCGTCGTCGACCCGTGCCCAGCGTCGAGAGTCGCTCAGAAGAATGAGCCCGGCCAGACCGTGGACCTCGGCGTCATCGGGAGCGAGCTCGCAGAGCAGCTCCGAGAGCCACACGGCCTCGTCACACAATGAGCCCCGGACCAACTCGGTGCCGACCGAGCTGGCGTAGCCCTCGTTGAAAACGGCGTAGATCACTCCGCAGATCGTGGCCAGACGTTCGGTCAGCCGGCCTGGCTCCGGCACCTCGAACGGCACGCCGGCCGCAGAGATCTTCTGCTTCGCCCGGGTGAGCCGCTTCTTCATCGTTTCCGGCGGAACCATGAACGAGTTGGCGATCTGCTCGGTGGTGAGACCACACACGTAGCGCAGGGTGAGGGCGACCTGCGCCTCGGCGCTCAGCGACGGATGAGCGCAGCCGGCGATGAGGGCGAGCTGGTCATCGCCGAACGGTTCGATGACCGGCTCGGGCCGCAGCTCGACCTCGGCGACCAGTTGGGGAATGCGGTCCTCAAAACGTTTGTGGCGGCGCATGTGATCGATTGCCTTGCGGCGAGCTGTGGTGAGCAACCACGCACCGGGCGTCCGCGGAGGGCCGTCGGTCCGCCATCGGACCGACGCCTCCACGAACGCCTCTGAGACGGCGTCTTCTGCCAGTTGCAGGCTGCCCGTCTCTCGGACCAGCACCGCAACGAGCGGCGCCCACTCGGTGCGAAATGCATGGTCAACCGGTGATGGCCGAAGTGTCATGCGTCAGGACGGAATTTCCATGATCGGTCGGACTTCGACCGACCCGTACGGAACCAGCGGAATCTTCTCCGCCCATGCAACCGCTTCATCGAGGTTGGCCGCTTCGAGCAGGTAGAACCCACCGAGCGTTTCCTTGGTCTCGGCGAAGGGGCCGTCTGCGGTGATGGTTTTACCGTCGCGGACTCGCACTGTCGTGGCAGTTTCGGTCGGCGTGAGCGCCTCACCGCCGAGATGATTGCCAGACGCCTGCAGTTCTGCGGTGAACTGGAACCATTCCTGCATCTCGGCGTCCATCTCGGGTGTTCCGTAATCGGGGGAGACGGCGGAGTCGCTGTAGAGAAGAAGTGCGTACTTCATGGTGGTGCCTTTCGGATCGAACCAGGTCTCTCCTGATTTGACTACACGACGAACGACTTGTCCCGTGAGGGACACCGAAGTCGAAGTTCTTCTCACATCCTCCCGTCGCCGGACGCGACAGACTCCCCGATCCGAAGATCGGGGAGCCTGCGCCGGTTGGAGGGAACCGTGTCGGCGCCTGGAGGAGGGCGCCGGATGGGGGAAGACTCAGCTGGTCTGGACGATCACGCCTCGCCACGCGCCGGAGGCGGCGTCACGATCCTCGATGAACGTCTTGAAGTTTTCGAGGTCCGCCGACACGCTCTTGGTGACGAAGCCGACCTTGTCGGCGACGGTCTCGAGGAAGCCGTCAGGATCGAAGTCCATCTGGAACGTGACTCGAGTTTCATCGTCGCTCAGCTTGTGGAAGGTGACCACACCACCGTGCTTGGGTCCGCTGTCGGTGGTCCATGCAATGCGATGGTCCGGCGTCTGCTCGGTGATCGTGGTGTCGAACTCACGCTCGACGCCTGCGATCTTGGCGATCCAGTGGAGTCGGTCTGGCGTGAGTTGCGTCACGGACTCGACGTGGTCCATGAACTTGGGGAACATCTCGAACTGGGTCCACTGGTTGTAGGCGACCCGGACCGGGGCTTCGACATCGATGGTCTGGACATGGTCATTGGTGTTCATGAGAACTCCTTGCGGTTGCGAACGTTGACCCCGACATGCCCACTCACGGGAGCGTTCAAACATCGCGACACCGCGGTTGTGCGGTCGCAACACAGGGGCCGTGCGGTCGCGATGCACGGGATCTGCGTAGGGTGCTCTGGTGCTGGCAACGCTTGGTGATCTGGTGGAGGACGTCGTCGTCAGGCTCGGCGGCCCGCTGCAGTGGGCGTCCGACACGCCGTCGATCATCAGCCGTCGCCGTGGAGGGAGTGCAGCGAATGTCGCCGCCAGCGCAGCGGCGATTGGTGTCGCCGTGCGATTCATCGGGCAGGTCGGTCATGATCGCGCCGGTGACGGACTCGTGGCGGAGCTGTCAGAGGCCGGGGTCGACGTTTCGTGCATCGTTCGCGGGGGATCGACCGGAACCATCATCGTCGTGGTCGACGATGCGGGGGAGCGCACGATGCTCACCGACCGGCGCGCCTGCCTCGATCTCGCCCCCGCCGACCCCACCTGGCTCGACCACGTCTCGACGCTGCACATCCCCTTCTACTCCTGCGCCGCACCGCCTCTGAGCGACACGGCGCAGGAGTTGGTCGGATGGGCGAAGGAGCGCGACGTGAAGGTTTCGATCGATCTCTCGTCCGTCGCTGCAATCGAGGCGTTCGGGGTCGACGAGACCCGCCGTCTCCTCGATGGACTCGACCCCACAGTCGTGTTCGCCAACGCAGACGAAGCGAGCGTGATGAAGATCGAGGGCCCGCTCGGCGGGGCCGTGACCGTGGTGAAACGAGGGTCCGGACCCGCCACCGTCCACCAACTGGGCCTCCGGCCCGTCGACGTGCCGGCGATCGGCCTCGCACGCGTGGTCGACACCACGGGAGCCGGTGATGCGTTCGCCGCGGGGTTCCTCTGCTACGACGACACCGGAGCCGGATGGGCGGCCGACCCGATCGGAGCGTGTGCGGCCGGGCACCGGGCAGCAGCCGACCTGATGAACGCCAGGGTTTGATCCCCGCCTACCATCGCTCGACATGACTCGACTTCGGGTGCTCCTCCTGGGTTTGTGTGCGACCCTCCTCGCCGCCACCGGCTGTTCGTCGAGCTCGGGGGGCGACGATGTCGGTGACGCCCCGCTCGATGTCGACGGGGTGCGAGCGATGTCGGCAGCCGCCATGGCCGACGTCGACACGCTGCTGTTCACCATCGAGCTCGAGGGCGCGGACGTCTTCATCGATGACGGTGGTTTGATCCAGTTCCAGATGGCCGAGGGGCGCTACGCCGCCCCGGGCTCGGCCGACGCCGTCGTTTCCGTGGTTGCACTCGGGCTCGCCACTGAGGTCGGGGCTGTGGCCATCAACGGCAACGTGTGGATCACCAATCCGCTGACTGGTGCGTGGGAACCCGCCCCGGACTCGCTGACATTCGACCCGGCCACCATCTTCGACGCCGAGGTGGGGCTGTCGGCTCTGATCGCCGACGGGCTCACGAACGCCGTCCTCGAGTCGCCAGAGCCGGATGCCGACGATCGCCTCCACATCACCGCCGATGTCGACCCTGCCCGAGTATCGACGCTCACGAGCGGGCTCGTGGATGACGTCGACAAGGTCGACCTGTGGATCGATCGGACGTCTGGCCAGCTCGCCGAGGTGACCTTCGACGTCGGCGCTGACGAGGCTGGTACCAGCTGGCGCCTGCTGCTCACGGACTACGGCACGACGGTCACGATCAACGAACCCGAACTCGGCTGACATGGCGGGGCTCCGCTCGTCGGCGGACGGCGCCGCCCCCGATCGCCTCGGTTCGATCCAGCTGTGGGTAGTCGCGTTCGGGGTGTTCGTCGCAGCAGACGATCTGATGGTGGTCGCCACGATGCTGCGCCCGATCATCGACGACCTGGGCCTGATCCTTCCGGACGATCTCGACGCCACGGCCTGGATCGTCAACGCATATCTGATCGCGTACCTGACCGCCATGCCGCTGGCCGGGAAGTTGAGCGATGTCATCGGCCGCCGCGCCGTCTTCGTCGGCTCCCTCGTGCTGTTCGCCATCGGGTCGGCGATCGTGCCGAGCTCGGACTCCTTCGCCGTGCTGCTGACGGGTCGTGTCATCAGTGCGATCGGCGGCGGAGCGCTCGTGCCGATCGCCCTCGCCGTGGCCGGGGATTTGCACACTGGGGCACAACGCACCCGTGCGCTCGGCTTGCTCGGCGCGATCGAGACCATGGGCTGGGTGTGGGGCCCGCTCTACGGCGCCGTGCTGGTGCGCTTCCTGACCTGGGAGTGGCAGTTCTACCTCAACATCCCACTGGCCATCGGAGGCATCGTCGTCGGCTGGCGCGTGCTGGACCCGACGAGGCGAGCCACTCGTCGCATCGACTGGTGGGGCATCGCGCTGCTCACCGTTGGACTCGTCGCTCTGAACGTGGCCCTGCTCGGCCAGGCCAAGATCCAGTCGGTGTCCGGCCTCGAGGAGCTCACCGGCGGATCATCGACCTGGTGGACTGGGCCGTGGCTCTACCCCGTTGCCGCGGTCGCTCTTGGTGCGTTCCTGGTGGTCGAGCGTCGTGTATTCGCCGGGGGAGTCATCGACCCCATCGTGAGCCCGACCGTCATCGGCGGCCGGACGCCGCTCGCAGCGATGGCGGTGAACGGCCTGGTCGGAGTCGGCTTGGTGATCGCACTGGTGAACGTGCCCCTGTTCGTCAACATCGTCGAGAGTGACTCGGGCATCGGCTCGGTCGCACTGCTCGCCGGAGCCCTGCTCACAGCGCTGACGGCGACGATGGCGGTGACGTCATATGTCGGGGGAGCCGTCGCCGCTCTGGTCGGCAATCGGGCACCGATCATGGTCGGTGTTGCGCTGGCCATCGTCGGGTTCTCGATCATGGGATTCACGTGGGACGCAGACACGTCGCATCTGTTGATGGCGCTCGAGCTGGCGGTCGTCGGTGCCGGCATCGGCCTCGTGCTCGCTCCGACGAGTGCTGCGGTCGTCGACGCCGCGGCGGAGAACGACCGCGGTGGAGCAGCCGGGCTGGTGATCGTGTTCCGTCTGATCGGCTTCAGCGTCGGACTGGCCGGGCTCACGGCGTGGGGTCTCCACCGCTACTCCACGCTTCGTGACGGGCTCGAGCTGCCGGCACTGGGTGAGCCTGGCTACGAGACTGCACTGGCAGACGCGGCGGTGGACATCACCACCACCGCCTTGGCCGAGACTTTCGCCGGTTCTGCGCTCGCGCTGGTCGTCGCCCTCTTGATCGCTTTCGCCGTCGAACGGCAGGGATCAGCGCCGCAGAAGGGAGTTGGCGCTCAGCCCATCTGAGTCGAGTGGGTCGGCTCGACGACCACGATCACCCGCTGATCACCCGGCTGGTGGAACGGATAGGCGTCGGCATCCATGTACTTCTTCGCCATCGAATCGATGAAGGAGTTCGACGAGTCGTCGTCGAACCGGAGCACCCGACCGCGGATTTCGAGATAGCGGTAGGGATTGGCAGGATCGGTCGTCGACACGGCGATGGCCGGGTTGGCCTGGAGGTTGCGATACTTCTGGCGGCCCTTGGTGAGGCTGAAGACGAAATGCTCGCCGTCCCACCCGGCCCAGACCGGCGAGCTCTGCACGTCGCCGTCCGGGCCGATGGTGGCGACGTGCCAGAAGGTGACAGCGTCGAGGAGGTCAGCGTGAGATTCGGGGATGATCATGAACTCACTCAACGCCGGCTGCCTGTTGACGATTCCCGTCCGGCGGAAATGGTCCGGGTCAGCGAACCTGTCGACCGGACCACCCGACGAGTTGCAGCAGCAGCGGAGCACCCGGTCCTGGATCGACGGCTTCGTCGAAGGGGATGTCCGGTGATGTTCGACCATTGGAAGGAAACTGCTTCCACGCAAAGAGTGCGCCTCGGAGCGAATCGTCAGGAATGACTGTGGTTTGCGCGGTCGCAGTGGCGAGGTCCCAGGTGTGGATGGCGAGCTCGCCCACGTAGACGAACAGGGCGGCAGTCGCCGGAAGTGATGCCCACGGCACCTCGACGATCTGCTCGAGCTTTGATGCATCGGTCCACGCGTCCATCATTGCGTGAGCGCCAGCGGCAACCGCAGTGGCGTAGTCGTCGACCGACGTGCCGACCCGCTCCACTTCGACCGAGCTCCAGTGGTTGCCGTTCCCGATTGCGGCGACGCGCCGAAAGACGAGCTCGATGTGGTCGAGGAGGTCGTGGACATCGAAGTCGTCGCACGGCGTCGCTGCGCTGAGCTGGCTGTTGTCGATGCCCTCGATGATCGATCGGACACTCGCAACGACCGTGGCGAGGTCGGGGCGGGGGTCCGGCAGAGCGGCCGGTGTGGTGGGGGTGGAGGGGGTGTTCATGGCTTCGGTGGTTGTCATGTGGCCATCTTCGGAGTCAAACTGGCCATGTTGTGGCCAGTTTGACGAAGAGAGTTCGGACATGCGTGCCGACCGACTGATTGCATTGTTGATGTTCCTCCAGCGGCGCGGTCGGGTGACGGCGGCCGAAGTGGCCCAGGAGCTGGAGATCAGCGAGCGAACCGCCCGCCGAGATCTCGAGGCACTCGCCATGAGTGGTGTGCCCGTGTACTCCCAGCACGGCAGGGGAGGAGGGTGGCAGTTGGTTGGAGGGGCCACGACCAACCTCTCCGGCCTCTCGGCCGACGAGGCTCGGGCGCTGTTCCTCGCCATCGGGCCGGCAGCCGGTGACACACCTGAACTCCGAGCGGCTCTCCGCAAGCTCAGCTCCGCGATTCCCGAGACCTTCCGGGCCGACGCCGAGGCGGCGGCGACAGCAGTGAAGATCGACCCCGCCGGATGGGGTCGGATCGGTGCTGGAGCGGCGCCGCCACACCTGGACATCCTCACTGATGCCGTCGTCGAGCGGCGACAGGTTCGGTTGTCCTACGAAAGCCCCCGCTCTGGTCCGTCCGAACGAGTCGTGCATCCGCTCGGTCTCGTCACGAAACGAAACGTCTGGTACCTCGTCGCCGACACCGACCCGGCGAATCATCCCACCGGTCTTCGCACGTTCCGCCTCTCCCGCGTCCGTGACGTCGCGCTGCTCGACGATCCGGTGTTCCGGCCCGCTGATTTCGATCTCGATACGGTCTGGGCCGGCATCGTCACCGAGTTCGGCAGCTGGCAGTCGAGCCTCACGGTCGACGTGCTCGTGGAACCGCATCTCCTCAGACCCTTGCAATGGCAGTTCTCGGGCCGGATCACCGTCGGTGCTGTCACGGCGGACGGGCGTGTCCGGGCGACCGTCGTCGGTCTCAACGAGATGTCGCTGGCGTCGCTGCTCGCCGGATACGGGGCAGGTCTCGAGGTGGAGGACCCGCCGCCCGCGCTCTTGCAGCAGCTGCAGCGCATCACAGCAGAGCTCTCGAGCCGGTACGGCTGACTGGGGCGACGGTCAGGTCGCTCAGCCGGCGGAGTCGGATGCTGATTCGAAATCGACGCAGGCGATCTTGTTGTCGATCAGCTCGAGGGGGTGCACAACGATGGCCACCGCATCCGGCCCGGCGACCTGGTCATTCTCGGCCGTCATGAATCCCGTGCCATCGGCATCGGAGGTGAAGGCAAGGTGGACTTCGTTCGGAGGGAGCTCGGAGCCTCCGACTTCGAACTGGTAGTGGTCGCCACCGTTCTGGGCGCACGAGTCGTTGTGGAGGTGCGAGATGTACTGGGTGTCTGGCAGGAGACCGCTGAGTTCGATGGTCACCGTGGTGCCGCCACCGTGGCGGGCGATCCAGGCCGTGCCGGCGGTGTCGTCGAAGCCCTGGGGGCGAGTGTCGAGAAGCCGGAAGGAACCAAGCGCGAGTTCGGCACCAACGACCTCGTCGGCTCTGGTGGCGGTCGGGTCGCCCATGTTCATGGCGTCGTCATCCATGGCGTCCGACATGGCACCGTCCTCTGCCATGGCGCTGTCGTCTGGCATTGCCTCGGCGCTCGCGGTCGTGTCCGAACCGCTCGTGTCGTCACCGCCACATGCGGCGATCAGGAGAGCAAGAGCGAGAGATGCGGCGCCAAGAATCGATCGATGCATCCGCCGAATCTACTGGAGCGGCCGCAGTGCTCGAGATCGCCAAGCTCGAGAGGATCGTGTCTGGCCAGGTTGCAGAACGGCGTTCAGCTGACGACGATGACGGCAACCACGAACCGGAGACACTTGATGACGTTTCAACCGAACGCCGACGACCTGGTCGAGAGGAACCGGAACTACGCCTCCGGATTCGACGATCACGCGCTGGCGGTGCGCCCGACTCGCCAGATGGCACTCGTGTCGTGCATGGATTCCCGTATCGACGCGTTCCAGGTCCTGGGACTCAAGAACGGCGAAGCGCACATCATCCGCAACGCCGGAGGCGTGGTCACCGACGACGTGATCCGGTCACTCTGTCTCTCGCAGCGATATCTCGGCACGAGGGAGATCATTCTCGTCCACCACACGGACTGCGGACTCCACAATCTCGACGAGGCGGCGTTCCGGGACGACCTCGAGGCGGAGACGGGAGTGAAACCCTGGTGGTCACTCGAAGCGTTCACCGACCCGTACGCCGACGTCCGCCAGTCGATGAAGCGCATCAGGATGACGCCGTTCATCCTGCACAAGGACGAGGTCCGCGGGTTCGTCTACGACGTGAGCGATGGCCTGCTGAAAGAGGTCCACCCCGACGTCGACTGAGGTTGTTGTCAGCCGCTGTTGTCAATTGCTGGGCGCCGTTCGCTGTGACCGCCCGTCAGGCGGTGGTGGAAGCCTTGTCGGCCAGGTGCGGCTTCCAGTGGGTCGGGCGAGGGAATGCGGCGAGGGCCCACAGCGGAGCCCGGAACCGCTTCCAGTTGTCGACGTCGGTTGCCAGGCGGTCGGCCACGACGATGGCGACCGAAGGGTTGAAACCGAGGCCGCAGTGGCTTCCGAACACCTCGACGCTCCCGCTCATCTGGCCCTTCTCCTCGAGGCAGAGCCGCCAGTGGACGACGCCGTCCGAGCGGGTGTACACGGCCGTTGACGGAACGGGAAGCGGCGTGTCCTCCGGCTCGGCCATCCGGCCGTTGGCCGCTCGGTCGTGCAAGGGCTCGAGTGTGTCCCAGAGTCGGCGCGCTGCGCTCGGGTCGCCTGGGTTCATTCGGATCGGGCTGCCGAGTGTGATGACCTGGCGCACGAGCTCGGGATGCCGACGAGAGAGGTCTCGGGCGTAGATGCCGCCGAGGCTCCATCCGACGATGCTGACCGGCTGGCCTTCCTTCTCGTTGATCTCCCGAAGGCGCTTTTCGAGGCCACGAACGATCTGCGGCGTCGGCCCGAGATTGTTTCCGAGTTTCCATCCGTAGGTGCGGTAGCCGAGGCGCCGAAGGAGTGCCCGGAGCTGGAGCGTCGATCCGTCGGCAGCGGTGAACCCTGGGAGGACCAGAACCGGGTGGCCATCGCCCTTCGGCAGCTTGTCGAGGAGCCGTTTGCTGGCGTTCCAGTTTGCGTACTCGAGCGCCGAACGAGTCTCGAGCGCCGTGTAGATCTTCGCTGGAGGCCGAGGAGTCACCCCACTACGGTACCCCGATTGGGGTCGGAGCTTCACATTCACATGTCGTTCAGATGACGTTGCATTCATCTGGGATGGATCCAGGATTGGGCCCGATCGTCACGGCAGCCGGAAGCGTTCCATGAACGCCCACCCATCGGCCGTTGCGTCGACATCGGTTGTGGTGACACCGAGGGCGTCGGTGAGGAACGGGCCGAGGGGCGAACTGGGCCAGGTGTGGCCCCCACCTGCGATCTCGAGGAAGACCAGCTCTGCGCCGTCGTCGCAGCCGGACCAGTCGTAGCGGGTGACGGTCGCCGAGACGGCCCCGGACTCAGGTTCGGGAGAGCATCCGCTCGACGCCGCGAACTCGGCGAACTCGTCCGGCATGACCTGTGAGAAGAACTCGGTTGCCGCCGGCAAGGCGCCATCCTCCAGCAGCACCGAACTCCCGCCGTCGAAGGGCACGACGCCATCGGCGGTTCCGTGGAAGGCCATGAAGGGCACCGCCCGATCTGGGGTGCATCCATCTGGGTGGGTCACGCCGGCCACTGAGACAGCGGCCGCGATTCGGTCCGACAGCTCGCACACGAGTCTGGACGTGAAGAACCCGCCATTCGACATCCCGGTGGAATAGACCCGCGTCTGGTCGACGCAGTAGTCGGCGATGAGTTGGTCGATCATCGTCTCGGCCATGGCGACGTCGTCTCTTGTCGGGTCGTCGAACTGCTCGAGCTCCCAGGAGTTCTGGCCGCCGGCGAGCCCCGGGACACCGGTCGGGTGGGCCACGATGAAATCCTCGGCCTCGGCCAGCGACTCGTAGTCGGTGAACTGGGCCTGCTGCGGTCCGTCCGAGCCGAGGCCGTGCCAGTTCATGACCAATGGCAACGGGCTCCCGTCGTAGCTGGACGGGACGAAGACCCGAAGGGCGTGGCTGGCTCCGCCGGCCTCGATGGTCGACGTCGCAACACCGGTCTCCTTCGCGCTGCACCCGCCGTCCGCGCTGGTCGATGCCTCGGAGCTGGTCGATGCCTCGGAGCTGGTCGACGTCGCGGTGGTCGCAGCGTCTGTGGTCTCTGTCGCCTCGGCAACGGTGGTGGCCGGAGAGGTCGTCGATGTCCCAGCTCCCGCCTCGGTTGTCGAACCGTCCGACGAGCAGGCTCCGCCACTCATGGCGACAGCCGCCACGACGACGAGAACCTTCATTCCAGATGCGCGCATCCGGACAGTGTGCCCGGGGAGGTCCTCAGGGTTGCAGCGGGCGCCGGTTCGGAATCGAGTCGGCGCTACCAGTGAGGGTGCGGCGCAGGACCTTGCCGGTCGCGTTGCGAGGCAGCTCGTCGACGATGACGATGTCGCGCGGCATCTCGTGCGGCGCGAGCAGCTCGGCGAGCGAGCTCTTGATGCTGGCCACGACTTCCCGATCGGTGGCCGATCCCGTGATGGTGACGATCGCTCGTACCCGCTGGCCCAGATCGTCATCCGGAACACCGACCACGATCGCTTCGGCCACACTCGGGTGGCTCGTCAGTGCCCGTTCGATGTTGGCCGGGTACAGATTTTCGCCGCCCGAGATGATCATGTCGTCGGCTCGGCCGAGGACGAACAGTCGTCCGTCGCTGTCGAGGCGACCCTGATCACCGATCGACATGAAACCGTCGAGCATGTCCTTGTTGCCGCCGTCGGTGTAGCCGTCGAAGTGCATCTCGCTCTTCACCATGATTCGGCCGACGTCGCCTTCCGGGACGTCGTGCCCTTCGTCGTCGACGATGCGGATCTCGACACCCCGTACGGGGCGGCCCGCGGTTGTCGGGTCTGCGTCGAGATCGGCGGGAGTGGCAATGCTGGCCTGTCCCACCTCGGTGCTGCCGTAGAGGTTGTAGAGGTTCGGCCCGAAGCGGCTGATCCAGCGTGCGGCGAGATCCCCTGGCAGGGCTGATCCGCTTGAAGCGACGATCCGCAAGGTCGGCATGTCGATCGTCGAGTCGATGCTGAGGAGCCGATGGAGCATCACCGGCACCACAGCCAGGACGGTCGCGCCGTTTGCAGTGACGTCGGCGGCGACTATCGCGGGATCGAATCGGCGACGGAGCACGACGGTCCCACCGAGGCTCGCTGCCGTGAGCAGCTGGCTGAGTCCCCAGGCGTGGAAGAGCGGGGCCGGGAGTACCACGACGTCGCCGCGCTGGAACGGAATGGCGTCGAGCACGCCGAAGGCGGCGGTCGCCGCTCCCCGACGTGCCGTGCGGCGAGTCCCCTTCGGTGCTCCCGTGGTGCCAGATGTGAGGACGATGGGGTCATCGCTGCTGGTCGGATGGGGGAGTCGAAGCAGGGGGCGCCACTTCGCCAGCTCGGGGAACGACCAATCGGCGTTGTCCTCAGGAGCGGCGACAACGACAGAAGCCTGCTCGACTCGGTCGGCGAGGTCGGCATCGGCGATCACGATCGACAGCGCCTCGCGCTCGATGACCTCGTTGAGCTGGGACGGCGGCAACCCGGGGTTGAGGTAGGCGACCCGTGCGCCGAGCTTCGCGAGCGCAATGTTGGCTTCGACGAAACCTCGATGGTTTCGGCAGAGCAGTCCGACGACCTGACCGGCGGTGACACCTCGGTGTCGGAGTCCGGCGGCAACCCGGCTGCATCGCCACTCGAGCTGCAGATAGGTGAGCTGTCCGTAGTCGTCGATCAGGGCAGCCCTGCGAGGTGACCGGGCTGCCGCCGCCGCATAGGCGGCAGCAGAACTCGGGCCCCAATAGAACGCAGCGGCCCCGGCCGTCGCCACTGTGGCTGGATCGAGTAGCCCGAGCCGCTTGGCTGTGCCGACCGTCCGCCGAAGGTTCGTCATGCGCTGGTGGAGCTTCCCGCCGCCTTCTTCGCCGGCTTCTTCCTGGCCTTCGCCGTCGCCTTTTTCGCCGGCTTCTTCTTGGCCTTCCCCGTCGCCTTCTTCTTGGCCTTTGCCGGCTTCTTCTTGGCCTTCGCCGCCTTCGCGGCCACGGGCGCGAGCGCAAGGATGTCTGCGAACGCCTCTTCGACGCAGGCCCGGTAGCCGGCCGGGTCCTCGATGGCGACCGGATCGATGAAGAGTCCGAGATCCAGCATGCCGTTGTAGGAGATGGCGGTGATGTTGGCGGCGGTGCCGGCCACAGGTCCCATGCAGAACGTAGTTTCGACCTTGCCCCCAGCACAGAACAACTCGAACGGTGCGCCGCGCAGGTTGGACGTGGCGAAGTCGATGCGGGCGGCCTGGCTACGCGCCGTCTTGGTGACGACCGAGGTCGGCATCAGATTGGCAATGCCGGACAGTGCGCTGATGCTTCCGCCCCGGCTGGCCTTCTCCCTCGCCGCTTCTGTGGCGAGGTGAATGGATCGGATCCGATCCTGCGGCGTGGTCGGCGTTCCGTCGACCTGCACGAGTACCGGCGTGAAGGAGTTGCCGCCGATCTTGTTGTCCGAGCGGGTCGACACCACAAAGCTCGTGTTCAGGTGCTCGACGACGACGTTGCGTTGCGCGTGGTAGCGCACGGCACCGTCAGTGAGTCCGGCCATGAACGCATCGTTGATCGTGGCGCCCAGGCCTTTGGCGGCGGCCTTGAGTTGGTCGAGTGGTACCTGCACGCCTTCGAGATGGCGGTGTCGCGACCGCTGCTTCCAAAGCGGGGACCCGCCCGGGTCCTCGTTCGAGTGCCCCCTGAGTTGGGCGACGGTCGATCGGGTGACGTCGACGATGTTGGTGACCTTCTCGGTTGCCCGATTCGGATCTGCCGGCCACAACACGACTTCGCCGAGCGCACGCCGACTGATGCCGATCTGGCGTCGTGCCAGGTGGGTGATGCTCCGGGTGGCGGTGTCGACGATGCTGGTGGCGAGGTCGCCTCCCGACTCGATCGCAGCGTGGTTCGCGGCCGCGTCGGCGACGAGGCCCTCGAGATCGACTTCGGGGTGATCAGGCTCGTCACGCTTCGCCTGCTGGTAGAGCTCGGCCATACGGATCTGCCCGATGCCGTCGCTGATGGCGTGATGGAAGATCGACCAGATCGCACCCTTGCCACCCTCGAGCCCCGAGATCAGCACGAATCGCCAGAGCGGGCGGGTGCGATCGAATGGTTCGGCGTAGAGCTTCGCCGCGAGGTCGAACAGCTCACGTTGGGTTCCCTTGCCCGGTAGCTCCATCTCGCGGATGTGGAAGTCGAGATCGAAGTCGGCATCCGGCGCCCACGCGGGAGTGGAGATACGACCGAAGCCGGGAACCACGCGCTGATAGAGGCGCGGGACCTTGGTGATGCCATAGCGTATTTGGCGGCGGAATCGTTCTGGATCGACGGGGACGTCGAGCACATACAGCGCTGCGCCGCTCGGGTTGAGCCACGGATCCTTCTCGATGTTCCACATGAGGGCTTCGTGTTCCGACATGCGGTCAGCGAATTCAATGTCGCGTTCTCTTGGCATCAGAAATGCTTTCTCAGGTGTCGGTGCCGGGGCGGCGATCGGCTTCTGCTCGTGGATCGCCGGTGTAGCCGGGCGGGAAGGTTCTCGCCAGCTCCTCGGTCGTTGGCGTGTGGGGCTCTTGTGACTCGGGCGGGAGCAATGCGCTGATCGCTGACATGATCGTGGCGGTGTCGGCATCGGGGTCATCGCCGTCGACGGTGAAGCCCTCGCCGATCGTGGCGGTGACGAGCGGCCGGTCGGTGAGCGTGAACTTTGGCAGGCGAGCGCTGCGAGGCCAGACGTTCTCGGTCCCCCAGAGACCGATCGGAATCACGGGGACGCCGGTCATCGCCGCGAGGCGGGCGGCTCCCCAGCGTCCCTTCAACTCGGGATTGAAGAAGGCCGGTCCGCGGGGGATCGTGCCTTGCGGCGCCATCATCACGATCTCGCCGCCGCGTAACGCGTCGGCTGCCTTCTCGAGGGGCTCGTCCGATCCGGACGCCCGCTCCACTCGAATGCCGCCCACGGCCCTGGCCAGGCGCCCGATGATCGGCGCATCGAAGACTTCCTTCTTGCCGAGCCCCCGGATGGCCCGTCCGGCCTTCGCCGAGACGAGACCCATCACTGTGGGGTCGAAGTAGGAGCGGTGGTTGAACACCAGGAGGGCGGGGCCCTCGTCAGGGATGTTCTCGATTCCGTCGATCTCGATACGGGCGTACGGTGCGACGATCTCTGGCCGAATGAGTGGCCGTGACCAGTCCTGGAGCTCTCGTCCTGCGATCTTGGCCACGCCCTCGGACTTGTCGAGGTGGCGGATCGGCCAGCCCTTGACCACGGCGGTGGCGGCGAGCTGGAGATCGGGGTTGACGGCAACCGGATGGCCGACCGCATCGAGGAGCGGTGTGTCGAAATAGCTGTCGCTGTAGGCGTAGCTGTCGGCGAGGTTCACTCCGGCGGCCTCGGCCCAGGCGACGACACCGTCGGCCTTTGCCCGCCCCCAGAGGAAGCCTCCGTCGAGTTCGCCGGTGAAGCTGCCCAGATGGCTCTTCCACCGGGTGCAGACGACGTCGTCGAAATCGAGGGCTTCCATGATCGGGCGCACGAACGGTTCTGGCGAGGTGGTGGCGAGCACCAGTGTGCGACCGGCTACGCGATGTTCGTCGATGACTTGTTTGGCGAACGGCTGCAGGTGTTCGGCGACTTCCTTCGCTGCGGCACGACAAGCGGCTTCGACGGTGTCACACTTCCAGCCGGCGGCGGCGCGGCCGGCGAACCTGGCCGGCTGCATCATGAGCCAGTTCTCACCGAAACGTTCGTAGATCTCTGCCAACGTGTCGGCGAATGGGAGGTCAGCACCGGCGGTGATGCCCGCCTCGGCCAGATGGCGGCTGACGATCGTGGAGGATGATCCCTTGATCAGGGTGCGGTCGAGATCGAAGATGGCAGCAGACGGCATACTCGCACCTTATGACAGTCGCTGACATTCGTCAATGGCTGACATTTTGGCGGTTCTGTTCTACGATCTCCCCATGAGCGCCGGTCCCACCCTTCCCTCCGTCGATCCTCGCCCGGCGCCAAGCCGCCGCTCCAGGAAGAAGTCGCGGACCTACGCCGCGCTGGTCGGAGCAGGCGCCGAGCTGTTCGCGTCGCGAGGCTTCGACGAGACGACAACGGTCGACATCGCCGAACGGGCGGACGTGTCGCAACGCACGCTCTTCCGTCATTTCGCGAGCAAGGAAGCGGTGCTCTACGGCGACATGGACGAGGTGCTGTTCACCCTCCGCGACGCACTCGCGTCACGCCCCGCCGATGAGCCCGTCCTGACCGTCGTGCACGAAGCCGTCACCTCGCTCGCCGAGAACTTCGAGACCCATCGAGAGCGACGTTTGCTCCAGGCGAGGCTCGCCGCGTCGTACCCTTCTGTCTCGGCGTACAGCCGTGCGACGGTCCAACTCGGTTGGGAACGGGAGATCATTTCGGCAACGGCGCTGCGCCTCGACGTCGATCCGCTGGTCGACCCACGGCCCGAGATCATCGCCGGTGCCACGATGTCGGCGGTGCGGATCGCCACTCGCCAGTGGACCGCATCCGACGGGACGGCCGACTACATGAAACTCATCTCCGATGCGCTGGCGTCTGTACCGAGCGTGGCTGCACTCGCTGCCTGATGTGACCTGTGTCATGATCGTGGTCAGCTCGACGCCGCCTGACCGGCGACGGAACCACGCTCAGGAACTTCTGTGAACCTTGCCAACATCATCGACGGCCATGACGACGATCGCATCGCCCTCATCGACGGCGATCTCGAAATCGACTACGCCGAACTCCGTCAGCGGGTCGATGCCGTGCGGGCCCGCCTCCACGTCGCCGGGCTCGGTCGTAACGATCGCCTCGCCATCGTCGCCGGAAACGAGATCGACTTCGCCGTCACCATGCTCGCCGGACTCGGACTGGGCGCACAAATCATCCCGGTGCGGCCAACGAGCCCCCTGCCCGAGATCGAGCGGAAGCTGGCCAGCGTCACGCCGAAGCTGATGATCCTGGGCGAAGCCGGAGCGTGGTTGGCCGAAGGCAACATCGAACTCGGCGTCGAGATCATCGACCTGGCTGAAGACGTCGACGCCGGTGACCCCCCGCCCGTCGTCGACTGCGATCCCGACGACATTGCCTTCCTGATGCTCACCAGCGGTGTGGCCAGCGATGCCAAGGTGGCGATGCTGAGTCACGGCAACCTCAAGTGGGCCCACGAGATCGTGATCAATCGGGGTGAGCTCGGCCTTCGGTCAGATGACGTCGCACTCGGCAGCCTGCCCTTCTCCCACATCTTCGGTCTCAACCTCGTGCTGATGGCCATGCTCCGCGTCGGTGGCACCGTCGTCATGCAACGCCGCTTTGATGCCTCGGCCTCACTCGAGCTGGTGCAACGCCACGGCATCACGACCCTCGCCGGAGCCCCACCGATGTGGGCACGATGGGCCGCCGTCGAATGGGCGACCCCCGAAACCGTTGCCAGCGTCCGCTTCACCTCATCAGGAGCCGCCGCGCTGCCGCTCGCCGTCTTCGAGGCTGTCCGCGACCGCCTCGGCATCGAGGTGGCTGAAGGTTATGGGCTCACCGAGACCTCTCCCATCGTCACCTGGAGTCGAGGCATTCCGGTCCGGCCTACGTCGGTCGGCAAAGTCATCGAGGGCGCCGAGGTGGTCCTGGTCGAGCCTGACGGCACCCCGGTCGATGCGGGCGACACCGGTGAGGTCGTCGTGCGCAGCCCTGGCGTCTTCAAGGGCTACCTCGATTCACCTGAACTGACCGCGGCCGTACTCACCGACGATGGGTGGTTCTGGACCGGCGACGTCGGCGTCTTCGACGAAGACGGATACCTCTACCTCGTGGATCGGATCAAGGATCTGGTCATCGTGTCCGGATTCAACGTGTACCCATCCGAAGTCGAGGGTGTGCTCATGCAGTATCCCGGTGTCCGTGGTGCGGTCGTCGTCGGCGAAGAGCATCTCGACACCGGGGAGACCGTCGTCGCCCACGTGCTGGGCGACGTGGACGTGGAAGAACTCGACACCTATGCCAGATCGCAACTCAGCCGGTACAAGTGTCCGACGTCGTACAAATTCGTCGACGAACTCCCGGTTGCCGCGACCGGCAAGCTCATCCGACGGGAGCTCCGCTCATGAGCGGGCGTGACTTCCAATTCGAAGACGCCCCGCAGCTTCCTGGGGCGGATCGTGCGAGCAAGTACGGATTCGGAGCGATTCGCAAGCTGGTGAATCGGCTGTGGGACGTCAACGTGGAAGGGCTCGACAACATCCCTGTCGACGGACCGGCGATCATCACGCCCAACCATCTGTCGTTCTGCGACTCGGTCTTCGTCCCCTCCGCATTGCCCCGCCGAGTGTGGGCGATCGGCAAGGGCGAATACATGCACGATTGGAAGACCAAGCACCTGTTCCCGGCTCTTGGCATGATCCCGGTCGACCGGTCCGGCGGTGATGCAGCGCAGGCTGCGCTCGACACCGCAGCGAAGGTGCTCGACAACGGTTTTCTCTTCATGATCTATCCGGAGGGGACTCGTTCTCGCAGCGGCTTCCTGCACAAGGGCCGAACCGGCGCATCTCGGCTCGCGCTGCGCTGCAACGCTCCGATCATCCCTGTTGGTCACGAGGGCACGCTGGCGATCCAGCCGCCAGATCAGTTCACGATGAAGCTGGGCCTGCCGTGCACCGTTCGCTTCGGCGCACCGATGCACATCGAGGACTTCGGCGACCCGGCAGACCCGCGGATCCATCGCACGTTCACCGATGCAGTGATGTTCCGGATCAGTGAGCTCTCCGGCCAGGAGTACGTGGATCTGTACGCGGCCAAGGACGATCGACCCGGCGTGGTGGCGTCGCTCGAGGACATGGCCGAGAAGCGGCCGAAGATCTCCGTGCCGTCCGGCCGCCCGTCGCCCAAGAAGCTGCCGGCCTCGAACGGCCACAGCGGCGATGGTCCGGTGACCGTCCCAAAAGGACGCGTCGATGACTCTGCCATCGACCTACGTCCGCTCACTGCCCAAGAAGTAGGTTCGTGAACTCGTCTGGCCTCATGACCTGAGACGCGCCGATGACCGAGCCCGTGAGGGGCTCGGCCATCTCCTTGGCGTCGCTGCCGATCAGCACAGACGAGCTGATCTGCAGCGCTGGTCGCGATGACCAGTCGGGTCAGCTGCTGGGGAGAAGCACTGAATCGATGATGTGGACCGTGGCGTTGGCGGTCGGCACGTCCATGCACAGCGTGCTGGCGGCGCCGTTGACCGACAGTGCGTCGTCGTTGGCGGTGAAGGTGAGCTCGCCACCGTTGACGGTGGTTGCGGACCCGACCTCGATCAGTTCAGCGGAGCTGAGGCTGTCGCCGGCGATCACGTGGAACGTGAGGACGCTGGTGAGCAGGTCCTTGTCGGCGAGCACGGCCGCCAGCTGATCCTCGGGGAGGTCTGCAAAGGCGTCGTTCACCGGGGCGAAGATGGTGAAGGGTCCGTCGCTGTTGAGGGTGTCGACGAGGTCGGCTTCGACCACGGCGGTGACGAGGGTGGAGAGCAGCGGGTTGTTCGATGCGGCGGTGGCGGCGGTGTCGTCTGCCATGCCGGCGAACGAACCCTCACCATCGGTCGGAACTGCGGAGCACGCTGCGCCGGTGGGCATGAGTTCGCCTTCGGCCATTGCATCGCCGGTCAGCGCTGCGATGGCGTCGAGTGCGACCTGCGGCAGCAGGACCGAGTCGACGATGTGCACGGTGCCGTTGGCGACCGGCACGTTCGAGCAGATCACGTTGGCGTCGTTCACCATCGTCCCATCGGCGCCGAGGGTGATCTGACCGCCCTCGACGGTGTCGAAGGTGCCGCCGCTGAGTGCTTCGGCATCGTTGTCACCGGCGACGACGTGGTAGGTCAGCACGCTGGTGAGCAGGTCCTTGTCGGCGAGCACGGCGGCCAGGATGTCCTCCGGGATCGCTGCGAACGCATCGTTGGTCGGGGCGAAGATGGTGAAGGGTCCGTCGCTGTTGAGGGTGTCGACGAGGTCGGCTTCGACCACGGCGGTGACGAGCGTGGAGAGCAGCGGGTTGTTCGATGCGGCGGTGGCAGCGGTGTCGTCTGCCATGCCGGCGAAGGAACCCTCACCGTCGACGGGGACGGCTCCACATGCCGGACCGAAGGCGCCGAGCATGTCGGCGTCGCCTTCTTCCATGCTGTCGTCCTGGATGGCGGCTTCGGTCGTGGTCGGATCCTCGGCGGCGGTGTCGTCGCTCGAGCAGGCGGCCAAGAGGAGGCCGGCGGCTGCCATTGCGGCAACGAAGCGGCGGCCGGTTCGGCTCTTCGGCTGTTCGGTGATGCTGATCGTGTTCATGGTGGGTGTCCTTGGTGATTGAGGTTGGGTACTTGCAGGAGTTCCGAGCCCGCCTGGGAGTTCAGGTCAGGCGTCCTCGACGAGGACCACAACGGTGTGGTGCCCGGAAGCTCCGTCTGGCAGTGGTTCGGAGCGGTCGGCGGTCTGGATGGACCCTTTTCGATCTTTTGCCCGAACCGTGATCGAGTGCCGTCCCGGCGTGGCATCCCATGACAACGACCACTGCCGCCAGGTCACGTCGTTGACCTCGTCCGCGAGCTCGGCACTCATCCACGGGCCTTCATCGATGGACAACTCGACGGCGTCGATGCCGATGGTCTGAGCCCAAGCCACGCCACCGATCACGAACGGTCCTGCGGGGATCCGGTCGAGGCCCCGTGGTGCGTCGATGCGACTCTGCAGCTTGATCGGCGCCTCAACGGCGTAACCGCGTGGCACCCAGTAGTGATCGAACGAATCGAACGTGGTGAGCTCGATCTCACTCAACCACTTGGTGGCCGAGACGTAGCCGTAGAGGCCGGGCACGATCAGTCTGGCGGGGAACCCATGCTCGAGTGGAAGGGGCTCACCGTTCATGCCGACGGCGATCAGAGCATCCCGACCGTCGAGGGCTGCCACGGGGAAGCCGCAGGTGTATCCGTCGACCGAACGGCCGACGATCTGGGTGGCCTCCGGATCGATACCGACCTCGGCGAGAAGATCGTCGAGACGCGCACCGAGCCAACGGGCGGTGCCCATCAGTTCACCACCGATCGTGTTGGAGACGCAGGTGAGGGTGATGTCGCGCTCGATGAGCTCTCGGTCGAGCAGGTCGGCGTAGGTGATCGTGAGCTCGCGGTCGACCATGCCGGTGACACGCATGGACCACGTCTCGGCCGGGACCTGGGGCACGACCAACGCCGTGTCGATGCGATAGAAGTCGGCGTTCGAGGTGATGAACGATGCCGCGTTCTCGGCCTGGGCCGTGACCGGTACCGGTGGCAACGTGTTGGTCGGTAGTGGGAGCTCGAGGGCGGCCCGGGATCCGCTGGCACTGAAACGGCCGTCGAGGGAGCGACCGATGAGCGCAGCAACGCCGGCTCCGGCCGTCAAGACCCCGGCGGTGGCAAAGAACCGCCGACGTGACGACGGATGTTCCATGCCTCGCACCACAGGTTCCGATCGAGCCGCGCGATCGAACACGACGATCGAGCCGCCGACGACTGCAGCGCCGATCAGCGTGGGGAGCGCTGCCCACCAGGGGGCGCCGGCCCGGTCGTTGACTGCAGCGAGAGCCCCGACGATGGCGAAGAGCCCGACGCCGATGAGGCCGATCGCCAAGCGCCTGCGCAGGGCAAGGACACCGACGATCGCGGCGTAGACGATGAGCGTCGCCGCGATGCCGACGAGCAAGGCGATCTTGTCGTTGGTGCCGAACAGCGAGATGGCGATGTCCTTCATCGCCGCCGGAACGAGGTCGACCACACGGTCGCCGACGGCGATCACGGGCGAGCGCAGGGTTCGGCTGAACCCTGCGACCACCTGGGCGACGCCGAGCCCGAGCGCAGCGCTCACGACACCGGCAAGCGCCGCTGCCGGCAGCGACGGGCCCGGTCCTTCCCTCGCCTCAGTGGGAGTGTTCTGGGCGGTCGAGTCTGGGAGGCTCGCGTCGGGAAGAGTGGGGTCGGCGTCTGTGGCGGTCATGCACCTGGTTCGGAGCCGACCGGATCATGGACGGATCGAATCCGGCGGACGCCGATCCGGCGGGCGAACCAGGGTCGCTCAGACGGTCTCTGCCACCAGGAGGATGTCGCCTGTCGGTTGATCCGACCCGGTGTCCGGTTCGTTCGTGATTCCCCAGGCGGCGGGCGTTCGCCCGTCGAGAGGAAGCTCGACCCGCACGTTGCCATCGGCATCCGGTGCGAACAGGCCGGTCGGATTGGGGCCATCGGCGTCGATGAGCCAGAGCTCGTACGCCCGCCCGGCTCCGGGGTCACCCAGATCGCTGGCGATCAGGATCGCTCGATCCTCACTCGGCGACCACACGACTCTGGCAGTGCCCGCATCGCCGTCGAGCTGCAGCGTCTCGGCGTCGGCGGCGGCGAAGATCGCGTCTGGATCGCTGTTCGAGCCGGCGAGCTGCAGGCCTCCTACGAATCCGACGATGGCCACGATGGCGGCGGCCGCCATTGCCAGGATTCGTTGGCGGGGCTGGTTGCGCCGCTTGCGTTCAGCGAGCTCGACGACTCGATCCGGCAGGACCGGAGCAATCTGTCGAGTGGTCGCGATCTCGGCCATGACACGGGCCTTCAGGTCCGCCGGCGTTGGAGTAACGCTGACCTCGGCCAGATGGGCCGCTGTTTCCCGGTAGTCGTTCACCTCCGCAGAGCAGATGGCACACGTCGGATAATGGGCTTCGAACGCCCGCCGTTCTGATTCGTCGAGTGCGTCGAGCGCATAGGCAGCGGCGAGGTGATGCAGGTCTTCGGTCATTGGTTCACCCCCAGGTGATCTCGTAGTTTGATCAGGCCGTCTCGTATTCGCCCCTTGACGGTGCCTTCGGCAACGCCGAGGAGCACGGCGACTTCTCGATAGGTGTGGCCCCCGTAGTACGCGAGTTCCACGGCGGCCCGTTGGTCGTCGGTGAGCAGGTCCAGGGCGGCGATCACCCTGGAGCGATCCAGCCGATCGAGCACGAGCTCGGAAACCGAATCGTGGTCGCGTTCGACCTGGCGGCCGACGACATCGTTGCGATCCCGGTGGGACTGCTCGGAGCGCACACGATCGACGGCCCGTCGATGGGCGATCGTGGCGATCCAGGACTTGGCCGAGCCTCGGGACTCCTCGTAGCGGGGAGCCAGTCGCCAGATCTCGACGAACACCTCCTGGGTGATCTCCTCGGCTTGTGATGGGTCGCGGACGACCTTCAACACGATGCCGTGGACGAGGCCGCTGGTGGCGTCGTAGAGCTCGCCGAATGCGGCCTGATCACCGCGGCCTGCCCCTTGCAGGGCTTCGGCGAGGACCATGGATTCGTCGCGTGGGGTGGACCGGGTACCGACCGACCTCAGGCGTCCCATGGGATTCATGTCGCCCATGGTGTCGCCTCATCGTCCGTTCGCCGTCGATACCCGTCCATGGCCCCTGTTCGGAGCCGTCGACGCCCTGGATGGATCGGACGTGTCGGCGGGATCCCGATCGGGCTCGAGCCCCACACCTTCCGCGGCCGGCAGGTTGCTACGGTCGCAGCGGTGAGCGATCAGCCGGCAGCCGCACCAACCGTCATCGTCTCGCGACGGGCGCGTCCGGGCCACGAGCCGGCATTCGAACAGTGGCTCGAGGAGATCCGGGCGACGGCGGGGACGTTTCCCGGCCATGTCGGATCGGAACTCCAGCCGCCTTCTGACGCCCACCCTGGTGAATGGGTGACCGTCTATCGGTTCCATTCCCAGGACGATCTGGAGCGGTGGCTGGCGTCAGACGAACGAGCCGCGCTGCTTCGCGATGGTGCCGAGTTCACCGAGGGTGCGACTCGAGAACAGCGCGTGGCTCGGCCGACCGCGGACTCCGACGTGGTGACAGCGGTGATGTCGCAACGGATTCGGCCCGAGAACCTCGAAGGTTTCAAGACGGCCGAGGCCCGCATCGCGGGGGCCATGGGTCGATTCCCAGGGTTCATGTCGTTCGAACATGCACCCCCGGTTGCCGGTGTGCAGGACGACTACGTCATCTCGTTCACGTTCGCCAGCAGGGCCGACCTCGACCATTGGCTCGAGTCCGACAGCCGGCGCGAAGTGTTGGCGTTGGTCGAACCGTTCCTCGAAGGTGAGCGAACCCTGAACGTCATCGGCGGATTCGGGGGTTGGTTCGTCGCCGAGAAGGAACGGGCGCCGAAAGAGTGGAAGCAGGCGCTGGCGGTGCTGATCGCCCTCTATCCGACGACGTTCGTGCTGTCGTTGATCCAGATCGAGTTCTTCACCGACGTGCCATGGCCGCTCGGCTTGTTTGCCTCCAACGTGCTCGGCATCGCTGCGCTCACGTGGCTTCTCATGCCCCGCCTGACGGCGCTTCTTGCGCCCTGGCTCAAGCGCTGACCCCTGCGGTTGGCGGGGCAGCGCCGTGACGGGCGGCGAGTTCGACGATGTGCTCCGGATGAATGCCACAGCAGCCGCCGACGATTGTGGCTCCGAGTTCGATCCAGTCATCGGCAGTGTCGGCGTAGACGAGCGGCGTGAGTTCGGCCCGTTGCTCCGAAATTCCGGAGTTGGCGGCCTGAACCACGGTCTTCGGTGTGAACGTGTTGGCGTAGGCGCCGATCGGGAGTTCGGCGGGAACGACGGCTCGCAGGATCGGCAGCGCGGCTTCGATGGATTCGGGGACAGAGCAATTGATCAGGAAGGCATCGACCCGACACGATGCGTCGCCGCAGAAGCTGTCGACGAGGTCGGCGATCGAATCGCCCGATCGCAGTGTCGGTTCTGGCCCCGTGATGACATCGGGAAGGCAGAAAGCGAGCCAGATCGGTTGGGCGTCCCGCCTGCCTTTTTCGATGGCCGCCGCGACGGCGTTGGCTTCGGCGATCGAACTCATGGTTTCGGCCAGCCACACGTCGACGAAGGGCGCTTGGGCCTCGACGATCGGTCGATAGAGATCGGGGGCCAGCGCGGCATCGAACTGATCGGGTTCGTACGACCCGAAGAGTGGCGCCAGCGATCCCGCAACTCGCACCGGGTGGTCCGCTTCGTCGGCCGCTTGTCTGGCCAAGCGGGCGGCGAGCTCGACCAGATCGCGCCCCTGCCGGGCGAAGCGCTCATCGCCGATGTGGAACGGCACCACTGCATAGCTGTTGACGGTGATGACCTCGGCTCCAGCGGCAATGAAGTTGCGATGAGCCTCGAGTACGCGCTCCGGCGCCTCCATCAGCGCCAGGGCGGACCACTCCGGTTGACGGAACGGCGCGCCGATGCGCAAGAGTTCGCGGCCCATGCCGCCATCGAGCACCGTGATGGTCTGACTCATTGGCGGCAAGGTATCGCCCGAGCGGGTCGTCGACTGTCCCGATCAGGTCGGTCGGCGGCGGATGACCCCGTCGGCGACCAGACGATCGATGGTGGCCGCGTTGGATGTCTACTTGAAGCCTCCGTGCCTGACGTCGATCCACACGAGTTTGTGGTCCGAACTCGGAAACGGGAACGTTCCGACGAGCGGGAACAGCGGATCCGCTGTCTCCGGCCAGAACACTCCGGCGTCCGTGATGCGCAGATTCTTGCTCGGCAGCACGTAGTCCACCCGCAGATTTCCGGGTCCGAAGGGTGGAAAGTCGCCGAAGTCGGCCGTATCGAAGGCCGGGTCGCTCAGATGGGTCGTGTTCGCCACGCCTTGAAGCGCAGCCTGTTCCGGTCCTCCGAGGCTCGAAGGCGTGACCTTCGTGTTGACTCGCGGGTGGTCGAGCAACAGCTGAGCCGAGCCGGGGATGCTGTCACCGTCGTTGGGATCGGAGTTCTGGTCGCCGGCGATCACGAACATGGAGCCGGGAGCCAGCCCGCCGGACACGCCGTTGTCGTCGTAGATGTAGCTGCCCTGTGACGCGCCGGGTCCGATGTAATCGGCCCAGAATCGGATCTCGTCGTGGTTACGAGTGCCGTTGCGGTCCTCCGGGCCGTCGAACACCGGAGGCGTCGGGTGGCTGACGAGGAAGTGAACGGTCTTGTTCCCGATCTCGATCGGAACGTCCCAGTGGCTCTTCGATGACAGCCGGACGACGTCGAGTTCCTCTGGTGTGAACCATGGGGTGCCCGGAGGGTTGTCGGGCAGGAGAGCGCCGGGCATGTCCTTCCAGAGGAAGAGCTGGAAGGTTCGGATCTCGTCGAAGTCGATGGGATACATCGAGTAGACGGCCATCCCGAACTGACCCTCGAAGAAACCGAACCCGAACGCGTCACCCGGGCCACCCACGCCGCCCGAGTTGTCGAGATCCAATCCGGAGGCGATCCCGGTGTTCGACGGTGCCGTGTAGCGATACGGATAGACGATCGGGGCCGCAGATCCATGGGCCACCGACAGGTAGTTGTCCTGGAATCCGTCCAACGCCACGTGCCCTGCGTCGAAATCGAACTCGTTGACCAGGAGCACGTCGGGTCGTGCCCGTTGGATGATCTCGGCGATGGCGTCGGGCTGTGCGCTCCCGGGGGCCGAGAGTTCGGCCGCGAGATTGCCAGCCGCGAACCGATTCAACGATGCATTGAAGGTCGCAAACCGGACCTCCTCCGGACCACCACCGCTTCCCCGTCCGCCGCCGGCAGCCGCTGGACCGGCGACTCCGATCATCATGGCCAGCACGGCGAACAACGCCGCGCCTCGTCGACACGTACCCATCATGTTTCCCCCTCGAGTCCTGTGCCGGGACCCTTTCCCGACAGCCGAAAACCTCCGCCGTTCGGGTCGCCCGAGCCGATGACGGCACCGAGCCATGATCGCACGTTCCGCACCTCGCTGCTGATCTGACACGGTAGGTGACCGCCAAACGATCGTCTGGCGGTCAACGTTTCATCGATGCCCCGGTGCCATGTAGAACCAGAACGGGAACGGTGCCTCCTGCTGCTTGATCGAAGTACGGGCCGCGAGCATCGTCTTGCCCGCCTCTGTTGATTCGAAGAACCATGCCTCGGCTGCACGTCCAGCCGGCGGCGGGCCGGTGACGAGTTCGAGCGCTGCTTCTTCGTAGTAGGTGCGGATGTCATGAGCCACGGCAACCGTGTTCTTGCCCGGCAGTTCGATCTCGGTCCACGACGCGCCCTCAGCCCACTGGTGCAGAACGCCGAGGGCGGCCGGGATGCCGTCGGCGTCGAGGACTCGGCCGACGGACGTGCCGCCCCGTTTGGCCAGCGACCGGTCGTATGCGGCTCGCAGCCCCATCGCCTCGTCGACGGCCGGCGGCAGGCCGGGATCGAACCGTGGGGGGATGGTGCACGAGAGCGGGGTCTCGTCTGCCTCGATGATCACCGGATGGACCTCGAAGATCGGGCCGGTGGCATCGAGCAGTTCGAACCCTCGTCGGAGCACGTCGTGTTGGAACTCCGGATCCTCCGGTTTGCCGAGTGGCCGACCGAGCGGGAACTCGCAGTGGAGGGTGCGAGGGGGAGCCATCCGCCGGGCGACATCCTCGGTCGATGACAACACGATGGTGGAGAGGCCGGCTGCCTCGAAGACGTGGGCGAGCGTACTCACGGTACGCGTGCACAGAGGTCAAACGGGAGTGAGCAGCACCACGTCGACGTCGTCGGCGATCATGCTGGCGGCGCAGGCTGGTCCGCTGTCGAGCCTGATCTCGCTGACGGTGTCCGGCTGGTTCCCGGCGAAGGAGTAGTGGTGCGGGGCGACCGAGCCGATGACACCCTGCGCCTCCAGCTCCTCGATCCGGTCGATCGGATACACGACGTTCAAGTCGAGCCGGAAGCCACTCCGATCGAAGTTCGGGCTCCAGTGGCCGAGGACGAGATCCCGATCTGATCGGTCCAATCGTCGGTACGAGGTGTCGCCCTGGGTGAACATCTCGTCCGAGGGGCGATGCAGGGCAGCGGAGGTGACGATCGCAACCCGCGCCTCTGACAGCGGTTTCCCGAGCGGATGAAAGGCGGGATCATCGAACTCGGGGACCGGCGTTCCGGCCCCGTACTCCCGCATCGCTGCATCACCGGACATGGTTCTCCTCGTACTGGTGTGGTCGAGATGCTGGCAGCAAGGCCGGGTCCGTGCGAATCGCCCGCCAGTCGATTGATGGAAGCGGAACCGACGCGGTGGCGGCAACCTGCGGTCACGGTCACGGTTGCGCCTGCGACGTCGCCCAGTTCGTGATGGACCACGTGGTCAGACGCCACGTCGCCTGAGAGACTCGTTCGATGTCAGTCGTCCACATCACCGCTCCGGACGAGGTCGGTGTCGCGCTTCGCAGCGATGCACTCGTGCCGCCGCCGGCCCCGGCCACTCTCGGCCATGGCCCAACGGCGCAGCTCCGTCGTGACATGGCCCGATTCAGTCACGGCGACGATCACGGGCCGAGGCGAGACCAGGTCGTCGCTGCCGTCGACCGACTCGATTCTGCAGAGATGGAGACGGCGGCCCGTGTGCTCACCGAACGATTCCTCGGCGGAGCGGCAACCGACGCGGGACGCGGTCTCGGGTTCGTGGTGCCCACCCACTGCATGGCCGCTGCCTTGGGCGTTCCCGATGCGGAGTGGGAGATCGTCCGCACCGATGTCGCCGTGGTCGTGGCGGCGATCGGCCGCCAGGAGGCCGCATCCGATGCGATCGATCAGGCGACCGAGCGGCTCATGCTGCGCTTCGCTCATCATCCAGACGGGCCCGTCGCCGCCATCTCCTTGCTCTATCAGAACCACGATGCAACGGCCGCGCTGCTCGCCGCAGTCAGCGAGGCAGCGGAACGCGGCGATGACCGGGGATCGGCGTTGGTGAAGACGGTTCGGGTGGCAACCGAGTCGACCAGGATCGGCGGTACGGCAATCGATGTCGGCAGCACCGCAGTGCTCAGCCTCGAGGCGCTGGCCAACGAGTTCGGCGCCGGACCTCACGAGTGTCCGGGCCGCTCTGTCGCAGAGGCGATCGTCGCCGGCATCGTGGCGGGGATGACGAACCACAGGAGTGATGCTTCGTGAGACGGCCAGTGACCAGCCAAACCGCCTCGGCGGTCGGCCCCTACAGTCACGGGATCGACACCGGGGCCCTCGTGTTCTGCTCCGGACAGACCCCCATCGACCCCGCCACTGGAAAACTCGCAACCGGAGGAATCGGCTCGCAGACCGACCAGTGCTTCGACAATCTTTTCGCGGTCCTCGAAGCCGGCGGGCTGACCCCGGACGATGTCGTGAAAGTGAACGTCTATCTGACCGACATGGACGACTTCGAGGCGATGAACACCACGTATGCCGCACGCTTCTCCGAGCCGTTTCCTTCTCGAACCACGATCGGTGTTGCGTCGCTGCCGCTCGGGTCGGCCATCGAGATCGAGCTCATCGCACAACGTCCCTGAGGCGACGGGTCCCTGAGGCGACGGGTCCCTGAGGCGACGGGTCCCTGAGGCGACGGGTCCCTGAAGCGACGGGTCCCTGAAGCGATCGGCCCCTGAAGCGATCGGCCCACGAAACGACGCTGCCGCTGAAGTAGCGGGGCCGTCCGGCGTCAGCCTTCGTTGAGTCGCACCAGGCCGTCGAGGATCAGGTCGAGCACGACGTCGAAGCTGCTGCCCTCGTGGCCGTCGAGGTGCTGCTGAACGTGCACGATCGTGTGGTGATGAGTGTCGTCCGACAAACCGGCCAGGAACGTGTCGACGACGGACTCCTGCCCGGCCGTGAGTTGCATCCCTATCTGTTGCATCGCGTGACCGAGCACGTGGTTGTTCACCGCATGGAATCCGACATGGGCGAGGTCGGGAGTCAGGTCGCTCTCGGCAAGGAGGCGGAGCAGGTCCTCCATGCTCCGAACCCTGTTCACACTGGGCATGTGTCGGAGCCAGAGGTCAGCGGCCCATGGGTGGCGAAGGAGCGCGTCGTGCGTTGACTCTGCGATCGCGCGAATGGCCGCCGTCGGCTCGACATCCGGTGGCGCAGGATCGATTTCGCCGGCGACGGCGTCGACCATGAGACCGAGCAGCTCGTCCTTGTTGGCGACGTGGTTGTAGAGGGACATCACCTCGAAGCCGAGGTTTTTCGCGAGGTTCCGCATGCTGAGCTTGGCGACGCCCTCTGCGTCGGCGATGGCCATGGCTTCGGCGACGATCGAGTCTCGGGTCAACGGTGGTCGCGTGTTGGTCATGCCATGCACTCCTCGTCGTGATCGGCGTATGTTCGTGAAAAGACTTGACCACGTACGCTGTACGTTCTACAACGTACAGCGTACGCACCAGAGGAGCATGCCCCATGTCGAACACATCCGCCACTTCTTCACTCGGCACCACGACGCCGGCACCGCCGGCGATGCGCGCCGTCGTCGGTCGACGTTATGGAGGGCCCGAGAGCCTTGCGATCGAGCAGGTCGCCACGCCGACACCAGACGCTGATCATGTGTTGGTCAAGGTCGAGGCGTCATCACTGAACGCGCTCGACTGGCACATGCGCACCGGCACGCCGTACTTCCTCCGAGTGATCGAAGGTATCCGTCGTCCCCGGCGGTTGATCGACGGGGCCGACGTGGCCGGCACGGTTGTGGCTGTCGGATCCGACGTCACGGATCTCGTCGTCGGAGACGAGGTCTTCGGCGTGAGCAACGGCGGCGGTTTCGGCGAGTACCTCGTCACCAAACCGCATGGTCTGGTGCGCAAACCCGAAGGCGTCAGCTTCGAAGCCGCCGGGGCAACCGGGGTGGCCGGGCTCACGGCGCTCCAGGGACTGCGGACCCACGGCGACGTGCAGCCGGGCGACCACGTGTTGATCAATGGAGCTGCCGGAGGTGTCGGCACCTTCGCCGTCCAGATCGCAAAGGCGCTCGGAGCGGAGGTCACTGCGGTGTGCAGCACCCGCAATGTCGACATGGTCCGCTCGCTCGGAGCTGACCACGTGATCGACTACGTCAGTGAGGACTTCGTGCCCGGAGGCGCCCGCTTCGATGTGATGCTCGATGGTGCCGGCAATCGTTCAGCGAAGGAGTGCCTGAGCGTGCTGAATCCGGAAGGCCGTTTCGTGTCGATCGGGGGACCCAAGGGCAATCCCTGGCTCGACCCGATTCCGCACATCGCCGCCGTCGCGTTGCGGTTCCTTCGAGCTGACCAATCGTTCCGTCAGTTCACTGCGTCACCGAACCACAAAGATCTCACATTCCTCGGCGAACTCCTGGCCGATGGCCGACTGGTGCCCGAGGTCGATCGAGTCATCGGGCTCGAGGGCGTGGCGCATGGTCTGGCCGAGATCGGCACCGGACACGCTCGAGCCAAGATCGTCGTGATCCCTGCTCCCAGCTGAGTTGCCCGGCCCTCGGTGCGGCGAGGCCCGTTTCGGGTGCTGCCGTCAGGCCTCGATCGTGCCGCTGATCACGATCGTGGCCCGGCCCCCGATCCAGATCTCCCCATCCGATTGATCGACGAAGACGTCGCCGCGACGCCCGATCGCGGTGCCCTGTCGCGCCGTGTAGGGGGCATCGATGCGACCGGTGTCGATCAGCCATTGGGCCGCCGAGGCGTTGAGGCTCCCCGTCACGGGATCCTCACGCACGGCACCCGAGCTGCCGGCGAACAGGCCCCGCACCTCGAGTGCTCGATCCGACCCGGGAGGATGAGGACCGATGAGCCCGACGTCGAAGCCGGGTATCGATCCTGAGGGGAGCGTTACGCCGAGCACGGCTTCGGCCGAATCGAACAACAACCCCATCCACCCCGGCCCGTTGTCGATCCACGCCGCGTCGACAATGTCGGAGGTGACCAAGCCGAGCTGGCCGAGCCGCTCGTCGAGGTCGGCAGCGTCGACCGGACCGGATCGAATCTGCTGCGGAGCGGCGAAGGCAAGGCGATCACCATCGGGGCGAATCGGCACCAAGCCGGCTCCGCATTGCTGGATGATCCGATCGGAGTCCTTCGGTGTGCTGCCGGCGGCCAGCCACGCCCGACAGGTGCCGAGCGTTGGATGCCCGGCGAAGGGGAGCTCCCGACCCGGACAGAAGATCCGCACGTGGTAGTCGGCCCGCTTGTCGGTCGGCTGCACCAGGAAGGTCGTCTCCGACAGGTTGAGCCAGTCGGTGATCTGAAGCATCTCGTCCGTGGTGAGCCCGTCGGCGTCGTGGACCACGGCCAGCGGATTGCCGGAGAACTCGTCGGAGGCGAACACATCGACCTGGTTGAACGGGAGCTGCATGGAGGCCTGGCTGTCTGGTGGGGAGGCGGGGCTGTCTGGCTGTCTGGCCGTCCGGTGGGGAGGCTGGTTGTCCGGTGGCGAGGCTGTCTGTTCGGTGGCGGGGCTCAGCGCCGAGGGATTCAGTGCAGTTCGTAGCGCAGCTGGCGGTCGTCGATCGACACGGTGGCGGAACCGGTCAGTCGCAGATGTTCCAAGTGGGCGTAGGTCTCGCTCTCGGCCATCGAACCCCACGACCGTTCCTTGAACAAGGCCTTCATGTAGTCGTTGACCGTGCCATTGCCGATCTCGGCCGAGGCTTCCTGCAAGACGGTCAGGCGTTCTTCGTGGTGGCGACGGATCGCCTGGGATCGGCCGCCGAGATCGTCGAACTCGAGGCCATGCGCCGGAAGCACAGTGCGGACCGAATCGAACGACTGCATGCGGTCCAGGCTGGCGAAGAAATCGGCCAGCGGATCCACGGTCGCTCCCATACCCGAGATGTGCGGCGTGATGGTCGGCAGGATGTGGTCGCCGCTGATGAGCAGGCCGTTGTCGGGGTCGAGGAGGCAGAGGTGATCGGGTGTGTGGCCCGGTGTGTGGACCGCCACCCACTCCCGGTCACCGATCTCTACGACATCGGCCTCGTCGACCCGCCTGGTCGGCTGCGGGGTCGACATGAAACGCCCGGCCGCCACCCGCATGGCTCGGTATCGGAGGCGTCTGGCCAGCGGGAGCTGGTGGCGTTGCCCGCCCCAGGGTGTCTCGCTGTCCAACGGTGTGCGGCCGACCATTCGATCGTCGTGCACACTTGCCTTCGCCTGCTCAGGTGAGGTCGTTACCTCGACCTCCACGTCGTCTGCCTCGGCCTGGGGATCGAGGAAGGTTCGGAAGCTGCGGTGAGTGATCACGTCGGCGCCGAACTTTCGGCGCAGCGTCGCCGCTTGGCCGAAGTGGTCGGGGTGAGAGTGGGTGATGACTACCGTGTGGACTCGATCGATGGGCAGGCCGGCGGCCGCCATGCGCTTCTTCAACGCTCGCCACGTGGGGAGCCCGGGAAGGCCGGGGTCGACCAGCGTGATGCCCCGCCGGTCCTCGATGGCGTAGCAGTTGACGTGGCCGAGGCCAGGCAGCGAGATCGGCAGCTGGATGCGTAGGACGCCCGGGGCGACCTCATCGGCGCCGTCCCGAGGTGGCCGTCGCTCCTCGCGCTCAGGTTTCGTCGGCGTGTTGACTTCGTCGGACCCATGCGAGTGGTCGTGGTCGTGCTCCGGATCGCTCACCAGCACTTCGTAGCTGACGTGAGCGCCGACGTCGAAGTGGCGGATCTCGAACTCCACGGATGCGGGCGCGCCGATCGGCCCCGTGGGGGCCGACCGGATGTTCAGTTGTCAGAGGGTCTTCGGGGCGGAGACGACCCGCGTTCATCAACTGTCGGAGCGCGAAGTCGAGGTGGGGGAGCGGTCGCGTGGTGGTGGCCGTCCGGCCGCCAGATCCAGAGAGTGCGGTCGACTTCCAACTTCAGGCGCCACTTGCCTTCATGGACGAGATGGTGATGGTGGGAACACAGCGGCAGGAGATTGTCGAGGTCTGTCGGCCCGCCGTGTTCCCACGGGACCACATGGTGGACCTGACAGTGGTCGAACTGTCGATCACACGACGGCCACGCACAGGTGCGATAGACGGCACGCAGAGCGAGGCGTTGGGCGTCGGTTGCGGTTCGATGCCGTCTGCCGACAGCAAGTGGTAGACCGGTTCGGTCCAGCACGATGTCGCGGATCACGGCATCGCAGCACAGGCGGGCTGCGGTCTCGCGGCAGACGTGGGTGCCGTCTGCGAACTCGGACACGGTCTGATCGTGGTTGATGATGATGCTGACCTGAGGCAATACGAGAGCTGCGCCAGACCGGCTCGATCGGGCCAGGAGTTCGGCCAGCGCTTCGGCACGGAGTCGATCGTCGAACCGGATCGGTTCGGCACCTGCCGTGCCTCCACTGTCGGCCTGCTTGCGGGCCCGTACGAGTGAGCGCATCTCTGCGTCCAACGATGCGGCGATCGCACCACCCCACTCGGGGTCGAGGGTGCCGTTCAACCGGACCATTCCATCCTTGTCCTGCCAGGTCGAGAGTCGCGATCGTTTGCGCTGGCGTTCGAACAGCGACAGACCATCGTCGGCCATCGCCCGGCGGACGAACCCCTCCAACCGCTGGGTGAACGCCGATGGCGAGAGAGTTTCGGCGAGTGCGGTCAGCTTCGCGTCGAAACCGATGAACGCATCCCGATGAGCGGGATCGGTCATTTTGGCCAGCGCCCGTGCGATGGCGTCGACGTTCTCCGACTTGGCGTCGCCGCTGCGGATTGACCGGCCGAGATTGCCGAGCTGGCCGGCGGCGTTTCGGCGACGCTGGGCATTCCGGGCTTTGGTCGTCGACGTGTCGCCATCGCCGGTGAGTGTTTCTTCGACCGGTGGGGCGGTGCCCGCCACTGCGTGACGCTCGGCCGCCTCGGTCAGGAGATCTTCGAAGGCGACGAGCGTGCGACGGCTCGCGTGCAGGGTGCGGACCAGCGTGCTGACCTCTTCGGGCGCGGCAACGGCGGGGTCGAAACCCGCCATCTGCACCTCGAAATTCGCCAGGATTGCCATGGGGAAAACATTACTCAGGGGGTGTGACATCACTCTCCCATCAGCGTCCGTTTCGGCGGCCTGCATCGATGGCGACGGCTAGTCTGCGCACCAGATGTCGCGCAACGACGCGACTCGAAAAGGGGGAACCATGGCGAGCACCTACGTCGTCGAACGCAAGGCGACCATCAACGCACCGCGGCAGATCATCTTCGATCGCATTGCCAACTTCGAGCGCTGGCCGGAGTGGTCGCCGTGGGAAGAGCTCGATCCTGACATGGAGGTGACATACACCGGCACAGCCGGACAGGTTGGCAGTGGCTACAGCTGGAGCGGCAACCGAAAAGCCGGCGCCGGCTCGATGAAGATGACGGCGATCGAAGCACCGTCGAGCGTCGGAGCCGATCTCGTCTTCCTGAAGCCGTTCAAGTCGGAGAACACGCTCGTGTTCGAACTGGCCGAGGTCGGCGGCGGCACGGAGGTCACGTGGACGATGAACGCCACACACAACCTCATGACCCGCGTGATGAACATCTTCGGCCTCATGGACAAGATGCTCGGCAAGGACTTCGACAAAGGCCTGGCCACGTTGAAGTCACGCTCCGAGGCGTAGTCGTCCGAGTCGCTCAGTGGTTTCGACGCTGAGCGACTCGGGCTCGACAGGTGCCTCAGCGACAGATCGAAGGATCGGGCACGCCCACACCACAGGAGTTCCCGAAGATCCGGATCTGCGTCCCGCCCGAGGTGATGACCAGATCTTGCGGGCCGGCGGGTGAACTGTTGCCCGCTGCGTTGTTGTTCTCCACCCGCACGTGGTCGCCTACGTTGAAGCTGCCGTCCTGGTTCGGGAAGTCCGTCACGACGATGCCGCCTGCAGTCAGGGACTCCTCGACCACGACATTGCCGTTCGCCGTGTTGCCCTTCACCGTGGCGAAGTCGACGCCGCCGACGATGATGCCCGTCCCGCCGATCAAGAGCCCCGGGCCGAATGGGCAGGTTCTGTTGTTGCCGTTGGTGGTGTTGCCGGAGATTCGAGCGACGTCGCCAGGGAAGTCCTCCGCCTGCACTCCGTAGCCACCGTCAGCGCCGTCGACGACTCCGATCCCGATGCAGTTCCCACTGGCTGAGTTCTGATGGACCACGACATGCGTGACGTCGTTGATGGCGATGCCGTTGAACACTGAGCCGTCGGTCGTGTTGCGCTGCACTCTGGCATCACGTGCCGCGCTCAGGTTGATTCCAGCGCATCCAGCATCGGTGACGGTGTTGCGGTTGATGATCACATCCGAAGCAAAGATCACGAACACGCCATCGCATCCGGGTGACCGAATCGTGTTGCCGTTGACGTCCACATCGTCGACGAATCCCATGTTGATGGCGTCATAGCTCGGGTTGTCGAGCGTGAAGCCTGAGATGGTGACGCCATTGATTCGGGTCGTAGGAACCTCTGCGAATGTCGTCCCGACCGGAAGCACACAGATCAGCGCAGCCACTCCGGGCTCCGGTTGGCAAGGCTCGGGAGCCGGAGTCGGGTTCTCTGGCATGGTCAGCGTGGCGTTTCGGCCGATCAGCGAGATGCCATCGGTGGAGATCCACAGATTCTCGACGTGATCGCCCTGGACGGTGATCCTCGTGCCAGGTGCTGCAGCGTCGATTGCCTCTTGGATCGAGGCTCCTTCCGGTACGACGACGTGGCCCCCCGCCGCAGCGGGTGTCGTGGCCACCGCGAGCACGCCGGCGATCAAACCGAGCACTGCCAGGAGTGATCGTGAGCGGTGAAGTGATGGTCGTCTCGGCCGCGATGTAGGTTGCATGCTGATCCTCCTGATGGTCGTATCGTCACTTTGCGACCATGCTGTGTCAGATCGGTTTCAACGGTGTGTCTTCGGGAGGCCTGGCCCAACATGAGCGATCTTCCCCCGAACCATCACGCTGACGACAACGGCAAGTTCTCCGGCGCGCTCGGCTATCTCGCCGGGCTCACGATGGTTGCCGGCCGGGGCGGCGACGCCAGAGTGGTCACGAAGATGGCGGGTGTCTCGACGAGCGACCACGTGCTCGACATCGGATGCGGCCCGGGGACGGCTGCTCGGCACGCCGCTCGTACCGGGGCCCGAGTCACCGCCATCGATCCCGGTCAGCCGATGCTGAACCTGGCCAAGTTGGTCACGAAGGTGCGCCCGCCCGCGGGGACGATCGACTGGGTGAACGCCGGCTGCGAGGACATCCCGCTTCCCGATGGGTCAGTCTCGGTCTGCTGGTCGCTGGCATCGGTCCATCACTGGCCAGAGCTCGAGCCGGGGCTCATCGAGGTTGCGAGGGTCCTTGAACCCGGCGGCCGCTTCATCGCCCTGGAGAAGAAGACTCCGGAGGGTGCCTCCGGTCTGGCTTCCCACGGCTGGACGCCTCAGCAAGCCGAGTCGTTTGCAGCAATGCTGGCGCCGTTCGGGTTCATCGATGCTGCGGTTGAGACCCACGACCTCGGTCGCCGAACCGTCCTCACGGTTTCGGCCCACACCAGAGCAGCCTGAAGGTCGGTTCCGCTCGAGGCGTGACGCTGGTGACGCGCAGCTGAAAGGCGGCCGCACCACAGTCAGGCTGAGCCCTGCAACCTGCGGGCACAACGAGAGGGACCTGACATGTACACGACCACCACGACCGGAGGCATCGGGAGGAAGCTCGTCGCGCTGCTGACCTGCGTCTTCATGCTCGGAGCTGCCGCGTTGGCGTCGCCGGCTTCTGCTGGGCCGCCCGAGGACATCGACATCCACGACTATTTCGTTCTGTTCCCTGACACGAACATCAACCGGTCCGTCTTCATCAACATGACTGCAGAAGCCTTCTGCGGCTGGGATCAGATGAGCCCGCCACCGGTTCTCGAGTCCGTCGTCGGAAGGCTCAACGTCACTGGCTCGGGCGCCGCCGTCGCATCGATCGACACCGACCTGTACATCGAGCTGTGGGAGTTCGACGAGGGTGCCCCATTGATCGGCCCGTGCGAGGACATTCAAGAACAGCTCGACGACGGATCGGGTCCGTGGGCGTCGGGAGTTGCTCGTTGGAAGGCGAAGACGAACAACCTGTTCGACTCGGACAGCCGCTCGAACACTTTCGGCGACCGGACGAATGCGGCTCTCACCGATCAGGACGGCAACAGCTGGAGCTATCGGAACGTGTTCCGGCTGAACTTCAGCTGCAGCTTCCCCGAGGCTGCGCCGCCAACCTGCCTCGTCGACAACTCGAAGCTGCAACAACGCTGACCAGTTGACTCTCGGGCAGCGGCCGTTTCCAGGCCGGGCTCCATCCTCTCGACCGTGAGGCGTCCGGATTCCCAACATCCGGATCGCCTTGCGGTCGAGTTCGCGTGTCCACCGCCCGCCCGACTCGCTCAGGATGATTCGTTCGTGGCTCGTGCCAGGACGAATGCACCGAAGACTGACAGTGACAGGGCTGAACTGACGATCACGAGCGCTTCGAAGTCGAGTGTCTCCAGCCCGAGCACGGTCCGGAGCGCTGGCACGGTGATGGTGGCGATCTGGAGGAGGACACTTGCCACCACGATGACGTTGAGCAGCCGATTCGGGTGGGGTCGAACGGTGATGAGACGTGCCGGATAGACGAAGGCGAGTTGTGCGAGGGATTCGTAGAGGAACACCGCGGTACGACTCTCTTCGCCGCTGTAGTCCAATGCGGGGAGCAGGAAGAAGATGGCGAGACCGAGACTGGCTTTGAGAACACCACTGATCACGATGAATCGGATGCCGGCTCTGGTGAGCAGAGGCGCAGACGGTAGTCGGGGACGTCGTTTCATGACACCCGGGTTCCGGTCGAGACCGAGAGCGAGCGCCGGCGGGCCGTCAGCGATGACGTTGATCCACAGGAGTTGCGCAGCAGTGAGGGGAACCAGCAATGCGCCGGCGCTGTCGCGCAGGTCGCCGACCGCGGCACCCACGACGCCGATCGTGACCAGGATCACGAGCGCGACATTGGTGGAGAACAGGAAGCGCAGGAACTTCTGGATGTTGTCGTAGATTCCGCGGCCCTCTTCGATCGCGGCGCCGATGGTGGCGAAGTTGTCATCCAACAGGACGAGGTCGGCGACTTCTCGGCTGACGTCGCTTCCTCGTTGGCCCATGGCGACGCCGACATCGGAGCGTTTGAGCGCAGGGGCGTCGTTGACGCCATCTCCCGTCATCGCCACGATTTCGCCTCGGGCCTTGAGGGCTTCCACCAGGGCGAGCTTGTGCTCCGGACTGACTCGCGCGAACACGCTCACGTCGACGACGGCCTCGCTGAGTTCGTCGATGGTGAGGCGGTCGAGGTCGTCGCCGGTCAGGACCCGTTCGGCGGGGATGGCGAGTTTTGCGGCGATCGCCCTCGCCGTGGATGGGTGGTCACCGGTGATCATCAACACTCGGATGCCGGCTTCCTGGGCGGAAGCAACCGCCCCGGGGACTTCGGGTCGTGGTGGATCCCACAACCAGGCTGCGCCGAGCCACGTGAGATTGTCCTCGGCATTGTCAGGGGACCACGCGAAGCCGAGAATCCTGTACCCGTCAGCTGCTGCTGCTTCGATTCGGTCGACCCAGTGTCGGCGCTGCGGTTGGTCGAGGGTGCTTCGTTCCAGGAGCACCTCTGCGGCCCCCTTGAGATATGACACGGCGTGTCCGTCCTCGATCACGCTGACTCGCATGAAGCGCCATGACGAATCGAAGGGGCGAACCGATTCGCGTCCGTGGTCCATTCGGAGAGCGACCGGGTCGACGCCCTGCTCCTCGGCGAAGGCGTAGAGGCCGAGCTCGAGCGGGTCACCGACTCCACCGTCCGGTTCTGCATCCGCAGCGAGAACCATGGCCTTCAACGCTCTGGCCGGATCGGGAGAATCGAGATGATGGACCGTCATAGTGTTCTCGGTCAACGTCCCGGTCTTGTCGGTCGCGATCACCGTCACGGACCCGAGCGCCTCGACCGCGGACAGCTTGCGCACCACGGCTTTGCGGACGCTCATTCGTTCGGTTCCCAGGGCCAGTGTCAGCGTGAGCACCGCCGGGAGACCTTCGGGCACGGCGGCGACGGCGACAGCGACGGCGAACAGCAGCGCCTCGTCGAAGTGATCGATGCCTTCTATTCCGACACCAGCGATGGTCAGGACGACGGCGAGTGCTGCGATCCAGCGGGCAATCCGATGACCGAAGTGTTCCATGCGCCGCTCGAGCGGGGTCGGCTCGGTCTCGACCCCTGCGAGCATGGTCGCGATTCGCCCCATCGCAGAACCCGCTCCGGTGCGTGTCACCTCGACCCAGGCCAGCCCGCGTACCGCCAGCGTCCCCGACAGGGTCTCGTCGCCGACGGCTCGCTCGACCGGCACTGATTCGCCGGTCAGGACCGACTCGTCGATTTGGAGAGCCTGCTCGCTCGCCAGGACGCCATCGGCCGGAATCCGATCGCCGGCCTCGACCCGGATCAGGTCGCCGGGCACGATGTCACCGGCATCGACTTCGATGAGGTGACGATCGCGCATCACCCAGACGCGCGGCGCGGCCAACTCCTTGAGCCGCTTGAGTGCGTCTTCGGCCCGATACTCCTGCCACACCCCCATGGCGGTGTTGAACACGAGGATCGTGGCGATGGCAAGCGACTCGAATGGCCAGACGTGACCGTCCTCCAACACCCACACAGCAAGATCGAAGACCAGAGCGAACAACAAAATGTAGATGATCGAGCTGCGCAGTTGTCGCAACGCGCGCGACCACCAACGTCTCGGCGCCGCCTCGGGCAGCGCATTGGGGCCGTGTTCGGCGAGAAGCGATGCTGCGCGTTCGCTCGTCAGTCCGGTGAGGGATCCCGAGGGGTGCGATTGGGGCTTCGCAACGCCGTCTCTCGGCGGGTTGGGGGTCTGGTCTCCGGTCACCGATCGGGAACGATCACAACCGGTCGGTCGGCTCGGTGCAGCGTCTTGAGCGCAACACCACCGATTCGGAGATCGGAAAAGCCGCCGAGGCCACGAGCACCGACCACAACGACATCGGTGCGTTCGTCCTTGGCAGCCTGAAGGAGCGCATCAGCGGCGTTGGAGCCTCGCAAGGCAAGCGCCTGGAACTCGATTCCGGCTGAGGTCAGATCAGCTGCGAACTTGGTCCGGATCCGATGCTCCAGCTCGCGCCGCCAGTTCTTCGGGCTGTCCGACGGTGTCCACTCGCGGTACGGCTGCTCCACGGCAGCCACGACGATCCGAACGTCTGACACCGCAGAGAGTCCGCTTGCCCACCGCAGCGCAGCTCGGGAGCCCGGCGAACCGTCGACGCCGACAAGAAGGCTGCGGGTCTCGAGATTCACTGCGCCGCCGACAACGGCGATCGGACGGTCGGTGTGATGAGCCAACCACTCGGCCATGCTCCCGACGTGGAGTAGGCCAGGTCCCGCAGACCCTCCGATGCGGCCGACGACGACGAGGTCAGCTGCCTCCCGCCGGGCAACGCTGAGAATCCCCAGGCGAGGGTCGCCCTCTTCCACGACGGCCGTGACCGGTACGTCGCCCAACCGGGCAGCCTCGCTCCACGACTCGATGAGGCCTCGTCGTTCCTCGAGCAGGACCTCGACCCGCTCAGGAGGGAGTTCCGCTTCGGTTGGTTTGAAGCCGGTCATGACCACGATCTCGGCACCATGACGGGCCGCGATGTCTGCGGCCCAGCGCATCGCATTGGCTGCTCCCGCGGACCCGTCAGCACCAACGACGAGACGTCTCATGTCGTTGACTTCTTCGCCGCGGATTTGTCGATCTCGGCCGGTGTGCTGTCCTCGCGCAACACGGCTCGGTGCTGGGCAAGTTCCTCCTTCATGGTGATCTGGTCCCGGCGGCGATGCCGCCAGAGCAGCCCGACGATCTCGTCGAAGACAACACCGATGAGCACGGCAGCGAGCAGGATCGCGACAAGAGGAGCGTTGGCATCCCAGGCGAGGAACTCGAGGTGTACGTCTTCGGTGTTCTGCACCGCGAGCACGATGACCGCGATGGTCAAGATGACACCGACGACGAGAGAGGCCGAGAAACCGGCACCTAGAACCTTGCCTGGCACCGCGCTCGAGTCGTTCGGTGCTGCAGAGTCAGCACCTGGTCGACGGGTGAGTTTCATCAGAGTTTTCGCTTCCTCTCGTGACGCCCGATGGTGTCGATCAACTTGGATATTCATGGCCGATGATCGACCGAATACGGTCGCTGAGGAAGAGGAGAAGGTCCTGGCGAAGCGGCTGGGCCGGCTCCTCGTCGCTGCACTGCGGACGGCGCTGCTCGAGCCGTCCAGGACCTTGTTCTCTGTGTGATGCTCGCTCGCTTTCCTATCTTCGTGGCATGCCCGCAGCTGTTCGAGCCCAGAAGAGTTTCAGGTGACCGACCTTCGTCCGAGATCGCGATGGATCGTCGGCGTCGACGGCTCCGGCCCATCACAGTTGGCTCTGGACTGGGCCGTGGTCCATGCCGCACACCGGTCGGCGACCATCGAGGTCACCCGTACCTGGGATTTCAACGCCAACAGCCCTACCCCCCAGAGTTTCCCAGCCCTCTACGAGGCGGAACGCAGAAATGCCGAGGCCGACATCGCGCGCCTGAAGCGGGAGTATCGAGATGCCGAGGTCATCGATGCGTTCTCCGTCGTAGCCGGCGAGCCCGGCTCTGTTCTGGTACACCAGTCCTCCGACGCTGACCTCGTCGTGGTCGGCAGTCGCGGGCTCGCCGGCCTGCAGAGGGTGAAGGTGGGATCGGTGAGCCGCTATTGCGCCTCCCATGCCCAGTGCCCACTCGTCGTCGTTCCCTTCGAGTCCCGTGTCATGCATGGGATCAGACGGATCGTGGTCGGAATGGACGGGTCGGCGAATGCGAAGGCAGCGCTGGGGTGGGCAATCGGGTTCTCGTCGCCGGACGCCGAAGTGACCGTCGTCGGGGCAGCTGAACACTCGATTCGAAGTCGACTTCACGCGCCCGACGACGAAGAACAATTTCGTGCTGCGATCGACGAGTATGATGACGGCCTCGGCTCGGTGACAATTGAGCAGCACTGGGCCGGCGACATGGAGCCCGTGGACGCGTTGTTGAGCACAGCCCGTCACGCCGATCTCCTCGTCGTTGGCGCCAGAGGAAGATCGAAGATCGCCGCAGCCCTTCTCGGGTCGGTCTCGACTGACCTCCTCGACAAGACCCCATGCCCGCTCGCCGTGATTCCCACTGCCGCCGACTAGCCGTACTCAGTCATCAGCTTGGTGACTGGAGCCAGCTGATGGGTGGGCAGACCAGCCGAAAGTAGACCTCCGTGCATCGCTTCAAGAACATCCTCTTCAGCCCGTTGGCAGATCGCAACAACGCTGCAGCCGTGCGGCGCGTCACCGAACTCGTCGAAGGCAATGGGGCCCGCTTGACGTTCATCGGTGCAGTTCCCGAGCCGACGCGCCTGCAACGGCTGTTCCAGCGCACGGGAGTCGTCGACGACGTCGTGGCCGCGGAACGAGCTCGGTTGGAGCGTGTCCTTCTTCGGCTCGCCAAGCGAGATCCTGACGCTCTCGAAGTCGAGGTCGGCGACGCGACAACGAAGATCGTAGAGCGAGTGCTTGCCAACAGCCACGATCTCGTCGTTGTGACGAGCGATGAGGACCGGCACGATCAGACGACGATCCGTCGGTTGCTGCGCAAGTGCCCGTGCCCGGTGTGGGTCATCCGGCCTACACGGGCCCGAACCCAGCGGGTGCTCGCATGCGTGAACCCTGACCCGTCGGAATTCGAGCTCAACAAGACAATTCTCGAGTTGGCGTCGTCGATGATCCAGCTGAACGGCGGTGAACTCCACGTCGTGCACGCCTGGGAGCTGTTCGGAGAAGGAACGATGCGCAACTCGGCGTTTCTCCACACTCCGGCCGCCGAGGTCGATGCCTTGGTCGCCGCCGAGCGACTGAGAAGCGATGAAGCACTCACCGACCTCGTCACCGCAGTTCTGAACGACCCGAAGTCCGTCGAACTGCATCTGCTGAAAGGAGCCGCCGAGGACACCGTTCCCGAGCTCGCGGCGAGGAAGCGGATCAACCTCGTGGTCATCGGCACTGCAGGCAGAACCGGGGCGGCAGGCATGATCATCGGGAACACCGCAGAACGCATCATCGACGCCGTTGGCTGCTCGCTGATCGCTGTCAAACCTCCTGGCTTCACGAGCCCCATCGACGCGGTCGTGACGCCGTGACCAACGAGCCGGTGGTCAGCGGCCGACACCGATGGATTGTCGGCGTCGATGGCTCCGAGATCGCCGAGCTGGCTCTTCAGTGGGCAGTCGCACACGGAAGCCGGCGCCGTGCCACGGTCCGGGTCGTGAATGTCTGGCAGGCGCTCATCGGCGATCCTTCCCATGCACCGCTGGATCAAATCAAAGGAAACGCTGAAGCGATCCTCGCGAGAACGCGCGACGTCATCCAATCAGGTCACCCCGGCGCCGAGTTCGTCACCGAGTACGGGAGCCCCGCTGGGAGGCTCCTCGAGCTGGCGGACGACGCTGACCTCCTGATCGTGGGAACCAGAGGGCTCGGGGGATTCCGACGATTGCTCCTCGGGTCGACGAGTCACCAGTGCGCGGCGCACTCGACCGTACCCGTGGTCGTGGTCCCGAGGGAGTCGTCGATCACCAACGAGCTCGGACGCATCGTTGTTGGCGTCGATGGGTCGCCCAACGCAACAGCAGCACTGAGATGGGCGCTGGGCTTCGCCGCACCCACGACGACGGTCGAGGCCATCGGAGTCTGGGAACCCTCACCCTTCCCAGCCGAGGCTGATGCCGAGCACCTCGAGGAGTTCTCGTCGCGAGCCCGAGAGTCCTTCGACCAATCGATTGACGCCGTCGAAGCCACGGAACGGAGTGATTCCCGAGTGCAACGAGTGTTCGGCCACGGAAAACCGGCAGTCGTCCTCGGCGCTCGAGCCTCGGCTGCGGACTTGCTCGTCGTCGGAGCGCGAGGTCGAGGCGGCATCGGGGCTGCCCTTCTCGGGTCGGTGTCCTACAAGGTCCTCCACCGGGCAATCGTCCCAGTCGTGATCGTGCCGGAAACATCGCGCTGGGATCGAGCGGCAAACTGAACGATCGACCGTGTTGGCGCGGAGCACACAACTCGGCCGGCCGAACCAAGACTGGTGGGCTGTGTGATCGATTTCGTGGCAGCCTGACGGCATGACCCACATCAATGAGACGAAGCTTCCTGGCCTTGGAACGCTCCATGACTTCCAATGCCAGAGCGGTGATCGAGTGGGAGTCATCTCTCATCACGGCGACCGGCGGGAAGTTGTCATCTACGACCCGAATGATCCGGACCGGGTCAGCCGGTCGGCAACGATGAACGCCGACGAGGCGAGAGCGCTCGCCGATCTGCTCGGTGGCACGACCGTCACGCAGCGGCTCGATGACCTGCGCCAGGAGATCGATGGTCTGGCCATCGACTGGCTGCCCATTTCGCCTCACAGCCGCTTCGTCGGCAAGACGATCGGCGACACGGAACTTCGAACTCGTACCGGGGTCTCCATCGTCGCGCTCGTCCGTGGCGAAGTCCCGCTCCCGGCGCCCGGCCCGGAACAATTGCTTCTCGTCGACGACACCGCGGTCGTGGTCGGAACCGTCGACGGCATCGATGCAGCAGCAGAACTACTGACCAGACCAACACCATGATCCTCGCCGCATCTCCGGGGGCGGCAACGCTGCTCGTCGAGCTCGGGGCGATTCTCGTCGCGCTCGCTCTGCTCGGCAGGCTTGCGGCTCGCGTCGGGATTCCCTCGATTCCTCTCTATCTGGTCGCCGGTCTCGCGGTCGGGGAAGGTGGGATCGTCGAGCTCGTCACGGCGAGAGAGTTCATCGAGAGTGGCGCCCAGATCGGCGTCATACTCCTGCTCCTCCTGCTCGGCCTCGAGTACACCGGCGGCGAGCTCACATCCGCTCTTCGCCACCACGCCCCGGCAGGCGCTGTTGATCTCGTGCTCAACTTCAGCCCCGGCCTGATCCTCGGTCTCGTCCTCGGCTGGGACTACCGGGCCGCGCTGCTTCTCGGAGGCATCACCTACATTTCGTCCTCCGGCATCATCGCCAATGTGCTCTCCGACCTCGGGAACACGGGTAACCGGGAAACGCCGATCGTCTTGGCGATCCTCGTGACTGAAGACCTCGTCATGGCGCTCTACCTGCCGCTCATGGCCGGCCTCCTGATCGGAGGCAATGCGCTCGAGATCGGCATCGAGATCTCCATCGCCATCGCCGCTGTCGTGACGGCTCTCTTCCTCGCCATCAGATTCGGCGATCGGATCAGTGCCGTCGTATTCCATCGCTCTGATGAGAACCTCCTTCTCAGCTTGCTCGGCATTGCGCTCCTCGTTGCCGGAATCGCCGAGCACCTTCAGGCATCTGCCGCCGTCGGCGCCTTCCTTGTCGGCATCGCGCTCAACGGCCCGGCCGAACACGCGGCCCGGACCGTTCTGCTACCTCTGAAAGACCTCTTTGCGGCAATGTTCTTTGCCTTCTTCGGCCTCCAGATCGACCCCGCCCAACTGCCTCCCGCCTTGGGACTCGCGTTGGCCCTTGCTGTGGTCACAGCGGTCACCAAGATGGCGACTGGATGGTGGAGTGCGAAGGAGGCCGGCATCAGCACTCCGGGACGGATTCGAGCGGGAGCGACGCTGATCGCTCGCGGCGAGTTCTCGATCGTGATTGCCGGCATCGCCGTCGCGGAAGGCATCGAGGCCGACCTCGGCCCGCTGTCCGCCGCGTACGTCCTCATTCTTGCCGTGTGCGGCCCACTCCTCGCACGGGCTGCGGACCCAGTCGGGCAGCGCATCGCGGCCCGAACTGCTCGGTCCGCCGGAGGTCCCGACCGAACGACAGGGGTCAACCGGGGAGATCGGGCGCGATCCTCGTGACGCAGACTGCCACGACGTCGTCTTCTGGTCGCTGGTTGTCGAACATGGCTCGGACGATGTCGTCGGCGCTCACCGCACCAGACGCATCTCCCAAGCTGCTGAGGTAGCGACGCAGCCGATCGATTCCCGCGTCCAGCCGCTCGTCCCTTCGCTCGATCAGGCCGTCGGTGTACACCAGGACCGATGAACCAACGTCCATGTCGAAGACGGCATTCGGTGGCGTCGCAGCACCCACCCCGAGCAGTGGTGAGCGTCCGCCGTCGAGCACTTCGGTCCGCCCGCCTCGGTGACGCAGCACAGGGAACGGATGTCCGGCGCTGGCGTAGCGGCCCGTGCCGTCAGGCTGCACCTCGACGCAACAGACCGATGCGTACAGGACCCCGGGCGTGACCTTCGCGAACTTGTGGAGTCCTTGGACCACCTCCGCGGGGCTGCCCGTGACCAAGGCGAGCATCTTGGCCGCGCTTCGCAGCAAGCCCATCGCGGCTGCGGCTTCGAGGCCGTGGCCGACAACATCACCGACGATGAGTACGAGGCGACCGTCCTCGAAAGGGGTGACGTCGAACAGGTCTCCACCGACCTCGAGCAGTTCGCTCCAAGGTTCATGCGAGGTCGTGACCGCCCAGTGGTCGCCGACTGGGCCCACGCTCGGCAGCAGACTGCGTTGAAGGGTCGTGGCGACGCCATGGTCGACGTCGTACCGTCTGGCCCGCACGAGTGCGACGTTGGCCTCGGCCGCCATGCCGGAAAGGGCAACCCGTGTGCTCGACGAGAGTGCATCCGGCCGATCGAAACTCATCACGATGAGCCCGAGCGGATGTCCGGTGACACCGAGCGGAAGCAGGGCGGCGGCTCCCCGTCGAGCAGCGCCGACGGCAGTGTCGATCAGCTCGTCGAACTCAGATGTGCCGGCCACGAAGATCGGCGAGGTTGGCCCGCCCAAGAGGACCGCAAGGCCTTGATCGATGGGCATCGTGTGTGCACCAGCGGCGACGACTTCGTCGATGCCGCTTTGGGTCTCGAGACGCAGCGAAGTGGGATGGTCTGGATCGACCAGGAAGACGGCGAGCGCGACTGCATCGAAGGCTGCCCTGCCTTGGACGGTGATGGCCCGCCCGACATCCGACGAGGTGGCGGCGCCGTTCAGTGCCGCCGAGACGAGGTTGCGGATGTGGGCCTGGGTGTGGGCGAGTGCGTCGGCCTCATGCATCGCCGCCCGTTGTGTCGCCTGACCTGCTTGCTCTGCGAACAGCTCGAACATCGTGACGTCGAGGGCTTCGGACGAATCGGTCTCGCTGTCGGCGAGAATCCACGCTCCGAGCACCTCATCGCCGCGTCGCAACGGAATCGACAGGACACGTCCGAAACTCGGATGGTCGAGCATTGGGCTCTCCGGGAACGACTCGGCCAACTCCTCGCGCGATTCGACGACCACCGGCCGGTTCGTTCTGATGGCTTCGCAGCCGATCGAATGGCTGTCGAGCGCCAGATCGAATGCGAGTTGGCCGCCGGACCCTCCGCTTCGGACGAACCGCACGAAGGTGCCTGAATCATCGAGCAGGGCGACTCGAGTTCCGACGGCGCCGAGCAACTCTTGTCCGCGGTCGATTATGGCATCGACGACCTCGGTGAGCGTGAGAGCCGCTGACAGCACAGTGGTGAACTCGAGCAGGCTCTCGAGGTGCCGTTTGTTACGGCGCTCGGCCTCCAGAATCCGCGCCCGTCCCAGGCCTTGTTCGGTTTGCGAAGCCAGAGCGAGTGCCGCTCGAAGCTCGTGATCGTCGAAGGTGTGGGCCTTCTCGTAGCCATAGCTGACTGCTCCGTGTAATCGACCGTCGACGAACAGGGGGGCGATGGCGGCCGAACACAGCCCGCTGTTTGCCATCCAATGGCAGATCAAGGGGTATGTGGTCTCGGAGGCATGACGATCGGACACGATCACGACCTGTCCGGATGCGAGCTGATCGAGCGCTGGACCTCCTTCCGGGAACTCGAGTTCGACAGGGTGTTGCGTTTCCTTCTCCGGGATCGGGCCGAGGCGAGCAGCTGCGTGATCGCCGGGTTCGAGAAGCCAGATGGCGCACTTCGCCGAATGCATCGAACGGCTGGCTCGGTCCGTGACGAGACTGACGATGTCGTCGACCGTTTCTGCATCGGCCAATCCGGACACGATGTCGTACATGACCTGCAGCCGGGCTTCGGAACGTTCGGCCAGCTGCCGCTCGCGCAGAAGCTCGGTTTCATATTCCCGGCGTCGAGTCGCATCGAAGACGAAGGTCTCGATCGTCTCCTCGACGGTTTCCTCGTCCATCTGGAGAGACGCATTGATCAGAACCGGGAGCCGGCGCTGATCGGAGCAGATCAACTCGAGCGCGATTTCGTTCGCGACATGCTGCATGTGCACCAATGGCCGGACGTGAGTGTCGTAGTAAATGCGTCCGCCCGGTGAGAGCAGCTGCTGGAGCGTGCGGTGTCCGATGAGCTGCGAACTCTCGTAGCCGAGCCACTCCAGCAGCGTCGTGTTGATCCATTCGATGACGCCGGACTTGTTCGTGACGACGAACCCGACCGGGCCTCGGTCGACGACACGCGTCAGGTCGAAACGGATCGGGTCGGTGTTTGGCAGCGTGTGTTCGTGGTGGTCCGGTCGATCGACCGTCACCGCGTGGCAAGTTCGGATACGAACGCTTGGATCGCCGCTGCTGTCTCCGCCGGTGCAGACAGATTCGGACAATGCCCGGCAACGTCGAGCACCTGGAGTTGGCTGCCGCTGATCCGCTCGTTGACATACGCCCCGACCACGGGTGGGGCGATGGCGTCGTACGCGCACTGCACGATGAGCGTGGGGACGTCGACTCGCGCCAGATCGTCACGGTTGTCCGAGAGGAACGTCACGCGCGCAAACTGCCGGGCGATTGCCGGATCCAGGCGACAGAAACTCTCGTTGAGCTCCTCGGCGAGCTCGGGTCGCTCCGGGTTGCCCATGATCATCGGGGTGATTGCTCCCGACCAGCCGAGGTAGTTGCTGTCCAACGATTCGAGGAGCTCGGCGATGTCGCCTTCGGCGAAGCCGCCAATGTACTGATCGTCGTCGATGTAGCGAGGCGATGGACCGACCATCACCAGTGCTGCGAATCGATCGGGTGCAATCAGGCTGGCGAGGACACCGATCATGGCGCTGACCGAGTGGCCGACGAACACGACGTCGGTCAGATCGAGCTCCGTGATGATCTCGACGACGTCGGCCGCGTACCGGTTGAGGTCGCTGTACTCGTCGGGGTCGTACGCCGACACGTCGGACCCGCCGCACCCGACGTGGTCGAACATGATGACGCGAAAGTCTTCTGCGAAGGCAGGGGCGACGTGGCGCCACATCTGTTGGTCACAGCCGAATCCGTGGGCGAACACCATTGGTTGTCCGTCCGGTGGACCGAGGACATGAATGTTGTGACGGGCGACGGCCAACATGGAGCGAAACTATCGCGTGTACGGGCCGGTCGTCTACCGAAAAACGATCGACGGCCAAGCGCCGCGAACCGCAAGCAAACCGGTTGCTCGCCGACCGCAAACCGCCGCCGTCGACAGTGATTCCCAACAGCCGGAGCAACAAGGCATCCGGCAGCAACAAGGGAATCACGCCATGACTGTTCACACCACCCACATCCCGGCCAACATCATCGGACGAGCGACACCGTCGACGACGATCTGGGTCGATCCGCACAGCACGATTCGCAAGTCCACCACCGGCCCCCTTCGACCGGAGCGTAGGGCTGGAAGCCCGACGTGTCATTCGCGGCGTTCGCCTCACCGGCGTGCGGGCGGCGTAGTGATCCAGGTTGTGCCCTACCGTTGCCCGATGCTCGAAGGCGGACAGGTCGTGATCATCTCGGGTCCGCCGGGTTCGGGCAAGACGACGGTGGCCGACGCAATCGTGTCCGGCTGCGAGCTCGGCGTTCACCTCGAGTCCGACGTGTTCTATCGCTCGATTCGGTCTGGTTTCGTCGCCCCCCACCTTCCCGATGCGCACCACCAGAACACGGCCGTCATGGATGTCGTCACCGACGCTGCGGCGGCCTACGCCGAGGCCGGTTACGCGGTGGTTTGGGATGGCGTGGTCGGCCCATGGTTCCTCGATCGCGTTGCCCGCCGCCTTGCCGCCCGGCGGCTACCCCTGCGGTACCTCGTGGTTCGTCCCGATCGCGAGGTCGCCCTCGATCGGGTGCGGAAGCGGGACGGGGTCACGGAGACATCGGGGGCCGAGATCATGTACGGCCAATTTGCTGCGCTCGGCGAGTTCGAGAGCCACGTCGTCGAGTCGAACCGTCCGATCGCTGACGTCATCGGCGCGTGCCGCGCTGCGCTCACCGGCGACTCGCTTATGGTGAGCAGCGACGCGTGGATCGATGACCGTTGGCCCATTTCGGTCAAGGCCGTGCTCGGGTGGGACGACCGCTTCGTCGTGCTGCGGAATCGGCGCGACGAGTGGGAGCTCCCGGGTGGACGCCTCGATGCGACCGATGCCGGGCCGGAGGAGACGTTGCGCAGGGAGATCAACGAGGAGCTCGGGCTCGATGCAGTGGTCGGGCCGATGATCGACTCGTGGATCTACGAGGTCGAAGGCAGACGGGTCCTGATCCTCACCTATGAATGCGAGGCAGATCGACCGCCGGAATTCGACCACAGCGACGAGCACACCGACGTTGGCCTTCACACGATCGCCGAGCTCGAAGCGGAGGTCATCCCGAGCGGCTACCTGCGATCGATCAGAAGGGTCGGTCGCCGATGACCGTGATGCGCTCCATGACCCGCCGCTGCGGGGAGTAGTCGGACGTTGCGTAGTGCTGGGTCGCTCGATTGTCCCAGATCGCGAGGTCACCTGGTGTCCAGCTCCAGCGGCATTGGTACTCGGGGAAATCGGCTTGGCGGCACAGATACTCGAGCAGCCGATCTCCTTCGACCGGGTCGAGCCCGACCAGTTCCGTGGTGAAGATCGCATTGACGTAGAGCGTCTTGCGCCCGGTCTCGGGGTGAGTGCGCACGACGGGGTGAACCGAGGGGGGGAAATCGGGCCGGGTCGCCTCACGTTCCTCGTCTGACATGAGAGCGCCGAACGTGTCGATCCAGTCGTGAACGGCGTCGAGGCCGTCGATGCGCTCCTTCACATCGTCCGGCAGGCAGTCGTATGCGGCGCCCATATCGGCCCAGAGCGTGTCGCCGCCGGCGGCCGGGACTTCCACAGCTCGAAGCAACGACCCCAAGGACGGAATCGCCCGCCAACTGACGTCGCTGTGCCAGACGTTCTCGTAGCCATTCACATCGCCACCTTTCTCGAACCGGACGACGATCGGTTGGTCATCGCGGTTGGTCAGGAACGGGTGGTATTCGAGTTCACCCCACCGGGCTCCGAGTGCCGCATGCGATTCGGGATCGAGACCCGAGTCACGGATGAAGAGAACCTTGAACTCGAGGAGCGCCCGATGGAGATCAGCGAAGGTCTGGTCGTCGAGAGATGCGAGCTCGATGCCGACGATCTCGGCCCCGATCGTCGGACTCTTCGGATGGACCTCGAAACGGGTGTACGGCTCATCGATCCACCCGGCGGGTACCCGTGGGGCCACCTGTGGCCCGTATCGAAGTCCGGAGCGGAACGACGTGGTCGTGGTACCCGTTTCAGGCGTGCTGTCTGTGGTCGTCATGAGGAGCTCCTGGGGCTGTCGTCGAGTCTACGAAGGGCCGACATCGCGGCGTTGTACCCGCACATCCCGTGGGCACCTGCACCGGGTGGCGTTGCCGCCGAACACAGGAAATGGCCCGGCACACCGAGCCAATACGGGTCGAGTGCGATGCGAGGTCTGAACACCAACTGTCGTGGCGAGTTCGCACCGGTCAGGATGTCACCGGCAACGACGTTGGGATTGCGCCGAGACAAGTCGCTCGTTGACTGCACGTGGCGGGCCACGATCCGGTCCCGGAAGCCGGGCGCGAACCGTTCGATCTGCTGCTCGATGGCGTCGGTCGCGTCTCCACCGAATCGAGCTGGGACGTGTGCGTAGCTGTACACGGGGTGCACGTCACCACTCGATCGCCCAGGGTCGGCGAGATATTGCTGGCCGACCAGTACGAACGGCCGCTCGGGCATCTGGCCGCGGTGCACCATCGACTCGGTCGTGACCATCTCGGCGAAATCGCCGCCGAGGTGCACCGTGCCGGAGCGACGCGACGGCTCATGGCTCCACGGGATGCCCCCCTCGACGGCGAAGTCCACCTTGAAGGTGCCGGGGCCGTGTTGGAACCTCCGAAGCGCCGATCGATACCGGGACGGCATCGCTTTGCCCACCAGTTCGACTGCCGCTCCCGGGGCAACGTCGAGCATGACGATGTCAGGCGAGCCGAGCTCACGAACAGACGACACTCGGTTGTCAGTCTCGATCGTCCCGCCGTGTCGTTCGATCGCATCGGCCATTGCATTGGTGATGGCGGCCGACCCACCGATAGCCACGGGCCATCCGTAGGTGTGCGCTGCCGTGCCGAGTGCAACTCCGATCGCCGACGACAGGACTGAGCCGAACGGCCACATTGCGTGTGCAGCCACACCGCCGAACAGGGCCCGCGCCTCGTTGGTCGAGAAGCGCTTGGCGAGTACAGCTGCAGGTAGCGCTGCGCGCAGACCGAACCGGCCGAGCTTCACAGGGTGGCTCGGCACGCCGAGGAGGGGCCCGAGGAAGTCCTCGGCGATGTCGCCGAAGCGGGGAACCAGCGGGCCGAAGACCTGTCGCCACGACCGCTCGTCACCCTCGAGACCGTCAGCAGTGGCATCGACAGATCGCAGGGCAGCCCCGCCGGTCTCACCACCGAGTGGGTGTGAGTACTGGACCTCTGGCCACGCCCACTGCAATCCGTGCTCGTGGAGATCTGCACTGCGGGCGAACGGTGTCTCGAAGCTCAGCGGGTGGAATCCCGAACACTCGTCGTGGATCAGACCGGCGACCGTGAGCTCGCTGCTGCGTGTTCCGCCGCCGATCCGCGAATCGGCTTCGAGCACGGTGACCTCGACCCCGGCCTTGGCCAGGGTGAGCGCTGCGGCGAGACCGTTTGGCCCGCTCCCGACGACGACGGCCCTGGTCATGCGGCACCAGACGGTGCCCAGCGAGCGTTGGGTGGTGCGCCGGTCATCGCCAGGATCCTGTCAATCGTCCTCGTCGTGACGGTCACGGCCAACCTCCGATACCCCCTCCAACCTAGGTGCTTCCACCATGGGGGTCCGACCCGCCGCATGTCGAGCGAACAGCAGGTTGGCTGGTCAAGAAGCAACGCTGGTCAACCGGCGAAGCAGCCGAAGTGATCGTTCGTGATGTCGATCGGGGCGAGCACGATCGGGTCGCCGCCGGTGTCGACGGTCGCATCGACGAGCGTGATGGTCACGGGGAGTCCACTGCCGCAGGTCGCCTCGGACCCGCCGGGATACGTGAAGGTTCCGCCGGTGACATTCCAGTCGACTGCCGGCGTGTAGACCGGCTCGAACCATTCCATGACGTCGTCGCAATTGTTGGCGAAGAGATGGGCACCTGCCGTGACCGTCACGTCGAAGCGATCGTCGGGAAGCACGACCACTCCGGCCTCTGGCGGTGTCCCGCTCGTGACGTTGATGATCAACGACCAGCGCTCGTCCGCTGCGCCGGTCATGAACCCGTAACCGCACCCGAAATCGGTGTCGAACACGGAAGCGTCGAGTTGTCCGATCAGCGCTGCCGGGTCGACGCCGGTCGGGTCGAAGGCGAGGTCGAGCGTCTCGGTGACGGCCACGAAACCGTAGGTTGGATTGCAGAACGACGCGTAGTTGCCCCACTTGCCATCGGGCCCACCCGGTATCTGGTCCAGTGCGACGAAGCCGCCGGTGGAGTCCACTGCAGCACCATCTTCGATCACGGTTCCAGCCCCGGTGATCAGGCTTCGCCCGTCGTCGCCGATCTGGGTGCCGGCCGGAGCCACGAGGAGAGCGGCATCGCCGTTCCCCGCCAGGTACCAGCAACCGTTCGACTCGAGTCGGGCGCTGCCGACCATGTCGATGCCGGACAGTCGGCCGAACTCGCCGAGAGAGGCGGCAGGTGCGCCGAAGCCTCCTTCGTTCGACGGCGCCTCGCTCGGAGCGGCCGTCACGATCGTGTCATTGCCGCATCCGGCGATGACCATGGCGAGCGCAAAGGGAACGGCCGCCAGTCTGCGATGGGGGTGGGAAGCAGGCATGTGATGACCTCTGAAGTCGTGTGATCCGAGCGGATCAATCCCTCACTTGGACGTCGGCGGAGGAGCTCCGGTTCCCGGCCAGACCCACGAGCGGCGACAGATGATTGTGGGAAAATGTCCGGTTCCGGACAGACCGATGTCCTCCCTTGCGCGATCCGAACCGCCGATGGTTGAGGACCGTCATGAATGTGAGGTGGAGGCCGAATGCGCCGTCCAGGTTCTCGGGTCTTCGCCCTTCTTCTACTTGCCGCCATGTTGGTGAGCTTCATGACGTTCGTTCCTCCAGCGGAGGCAGGCGTCATCCGGCCGTTCGCCGTTCGTTTCACGCGGAACACCACCGGTGCGATCACGATGACGGGGAACACCCTGCTGACGTGCCCGGCATCGGCCACCGGGTGCACGGCAGCCCGAATGGGGACGGGCGCGACCCTGAACGCGAACAACAACAACAACTTCGTGATGTCGTTCGTCGACATCGATGGTGATCCGGCCACGTTCAACTCGAGTCGCAACACTCTGAGCATTCCGTCGACCTCGACGGTGCTGTTCGCCGGTCTCTACTGGGGTGCAGACACGACTGCCGGAACCAACGGTTCGGCCGCCCCGACCCCGTCGGCCCGCGGGCAGGTCCTCTTCCGCACCCCCGACAGCGCCGGCTACCTTCCGATCACCGCCAGTCAGGTCGACACCTCCCCGGTGTCGGGTGGCGTCCGCTACCAGGGCTTCGCCGACGTGACCGGTCTGGTCGTCGCCGACCGCTCGGGTGAGTACACCGTCGCCAACCTGCAGGCCGGCCGCGGAAACGACCGCTATGGCGGGTGGGCGCTCGTCGTCGCCGTCCAGGACGTGAACGAGCCGCTGCGCAACCTCACCGTGTTCGACGGCTACGCCGTGGTGCAGCAGAACCCGACGGCCGACCAGAACGTTGCCGTGCCGGTGTCCGGTTTCGTCACACCGCCATCGGGTGCCGTGCGCTCCCGGGTCGGCGTGGTCGCCTACGAGGGTGATCTGGGTCTCGTCGGTGACAGTCTCCGACTCAACGCGACCTCGCTCACCAACAGCCTCAACCCGGCAACGAACTTCTTCAACAGCAGTCTGACGGGGTTCAACTCGACCAACACGACCGGCGATCCGTTCCAGACGAACATGCTGGGATTCGACATCGACACGATCAATGCCAACGGTGTTCTCGCCAACAGCGCAACCTCCGCAACGATCAACCTCAACACCACCAATGACACCTATTTCCCAGGGGTGGTCTCGTTCTCGACCGAGCTGTTCTCCCCCCGTCTCGACATCACGAAATCAGGTGTCGATGTCGATGGCGGGCCGCTCGACGTCGGCGACGAGGTGCTCTACACGATGCGGGTCACCAACAACGGTGACGATGGTGCCACCAACGTGGTCCTCAGCGACCGCATCCCTGAACATGCGACCTACGTCAGCGGAAGCCTGGTCGTCGACGGACGAAGCGTCACCGACGGAAGCGGAGATGACACTGGCGAGCTGGCGGCCGGGCCGTCTCGCATCGTCGCCAGACTCGGTGCCGGTGCCGACGCAACCCGCGGCGGGTTCCTGCCGATCGGAGCGACTCGAACCGTGTCGTTTCGGGTCACCGTTGGCACGGTGCCTGTTGACGAGGTGCTCACCAACACGGCCACGGTCACGTACACCGGCGCCACATCCGGGCTGCCGATCGAGGGCATCTCGAACGCCGTCGTGTTGTCGCCCCGTCCTCGCTCGGATCTCTCAGTTCTCAAGTACGGCCCGAACGACCGGGTCACCGTGCCAGGGTCGGCGAGCTTTCGATTGATCGTGGTCAACCGGGGCCCGGCCACCGAGCCGGCGGCCGTGGTGACCGACACACTTCCCGCCGGTTTCACCGCCGTGAGCGCCGTTCCGAGTCAGGGTTCCTGCTCCATCGCCGGCGCGGTGACGTGCAGCCTCGGTTCCCTCGCTGTCGGCGATTCCGCCGTCGTCGACATCGAGACGGTCGTCTCTTCGGGGTTCGGGACGGTCACCAACCGAGCAGCGGTCGACGGCAGCAACCTCGATCTGCTGCCCAACAACAACAACGCCAGCATCACGATCGGGCTCAACCGCCCGCCGGTCGCCGTCGACCAGGCCGTGTCGACCCCGGCATCGACTGCAGTGACGATCCCGGTGCTCACCGGAGCCACCGACCC
>CBESNA010000012.1:0-90287 GCA_965530755.1 uncultured Acidimicrobiia bacterium | reverse complement strand
GGGGAGAGAGCGCCCCCGGGCAGAATCGAACTGCCGCACACGGTTTAGGAAACCGATGCTCTATCCACTGAGCTACGGGGGCTTGAGACGACGTTGCCGCCGTTTCCGGCTGCGATGGTACCGGCCGTACCCGGACGCAGGTCTCGAAACCGGTGGCGTGGTGACACACAGCTGAAACCGATGTGGCACGACGATGGTTCAGGATCGCGCGGCCTGCAGACGCGGGCGCAGGTCATCGAGGGGGTCACCGTGTTCATCTATTCCGCACAGCTCATCGCCAAGCCAGGGCAACAGCAGCCGGCCATGACACAGATCGTCGAGGCCCGCCAGGTCATCGAGGATGCGACCGGACGCCCGACATCGGCATGGGCGGCCGTGGTCGGCGCTCCGCTGGGGAGTTTCGCGATCTCGACCGCGGTCGAGTCCGTCGCCGAACTGATGGAGAGTCAAGCCAAGCTCGGGGTGAGTATCGAATACGCGGGCCTCGCGGCAGCGTCGGCGGAGGTCTGGTCGGCACCGGCGGAGACGAGGTTCGGGCGCGTCATCGGTAGCACGAACTATGAGTTCTCTGAAGCGCTCATCTCGATGACCACCACCACGATCCAGGGCAGCTTCAGCAGCGCCATCGCATTCGGGCATGAGGTGATGGAACATGTATCGGCGGCGCTGGGTAATGGCGGTCTGCTGTTGCTCTCGGAGGCACCGGAGATCGGTCAGCTCACGTGGATCTTCGGCAACGAGTCTCCCGAGGCTGCAGCCGAGAACGATGCCAAGTTGCAGAGCGACGCCGACTATCTCGCCCTTTACGACCGGGCCAATGAACTGTTCGTGCCCGGCAGCACACAACGGTCGGTGGCCGTTCGCCTTGGCTGAAGCACTCGAGGATTTCAGTTTGCCGGTGGTCGGTCGTAGCGTTCGCTGATCGCCAACGACAGCTCCTCGACGGTTCCCTCACCAGCCAACGATTCGTCCACCATCTTTCGTGGTTGGTTGGTGGTTACGGGCGTGTTCATCACGCTCCTGATCTCATCTGGTCTTGGTTTCTACAACGCCTCGGTGATTCTCGAGGCGGCGAAGGACGAACTCGGTGCCTCGGTGACCGCCGTGTCCGGAGCGACCACGGTGTTCTTCGCTGTGGGCGGAATAGCGGGCTTCGTCGCGTCGCCCTTCATCGACCGCATCGACGTTCGATGGTTCTACCTGATCGGGGGAATCGTTGGAGCGGGCGCTCTGGCGTCGCTGCACTGGGTGGATTCCACGATCGAGCTCTACATCTTCTTCGCCGTGTTCGGCGTCGGCTTCTCGCTCGCCGGTCTCGTGCCGGGCACGACGGTGGTGGCGCGCTGGTTCCACCTTCGCCGCTCGGTGGCACTGTCGATCGCCACGACGGGTCTGTCGGTTGGCGGCATCGCCGTCACACCACTCGCGGCTCGACTGATCGATGGTCGCTCGCTCGCCGGAGCGGGGCCGTGGATGGCCCTGGCGTGGCTGCTGGTGATCCCGCTTGCCTTCGGGCTCATTCGCTCGTGGCCTGCCGACGTCGGGCAGCAGCCAGACGGCGCTCCCGATCCGTCACCGGGCATCCCGCCTTCGGCGCTTTCCGGCGCAACGTTCATAGAGGCGCGATCGACACGGTTCTTTCGGCTTCTTGCGGTCACCTACGCCATGGTGTTCCTGGCTCAGGTGGGAGCACTCGCCCACCTCTTCAACCTCGCGACCGAGCGAGTCGACAAGGGGGCGGCAGCAGCGGCGCTTTCCACCCTCGCCTTTGCGAGCGTGGCCGGTCGCCTGCTCGGCGGTGTGATCGTCACCCGAGTGCCGATCAAGACCATGACCGGCGTCCTCATCGTCGTGCAGGGGTGCGCACTCGGCCTGATCGCATTCGCAACGAGCCAGACCGGCATCGTGCTTTCAGCTGCCGTACTCGGCCTGAGCGTCGGAAATCTGCTGATGCTGCAGCCGTTGTTGCTGGCGGAGACCTTTGGGGTGAAGGAGTACTCGAGGATCTACTCCTACAACCAGCTGTTCGGCACCATCGGCGTCGCCGGCGGCCCGTTCCTGATCGGTTTCGTCCACGACCTCGCCGACTACCGGGTGGCCATGCTCGTCGGCAGTTCGGCCAACGTGATCGGCCTCGCTGCGTTGATCCTCGCCGGCACGGTTGGCGACGCTCGCGCCACCTGGTCAGCCCCGTCGCTCGCCTGAGCCGTAGATTGGCCCGATGACCGGGTCCTCCATGCCGACCGATCGCCTTCCCGAGGGTGACGAGAAGCGCGCCGCCGTACGCACCATGTTCGACACGATCGCGCCTCGCTACGACCTCGTGAATCGGCTGATGACGTTCCGTCTGGACGTTCGCGTTCGACGGCAGACCCTCGAAGCGCTCGGGCTGCCGGTCAACGCCACCGTGCTCGACCTGGCATGTGGAACCGGTGATTTCATGTGGGCCTTGGAGAAGAAGGGTCACAGGGCGATCGGGATCGATCTCAGCCACGGAATGATGGCGGCTGCGCCGAAGTCCGGGCGGTTCATCCAGGGTGACTTGCTCGACCTTCCCGTCGCCGATGGCTCCGTCGACGCCGCGGTGTGTGGCTATGCGCTACGGAACCTCCTCGAACTCGCGCCGTTCTTCGCAGAGTTGGCTCGGGTCGTGAAACCCGGTGGACGAATCGCGCTGGTCGACGTGTCAGCCCCCGAGAACCCGATCCTTCGAAAAGGCTTCGACCTCCATTTCAACAAGATCGTGCCCTTCATCGGCGGGCTCTTCTCCGACAAGGCTGCCTATGGCTACCTGCCGCGGTCTGTCGTCTATCTCCCACCTCCCGCCGAGATGGTGCAGATGCTGGCCGACGCCGGTTTCGCCAATGCCGAGCGCCGTCAGCTCACGATGGGCATCGCACAACTGCTCACGGGCGACCGCACCTGAAGCGACAGCTACGGTGCCGACGTGCGCACGGTGCATCTCCTCGTCAACCCAGCGTCTCGACGCGGGGCCGCCGACGCCAATGAGGTCGAAGCGGACCTGGAACGATCAGGATTCCGCGTCCTCAGGCTGAGCCCCTCAGGACCGGACGCCATTGCGGACGAGATCGAGCGGGCCGACCCCGAGCGTGTGGTCGCTGTCGGTGGGGACGGATTGATCCACGACAGTCTTCCGGCGCTGGCGGGTACGACCATCGTCCTTGGCATCGTGCCGAGCGGGACAGGCAACGACTTCGCCCGATCGCTCGGACTCCCTCGCCGTCGGCGGTCGGCCACCCGCCGGTCGCTGGGGCCTGATTGCGCGGTCGACCTCCTCCGAGTCGCGTTCGATGATGGGACTTCCGCCTTCGCTGCCACTGTCGTCACCTCGGGGTTCTCGGGCCGTGTGAACAAGACAGCCAACGAGCGTTCGTTTCCCCGCGGACAGCTCAAGTACACGGCGGCATCGTTCACCGAACTCCGGCGGCTTCGTTCCTCTGAGGTGGTCGTCGAAGGTTCGCCGGAACTCTCCGGCCCCTCCACGATCGTGGCGGTCGCCAACACTCGCCATTTCGGCGGCGGAATGGCGATCGCGCCGCGGGCCGACCCGACCGACGGGCTGCTCGACCTCACCATCGTCGGGGATGTCACGGCTTGGCAGTTGGCGCTGGTTCTCCCGACGGTGTTCGTCGGCCAGCACGTCCATCATCCGCTTGTGCACACCACAACCGCAAAGTCGGTCGGGATCCAACAGACCGATGAGGTCTGGGCTGACGGCGAACGGATCGGTTCCGGAGCGTTCACGGTCGAGGTGATACCCGCGGGACTGCGGGTTGCGGCGTTCTGACCGTCGTCGACTTCGTCCTAGTCTGTTGCGGTGAGCGATTTGCCGGGTGACCAGCCGAACCGACCTCTTGATCCTCGTCGTGTCGCTGAGACGCCACCGCCACCGACGCCGACGCCGACACCGGTCGCGCCGACACCGCCACCAATTGTCCCTCCTCCGACCGCCGCACCCCCTCCGTTCGGAGCAACGCCACCACCGACGTTCAGCCCGGGTCCCATGGCTTCAGCACCGACGTTCGCAATGGGCTCGGATCCGGCCCAGACCTCTGCCGGTGGCGGTGGTCGCGGTCCTCTGATCGCTGTGATCGGCGTCCTTGTTGCCGTCGTGGCTGGACTCGGCGCGTTCCTGGTGTTCGGTCTGGGAGGCGACGACGAAGCGGCGATCACAACAACTGTTCCGATCGCCACCTTGCCAACGACGTCGACGACCGTCGTCGTCGATGAACCCGATGTCGTGATGAGCGCGAGCGTGGCCGAGCTGGCTCGGTCAACGGTGCAAGTCGTGTTGTTGCTCGGCGACGAACCGACGTGTTCGGGCTCAGGGACCATCATCGATGAGCAGGGGACCATCCTCACCAACGCCCACGTGATCCGGCGCGACAGTTCGTGCCCGTACGACCGCATCGGTATCGCCGTCACCAACGACGCCGGTGTTCCCCCGGAGCTGTTGTACATCGCTGACGTCTACGCCTACGACCCGGTGGTCGATCTCGCGGTGATCCGGATTGCGACTGACCTCGGCGGTACTGCCGCCCCCGGACCCTTCGCATCGGTTCCCGTCGGCGACAGCGACGCCGTCGAGATCGGGGACTCGCTCCGGATCCTCGGATATCCCGGAATCGGGGGTGCAACGGTGACGTTCACCAACGGTGTTGTGAGTGGGTTCGCCAGCCAGACCGGCGTCGGGGAGCGGTCGTGGATCAAGACCGATGCGACGATCGCCGGCGGCAACTCGGGCGGTGCTGCCTTCGATCTGAACGGTCGACTCGTCGGCGTCCCGACACAGGCTGCGGCGTCTGACACGGGTGAGATCGTCGACTGCCGGGTCATCACGGACACCAACGGAGATGGAGTCACCAATGGTGACGACCAGTGCGTGCCGATCGGCGGATTCCTGAACGGCCTGCGCCCGGTCAACCTGGCCGATCCGTTGATCGCTCAGGCCACGAATGGATCTCCGATCGACCTCGATGCTGTTGAGCTGGAGGGGACGTTCACTGGCGTCTTCGACCCGGACACTGCGTTTGCGACCAATCCCAGATGGAGCTTCGACGCCAGCGATGATTCGGGCTTCACGACCGAGTTCGTGCTCACGGCCCAGGCCGGCACCGAGCAGCTGTGTTTCTGGTTCGACTGGGAAGGATTCCCCGATGGCGTCGAGTGGGATGGTGTGTGGCGCGTCGACGGCGTGGTCAACGAGAACTTCAGCTTCTTCGGTGAGATTTGGAACGCGGGCATCGAAGGCGCCGACTATTGGCTCTGTGCCTCGGACGACGAAGGGCTGGTGGGCGGCCTCTACGAGATCATCTTCTACATCGAGGAGCAGGCTGTCGCCTACGAATCGATCGTGCTGACGCCCGTCGAAGTGCCGCTGTACGAGGTCACTTTCGCGAACAGTGCCGATGTGCCGATCTGCTTCCTCTACACGGGGCCGGCCTCGTCGGTCACGACGGGGCTCGACGAACTCACCCCCACCGAAGTCATCAACCAGGGCGAGACCAAGGTGATCCAGGTACCCCAGGGATCGACCATTGCCGATGCCTATGACTGTGCCGGCAACGTGCTCTACGAGAACTACGACGGATTCGACGTCAGCGGCCCGCTGACGGTCGACGTGACCGGCTGAGCATCACCGCTCAGCCGGTACCCACTTCGCCCCTTCCTTGCAGTCCTCCACCTCGCGCCCGGCCGCTTCCCAGCCGCCGAAACCGGGCTCGAGGTGGCCAACGTCCGAGTAGCCCATGTCCTTCATCACCTTCGCCGCCAACGCCGAGCGTCCACCGCCGGCGCAGTAGAGCACGTACCGCTTCGACGGTTCGAAGACGTCTCGGTAGTACTCGCTCGCCGGATCGATCCAGAACTCGAGCATGCCTCTCGGGGCATGAACCGCCCCCGGAATCTTCCCCTTGGCGTAGAGCTCGCGGAAGTCTCGGATGTCGACCACCACGGCGTTCCCGGAGTCGAGTTCGGCGGCGAGTTCATCGGCGGACAGATTGTCGATCTCTGCCTTGGCCTGGTCAACGAGATCCCAGGCCTTGGTCACGGTCGGTTGCGAAGCGTCGGCGTTCATTGGCCGATCTTGACTCATATCGGCCCGCAGCACCACTGAGCGACCATGGGTCCCTGTTCGAGCATCGATGCGATCAGTCGATGTCAGGGCGGCGGCGGCGGGCCTTCGTGTCACTTCTGGCCTTCTTGGCTCGCAAACGTCGTTCCTTCGAGCCTCTGCTCGGCCTCGTAGGGCGACGCCGGGCGGGTCGTTTCAATCCCTCGGTGATGCGTTCGACCAGTCGCTCAGCAGCAACTTCGCGGTTCCGAATCTGTGACCGGTGATCGTCGCAGGCCACTCTGATCCGGCTTCCGTACTTCTCCCGCAAGCGGTTCCGCTGGCTCTCGGTCAGCGCGTCGGAAGTCTCGATCTCGAATGCCAACTCCGCTCTGGTGTTGGCGGTGTTGGCGTGTTGGCCACCGGGGCCTCCCGAGGGTCCGAAACGCCACGTGAGCTCGTTCTCGGGAATCACGAGCGTGCTCGTGACCTCGAGCCCGCGGGTCGGTGGAGACGTGTCGGACATGACGGCACGGTAGTTTGCCTAGTAGCGAATTGATGAGGAAAAGCTCCCGCATGGCCCTATCCGGTCGACGAACACGTCAGACTGGAGCAGGAAGGAGCGAAGGTGTCTGACAGGATGGCGGGCTACGTGCCCAGGAACAAGGGATTCATCGGCGCGTTGATCGCCGTTCTCCTTGCGAACATCGCTGTCATCGCCGCATTCCAGCTCGACTCAGCGGAGCCGGCAGTGGAGAACATCCGCGTCGAGAACGTGATCACCACCGTCAGCACCACCACCATCGCCACGACCACTTCGTCGACCTCGACCTCGGTCACCGTCCGATTGAGCGCACCCAGCACTGTCACAACCGAGGATGCGACCACGGTGCTCGAGACAACGACATCGACCACGGCTGCTCCTCGAGTGACCCAGGCACCGACGACCAGACCTCGCACCACCCGGCCGCCTACAACGCGGGCCCCGACGACGCGGCCGCCTACGACTGCAGCGCCGACTACGGCAGCCCCGACGATTCCAGACGTCACGTTCCCGCCGCCGTCGGTTCTGCCTGGTGACGGCTGAAGCTGGCTACTGCAGGACGGTGACTACTGCAGGACGGTGACGCCACCCACGTCGTCGCTCAGTGCGCACGCAACTCCGCCTTCAGCCGGTGTCATCTCCACGTCGCCGAGAGTCGGCGCAGGTTCATTGGCGCCGAAATTCGGCCGACCATCGATGGTGACCGAAAGCGACTCTGGGTCGGCGCCGTTCTCGATGAACTGTGCGGTGTAGGCATCGATGAGGATCTGCTCGGTCAGCAGGTACGCCGCTTCCATGCATTCGCTGCTGCCGATGACATCCTGGGCGTAGGCGTAGGCGAGCGGGGTCAGTCCGAGATCGGTGTCGACCCACGGGAACACGTCGGTGAGTCGTCCGGTGAATCCCTTGGACACCGATACGGAGTCGGCGGTCGCCACGGCATCCACACGGGGCCGGACGAAGACGATCGATTCGCCGGGGATCACGACCTCGGTCGTGCCGTCGTCTCGGTACATCACTTGGGCCGACGTCCCTTCGACACATGTGTCGACGTCGCCGACAGCCGTCATCTCGACGCGGTCGGTGCGATACACCCGACCGAACAGCTCGTGCTCACGTCGGCCATCGACGTCGACCTCGGCGAACACACGCGCCCGGCAGTCGAGCGCGATCGGCTGAACGCCGACGATGCGGGCCTCGTTGGGCAGCGTCAAGGTGACCTCGACCTGGTTGAACTCGGGGAGGACGTTCCACGGCCACTGGAAGCTGGCAATGCCGAGGTAGAGGACCACGCCGGCGAGCATCACCCCACCGGCCAGGGCACCACCAATGAACTTGTTCACGTCGACTTCCTTTCGTGCTGGGGGCCGCGCTCGGGCTGGTCCAGCACCTACATGACGTCTGAGAGGGCAAAAAAGTTGCAGAAGGGGACTGTCTGTGACTCGTCTCACACAGTCTCGGTCGATTCGATGACAGATTCCACCACATCCATGTCGGTGCTGTGACGATGCACCCGAAGCCCTCGAACCCGCGTGACGCAGAGCGGCGGGATGTGGAAACGTAGCTTTGCGAGCGGAGCATGCTGGAGGGCTGCACAATGGCGACGATCATTCATCTTCGGGAATCGGAACGATCCACCGGAGCTGACACACGAACACCAACCGGGCTGGTCGGCGCACTGTTGGTTGCGTTGGCCGTCGTGCTCGGGACGCCGCTGACCGGCATTGCCATGGCAGCGGTGTTCTGCGGCGGGATGGTGCTTGCCGACCTCGAGCGTCGCACGCTGCGTCCCGGCGAGTTCGCAGCGATCGCTGGGCTGCACGCCGTGGCCGTCGTCCTTCTCTCGTTCTGATCTCCGGCCCATCTCGTCCCGAGGGCTGACGGACCGGTCGTGCTGCGGCAGACTGTCGCGTGTGCCGGCCACTACCGACGATCTGCTCAGACAACTGACCACCGAGGAGAAGGTGTATCTCCTCTCCGGTGGCGATGTCTGGCGAACGCTCGCAGTCGAGCGCATCGGCCTGCCCGCGATCAAGGTGACCGACGGGCCCAATGGTGCTCGGGGCGACAGCACCACGGGGGCGAAGGCGGTCTGCCTGCCTGCGTCGATCTGCCTGGCGGCCACATTCGACGAGATGCTGGTCGGAGAGGTCGGCCGACTGCTCGGACGCGAGACGGAACGGAAGGGCGCCCACGTCCTGCTGGCGCCGACGATCAACATCGCTCGCCACCCGCTTGGTGGCAGGAACTTCGAGAGCTTCGGCGAAGAGCCGTTCCTGACCTCGGTCATGGCGGTGGCCTACGTCGAAGGTGTCCAGGACATCGTGGGCATAGGGGCCTGCGCCAAACACTTCGTCGCCAACGACGTTGAGTATGCCCGCATGACCGTGTCGTCCGAGATCGATGAACGCACGCTCCGCGAGGTCTACCTGGCTCCTTTCGAGGCAGTGGTCGACGCTGGTGTCTGGAGCCTCATGGCGTCCTATCCGAAACTCAACGGTCAGCACTGCACCGAACACCGCTGGTTGCTCACCGATCTGCTCCGTGACGAGTGGGGGTTCGACGGGCTCGTGATGTCCGACTGGGGCGCCACGCATCACCCGACACGTCCGATCGAAGCCGGGATGGACCTCGAGATGCCCGGACCGCCCCGCGCTCTCGGCCAACCGCTCCTCGACGCCGTCGAGGCCGGGACGCTGTCGATGGCGACACTCGATGCCCGGGCTCGTCGCGTGGTCGACCTCGCAGTTCGCTCCAAGCGAGTCGGGGTGATGGACGAGGCGCCGGAGAAGAGCGTCGACGTACTGGAGGATCGAGCGCTCGCCAGGCGAGTGGCGAGTGGTGGCATCGTGCTGCTCCGAAACGAACCGGTGGACGGGTCCGTGTTGCTTCCGCTTCGTCCGATCGACGTCGGCACCCTTGCCGTGATCGGTCCGAACGGCGACCCCGGTGTCATCCAGGGTGGGGGTTCGGCGCAGCTGTCGGCCCACCACCTCGTCAGCCCGTTGGCCGGGCTGTCCGATGTCTTCGATCGTGTGGTCACGGCCCCCGGTTGCCGAGCCGAGCGGTATTTGCCGCTGGTTCCACCCTCGGCGTGGGGGACGGCCGGCGATCGGCCGGTGGCCCTCGAGGTGTACGCCGGCGATGCACTCGACGGGGAGCCGGCGTTCATGCGGTCGACTTCCGGTATCGGGGCGTTCCTGATGTCAGGCGTCGACGGTCTCCCTGATCCGACGCACTTCTCGAATCGGTGGACGGGAACGCTCCAGATCGACGAGGCGGGAACGCACCGCTTCAGCGTGTTCGCCTGCGGACCGAGCCGAGTGTTCATCGACGGGAGCATCGTGGTGGACAACTGGGATGGCCGGACGCGGGGCGACGGCTTCTTCCAGATGGCTTCCAGCGAGGTCGTCGGGGCAGTCGATCTCGCCACCGGGTCGGTCGAGGTCGTCGTCGAGTGGACCTCGGATCCCGAGATGATGATCGCCGGTCTTCGTCTGGGTTGGCTGACGCCAACCGACGACGACCAGCTCATGGCCGATGCCGTGGCCGCCGCCTCGGCCGCCGACGCCGTCATCGTTGTCGTCGGGCTCGATGCCGATTGGGAGACCGAAAGCCACGACCGCCCGATCTTCGGGCTCCCGGGCCGGCAGGACGAACTGATGCGAAAGGTGCTGGCAGCCAACCCCCGCACGGTCGTCGTGCTCAACGCCGGTGGTCCCGTCGATCTGCCGTGGTTCGACGAAGTACCGGCGGTCGCCGTTGCTTGGTACGGCGGTCAGGAGTTCGGGGGAGCCATCGCCGATGTCCTGACCGGAGCCACGGACGCGAGAGGTCGTCTGCCGGTCACGTTTCCGAAGCGCCTCCAGGACGCTCCGACGGCGCTGGATGTTCCCGGCGACGGCGGCAAGCTGCACTATCGAGAGGGCCTCTTCGTCGGTCATCGCTGGTACGACGCCAGAGACATCGAACCCCTTGCCGAGTTCGGCTTCGGTTTGTCGTACACATCGTTCGGGTTCGGTGCCCTGGCAGCCGCTGCGAACAGGGACGGCGATGTCACGGTCTCGTTCACGGTCGCCAACACCGGCGATCGTGCCGGAGTTGCTGTTCCGCAGCTCTATCTCGAACCACCGGCAGGTGAGGCAACACGGCCTGTTCGATCGTTGTGCGGTTTCGCCTCGATCGAGATGGAGGCCGGAACCTCCCGCTCGATCGCAATCAGCGTGCCGCGTCGTGCCTTCGAGATCTGGAACGAATCCGGGAGCTGGCACACGCCTGCAGGCCTCTACGCGCTGCGGCTCGGAACGTCGAGTCGAGCGTTCATCGACTCGGTGACCATCGAGCGTTAGGTGGAATCGCGTCCCCGGTGGATCCGCCGGCTCCTGCTCGCACTCGGGACCGTTGTACTGGTTGTTTTCGCGTCGAGCTGGCAGGCACGTTCGAGTCGATCCATCACGACGTTCGATGCGGCCGGCACGGTGCTGATCGTGAACGACGCTGGTCCGGTTCGCATCCGGTCGCTTGAGGCGATCGGTGCAGCCATCGACGGGGTCGAGGTCCCGGGGGATGCCTCAGCAGCCGATGTCGTCGACACCGGTGGTGTCGTCGTTCGATCATCGGACAGTTGGTTGCTCCGCCGGCCCGTGGTGGAGTCATTGTTCGAGGACGGCAGCTTGGTCGTGCGCGTCACGTGCCCCGGGCGTTTTCCCTGTCGTGCGTCGCTGGAAGTCTTCGTGGCTGACGGCGTCGAGCTCACCGTGGTCGCTGCCTCCGACATGGTCGAGGTCGACTCCTTCGATGGTGCGCTCCTCGTCGTCTCGGGTGACGAGGGCGTGGTACTCGGTTCGGTGTCGGGGTCGGTGAGCGTGGTCAGCGATGGGCCGGTGCGCGCTTCGAGCCTCGGTCCATCCGAGCTCTCCATCGACGTCGTCGACGACATCGTCGAGATCGCCTACCTCGACGCCCCGACGGTGCTGGCTGTGAACGGCGGCGAAGGAGCGATCTCTATCGAACTGCCGGGCGACGTCGACTACGCCGTCGACATCGAGGCGCCTGCTCAGGACGTCCGTGTCGATGTCGATGACCTCTCGGAACGGCGTGTGTCGGTTCGCTCGAGCGGCTCGGTGGTGGTCAGCCCAGCGGCGAGCGAGTGAGCCACACCAGGAGTCACGAACGCAAATGGGTAGTGAACGGTCGACGGCTCTGGTAGTTCTGGTCCCGTGACACCGACCGAAGCCCGTGAGCGCCTCTGCTCCATCCTCGTGGAGGACGATCCCACCGATGGCCTCTGGGAGCTGTGCGACTCCGGTGATGCCGCCCTCGTCGTGCCCGAGCTGCCGGCGCTGCAACTCGAACAGGACCCGATCCACCGGCACAAGGACGTCCTGGCGCACACCATCGCGGTCACGGCGAAGACGCGACCCGAACTCAAGGTGCGATTGGCGGCACTTTTCCACGACATCGGCAAGCCTGCCACTCGCTCGTTCGAGCATGGTGGAGTCACCTTCCGTCACCACGAGGCGGTCGGGGCGAAAATGACGAAGCGGCGTCTACGGGAACTCGAGTTCGAGACGCCGATGGTGAAGGACGTTGCCGAACTCGTTCGTTTGTCCGGGCGGTTCAAGGGCTACGGGGACGGTTGGTCCGATGCTGCCGTCCGTCGCTACGCCCGTGAGGCAGGGCACCTGCTCGGTGACTTGAACGATCTCGTCCGGAGCGACTGCACCACTCGCAACCGGTCGAAGGAGGCGCGGCTCCACCGCCTGATCGACGAACTCGAGGAACGCATCGTCGAGCTGGCTCGGGCCGAGGCGGAGGCGGCCGAACGTCCCCAGATCGACGGCAAGGCCGTGATGGATCGGTACGGCGTTGGTGGTGGGCCGTTGATCGGCAAGGCGCTGTCACACCTCCTGGAGATCAAGCGGGCCGAGGGTGAACTGGAGACCGACGAGTTGTACGAGCGCCTCGACCGATGGTGGGCCGATCAGGCGTGAGTCGGCCAGACGGGCTCACCGAGTTCGAGGCCGCGGTGGTTGCCGTCTTGGCGTCGACCGAACCGGGTGATGTCATGTCGTATGGCGAGGTGGCGGCCGAAGCCGGTCGGCCGGGCGCAGCTCGAGCGGTGGGCGGCGTCTTGCGGCGAGTGCCCGATCTGCCCTGGTGGCGCGTGGTGTCATCGAACGGACGACTGATTCCTCACGACCCCGAGCGACACGCTGCTGCGTTGGCTGCCGAGGGCGTCGCGACCGAGAAGGGGTACGTGGTCCTCGACCGGATCGACTGAACCATGGCCGACTGACGGTCTACCGCTGGTAGCCGAAGCGTCCCATCACCGGGAAGGTGATCAGTTCCACCGTTCGCCGGTCGGTGTCCGGCAGCTTCGACCGCCACGCGTCGTCGAGGGCGAGAACGAGGTCGGCGCCACCGAACCGAAGCGGGTTGCCGGCGATCGAGTGCATCGGTGTCGACAAATGGGCGTTCCGGCCGTCGATGAAATCCAGATCGGTCGTGTCTGGGTGGAGGGCGCTGGCGAACCGTGCGATGTCGAGAATGTGCTGCTCTGGGGCATCGAGGACGTCCTCGTAGCGGACCCGCAGTGTGGGGACACCGAGCGAACCGAGTGTGTCGAACCCGAGGTTGTCCGTGACCCAGCGACCGGCCGTTCGCTTGGCCGAGTACTGAGGCATGATCTCGCCGTCGGTCTCGGGGCGTTCGACGGTTTTCATCCACGAGTAGGCGACGCCGCGCGGATCACGGATCAGGTGCAGCACCCGAACGTCGAGACGGGGATCGCAGGCGAGCAGGGCAGCGGTGGAGAGGTGTTTCGACGAATCGAGGATGACGATGTCTTCCTGGGGAACTCCGCTGGTGCGGGCGGCGACGGTGGCCGATGCGAGAAGGACCGTTCGTATCGCGTCGAGGTACTCGGCCTGTGCGGCGCTCGTCTCGCCCGATCGAACCGCTCGGAAGATCTGGGGCAGGCGGCGGCTTCGATCCTCTTTCCATCGCAGATCGATCATCCGCTCCACGTCGACCTCGTCCCAGGAACCGAACGCCTCGGCTCCGACGGCCTGCCAATGAGGGCACACGTCGAACGCCTCGCCACAGCCGCATCGCTCCCGGTCACGGACGCCGCGCTCCCAGAGGTGAACGGTCTCCCCGACACTGAACGTGTTGGGCAGCTCGTTCAGCAGCTTCTCGACGAGGGTGCTGCCCGATCGGCCGAGGCCGCCGGTGAAGAGCACCCGCTGTCGATCGTCTGTCTCACCGCGTTCGGTCGTGTGGCCTTCGGTCATGGGGAGAGTCCTTCCCAGTGCATCGACCTTCCGAGGAACGATTCCAGTTCGGCCACGCCGTCTCGCAACGCAGCCACGAGGAAGGCTCGGTCGGCATCGTCGATGGGGTCTTTCGGCTTCATGTTCCAGGCCGCAAAGTCGGATGGCTGGTGCGGAGCGAGCCCGAGGAAGTCCAGCGTCTGCTCGTAGATCGAGGCGGGGTCGGCATAGAGATCCTCCGAGCGGAGCACGAGGATCTGATCGGTGGGGAACGCCTCGAACCATCGACGGAGGCCGCGGGCATATTGGCCCTGGTCGGCATACGACCAGTGCTGATGGGCGAAGCTCACGTAGGTCGGGTCGTCGATCATTCGCTGCTCCTCGCCTGCCAGTCGCCCGGACTCCGCCGCGAGGGCCTCGCCGAACGCGAGCGTCTCGATGCCGTTGCGGGTTCTTTCGGCCCAGTGTCCGAACGCTCGGTCGACCGGGTCGCGCAACAGCACGATGATCTTGGCAGCCGGTGCGTGCCGTCTCGCCCGGGCTGGCGCGTGTGGATGGTGAAGGTAGTAGGGAGTCGCATCGCCGATCAGAGGCGTCGTTCCTCGCAGCCGCCCTCGCGCTCGATGGACGAATCGGACAGGGAAGTGCGAGCGGTACCAGCGATGGCCCCGCCCGTAGTTCACGTCGAAGAAGTACGTGCCCTTCCGGCGCTCCACTTCGGGATACAGACCCCGGACGTCTGGGTGGTCGAGTAGCCAGCGAGCCATGGAAGTGGTCCCGCCCCGCTTGGTGCCGATGACGAGATAATCGGGATCGACCCGTAGCGACGCAGTGGCGGAACCAACCATGCGGAACCCGCGCTGGATGAGTTCGGCAACCCGCTTGCGGGCGCTCGCCGGTGGCTCCCACCGGGCGCCGTATGGCGTCATTCGGAGCGGCGTCCCTGTCTTGCTCTCGGGATCTGTCTTGCTCTCGGGATCTGTCTTGCTCATGGAGAAGCGTCTCAGCCGTTGATGGGGCCGGCGCCGTCGGTGAGTCGGCCGGGAACGCGACCGGACCGGTGGGCGAGGATCTCGGCGACGATCGCGACACTGGTCTCGGCCGGCGTGCGGGAACCGAGATCGAGCCCGATGGGACCGTGGATTCGGCCCACGGCGTTGTCGTCGTGACCTCGCTCTGCGAGCGATGCCCGGCGGCGTGTCTGCGTGCCGCGAGACCCCATGCCGCCGATGTAGCCGATCGGTGACCGGAGGGCGGCGTCGAGGATCGGCACATCGACAGCGGCATCGTGACTCAAAACGGCGAGGGCATCGGCCGGCCCGGCACCGACAACGAAGTCGGCGGCGAGTTCGACCGACTCGGCAACCGTCATGTCCCAGCCCAGAAGTGCTCCCAGGGCGCGGATCGCCTCGGCCATGGGCCCGGAGCCGACCACGAGGCAACGCGTACTCGGCACGATGGTGGAGATGACCATCGTTCCGTGCGGCAGGTCATGCTCGACGACGGCGGTGGTGCCGGCATCCAGCTGCGATCGGGCGAGGTCGACTGCCTGCTCGAGATCTCCAGCATGCTCGGGTCCGAGCGTACCGAATGTGTTCTTGCGAGTGACCACGAGGTCGCCAGACGAGCCGTCGACGGCAGTGACCACGGCAAGGGGCTGAGCCGACCGAAGGAGGTCTGCGAGCTCGTTCGGAAGCTCGGCGATCGGCGTCAGGAGCAGGTTGGCCGATCCGCCGCAGACCATTCCGGCGGCGTCCGCCGCTCGATCGGTCACCGACGTCCGGAAGGCTCGCCGGCCCTCGCCGTTCGATGTTTCGTCGAGGATGGCTGCATCGGCGAGTCCGCCGAGAATCGACCCGTGGAGGACCCCGTCAGCGACGACAGCGCCGTCGGCGGCGTCGCGGAGACCGAAACCCCGCAGCGACACGACTCGAACCAACGAGGCCTCGCGGTCGCGCCCGAGCGCATCCAAGAGGGGAGTGACTGCGGCATCCATTGCCCCATCATGGCGGCGAGACCTGCTCACCGCACAGGTACATCCACCGACGGGGACCCACCCAGAACTACCGTTGTTTCCATGGCTCTGGTGTGCGCTCGCATGAGTTGTCGTGAAGTGGCAGCGGCAAGTGTGCAGTTCGACGCCGAGCAGTCCAAGGTGATCATCGTCGATCTCGCCGATTCGGTTGCCGGTATTCCGGTCTGTCGCACCCATGTCGCCAACCGCAATGCCCCGATGGGGTGGACGCTCCACGATCAGCGCACCTTCACGCAGCAACGTCTCGTGGTCGACGAGGTGCGGCCGCCGCGTCACACCCCGATGATCCACTCCCGGACCGCGACCTTCGCTCCGACCGTTGCCGGCCCGTCGGTTCGGCCGTCGCTGCGACGCACGGCGCCGACGATCTCGGGGTTCCCCTGGGATGACGACCCGACTGACCCTGGCGGAGCTTCGATTCATCCGGCTGCGATCGACGACGCGTCGACTCCGTTGTTGCGACGAGCCTTCCGCCAGTAGGTGTTGGTCTCAGCAAGCGCTGGTCTCAGTAGGCACTGCCCTCAATAGGCACTGAGCGGGGGGCAGCTGCAGGCGAGGTGTCGGTCGCCGTGGGCGTTGTTGAGGCGTCCGACCGGCGGGAAGTACTTGTCTGCTTCCATCCCCGGCAGAGGAAACGCCGCCTGCTGACGTGTGTAGGGGCGGTCCCACTCGGTCGCGGTCACCATCTCCGCCGTGTGAGGTGCGTGCCGGAGCGCGCTGTCCTCGACGCTCACCTGACCGCTCGCCACCTGGTCGATCTCGCGCTTGATGACGACCATGGCGTCGCAGAATCGATCGAGCTCGGCGAGGCTCTCGCTCTCGGTCGGTTCGATCATGAGCGTGCCGGCCACGGGGAAGCTCATGGTCGGAGCGTGGAATCCGCAGTCTGTGAGACGTTTCGCCACATCGTCGACCGACACGTCGGTTGCCTCGGTGATCGGGCGGATGTCGATGATGCATTCGTGGGCGATGAGCCCGTTCGGTCCGGTGTAGAGCACCGGATAGTGCTCACCGAGGCGCCGGGCGACGTAGTTGGCGGCGAGCACGGCACCCTCGGTGGCGCGGCGGAGGCCATCCGGGCCCATCAGCTGGATGTACATCCAGGAAATCGGCAGGATGCCGGCCGAACCCCAGGGAGCGCCGGACACGGGGCCCATCTCGGGTGGTCCTGCATCGGCGACGACGGGGTGCCCAGGCAGGAACGGAGCGAGGTGTTTGCCGACTCCGATCGGCCCGACTCCGGGGCCGCCGCCGCCATGCGGGATGCAGAAGGTCTTGTGAAGATTGAGATGGCTTACGTCTGACCCGAACCGGCCTGGTCTGGCGATCCCGACGAGGGCGTTCAAATTGGCGCCGTCTGCGTAGACCTGGCCGCCAGCGTCGTGGACTCGGGAACAGATGTCGCCGACCGCCGCCTCGTAGACACCGTGGGTCGACGGATAGGTGATCATCAGCGCCGCGAGACGCGGTCCGTGCTCGTCGAGCTTGGCTTCGAGATCGGCCAGGTCGACATCGCCCTGATCGTTGCAGGCCACCACGATCACTTGCATGCCGGCGAGGACAGCGGAGGCGGCGTTCGTGCCGTGGGCCGACGATGGGATCAGGCAGACGTTGCGATCGTTGTCGCCGCGACTGTGGTGATACGCCCGGATTGCGAGGAGGCCGGCGTACTCGCCCTGGCTTCCGGCGTTCGGTTGCAGCGACACCCGGTCGTAGCCGGTGATCTCCGCCAGTGTGGCCTCCAGCTCAGAGATGAGTTGGCGATAGCCGGCGGTCTGATCAGCCGGTGCGAACGGGTGGATGGCGGCGAACTCCGGCCAGCTGATCGGCTCCATCTCGGCGGTGGCATTCAGCTTCATCGTGCAGGATCCAAGGGGGATCATCGTGCGGTCGAGCGCCAGGTCGCGATCGCTGAGCTTGCGCAGCCAGCGGAGCATCTCGTGCTCGGACCGGAAGTTGTGGAACCTGGCGTCGGTCAGGAACTCAGACCCTCGGGCGAGATGGGAAGGGATCGCGTCGCTGGTCTGTTCGGCTCTCGCCTGACCGACGCCGTCGATCCGGGGCGGCTCGACGGTGCGTGCCTCCTCCGTCGGCACGCGTGACGGGCCGTCCTTGACACCGAAACAGTTGGTGAGGGCACTGACGACCCGTGGTGTGGTGGTCTCGTCGAACGACATGCCGACATGGTCGCTGTCGACCCGGCGGAGGTTGATGCCCGCTTCGGCGGCTGCCTCCATGATCTCTCCGGCCCGTCCTGGGGTCGACACGGTGAGCGTGTCGAAGAACGTCTCGTTTGTTGTGAACCCCGCCGCGGCCAATGAGGCCTGAACGGTGGCGGTGAGGCCGTGCACTCGGTCGGCGATCTGGGTGAGGCCTTCCGGGCCATGCCAGCACGCGTATGCCGCGGCAACGTTGGCCAGCAAGGCCTGAGCGGTGCAGATGTTCGATGTCGCCTTTTCGCGGCGGATGTGCTGCTCGCGCGTCTGCAGTGCAAGGCGATAGGCCGGTTTGCCGGCGCTGTCGATCGAGACGCCGACGAGGCGGCCGGGAAGCGAACGGGCCATCTTCTCGCGGGTGGCGATGAAGCCGGCATGCGGACCGCCGAAACCCATCGGCACACCGAAGCGCTGCGCCGAGCCGACCACCACGTCGGCCCCGAGCTCGCCGGGGGGAGTGAGGAGCGTGCAGGCCAATAGATCGGTGGTGACCGCAGCGAGCGCGCCAGCTTCATGGAGGGCGTCGATGATCGGTGCGACGTCGATCAGCCGACCGCTGGATCCCGGCTGGGCGAGCAATGCACCGAAGACCAGCGAGGGATCGAGGTCGGTGGTCGGGTCCCCGACGGTGACATCGATGCTGAGCGGTTCGGCTCGGGTCTGGACCACGGCGATCGTCTGGGGGTGGCAGTCGGCGTCGACGAAGAAGCCGCTGCTCTTGCTCTTGCCGGCGCGGCGCAACAGGGTCATGGCTTCAGCGGCAGCGGTGGCTTCGTCGAGCATGGACGCGTTGGCGAGATCGCAGCCGGTCAGGTCGGCGACCATGGTCTGGAACACGAGCAGCATCTCGAGCCGGCCCTGGCTGATCTCGGGCTGGTACGGGGTGTAGGCCGTGTACCAGGCGGGGCTCTCGATCATGTTGCGACGGATCACTGGGGGAGTGATGCAGTCGTTCCAGCCCATGCCGATCAGCGAGGTGGCGACGGAGTTCTGGTCTGCGATGCCGCGAAGTCTGGCCAGCGCTTCGGTCTCGGTGAGCGCAGCCGGCAACACGAGCGGGCCGTCCATCTGGATGCCCTCGGGAACGGCTGCTTCGAGCAAGGCGGCGGCGGACTCGTAGCCGAGATCGGCGAGCATCTTGGCCCGCTCGGAGTCGGTCAGCGAGATGTGGCGGTCGGCAAACACATCGGTGGGGGTCGTCATGTCAGCTCCTGGCGTAGCGGTGGGGTGCGAAGGGGAGTGGGGCGACGACGCATGGGACGTCGGTACCTCGGACATCGGCGATCAACTCGGTGCCGACTTCGGAGAGGTCGGGGGTGACGAGGGCCATGGCGATGGGGTGCTCGACGGTCGGTCCGTAGCCACCAGAGGTGACGGTTCCGGCGTCGGTGCCGGCCTCGGTGCGCAGGCTCGTGTGATCGCGGACGGGACGCTTCCCCTCGGGGCGGAGGCCGACTCTGCGTCGGGGAGCACCGTCGGCGAGTTCGCGCCCGATGCGTTCGCCACCGGGGAAGTCGAGGGCTTCACGTCGCCGCTTCGGCATGGTCCACAACAGGTCGGCTTCGACGGGGCTGACCGTCTCGTCGAGATCGTTGCCGTAGAGATGGAGTCCGGCTTCGAGCCGCAACGTGTCGCGAGCGCCGAGCCCTGCCCACCGAACCTCGGGCTGTTCGAGGAGCAGGTTGGCGACCGCGACCGCAGCGTCAGCCCCCGAGACGGTCAGTTCGAAACCGTCTTCGCCGGTGTAGCCGGATCTAGACACCGCGACCTCGATGCCGTTGATCTCGGCGGTCTTCACGTCGAGGAAGACCATCTCGTTCAGCGCAGGCGCCAGGCGTTCGATCACGGCGGCGGCAGCTGGGCCCTGCAACGCCAGCAGCGACGTGTCGAGCATGAATCGGACATCGCAGTCCGGGAGCCTGCCGATGAGGTGGGGAACGTCGACGGCAGCCCGGGATGCATTCACGACCATCGCGAGATGGCTGCCCCAGTTGGCGACCATGAAGTCGTCGATGATCCCGCCGTCGTCGTTCGTGAGGAGTCCGTATCGCTGGCGGCCTTCGGCGAGGGTCGAGACGCCGGCCGGTGTGAGCCGCTCGAGGCTGAGGCCGGGGTTCTCGCCTCGGATCTCGACCACGCCCATGTGGCTGACATCGAACAGGGAGGCCGACGTGCGGGTCCAGGTGTGTTCGGCGATCACACCCTCGTACTGGATGGGCAGATCCCAGCCGGCGAAGTCGACCATGCGACCGCCGGCATCGAGATGGAGCTGATGGAGTGCGGTGCGTTGCAGGTCAGCGGAGTTCAGTTCGGACACAGGGACACCTCGAAGTCGTCGGGTGCCCCCTCTGTCAGTGGACCTGAGAGTTTGGAGATCGTGAGATCCCTTTCCCCTTCGGTGACCGATCGAACGATGCTCTCCAGAGTGGTCAACTCATCGCGGTACGGGTACCTGAGAGTTTCCGGGGCGGTTGCTCCTTCGGTGGGCCGGACGAGCCGACCTCTCTCCCACGATGCGGTAAGACCTTGGGAGAACTTACCTCGCTTTCCCCAGGACGCGGGGAATGGGTTCGAGCCGGGTCAGCGAGGGCTGATCAGAGCGTCGACTGCGACATCCACTTGGGGAGTCGACAGGTCGAGCGCAGCCAGTTTCGTGAGCCACGTCAGCGAGACATGGCCGTCCTGAATCGCCGCAGTGTCGGTGCCGATCGGCTGGTCTGTGGCGTCGCCGTAGCTCAGGTCGACGTGGAACCGATCGGTGTGTCCCGTCTTGGGTGACAGTGTCGCCTTGGACATCGCCCGGGGAGGGACCTGACCGACGGTGGTCCACTCCCAGCGGCCGAGCTCGTCGACGGGGACGTCCGGCACGTTGATGTTGAGCACCGCTGCCTCAGCCGGCGGTGCAGCGATGATGCCCTCGACCGCCGCGGCGGCGACCGCTGCCGCCGTCTCCCAATGGAGGCCCTTGATCGAATCTTCCCAGGCCTGACCCTCGACGCCGAAGTCGTGCACCGACTGGCTCACAGCCACGCCCGTGATGCCGCCGTTCCTGCCGGTGAGGCAGGCGCCGATGGTCCCAGAGTGGTACACCGAGCGTCCGACGTTGGCACCGGGATTGATGCCGCTGACGATCAGATCGGGGATCGGACCGAAGGCACCCATCCTGGCGAACATCACGCACAGGGCAGGCGGGCCGGACACGGCCCATGCCTCGTCGAAACCCTCGAGATGATGCCGCTCGACCTCGGGCTTCATGGCCCAGATGGCACCGATGGCCGCTCCGGCGCCGCTGAACTCGTCGTCTGGGGCGACGATCACCACGTCGCCGAACGGTTTCATTGCTTCGGCCAGCACGTGCAGGCCGACCGAGTCGATGCCGTCGTCGTTCGTGAGAAGAATACGCATTGGCGTCGACGGTACCCGCCGTCCCCGGTTGCGGTGTGGCCTGCGCTCGGACGAACGATCAGTCGCCGAGCTCGAACCGAATGCGCTTGTTGCCCTTGCCTTTCGACTCGGTCTTGGTGATGCGGAACGAACCGATCGCCGCGGTCGACGCGACGTGGGTTCCTCCGTCTGCTTGCTTGTCGAGGCCGACGATGTCGACCACCCGTATCTCGGCAACGGACTCGGGGATCATGTTGACCTTCGTGCGGATCAGCTCTTCGTCTTCGACTGCGGTGTCACGGGGCAGGAACGCCACAGTGATCGGGCGGTCGGCCGCGATCTCGTCGTTGACGAGTGCCTCCACCCGTTCCGCGAAACCGTCCGGCAGCGGATCGAACTCGTAGTCGATTCGGGCCTTCAGTGGCTCCATGTTGTTCCCGGTGGCGAAGCGTCGGTACTCGTTCCAGATGACACCTCCCAGCACGTGCATGGCGCTGTGGGTTCGCATCAGCCGGTAGCGGCGATCCCAATCGATGGCGCCGCAGATAGTGGCGCCAACAGCAGGCAAACCGGCGGGGTTCGCTTCGAGGTTGTGCCAGATCTCGACTCCGGACTTGCGGACATCGGTGACTCGCCAGGTGGTGTCGCCTGCAGTGATGGCCCCGGTGTCGTTCGGCTGGCCCCCGCCGGTGGCGTAGAAGGCTGTCTGGTCGAGCAGCACCCGGCCGCCCTCGGCGTCGATCGCGGTGACCGTTGCATCGAAGGTCTGGAGCGTCTGGTCCTCGAGATATAGCTGGCGGGTCATTGCGCTCTCCTCGTGTTCCTTCTTGCGGATTCTGGCGCTCAGCTCTCGCCGAGCAGCGACAGGGCTTCCCCTGCCAGGGCCTCGACCTGGTCGCGATAGGCATCGGTGTCGACGCTGTCGTCTGCCATCACGCCCTGCAGGTACCGGGCCAAAACGCCTTCGACGATCGCCGCCAGGCGCCAGTTCTGGAACGCCCGGTAGTAGTTCACGTCGCCGACCTCGAAGCCGGTCTGATCGATGTAGCGGGCGACGAGTTCCTCGCGGGTGGAGAATCCGCCGACCATCGTGGGGAACGCCGTCGCCCCACGGAGCGATTCCTCGCCCGGTTGGACCCAGTTGTTCAGGAGATAGCCGACGTCGGCCAGAACGTCTCCGAGCGTGCAGAGCTCCCAGTCGAGGACGGCCTCGACCGAGCCGGTCGCCGGGTCGATGAGCATGTTCCCCAGGCGGTAGTCACCGTGGACGACACCGGTGTAGCGCTGCTCGGGCTTGGTGGTCACGAGGAGCTCGTGAGCACGCTCCATCCCGGGAAGCTCTCGCGTCTTGGTCTTCTCCCACTGACCGGCCCAACGCTTCAGCTGGCGGTCGAGATAGGCCTCTTTCCGGCCGAGCTCGCCGAGTCCGATGGTGTCGGGGTCAGCGGTGTGAAGGGCGGCGAGCACATCGACGACCGACTCGCTGATCCGGCCCCTGACGTCATCGGAGGTCACTTCCTCCGCCACCTCGGCGTCGTGTAGTACTTCGCCGTCGACGTAGCTCATGACGTAGAACGGGGCTCCGTTGACCTCCTCGTCCTCGCACAGCCCCAACGCATCGGGGACCGGCACGGACGTGTTGCCGATTCCGCTGATGATGCGGTGCTCCCTGCCCATGTCATGGGCGGTGGCGAGCACGGCGCCCAGCGGCGGCCGTCGCAGCACGAACGTGGAGCCGTTGGCCCCCACCACGCGATAGGTCAGATTCGAATGGCCGCCGGTGATGAACTCGAATTCGAAGGGCCCGGTGGCACCGCGGACGTTGGCCTCCATCCATGCGGTCACGGGATCTCGGTCGATGCCTCGCACGTTGGTCACGAGTGACTTCGTAGCATCTCGGGTCGGTGCGGTGCGAGAAGGCAACCGTTCGCATGCGGATGCCCGACCATCGGTTCGGGGTCTCCTGGCTCTACGGTTCTGGGGTGCGCCGCCTCGTTCTCGTGTTGATCTCGTTCGCGCTGATGGCCGCTGCCTGCTCGCTTCCTTTGACCGAGGCGCAGCAACGGGCAGACGAGACCACGACCGCGCCTGTCGCCCCCGAAGGCGAAGCGACACCACCGACGACGCAGCCCCGACCGCCTGCCCCGACCCTTCCGCCTCTCGATGAGGCTGACGCCGAGGTACTGGTGCGGTTGCCAGGACGACTCGCCGTCGGCTCGGGACCCTTCGTCGCCGTGGTGAATCCGGACGGCTCGAATGGTGTCCTCGTCGGGGGAGGCGACGGCGTGATCGCCACCCAGCCCACGTGGTCGACCGAGGGGGCACTCATCGCGTGGAGCGAAGTGACCCCGAACGAGTCGGCGATCACGGTGTACGACCCGGCCTCGGGCGGATCGCTCACATCGCGGTTGGACGGACCCCCGGCGTTCTACCTCCAGTGGAACGGAAGCGACCAGATGGTCGGCTACCTGAGAAACGATCCGGGTGGCGAGGGACTCGAGGCCGGCGTGGTTCGCCCTGGGGACATCTCGATGGTCTATGACCGAGGAGCACCGCACTACTTCCAGTGGGCGGCCGAACGTGACTTCTGGGTGTCGCACGTCGGTGACGACCGGCTGGCCCTCGTGAGCATCGACGAGGTCATCGATCTGGACGTCGCGCTCGGCACATTCGCCACGCCGATGTGGATCGACGAGGACCGCTTCCTCTTCGCCTCGTCAGACGGGCTACGCATATTCGACCTGGGTGGGATCGAAGGGGAGCTCTTCCCGACCGCCCCGGGAACGACGACGTTCACGGTCAACCCGACGGGGACCCACGCCGCCTATCTCGAGCCCAGCACGACAGGAGCCCAGGACGACTCGGCAATCACCGATGGTGGCCTGCGTGTGGTCGATCTTGCCACCGGGGATGTCGTCACGGTCACGACTGAGCCGGTCGTGGTGTGGGAATGGTCGCCGGACGGGAATCGATTGGCCTGGACAGGGCTCGATCGGGCCGACGCTGCGAATCTCGCCAAGCTGCACGTGTGGGATCAGGTGTCCGGCACCGAGGTCAGCTCGACCCCGTCGTACCGCCCGAGCCAGTTGGCCGTCGCCAGCTACTACCCGTTCTTCACCCAGTATGCGGTGAGCCACACGTCGTGGTCGCCGGACAGCTCGGCGTTCGCGTTCGCCGGCTCGGTCGACGGCGACATCGGCATCTGGGTTCACGTGATCGCAGATCCCGAAGCGGACCTCCCCGGGGTTGATGCAGCTCGGGTGGCGGTTGGCGACATCGCGTTCTGGTCGCCCGACGATGCCTCGGCCGCCGAGCCGGCTCCCGCACCTTTCTGAGCGCGTTTGTCCGTGTGCCAAAATGGCTCGGTGCAGGTGCACCTGATGCACGCCGAGCTCTTCGAGCAGCTGGCGGCCAAGGGCTTTGAGGTGGGGCCGGGCAACCTCGGTGAGAATCTCACGACCTCGGGGCTGGACCTTCTCGAGCTCCCGGTTGGTACTTCCTTGGCGATCGGATCAGACGTCGTTCTCGCTCTTACCGGTCTGCGCAATCCCTGCGGCCAGATGAACGGATTCGCCGACGGTCTCCTGAAGCAGCTCGTCTTTCGCGACGAGAACGGGGAGCCGTACGGATCGGGGGCGCCATGAGTGTGGTGGTCAGGGGCGGTGAGATACGGCCCGGCGACGAGATCCGCATCGGACTGCCCCCGGAACCCCATCACCCGATGGAGCGGATCTGAACAGCTGCGCTGGGTCAGATCAGCTTCGCTGCGGCAGCAAGGACCACGTCGATGGCGTTGCGTTCTGCCGTCTCGATCGACGCCTGGTTCGGGGTTTCCTGCTGGTGTCGATTGACGAGTACGCCGGCCACACACCCGGCTCGCCAGCCGTTGGCCGAGCACATCGTGAAGAGCGTGGAGGACTCCATCTCGTAGTTGAGAACGCCGAGGGCCTGCCACTCCTCGGCGCTGCCACGGAACCGCGGAATCACCCGGCCGGACACGGTGTCGTAGCGCTCCTGGCCAGGGTAGAAGGTGTCAGACGAGGCGGTGATGCCGACGTGGGATCGGATGCCGGACGCCTCGGCGGCTTCGACGAGGGCACGGGTGCATTCGAAATTCGACGCCGCCGGATACTCGGCGGGAGCGAAGTGGAAGCTGGCACCATCGAGGCGAACAGCAGCTTGCGTCACGATCACGTCGGTCACGTCGATGTCCGGCTGGATCGCTCCGGTCGTGCCGACGCGAATGAAGGTGCGGAGTCCGACCTGAGCGAGTTCCTCGACGGCGATCGACACGGAAGGGCCGCCGATGCCCGTCGAACAGACGATGATTGGCGTGCCGTCGATGTATCCGATCCAGGTGGTGAACTCGCGATTGCTTGCGAGATGCCGTGGATTGTCGAGTTTGGCCGCGATGAGCTCCGGTCGTTTCGGGTCGCCGGGCACAATCGCGAGGGTGGCCCCCTCCACCATGTCGGCGGTCAGTTCGAGATGGAAGGTTCCGGTCATGCGACGAACGCTAACCGCCCGAACGGATCCTGATGGACCGCTTCGCATCTCCTACGAAGAAGCCAACCCAGCGTCGTGTGAAACTCCGCTGTACCTTGCGGGAGCGGCGCCACCTGGCGCGTTCCTGCTGGACAGTCTTCGAGAGAGTGGTGCCCGTGACGGACTTCGACTTCGTGATCATCGGCGGAGGCTCAGCTGGCTGTGCGTTGGCCAATCGCCTGAGCGCCGACCCGTCGAACTCGGTCCTCGTGCTCGAAGCCGGCCGCAAGGACTGGAAGTGGGACGTCTTCATCCACATGCCGGCGGCGCTGACGTATCCGATCGGGAGCCGGTTCTACGACTGGAAGTACGAGAGCGAGCCCGAGCCCTTCATGAACGGACGCCGGGTCTACCACGCCAGGGGAAAGGTCCTTGGTGGTTCCTCGTCGATCAACGGGATGATCTTCCAGCGGGGGAACCCGATGGACTTCGACCGCTGGTCCACCGAGTTCGATGGCATGTCCCAGTGGGACTACGCCCACTGCCTGCCGTACTTCAAGCGCATGGAGAATCGCCTCGTGGGAGGCGACGCCTTCCGAGGTGACAGTGGGCCGCTCCAGCTGGAGACCGGCCCAGCCCGCAACCCACTCTTCGACGCATGGCTCGAGGCCGGTCCGCAGGCGGGGTTCGCTCGCACCGACGACGTGAACGGGTTCCGCCAGGAGGGGTTCAGCGTCTTCGACAAGAACCTCACCCGCGGCAGGCGAATGAGCGCTGCCCGCGCCTATCTGCACCCCGTGCTCGACCGGCCGAACCTCACCCTTCGCACCCTGGCCCAAGTCGACAAGATCGTGATGGACGGCAATCGAGCTGTGGGAGTCGACTACACCCGCTTCCGCCGCAAGCACCGGGTCACCGCCGGGGAGATCATCAGCTGCGGCGGCGCCTTCAATACGCCGCAGCTGCTCCAGCTCTCGGGGATCGGGAACCCCGAACACCTCGAGCCGCTCGGGATCGATGTGATCAGCGCCCTCCCTGGGGTGGGGGAGAACCTGCAGGATCACCTGGAGGTCTACATCCAGCACGAGTGCACGCAGCCGGTCTCGATGCAGCCGTACCTGGCCAAGTGGCGGATGCCGATCATCGGGGTGCAGTGGCTGTTCCGTCGGGGGCCGGCGGCGTCGAACCAATTCGAGGCCGGCGCGTTCGTCCGCAGCAACGATCAGGTCGACTACCCGAACCTGATGTTCCACTTCCTCCCGATCGCCATTCGTTACGACGGCACGTCTCCCACCGACGGGCACGGCTATCAGGTGCACGTGGGACCCATGTACTCAGACGTTCGAGGCACGGTGAAGATCCGCTCCACCGACCCGCGCGAACACCCGGCCGTGCAGTTCAACTACCTGTCGACCGAAGACGATCGGCGAGAGTGGATCGAGACGATCCGCACCACCCGCAGGATCATGAGCCAACCGGCATTCGACGAGTTCGACGGCGGCGAGATCTCACCGGGACCAGCGGTGGAGTCGGACCAGGAGATCCTCGACTGGGTGGCGCGAGATGCCGAGACGGCGCTGCACCCGTCGTGCACGGCCCGCATGGGTGTCGATGACATGAGCGTGGTCCATCCCGACTCGTTCCGAGTCCACGGGGTCGACGGGCTCCGTGTCGTGGATGCGTCCGTGATGCCCAACGTGAGCAACGGCAACATCTATGCCCCGGTGATGATGATCGCCGAAACGGCGGCGGACCTGATCCTCGGAAACGAGCGATTGCCGGCCGACCACACCGAGGTCTACCGATCGCCGGCCGGGTCCGGTGGTTCACGACGCGGAACCACGTCGTGACGCCCCGACCCCTGCGATGCACCTGTGAATGTGAAGCTCCGACCCCAGGTCAGTCGATGACGGCCTCGGGGTGCTCGGCGATCCAGGTTGCGGCGTCGACCGGTTCGGGCTCGTCGTAGCCGCCCGTGAGGCGAAGCAGCCCGGAAGCCGAGAGGAAGTAGACCTCCCACGCGTGATATCCGGCGTAGGCGCCGGGATCGGACTCGAGGACCGAGGCGTACGCACTGACCGCGTCGACATAGCGCGAAGAGTTGTTGTACCCCCGAAGCGCCCGGTCCATGTCCGCGGGTCCACCCCGAACGGTCAGGTAGACGGCGGCGCCGATAATCGCGTCTCGGTCGACCGTCGGATCGCCTTCGCAGCACTCGGCGAACGTCGAAGGCAGGAACTGCATCGGACCGGTTGCCCCGGCCACGGACTGTCCCTCGATCCGGCCCATTCTGGTCTCGACCAGGTTGATCGCCGCTAGGTATTCCCACGGGATCGTGGTCTGCTCCTCGGCCTCTTGATACAGCGCCAACAGCTCATCGGAAGGGAGTGGCTCCCGGATTCGCCATGCCGGAAGCACGGTGCTGAGCGAACCGCTCGACACCAGGGCAGAGAGGTTCTGTCGTGCCGCCCAATTCGACTCGACCGCCGGACGGATGGATTCATCGACACCCGCGATGACCTCGGGAGCCCACTGGCGGTTGGCCGACAACACGCGGTACAGCCGCTGTTGTCGTCGGCCCCATGGCGCCGGATCGTCGCTCGACCGCACCATCGCCTCGGCTTCGTCGAGGGCCTCGGCCAGCTCGGCGGGGGACGACGGATCCGGCTGCTGGTCAGGGGCAAGCGCGGTGGTCGTTGTCGGCTGAGCGGTCGAGCTCGTGGTGACAGCGCTCGAGGAGGTGGTCGACTCGATGACAGCGGCCAATTCGGCGCTCGTCGTGGGTGCAGCCTCGACGGCTGGTTCGGACGTGGAGTCGCGGGCGACCACCACGCCGGCGACGAGCCCAGCTCCGATGAGTATCCAGACCGCGAGCGGGCCCTGCCGATTCATGGATGCAAGCGTGTCACGATTCGTCGCCGACGTGGATGACCCGTCCCGGTTCGGTGGACCAGCCTGACCATGACCCGACGTAGAGGCGGGGGAGCGGACGCCCGGTCGCCGCCATGGCGAGGGCGTTGTGACATGCCGTCACGCCCGAGCCGCAGTACACGATCGGGTCGGGATCATCGATCGAGGCGAAACGTGCGGCCAATGCTTGCTGGTCGATGAAGTGACCATCTCCGTCGAGGTTGTCGGCGAACGGAAGATTCCGGGCACCGGGAACGTGTCCGGCCACGGCATCGAGGGGCTCGACCTCGCCGCGGTAGCGCTCGGGGGCTCGACTGTCGATCACTACGCCACCGTCTGCGATGTGCGAGGCCACCGCTTCGCTGTCGGCGGTCGCCATCGTCGGCCAAGGAACGGGAGCCCGTTCGACTGGGTCGACCTGCACGAGCCCCTGCTCGATCGCGCCGGTCCATGCCTGACGCCCGCCATCGAGCAGCGCAGCTCGTTGGCCGAGGATCCGGAGCATCCACACGAGCCTGCTTGCGTACGCCCCTCCCATGTCGTCGTAGGCAACCACGGTGGCGTCGACACCGATGCCGAGGGCGCCCAGCGCAGCGGCGAACGTGACCGGATCGGGAAGTGGATGACGGCCGACGATTGGCGCCGGCGGACCGGCAAGATCGGCATCGAGATCCACCAGGATCGCCCCGGGAAGGTGGCCTTCGAGGTAGGCCTTCTTCACACCGCCACCGGCTCGCACCTCGCAGACGGTCGCCGCTGCCGCGTTGGACTGCAGCCAATGGCTGGAGACGATGGGTTCGATCATGGCCCGACGGTTCATGCGTCGGCGCGCAGGTAGCGGTCGGCCATGTCGTCCATGATGTCGTAGAACTCTTCTACGCAGCTGTTGATCACGTCGGCCACGGGAACCACGGCATCGATGCGGCCCTGGACCTGCCCGCTGAGAGCGATCGCGGCGTTCATGTCGCCGCCGAAGTAGAGCTTCTGAGGATCGCCGAAGTCGCCGAATACGTTGTGCTCGACGAACTGGAGGCCCTCGGACCGTTCGGTCTTGATGGCTCGAAGAGCGGGGGAGTGCCGTTGGTTGAGGAACACGGTGTCGGTCTCGCCGCCTTCGACGATGGCGTTCTTCCAGTTCTCGTGAACGGGGCTCTCGGCCGCGGAAACCATCCTCGTGCCCATTTGGATCGCTTCGGCGCCGAGCGCGAATGCGGCCACCATCGATCGACCGTCGAGCATGCCGCCGGCGGCCACGATGGGGACGTCGACCTTCGAGCGAATCAGGGGCAACAGGACCATCGATGCGACGGGATCGGGGTTCTTGAAACCACCGCCCTCTCCGCCTTCGACCACGAGGCCGTCGACGCCAGCTTCCACGGCTTTCAATGCTCCCTTGAGCGTCGGAACGACGTGGTAGACGGTCAGTCCGGCCTCCTTCAGCTGTGCGGTGTAGGCCATCGGGTTACCGGCCGAGGTCGTGACGAAGCGCACCCCCTGGTCGATCACGAACTGGACGATGTCGGGATCACGAACGAACGCCTGCGCGATGTTCACGCCGAACGGCTTGTCGGTGAGATCGCGCATCTTCTTGATCTCGGCCCTGATGTTGTCGAGCTCGCCAGACGAGGTCTCGATGATCCCGAGACCCCCGGCGTTCGACACGGCGGATGCCAACTGGCTGCGTGCGATCCAACCCATCGGCGCCTGGATGATCGGGTATTGGATACCGAGCGATTCGGTGATGCGATTGGTGAAGGAACGGGCCATCACACCAACGTAGTTGCCAAGCCCGCTGGGTCGTGAAAGCCGAACGCGGCGTACCGAACCGCTCGTCGCTCATCGCTATGACGCGATGCGGTGCACCTGCACGATCCACTCACCCTCGCTGAGTTCGCTCACCAATGTCGAAGGGCTCAGCACACCCGTGAGACGGTCGCGCTGCTCGCCCAGCGCACCGCTCACGATCAACAGCCCGCCGGCGAGGCGGCGCACGTCGTCGGCAATCGGTGCCAGTTCGGCCACGAGCATGTTGGCGACGACCACGTCGAACGGTCCGGCGAGCTCGGCGATCGTGGCCGTCGAGACGTCGATCGCGATGCTGTTGGCGGCCGCATTCGCCTTGGTGGTTTCGGTGGCATGTGGGTCGATGTCGATCGCAGTCACCGAACGGGCACCGAGCGCAGCAGCTGCGAGGGACAACACGCCGCTTCCGGAGCCGACGTCCAGCACAGACTGATCGGCGCAGAGGTGTTCGGTCAGTGCGGCGAGACACAACCGAGTGGTCGGGTGTGCGCCGTGACCGAAGCTCCGGCCTGCGTCGATGGTGAGCGTCCGGCCTGCAACCTCGATCGTCGCCACATCCGGCGTCGACCATGCTGCCTCGTCGACTGGGGCGATCGAGCCGCCGAGCTCGTCGCGAGCGGCGACGGCTTCGAGTTCGGTGTCGAACCCGGAGAGCAGAGCCGGTCCCTTGGCCGGCCTGCTCCCGTCCGGTGCCGGGATCAGAGCGACGCCGTTCGTGCCGAGCTCCCAGAGCCGTTCCGTGATCGCTTCTGTGGCGGGGTCGACGTCTCCGGCGGCGCGGTCGAAGTCGATGGTGAGGATCCAGGCCACGCACGAAGCGTAGGGCTGCTATCACGTGTGCGTGAACGACGCTGCCGAACCCTCCCCCTATCGAGCCGCCATCGACATAGGGACGAATTCGATGCATCTCGTCGTCGCTCGCATCGGTGAGCACGGTGGGTTCGAGATGCTCACCAGCGAGAAGGAGATGGTGCGTCTCGGGCAGGGCGGTGGCGAGATGAAACTGCTCGCGCCCGAGGCGATCGACCGCGGTATCGCCGCCCTTTCTCGGATGTCGAAGGTGGCAGCGAGTTTCGGTGAAGTGCAGCTCGTCGCGGTGGCGACCAGTGCCGTGCGCGAAGCCACCAACAAGGCCGACTTCATCAACCGCGCCCGCGACGAGTTGGGCATCGACGTTGAGGTCATCAGCGGTTTCGAGGAGGCCCGTTTGATCCATCTCGGTGTGCTGCAGGCTCTACCCGTGTTCGACCGGCGTCTCCTGGTGATCGACATCGGTGGCGGCAGCACGGAGTTCCTGGTCGGCCTGGGTGCCGAGGCCATCGAGGCCCGGTCGATGAAGCTCGGCGCCATTCGGCTCACGGAACGCTTCTTCCCCGACATCATCACCGGCGACGGTGACGTGAAGAGCGCAGCCGTCGAGGCCTGCCACAAGTACGTCCGTGCTGCACTGAGTCCGGTTGCGCACGAGCTCGGCGGACATCAGCCTGAGGTGGCCATCGCGAGTTCTGGGACGGCCACGACGATCGCCACGATCGCTGCGGCGGCGAGAGGTGACAGCACCCGCCAGATGAACGGTGTCGTGTTTTCCGCTGACGAACTCTCCGCTGTGGTAGCCGAGCTCGTGTCCAAGAACAGCGAAGAGCGCCAGAAGATCACTGGGCTCGACGCGAAGCGGGTCGACATCATCGTCGCCGGCTCGATCCTGCTCGATGAGATTCGTCGAGCATTCGACCTGACCGAGTTCACGATCTCGGAGTACGCGCTTCGGGAGGGGGTCCTGTTCGACCGCTTCGGCGCCGTCGGCGTTCAACAGCTCGACGATCTCCGCCGTTCGAACCTCCTCCGCCTTGCGAAGCAGCTCGACCCTGATCCGGATCACGCGCTTCACACCGCCGATCTGGCCCTGCAGCTCTTCGATCGGACGGCCAAGCTGCACGGACTCGGCGAGAGCGAACGGGAGCTGCTCGAGGCAGCAGCGTTGGTGCACAACGTCGGTCTCTTCATCTCGCACTCCAGTCACCACAAGCACAGCTACTACGTGATCCGCAACAGCGAGCAGCTGACCGGTTTCACTGACCGTGAGATCGAGCTGATCGCAGTGATCGCTCGCTACCACCGCAAGAGCCAGCCGTCGGAGAAACACGACGAGTTCGCTGCGCTGTCGAGTGACGACAAACAGTTGATTCGTACGCTTGCCGGCATCCTGCGTGTGGCGATCGGTCTCGACCGTCGCCACGCTGCGTCGGTGTCGTCGCTTCGAGTGTTCATCAGTGACGACCGACTCGAGATCGAACCCCTCGCCTCGGACGGTTCGGATCTCGAGGTCGAGATCTACGCAGCGACCGAGCGATCGCCGCTGCTGGCGTCTGCCTTCGGCATCGATGTCAGTGTCCGCCCGCCCTTGGCGTCCGACACCGACCTCGTATCGAGCTGACTCAGCCTCCGTAGTGGGAAGCTGACCGAGGCCCGGCTCGCATTTCGTCGATTGCCTGGCGGACACCGGCGATGGACGACTCGAGTTCGGCCACGACGGCGTCGCGATCGTTGGTGAACGGCAGGTCGTCGATCAGGGCGGAGAGTCGCCCCTGTGTGCGCCATGCGGCGAATTTGGCCCACTCGGTCCAGAGGCACTCCGGATCGTCGACCCCGATGAGATCAGCGCTGCGACTCTGATCATCGGCGGACCGGTCAGCTGCGACGTACCCGTTCACCATGGTGATGCGTTCCGAGAGGTCGGTCAGCGGGGCGGCACGGTGCACGACCATGTCGCCGTGTAAAGCAATGGCGTAGCCGGGCCCGTCGAAGGCCGGTGCGACCACTCGGTCCCGTTGCGGGGTACGTCCCTCCGCGGCGAGAGCTGCCGCCTCGTGCTTCGTGCCGGTGAAGTACTCGAACTCGCCGCCGGCAACGGCGTTGGGGTCCGTGACCATCAGCACGAAGTCGAGCGGAAGCGTGTCGTGGTGCCACTTGTCGACCGCGGTGTTGATTCGTGTCGGCTCGTAGTTGAGGTGGCCGAGGTGAAGGGGCATCGCATGCGGGTGAACGGTGATGCCGTAGATCGATGAGAGATGCTCGGTCAGTACGGGGCTGACGCAGAGGTCACGCAACCAGCGTGACCGGTAGCAGCCGCCTCTGGTCATCCGCTCGATTCGGTCTCCAGCCGGCTTGTGGTGCGCCCGGAGTCGTCGAGCGACCTCGAGCATCACTGCGGCGCCCTCGTCGCTCAACATGCGAAATGCAGATGATGCGGCGACAGGTGTGGCCTTCGTTGCGATCTCGTCGTCCTGATATCCGAGATCGGCCAGCGTGACGATGTCGGTGGGCATCTCGAGCTGAAGGTGTCGGTCGGGATCGAATCGTGGCTCGTTCTCGTCGAACGCGTACCCCGTCGGGAGCTCGGTCGGAAATGGCACGGCGACGGACATGGCCGGAGCGTAGTTGGCCGCTCCGCGGGGGAGTCGCGGTCGGTCGTCGCGGCGGAATTCGAGAGACCTGTCGATCGCCGCCCACTACGGTCGTCCGAATGGCTCGATCGAACCACTGGCGCGCCCTCTTCGGGCTCTTGGCACCTCATCGCGCCCGGTCGGCCGCGATGCTCGCCGTGGTGTCGGTGGCCGGTCTGCTCCCGCTGATCGGTCCGCTCCTCATAGCGGTGTTCATCGACGAGGCCGCAGCAGGCGCGACCCAGTCTCGCCTGATGCTCCTCGCCGCCGTCTACATCGGCCTTGGGCTCGGTCGCCAGCTCATCGCCGTTGCCGTGGCATGGGCGTCGACCGATCTGGCATGGCATGTCACCAACGAGCTGCGGTCGACATTGACACATCACGTGCTCGGTCTCGATCTCGGCTTCCACCGATCGACCAGCCCCGGTGAGCTGGTGAGCCGGGTCGACGGCGACGTCACCGCACTCAGCGAGTTCATCTCCGATTTCCTTGCCCGGGCTGCTGCCGCGCTGGCGACGCTCGTCGGGCTGTTGATCGTGGTCACGTGGCGGAGCTGGACGATCGGCCTGGCGATGGCGGCGTACCTCGCGGTGGCTCTCACCGCGATGTGGTTCCTGCGCGACAAGGCAGTCTCCGAGGCGGCGTCTGAACAGGCGGCCACGGGTCGGATGCTCGGCGAGATCGAGGAGCGGCTCACCGGTGCCGACGACCTGCGCAGCAACGGAGGTGGAAGCCATGCGGTCGCGACGTTCCAGGCTGCCAGCGCTGCTGTCCTCCGGTCGACGCTGAGCCGCGAACGGCAGGGCGTGAGCCTGTGGGTGATGTCCAATGCAGTGTTCGTCGTCGGCGGCATCGCAGTGCTGGCCGCGGATGCCGCGCTGCTGCGGCGGGGGAGTATCACGCTCGGCACGGCGTTCCTGTTGTTCCAGTACACCCAGGTGCTGCGTGACCCGCTCGATCGTCTCGCCGACGAAACCGAACAGGTCCAGCGGGCCGCCGGCGGAATGAGTCGGACGCTCCAGCTGCTCGACGAGCGCTCGACGATCGCAGACACCGGCCGACGCCATCTTCCTCACGGGGCGCTCGACCTGACGCTCGATGGGGTCAGCTTCGAATACGCAGACGAAGACGACCCCAACCGGGTCGTCCACGAGCTGTCGCTGCACCTCGCAGCGGGACGGTCGCTCGGCGTGCTCGGGCGAACCGGGAGCGGCAAGACGACGCTGGCTCGGCTGCTCCTTCGACTGGTCGAGCCAACCGCAGGCGAGATCCGCTTCGGTGATGTGCCGCTCGCCGACGTGCAGGTGGCGGAGTTTCGGGCCCGGGCGGGTGTGGTGTCGCAGGACGTCCACCTGTTCGGGGCATCCATTCGCGACAACCTCACGCTCTTCGACGACTCGATCGCCGACGATCAGCTTCGCTCGGCGTTGTCAGAACTCGGATTGCTCGACTGGGTCGAGGCGATGCCAGAAGGGTTGGACACCGAGCTCGGACCCGCTGGTTCCGGGTTGTCTGGTGGTGAGGGTCAGTTGATCGCGTTGACCCGTTTGTTCCTGCGTTCGCCGGACTTCGTGTTGCTCGACGAAGCGTCGTCGCGGATCGATCCGGAGACCGAGGCACGGGTGACCCACGCCATCGATCGTCTTCTCGAGGGTCGCACCGCAGTCGTCATCGCTCACCGGTTGTCGACCGTCGAACGACTCGACGAGATCCTGGTGTTGGATGGTGGTGTCGTGCTCGAACACGGCAGCACCGTAGAGCTTCGGGCCGACCAGAACAGTCACTACGCCATGCTTCTGTCGGTCGGCTCGAGTGCCGTCTTCGATGACGTGGTGACGACATGAGGACGCCCGAGAACGAAGATCGCGTCCGGCCGTTCCTCTTCGGGTGGAGAACGGGCACCTTCCGTTCGCGACTCTGGGTGTGGTCATGGTTGACCTGGACTGCGTTCTTCCTCTTCCCCCTGTGGACTGGTTGGTTGTTGAAGCTCGCCTTCGATGCGCTCAGCAGGTCCGAATCGATCACTCGATTCCTCGTTCTGCTCGGCGTCAGCGAGCTGCTTCGCTTCGTGGTCTTCGCCATCGCGGTGTACGTGGTGGTGCGCTGGTGGGTCGCCGCGCTCACCCTCATTCGGACCAACATGCTGCACGCACAGACGGTCAGCGGGGGCCCGAAGGCGGCCAGCCTGCCGGACAGTCCTGCCGAAGCGATCTCACGGTTCTCCGACGATGCCCGCGACACCGTTCTGTGGACCGACTCCTGGCTCGATGGTCTCGGCTACCTGGTGTACGCCGCCGGCGCCCTGATCGTGATGTCGTCGATCGATGCACGGGCGGCATTCGTGGTCCTCATCCCGCTGACCATCGTCACGGTGATCACCCGGTTGCTCACGCCTCGGCTGTACGCAGCTCGCTCAGCGGACCGCAAAGCCACGGGTCGGGTCACGTCGTTCATGGGCGAGACGTTCACCGGGATGCTCGCCTTCCGGCTTGCCGGCCGAGAGAGCGCCGCGGTCGGCCGGCTCGAGCGGTACACGGAGATCCGTCGACGAACGGCAGTGCGCGACACGGTGCTGCAGCAGACCATCGACGGCATCTCCTCGTCGACCGCGGACGTCACCATCGGGCTCATGCTCTTGGTGCTGGTCCCGGCCGTCAGGTCTGGCGACTTCGGCGTCGGCGATCTGGCGTTGTTCGTCGCCTATTCGAGCCAGTTGGGCGAGTTGCCGCGCTACGTCGCCCGCATGATCACGTCTCGTGAACAGGCCGTCGTCTCCTATGAGCGGATGGGCGAGATGGTGGCGCCCGGTCGGGTGTCAGACGTGTTGGCCGACCGGACCGTGACGATCGAGGCGGCAGAGGAGATGCTCCTGCGCGAAGTCGACCCTCCTCGGGTGCCGCTCCAGCGGCTGGAGGCGAGAGGGATCACCGTTCGATACCCGTCGAACGGCGAGGGCATCACCGGCATCGACCTCACCTTCGATCGCGGCACGTTCACCGTCATCACCGGGCCAGTGGGTGCAGGAAAGACCACCCTCGTGCGGGCCCTGGTCGGTCTGGTGCCGCTCGACGAGGGTTCACTCTGGTGGAACGGCGAGCGGGTCGATGATGTCGGTGCGTGGTTCGTGCCCCCGAACGCCGCCCACCTTCCGCAGATCCCGCGGCTGTTCAGTGAGTCGATCGCCGACAACATTTCCCTCGGCCGGGCGACCTCGGACTTGAATGCGGTGCTGGAGCTCACGACTCTCGGCCGCGATCTCTCCGAGATGCCCGACGGGATCGAAACGATGGTCGGTGCTCGCGGACTCCGCCTGTCCGGTGGCCAGGCGCAGCGCGTCGCCACCGCCCGCTCCCTTCTGACCCACCCAGAACTGCTTGTCGTCGACGACCTGTCGAGCGCCCTCGATGTCACGACCGAACGCGAGCTGTGGGACCGACTCGATGACATCGGCTCTACCACCGTCATCGCCGTCTCCCAGCGCCAACTCGCCATCGATCGAGCCGATCAGGTGATCACGATGTCTGGCGGTCGAATAGAGTCGATCCTGGATCGCCGGTCAGACTCGGGAGGCTCTGTCCAGGAGGTGTGAAGCGTAGAAGTCGTGCACGAGCCGAAGACGCTCGACTCGATGGCGCGGTGAGCCGCTGCGAGACAGCTCGTGGTTCTCACCCGGGAACCTGGCCAGCGTGACATCGACGCCGTTGCGTCGGAGCACAGCGAAGAGTTGTTCGCCTTGTTCGATCGGACAACGCCAATCCTCCTCGGAGTGAATGATGAGGGTGGGGGTCGCCACGTTGTCTGCGTAGCTCATCGGTGACATTGTCCGAAGAGCATCGAGCCCGGTGTGCCAGTCCGCATCGATCAGCATTGGCAGGAACCAACTCCCGATGTCGCTGGTGCCGGCCATGGTCTCCCAGTTGGTCACGGCTCGCTCGACCAGGGCCGCTCGATACCGATGCGTGTGGCCGATTGCCCACGAGGCCATGAAGCCCCCATAGCTTCCGCCTCCGATACCGATGCGATCTTCATCGACGGTGTCGAGTTCGGCGAGGTGGTCCGTGAGTGCCTGGACGTCGTCCCAGTCCTTTTGCCCGAGCGCACCCGTGATCGAGCTGATCCACTCGTCGCCGTAACCGTCGGAGCCTCGTGGATTGCCGGCGATGACCGTGTAGCCGTCGGCCGCCGCCATCTGGAACTCATCGAAGAACGACTGCGTGTAGGCAGCCATCGGTCCGCCGTGGACGTAGACCAGACCGGGCCCCGGCGCATCGGCCACCGCTGACGCCGGTGGCCGCACCAGCAGCGCCTCGACCTCGACACCGTCGGACGACGGCACGGAGACGAGCTCGGGGACAGCGAGGTCGAGTTCGGCGAGAAGCTCGTCGTTGAGGGAGACGAGGACCTGTGACCCAGCGGGGCTGAACTCCCACAGCTCGGCCGGTCGAGTCGGCGTGGTGACTGCAGCGATGATGCGCTGGCCATCGTCGAGCAGGTCGAACGATGTGATCACGAAGGGTCCCTCGGCGACGGTCGTGATCTCGCCGGTGGTGTCGTCATAACGGTCGACTGTGACGGTGGAGCGACGCATGCCGGGCATGAAGATCGAGCCTGGGGCGGTCCGAGATCCGGCGCTCCCGCCGATGGTGGCAGCGCTGTTCACGTCGTGCGGACCGAGCACGTTCGGTGGGGCGCCGGCGGCCAGGAGATGGGGTCGGGAGAGTCCGGGCCGAGTGGGCGACGGTTGCCCGCAGGCGAAGGGGCGGCCGTCTGTGGTGAACCCGACCGAATCCCATTGACCCGGGTCGGGAGTCATGAGCGTGGGACTCGAGCCTTCGAGCGTCCACAGCCAGACGCGGGTCCGTCCCGTGATGTCTGCGTCATCGTCGGTGGAGGACACGACCAGGACCGATCGGCCGTCTGGAGCGGCGGCGGCGGCGAGCTGGTCGGTTCCCGTTGGTGTGATCGGGGTGATCGTGCCCGTGGCCGGCTCGACGATGTCGATGGCGCCCCTCGCGTGAAGGGTGGTGCCCCGACCGTTGAACCGGAAGTCGAGGCGGCGCGTCACGAGCGGACGACGCTTGATCTCATCAGCGTCGAGTCCGGCGAACTCGTCCGGCCGCTTCGTTGCCCGAATCAATACGCGATCGTTGTCGACCCAGTCGACCTGTTGGACAGCCTCGTTCTCGTAGCCGGGCACGATCGTGACCGTGCCGGTTTCGATGTCGCAGATCGCCGCCTGAGGCTTCCCCTCGGGCTCGGATCTGAGGAACGCCACTCGCGTGCCGTCTGGCGACACGGTCGGCGCTGTGTCCCGGTGGCCGTCGGTGAGTGAGCGGCCGCTGCCGCCCTCGAACAGATGAAGGGTCGAGCGGTTCTCGTCGGTGTCGCGATCGGGCCAGCTGACGGAGTAAACGATGTGTTCGCCGGAGGTGCTGACCGCGCCAACCGATCGAAGGTCGAACAGGTCGGTGGCTCGGATCGTGCGTGACATGACCGGAGGGTACGGGTCAGCTGATGTCGTCGAGGCTGAGGTCGTCCAAGAACTGCAGCGTTCGTTCGAGGATCAGCTTCGCTATATCGGCGTCGTAGTCTGCGCTGCTCACGTCGGCGACGAGATGTCGATCCGTCGGATAGAGGTGGAGCGTGCCGTGCTCGGCTCGGGAGACGATCTCTTCGGCCGCGGGGAGATCTTCCTCCGCGAGGGGGTCGTCGGCCCCTATGTGGATCTGGACCGGGACGGATGCCGGCCACGCAGGGTCCTCGCCCTCGCCGAAGAATGACAGCGGCACGGCTCCGTGGTAGAGCAACGCACCGATGACGCCAGCCCGTTGCTGTGCGATCCTCTGGGCGGGCAGCACACCGAGAGAGAAACCGGCGACGACGAGCGCATCACCGCATTGATCAGCATGGCGCGCTCCGAGCTCGGCGATGGTCTCGAACCCGATCCCTCCGGCGTGGGCGACGCCGTCCTCGATCGAATCGAACGTGGCGCCGTCGAACAGATCGGGTGTGATGACGTCGTGGCCGGCGACGGCGATCGCGTTGGCGAAGGCCTCGACCCCGCTCGTCAGACCGAGCACGTGGTGGAAGATCAGCAGCTGGGCCATCAGGCGGGATCCGGGATCGAAGTCGAGTGCATCACACAGGAAAGCATCGCGCGATGTCGGCCATCCACGCTCGAACGCCGGGTTGAAAATCCGTCGGTGTCTTTCCGAGGCGGACGACGACGAGGTCGCGGTCTGGCACCACCAGAATGCACTGCCCTTCGTAGCCGTGGGCGGCGAATCCGTTGATGTCAGCGACTGGGAACCCCGGCCCGTCTGGCCCTGGGTCGCAGTGGTGGTCCCACAGCCACCAGTGGGCCCCGTACCAATGGCGTTCGGCTACTGGCGTGGTGACGGCCGTTCTGGCGTGCGCGACCCAGCCTTCTGGCAGCAACCGTTCGCCGTTGACCGTGCCGTCGTCCAGGTAGAGGCGGCCGAATTTGGCGAAGTCCCGAGCCGTGGCGAACACGAAGGAGGAACCGATGAACGTTCCGGCGTCGTCGCACTGGATGGTCGCGGAATCCATGCCGAGCGGATCGAAGAGCCGCTGGCGGAGGAAGGATTCGGTACTGTCGGCCAGCCCGTTGGCCTTGATCGCGCGATCGCAGATCGCACTGATGATGTTGGTGGTGCCGCTCGAGTAGTTGAAGACCGTGCCCGGCTCGTGGATGAGGGGGAATGACGCGGCGTATCCGGCAACGTCACCCTGGCCGTCGCCGAAGAGCATCTCGATGACATGGCTCACTTGGTCGTCGACGTAGTCCTCGACGAACTCGAGGCCGCTGTTCATCTCCAAGAGCTGCTGGAGAGTGATGGCTGCTCTCGCATCGCCGGTCCAAGCAGACACACGCGCGGGAGCATTCGGGTCGAGTAGTCCCTCGCCGACGAGGAGGCCGACCAGAGCGTGGGTGATGCCCTTGGCCATCGACCACGAGATCAGGGCTGTTGCCGCATCGGCGGTGGGCCCGTAGCGCTCGGCCACGAGTTCGCCACGATGGACGACGGCGAGGCCGAGATGGAGACCGAAGGGTGCGTCGGCGTCGCCGCCGCGGGTGTCGGCCAGCGCCAGCAGCTCATCGAGGCGCGCTGCATCGAATGAGGCAGCGCCGTTCGGAGCAGCGCCGGCCGGGCCAATATCGTCTGTCATCGCACCTGCTCGAAGTCGACGGTGCGGGCAACGGGGTCGACGCTGCGGAGGCGAAGGTCGATCTCTTGGGCCAACTCGAGGCCGTCTGGGTCCATGTGGATCACGACCGCAGGGTCGCGCAGCTGAATCGTGGCTCGCTCACGGCGATCGTCGAGGTCGACGACGAACCCGGCGAACACCTCTCCGATGTGGGGAGACAGCACCATGGCTTCGGCGAAGTCGATCATGCTGCGTTCGAGCGCGCTCTCCTTCGATTTGGCCCGACCCATCAGCGAGGGCAACTCGTCGAGCGCCTCCACCGCCCACGCCGGGGGAGTCCCGCCGGCGTGCAGCGCCAGCAGGATCTCGTTGCCGAAGCGATCGACCAGCCGTCGCAGCGGCGCCGTGACGTGGGCGTAGATCGAGGCGATCGCACCGTGTTCGGAATGCTCGGGGGGCTCGCCGACAAAGCCGACGTAGCCAGCGCCCCGGAACGAGCGGGCTGCCTTGAGCAGAAACGCATTCGTGGCCGGCGTCGTCGGTTGGATGGTCCGGATGAAGCGGGCGTAGTCGACGTCGTCCGGCCACTCGACGCCGAGGGCAGCCGCCTGGCGGCGGAGCGTGCGCAGATCCTGCTTCCGAGACGGTGGGAGCGTGCGGAGGATGCCGACCCCGGCGTCGTGCATGGTCCGGCCGGCGACGATGCCGGTCAGCAGCGAGATCTGGGCATTCCAACCCTCGACCGGAAGTGCTGCGTCATATTCGAGCGCATAGGTGCCATCCCGCTCGACGACTTCCTGGGCCGGGAGGTTCAAGCTGACGCCGCCTCGCTGAGCCTCCTGCTCCTGTCGCAGTCGGCCGATCGTGCGCAAGAGGCCGAGCGATGGGTCCGATCCGGCCTCGATCCGGGCGGCGGCCGTTCGATAGTCGATCGCCTCGGCGACGCGCACGGTCGCACGTTCGATCCGGTCGGCCACGCGATGGCCGTCGCTGTCGAGGTCGATCGTCCACAACAGGGCCGGCTTTTCGGTGCCGGGGAGAAGACTGGCCCTGTTCTCCGAGATGACCTCGGGATGCAGGGGAGTCCGAGTGTCGGGCGAGTAGAGCGTGGTGCCCCGGCTCCTCGCCTCGAGATCGATGGGGCCGCCGGGCTCGACAAAGGCACCGACGTCGGCGATCGCATAGGACACGCGATAGCCCTCACCTCGACGCTCGGCGTGGAAGGCCTGGTCGAGATCGGTGGCGCCGGGCGGGTCGATGGCGATGAGGCCGAGGTGGCGAGCGTCCACCCGGTCGACGACGGAGCCTCGTGCTGCTTCGGCTGCGTCGAGGACCTCGTCGCTGAAGCGGGTGGGGACGTCGAGTTCGGCGCGGATGGCGGCGAATCCAGACTCGAAATCAGCCGGTGCACGGAGTCTGATGGAGGCCACGCCAGCGACCATAGCTGCCCGCCTTGGTCAGCAGCCGGGCCGCCGAGTCCTTGCTCCCACGCAAGGACCGTGATCGTTCTCCACGGAGTCGACTCGCCTCGAATCGACATCTGTGGCCGAGAAGTGACTACGGTCAAGCGCGGTGAGTGACGACACGTCCGCGACGCTGGATCCGATCGAGATCGAGACGGGATTGATCATCCCTGTCCCGGCCTTCGAATCGTTCATCCGTCGCCACCGGAGAACCAACAGCGCCGTTTCTCCGGCGGGTGTCCCGGCCCATTTGACCTTGCTGTATCCGTTCCTGCCTCCGATGGGCTGCAAGGAGGCTCATGCCGAGGTGGCGTCGTTCTTCGCCGAGGTGGTGCCCTTCGAGTTCGAGCTGACGAAGGTCGGGTGGTTCGACGATCGTGTGGTGTTCCTGGCTCCCGAGGAGGCTCAGCCGTTCATCGAGCTGACCGAACGGTTGATCGATCACTGGTCGGTGTGCATTCCTTACGGCGGACGTCACGGTGGGGCCCACGTCCCTCATCTCACGCTTGGTATCGAGGGCACGCCGGAAGAGATGGAGAGTCTCGCCGAAGCGGCCGAGCGACTGCTCCCGGTGCGATGTCTTGCGGATCAGGCGTGGTTGATGATCGGGACGCCGCGCCCTGCCCAGTGGCAGATCGCCTCGAAGTTCTCCTTCGGCGAGGCTCCCATTCAGTTCTCTGAAGAGCCGTAGAGGCCGAGGGCTTCGGTCAGCTGATCGTTGGCGAGGTAGGACTCCTCTTTGGAGGGGAACGCTCCGGACCGAGTGTCGTTGGCGTAGCTGGCGATCGCTGCGACCTGATCTTCGAAGGCCGTGCCGTAGCGGCGCACGAACTTGGGCTTGTAGCGGTTCTCGAGGCCGATCACGTCATGGTAGACGAGCACCTGGCCGTCACACTTCTGTCCCGCGCCGATGCCGATGATCGGGATACCGACTGCCTCGGTCACCATCTCGCCGACGATGTCCGGGACGCCCTCGACCACGAGAGCGAAGCAACCGGCCTGTTCGAGCGCCTTGGCCGCGTCGACCAGCGACCGGGCCTGGCCGGCTCTCTTGGCCTGGATCTTGAACCCGCCCATGACATTGAGCGACTGCGGTGTGAGGCCGACATGGCCCATGACCGGGATCTCGGCAGCCCGGATCGCCTCGATCATCGGGATCCGCTTTCGGCCGCCCTCCATCTTCACGCACTGTGCGCCGGCCCTGATGAGTTTGGCTGCGTTGTTGAGTGTTTCGTCTGTGGAGACATGAAAGCTCATCCAAGGCATGTCGCCGACGATGACGGCGTCTGGCTTGGCCCGAGCCACGGCGCCGACGTGGTACGCCATGTCGTCGATCGTGACCTGGAGCGTGTCCTCGTAGCCCAGGACGACCATCGCCACGCTGTCGCCGACGAGGATCATGTCGACGCCCGCCTCACTGGCGGCGCGAGCCGACGGAGCGTCGTAGGCGGTGACCATCACGAGCGGCTCGGACCCTCGTCGGATCTTGGACGCCTGGATGCGGGGAACCCCGGTCAGCTTGCTCATGGCGTGAGTGTTGCACCTGTGTTGTCGAGCAGTCGAGGTCGGCCGACCTGCGCTGCGATGATGAGGCGGATCTCGCCGGTGAGCTCGTCTGGTTCGGTGAGGCCTTCTGCGTCGACGGCGGCCGCATAGTCGAGGGTGACGAGGGGCTCCTGGGCGACGACGGCTGCCATGGCTTCGGCGATGACTGCTGCCGAGCGCTCGCCGTCGCCGAGGCGCTCGAGTCCGCGGTCCAGGGCTCGGCGGAGGACGGGGGCGGCGGCTCGCTGCGCCGGTTCGAGGTATGTGTTCCGGCTCGACATGGCGAGCCCGTCGGACTCGCGAATGATCGGACAGCCAACGACGTCGACCGGAAGCGAGAGATCGGTGACCATTCGCCGGATGATGGCCAGCTGTTGGAAGTCCTTCTCCCCGAAGTAGGCAGAACACGGCCCGACGATCGACAGCAGCTTCGTTACGACGGTGGCGACCCCGGAGAAGTGGGTCGGTCTGGTGGCGCCCTCCCATCGGCCGGCGAGGGCGTCGACACTCACGGTCGTCAATACCGGACCGAAGGGGTACATCTCGTCGACCGACGGCGTGAACATCAGATCGGCGCCGGCCTCGGCAGCGAGCTCTCGGTCGCGCTCGAGATCCCGCGGGTAGTCCGACAGATCCTCGTCATCTGCGAATTGAAGCGGATTGACGAAGATACTGACCACGACGAGATCGGCATTTCGGCTGGCCGCCTCGATCAGGGACACGTGCCCGGCGTGGAGATACCCCATCGTCGGCACGAAGCCGACTCGTCTGCCGTCGGCTCGGGCCGCGTCGAGAATCGTTCGAAGCTCGGCGATCGTCTGGATGAGTGGAGGAAGGGTCATGTCGCCACCTCGGCGGACGACGCCTCGTTGGTCGGAGCGATGTCTGGCGCGATGTCTGGCGGGAGCGATCGGTCGACAAGGGCTGCACACGCCGCTGCCAGTGAGAGGTAGAGATCGTGCTCGTCGTTGGGCAGCGCAGCGAGGTGCAACCGAACCGTGCCCCAGTCGCCCCTGGCGACCGGCCCGGTCAAAGCAGCTCGAGGCCCGAGCCGCTCGACGTTGCCGAGCACGGCTCGCATCATCTCGAGAAACGGACCGATCGGCAGGCCGTCGGCCGAGGTCGCACGCTCGACCTGAGCGACCAGCCCGACCAAGTGATTGGCGGCGATCGACGCCGCGGCGTGATACGTCGCCCTGCGATCGTCGTCGACGACGAATGATCGTGCACCGAGGCGATCTGCGAGGCTGCGGACCTCATCGAGGACCTCGGGGCTCGGGGCGGCAATGGCGATGTTCGGGCTCGCCTGCAGGGCCTCGGCCCCGGCGGCGGCGCTGGGCAGTGAGACCAGCGGGTGGAGCGAGCCGCAACGATCGTGGTGGGCGAGGAGCGGGGCGAGGCTCGTGGCGCCGGATACGTGAACCACGAGCGGTCCGTGTGGGACCGCTGCTGCCACCTCGGCGATGGCGCCGTCCGGCACGGCGATCACAACGAGGTCGAGCGAGGCATCGAGCGTCGATGGGTCGTCGCCTCGACCGATCCTCGCAACCGCGATGGCGCCGGTCGCCTCGAGGGCGAGCTCGAACGCTCCACCTGCTCGGCCGGGGCCGACAATCGCGAACCGCATGCTCAGCACTCACCTCGGGCCGGGCCGACCAGCTTCGACAGGATGCGATGCAGTGCCTCGAGATCATCGGGGTCGAGATGGTCGAAGAGCAGCGTCTGCACCCGGTCGACGTGATGGGGAGCTGTCTCCACCAGGTGGTCCAGGCCGGCCGGGGTGAGGCGGGCGACCACACCCCGTCGATCGCCGTCGGCACCTTCTCGGGTGACCAGGCCCTGCTTCTCCAAGCGGTCGACCCGGTAGGTCAGGCGGCTACGGGAGATGATGGCCCGGTCGGCCAGTTCGCTCATGCGGGCCTCGTGGGACGGCGACTCGGAGAGTGTCACCAAGATCTCGTAGTCGGCGCTGACCAACGACGAACACTCCTGGAGATCCTCGTCGATCGCAACCATCTGGCGTTGCACGACCTCGAGCCAGAGGCGCCACACGATCTGTTGCTCTTGCGTCAACCACTTCGTCATTGGCCCGCTCCTCGCCGGATCGCTACCGCTGGCATGCTACGCACCAGACCGTCGAGCGAGCATCGATCACCCGAGACCGGAGGAGCTCGCCGCAACGCAGGCAGGGCTGGCCGGCCCGGCCGTAGGCAGCCAGACCGTGCTGGTTCTCGCCACTTCCTCCGTCTGCATCGCGGTAGTCACGCAGCGTGGTCCCGCCCATCTCGATGCCCTGGCCCATGACCGTGCGCACGGCATCGAGCAGGCGGCCGGCTCGATCGAGGCCGATAGAGCGTCGGACCGGGTTGATCTCGGCGAGCCAGAGGGCTTCGTCCGCGTAGATGTTGCCCACCCCGGCGACCGGGCGCTGCGACAGCAGCTGGGTCTTGATCGTACGTCGACTGGCTCGGAGACTGTTCCAGAAGCGCTCGTCGGTGAGATCGGGGTCCCAAGGTTCCGGACCAGCGGTAGCCAGTGTCGGGATGGTTCTGTAGTCGCCTGCGGGTACGACTCGAAGACGGCCGAATCGACGCGCATCGATGAACTCCATCGTCTCGTCGCCGTCGAGTTGCCACCACGCCCGAAGGTGGGGATGGATGTCGTCCGGCGCACCGGGGCGAAACTGCACCCGCCCGGTCATGCCGAGATGGACGACGAGTTCGCGGTCGTCGTCGAGGCCGAGGAGGAGGTACTTGCCCCTCCGGCCCACTTCGGAGAATCTCGCTCCGGTGATGGCGCGGGCAGGCGTGAACTTGGACGACGGATGTGAACCCGCCTCCAGGACCGACCTGCCGAGCAGGCGAGGGCGCAGCTGACGTCGAATGGTCTCGACCTCGGGGAGCTCGGGCACGCGGTGACCGTACCGGTGCCTGAGCCGGGCGGGAACGGCGCACGGTTCGATGGCCGAGCAGGGCCGGTGCGATGGCCGAGCAAAGAAGGGGTGCTGTCGTCAGCGATGAGGCACACTGAGCGGGTGCCATTCGAGGACCGAGCGATCGATCATCTCAGCGACGATCGCGTTGCGGTGGCTGCGGCCGGCGAGCTGATCGACCAGCTCCAGCGACGGAAGATTCGGAGCGGGCTCGTGGTCGATCTTGGCTGCGGTTCGGGCCTGACAGCTCAGCGCCTGTGCGAGGCCGGATACGAAGTGCTCGGTGTCGACATTTCGCCCGAGATGATCGCCCTGGCGCGGATCAACGCCCCGGATGCGAGCTTTGTGGAAGCATCCCTCTTCGACGTCGAGATTCCGCCTTGCGCCGCTGTCACCGCGATCGGTGAGTCGATCAACTACGCAATCGACCCATCGACGACCCGGAGCGACATCGCCGGCTTCGCCCGGCGAGTGTTCGATGTTCTCCTGCCCGGCGGCCTTGTCATGCTCGATGCGGCCGGTCCGGGCCGGATCGAGCCGGGAGCCCGTAACGACGCCAGGTTCGAGGGCGACGACTGGGCGCTGTTCGTGCGGACCGAGGGTTCAGAGGACGGCAGCTCGTTGGTGCGCGACACGATGCTGTTCCGCAGGGAGGGCGGGATGTGGCGGCGCTCGGACGAGCGGAGCCAGCTGCTCCTCTACTCACCGGAAGACGTCACGGAGCAGCTGCTCGTCGCCGGCTTCGACGTGGTGGTCATGTCCGGCTACGAGGATCTCACGTTCCCCGAGGGTTGGAACGGGTTCCTCGGTCGGAAACGCCGCTAGATCGGCGAGATCGAACGGATCGCCGCCTGGGCTGCTGCCCGGCCGGAGGCGATCGCACCGTTGAGCGAGGCGTCGCGTCGGTGATCGCCGGCGACGAACATGCCGTTTGCCTCGACGGGGGCCCGGGCGTCGTGGCCGGGGAGTTGTTTGGGCTGGGCCTTCTCGATGCGATCGACGCGAAGCTCGGCGTAGGTGTCGGCCACGGGGCCGAACCAGTCGACGAGTTGTTTGCGCATTGCCGCGGGTGCTCCCTGATCGATCGTGGGAGCAGACACAACGATCAGGTGATGTCCGGGTGGTGCGTAGTCGCTGCTGACATGGCTCATGGGTGCCAACGAGTTGATGGCGCCGATTCCGGTGCCATTGAGGGCGAGGATCGGCTCCTTGACGGGTGCGACCGGGGCACTGAGCCAGACACTCGTGACTCCGTTCCAGCCCGGATCTTCGGTGCCGGCGAGTCGAGCGGATTCCGAGGCGTCTGTGGCGACGATGACCGCGTCGAACGAGGCCTCGTTGCCGTCGGCCACGGCGATCGTCGAGGCCGTGATTCTCTCGACCCTTGCCCCGAACTGGAGGGCTCCGGGGGGCAGCGAGGCAGCGAGCTGGTCCGAGATTGCGCCCATGCCCTTCGCCGGAACAGCGGCGTCGCCGGCGGAGAGCATGCGGAACACGAAGTCGACGACCAGGCTGCTGCCTTGGAGATCGGAATCGAGCGTGATCCCGGAGAAGAGCGGCTGGAGGAAGCGCTGGATCATGCGATCCGAGAAGCCGAGCTTTTCGAACCGATGCAACGCCGTGGTGCCGATGCCGTCCCACATCGACTCGATCGAACCGCGCTTGACCTTCAGTCGATACGCAAGGATCCGCAGCTTGTCGAGGGGGGTCCCGATCGGTGCCATCAGCGTGGCCTTCAGCTGGCGAGGATCGCGCAGCGGGTCGCCGACGCGATGGAACGAGTCTGCGATGCGGACCAGTGCGCCGGGCTGGAATGTCCGGAGATCGAGACGGTCGTAGTCGAGCATCTCCCGACACTCCGGATAGGCCGTGAGCATGATCTGGAATCCGCGATCGAGCCGGTAGCCATCGACCAGATCGGTACGGACTCGGCCGCCCGGGCCATCAGAGGCCTCGAAGACCACGATGTCGTGGCCGGCGGCCGTGACTTCCTTCGCAGCTGCCAATCCGGACAGCCCTGCTCCAATGATTCCGACGCGCACGAGTTGTTTCTACCCGCTCTTGTTCGTCTCTGCTTCCAGGAGCGGGAGTTGCTCGTCGGCAGTACGCGGTTCAGGGGCCGTCGGACGGGGCTGCCCGGCGTCCTCGGCTGCGTCGGCCACGAGGTCATGAAAGCGGCGGGCGAGGGGGAGGGAGTCGATGTTGTCCGGTGTGTGGGTGAAGATCGACGGCGACCGTCCCTCGGTGAGCCAGCGGACGATCGTGGGCACCCACTGGGCCCAGCGCTCCAGACTGGCATCAAGGTCGGAGCTCCCGATGAGCCTGACGATCGGGCGCGTCGACGTGGCGATCGGCCGCACCGGTAGGCGGGGCTTCTTGTCCCAGGCGTCGACCTCTTCCTCGGTCACGGCGGGGCGATCGAAGAGCGCCCTCGAGTCGAGGATCACACGATTGATCCCTCGACCGCTCAGGAGATCGTCGACCGGGCGCTCGAAGGCTCCGCCGACGAAGAAGTCGGGGTGCCGGAGCTCGACGGCCCAGCCGGAATCGCCATCGAGCGAAGGCAGCCGAGCGAGCATGGCGTCGAGCGCAGGTAGGTCGTCGCCGCTGAACGACGGCGGGAGCTGGATCTGGATCGGGCCGAGTCGCTCGCCGAGCGGAGCGATGCGTTCGCAGAATTCGTCGGTGAGGCCATCGGCGTTCCGGAGTCGTCGCTCGTGGGTGATCGTGCGAGGAAGCTTGAAACAGAACTGGAAGCCGTCTGGGGTCTCCGCAAGCCATCGGTCGATGGTCGTCGACGGAGGTGTGGCGTAAAAGGTCGTGTTTCCTTCGACCGTCTCGCACCAGGTTGCATAGGCCGCGAGCTCGCCACCGGTGCGGACGTGTCCTGGGAGGTGGCGTCCCACCCATTCCCGGTGGGCCCACATCGCACAGCCGACGCGAAGCCGGGGTTGTACTGCGGCATCGGTGATCCCGTACGTTGGTTGGGTCTGAGGAGGCGTCATCGTGGGTGGTTCAGTGAAGCTCGGCCGGTCGAGGAACAAGGAGTTTCGCAACTGGGCCGGCAACCAAGTGTGCCTTCCCGCCGGTCAGCATCGGCCCAATTCGGTCGCCACGGTCTCCACGATCGTGTCGAAGGCTGCGGCCGACGGTGAGACGGTGAAGGCGGTGGGCTCGGGTCATTCGTTCACCGCCGCGGCTTGCACGAGCGGACAGATGCTGTCGCTCGATCGGATAAACCGGGTCGAGTCGATCGACCACGAACATCACCGGGTGACGGTGCAGGCAGGGATCACGCTGGCCGACCTGAACGTGGCGCTGGCCGAGGCCGGTCTGGCCATGCCGAATCTCGGCGACATCGCCTACCAGACCGTCGCCGGAGCGATCGGCACGGCGACTCACGGCACCGGTCTGCTCCTGGGGAATTTGGCCACCACCATCGTTGGCATGGAGATCGTCACCGGCAGCGGTGAGATTCTCTGGTGCGACGAGCACACGAACCCTGAGGTCCTGGCGGTGGCGCGTGTGGGCATCGGAGCTCTTGGCGTGGTCACCAAGGTCACGATCCAGTGTGTTCCTGCGTTCAACCTCCACGTGCAGGAGAGCGCCGAACCGCTCGATGAGCTGCTCGACGGGTTCGCCGAGCATGCTGCCGGCAACGACCATTTCGAGTTCTTCTGGGTGCCCGGGACGCAGCGGGCGATGGTGAAGCGCAACAATCGGACACAACGGGCGGCTAAACCGGAGTCGAAGCCGGCGTACTTCATGAACAAGATCGTGAGCGAGAACCTCGCCTTCGGGGCGATCTGCGCCGTGGCCAAGCGTTGGCCGACGGCCGTACCGAGGGTGGCGAAGGTGATCAGTTCCGCCGCCGGAGAGCGGGAGCTGGTTGACCGGAGTGACCGGGTGTTCGCTTCACCTCGCCTGGTCAAGTTCTGCGAGATGGAGTACGGCATCCCGATCGAAGCGCTGCCAGAGGCGTTCCGCCGGGTGCGTGACTTCACGAAGGAGCTGGGCGAGCCGATCGTGTTTCCGATCGAGTGTCGGGTGTCGGCGGCAGACGACATTCCGCTGTCGACGGGGCAGGGACGTACCAGCGCGTGGATCGCCGTGCATCGGGCGAAGGGTGTCGACTACACGAACTACTTCCAGGGCGTCGAGAAGATCATGGACGACTACGACGGTCGGCCGCACTGGGGGAAGCTGCATTTCCAGGACGCCGCGTCGCTGGCGCCGAGATATCCGGAGTGGGACCGCTTCATGGAGGTGCGGAGCAAGCTGGACCCGACCGGCGTCTACAGGAACCCCTACACCACCCGCGTCCTCGGCTGACCCGACAAACCTCGGGTTTGTACCCCACAGAATCGGGGGTCATAGCCTCGGGTTTGGGCTCAGCCTCCGGCGAGCTCAGCGTCGGGGTCGGATCATGGTGACGCCGTCGCCGATCGTCAGGATCACGGCGTCACAGTCGTCTCGTCGTGCAACGTCGTCGTTGAACGCTCGGAGGGCCTCGGTGTCCGGCGAGGTGTCGGTGTCGTCGATCACCCGGCCACTCCACAACACGTTGTCGACGAGGATCACCCCACGATGGGTGAGCCTCGGGAGGAGAAGGTCGAGGTAGGTCGCGTAGCCGGTCTTGTCTGCATCGATGAATGCGAGATCGATGTGCGGCGAGTTGTCCATCGCGCCGAGAGTGTCAGCTGCAGGACCGAGGCGAACGTCGATGCGGTCGGCAACGCCGGCGAGCGTCCAGGCGTGCTTGGCGGTCTCGAGATAGGTGTCCACGAGCTCCAAGCAGATCATCCGGCCGTCGCTCGGCAGCCCGCGGGCCAACCACAGGGCGGACATACCGGTGAAGGTTCCCACCTCGACCACCGTCCGAGCGTTGCTGAGTTCAACCAGTGACTGGAGGAACTGGCCCTGGTCGGATCCGATGTTCATGCCGGCGCGGTCCGGGAACCGCTCGCGGGTCGCCTTCGACAACCACGACGTCGCTGGATCGTGTTGTGGATTCGAGTGGTCGAGGACGTAGCGGTGGATGTCCTGTGGGATTCCGAATGATCTCATCATGCTCCTCGATGCATTCCGTCTGACGTGAGTGACATCCTCGGCCCGTAGGCCGGCGCTTTCCCCGAGCTCTTGGCCAGGCGGACCACCCGCCAGCGGTGACCGGCATACGGCTCGAGCAGTTCGAGCATGCGCTCGTCGGTTGCTCGTTCCTCACGTTCGAGGAACCAGGCGACCGTGTTCGGGATGTGATAGTCGCCGACAGGGACGGCGTCGGCGTCGCCCATGGTCACCGCCGTCACCATGTTGGTCGTCCATGGCCCGATACCTCGAATACGTTCGAGTCTGGCCTTCACCTGCGCCGGTGTGGAGTTCTCGGTGAGGCGCGGAAGTCTCCGCAGTTCCTTGGCGACACGAATGAGTATGTCGGCTCGTTTGCGTTCGACGCCGAGCGGGTGGAAGTCGTAGTAGGCCATGTCGGCGACGGTTGCCGGGCTGGGCAGGATCCAGCCACCGCGTGGCCCGGGTGAGGGTTCGCCAAAGCGTCTCGCTAGTTGGCGGCGACTCTGATGTGCTTTGGTGACCTGGACCTTCTGACCGAAGACTGCGCCGACGAGTGCATCCCACGGCCGGTCGGTTCGGGAGAGAACGAACGGGTAGCGGGCCCACGCGTGGGCGACGGGGCCTGCGGGCTCGAAGCCGTCGAGGTCGTCGAGTTGGCCGAGGAGTTTCGGCGCCTGCTCGAGCAGCCAAGCAGAGCCCTCGCCCCACGCCTCGGCCGACACCTCGGTGTCGGTGGTGCGGGTCAGGCGAAGGGTTCCGGTCCCGTCGGGGGTGCGGGTGCTCCACCATGATTCCCCTGGGCCGACCATGACTGGGTCCTTGGCTCCTCGCACGGTCGCCTTGAGTCGCAGCGATGCCGACACCATGATGGTGCGACGTGAGTCAGGCTCACCGGTGCCGGGCATCGCGCCAACCTACCGACTCCCCGGGATGGCGTCACGACCGCTTGGTCACGACCGACCGTGTGTTCAAGACCAGAGCGCGGTGAGCATCGAGTCGACCTCGTCGGCCACACCGACGCCGTCGATGACCGCCGTGTTGAGATCGACGACCGCATCGCTCGTAGCGGGCGAGGTCTCGTCGAAGAGCCCGCGGACAGGCTCGATGAAGCGGCTCATCTGCGCGTACAGGTGGCGGTCGTCGGTGCCGTGGCGGTTCACGTGGTAGCGAAGCGGTACATGCACGGAGAGCTCGTCTTTCGCCCGGGTGAGGGCGACGTAGAGAAGACGAAGCTCCTCGGCGAGCCCGGCCTTGTCGCCGATCGCCATGTCGGACGGAATGTTTCCGTCTGCGGCGTGGAGGAGATGGACGGCCCTCCACTCGCAGCCCTTCGCCGAATGGATCGTGCTCAGCGTGAGCCAGTCGTCGTCCTTGTGGGGAGGGCCGGCCAGATCGCCAGTCTTGCCGGGAGGATCGAGTGTGAGCTCGGTGAGCAGCCGGGATCGTGAAGGATATTGCGTCGCGGTTGCCGCCAGTTGATCGATGTCGGCGAGGCGGGCGGCAGCGTTCTCGTATCGATGAGGGAACACGGCTGCGCAGTACTGGTGGAGCCGGTTGATCTGTTCGGCCGGCGGGAGGTCGGATCGACAATCGTCGAACGACGCACGCAATTCGGCTGCGTGCTCGAGCGATGCACTGGGGAAACGGATGTCGCCGGAGAGCAGCCGCTCGACCGAGTCGACCTCGGGGTCAGCGATCGCCAGTTCCTCGGCGAGTCGTCGAGTCGTGGCCGGACCGACACCTTCGATCGTGTCGAACACGCGGTGCCAGGCGAGTTGGTCGGCTGGGTTCTCCAGTACCCGAAGGAGAGCGAGCAGATCCTTGACGTGGGCGGCTTCGAGATACTTCAGGCCGCCGTATTTCACGTACGGGATGTCACGTCGGGTCAGTTCCAGCTCGAGGTGGTCAGCGTGATGGCCAGCGCGGAACAACACCGCCTGTTCGCGCAAGTCGATCCCTCGTTCGCGAGCATCGAGGATTCGCTCGGCCACATCGGTGCTCTGGTCTCCCTCATCGTGGTGGACCGCGAGGACGGGTTGAGGGCCGCTGGTCCGCGTCGACCACAGATCCTTGCGGAAGTGGGTGTCTCCTCCCGTCTCCTGATTGAGGACGGCGTTGGCGACGGCCAGCACTGGCATCGTCGACCGGTAGTTCTGTTCGAGGGTGATCGTGGTTGCACCCTCGAATCGTTCGCCGAAGCGCCACATGTTCTCGACCGTGGCGGCTCGGAATCCGTAGATGGCTTGTGCGTCGTCGCCGACCGCGCACACCTGGGTGGTCGGGCCGACCATGCCGGAGATGATGTCGACCTGGATGGGGTTGGTGTCCTGGTATTCGTCGATCAGGATGTGGTCGAACAGCGTGCGGAGTCCTGCCCCGGAGCCGCTGTTCGCGATGCCTCGCCAGAACAGCAGGAGGTCGTCGTAGTCGAGGACCTGGTGTTGGCGTTTCCGAGCCGTGTAAGCGGCGAAGATCGTGCGGAAGTCATCGGCGTGGTCCGCTACCCACGGATAGTCCGTTTCCAGAACGTCGTCGAGCTTGGCCTGGCTGTTCACCATGCGGCCGTAGACGTTGGCGATGGTCTCCTTGCGGGGGAATCGTTTGCCCCGTTCACCGAAGCCTTCCTCGTTGCGGACCATGCCGAAGAGGTCGACACTGTCGCCCTGGTCGAGCACGGTGAAGTTGGGGGAGAGGCCGGCGCTCTGACCGACCGATCGAAGGAGCCGGTTGGCAGTGGCATGGAACGTGCCGCCCCACACCTGGCCTGCGGCGCGATGGGCCGATGCCGCCTTCACCCGGCCGAGCATCTCTGCCGCCGCTCGCCGGGTGAAGGTGAGGAGCAGGATCCGATTCGGATCGACGCCGTCGTCGATCAGGCGCACGACGCGGCTGACGAGGGTCTTGGTCTTGCCCGTTCCGGCGCCGGCGATGATCAGCAGGGGTGTGCCGTCGTGGTGGACAGCGGATCGCTGCTCGGGGTTCAGGTCATCGAACATACGTTCTCAGACTAGACCAGCCGTCGGACGCTGCCGGTGAACCCGAGGCAATCACCCCCGATTCTGTGGGGCTCAAACCCGAGGTTTGTGACCCCCATTTCCGGGGGTCGTGGCCTCGGGTTGGGGTGGGTCTGGTTGGGGTGGGTCTGGTTGGGGTGGCTCTGGTTGGGGCGACGGGTCAGCCGGCGTAGACGATCTCGTCGAACACGATGCCGGCCTCGAGCGTCTTGTGGACTGGGCAGCGCTGCGCGATCTCCATCAGCCGCTTGCGGGTGGCCTCGTCGAAGTCGCCGTCGATGTAGATCTTCGATGTGACGCGGTCGATCATGCCGGAGTGGCTGTCGTCGCATTGCTCGCAGTCCTTGGCGTGGACCTTCTCGTGCGAGTACTCGACCGAGAGCGAAGTGATGTCGATGTTCTTGCGCTTCGCGTACATCGACAGCGTGATGCTGGTGCAGGCCGCCACAGCGCCGAGCAGCATGTCGTACGGATTGGGGCCCGTGTTGTCACCCCCGAGGTCGACCGGCTCGTCCGCTCGCCAGGTGTGCGTTCCGTTCGTGATGTCAACTCGGTAGTCGGACTGGAGCTCTGCGGTGATCGATGCCATGGGCTGTGCAACACCTCACCGAGGTCGGGAGATTCCCTATCGCGCGGCGACTGTCTGCCGCGGTGGCGCAGGAGCCGAGCCCTGCGGCCCGTGGGCGGGCATGTGGATCGTTTCGCCGACGACGATCAGGTTCGGATTGCCGGATCGAACGTTGTTCGCGGCGATCACGAGACGCCAGTACGACGCGACGGTCGACGCCGACGGATCTGCGATGCCGTGTCGCTGCAATGTCTCGACGCTGAGCGACCAGAGGTTGTCGCCGCGATTCACGATCAGGTCGTGGGCGGGGATGGAGTCGATTTCGCCCTCGCCTTGTCGGTCGCTCGCTGCCTCCACATCCGGAGTGGTGGTGGTCGATGGCTGCGCTCGATCGAGCGGTGCTGCCTCGCCGGGTGCTTCGTCGGCCGGAGGTGGCGTCGCACTCGTAGGCGCCGTGCTGGTTGCCGTCGTACTCGTAGGCGCCGTGCTGGTTGCCATCGTGCTGGACAGTGCCGTGCTGGTTGCCATCGTGCCGGACCGCGCTTCGACCGTCGTCGGACCGACTTCGCCTTCGATCAACACCATCGTCGGGGATTCGTCGGCCTCCGCGATGCATGCGGTGCCCAGTGACAGGGCCAGGAAGACCTGTGCCAGGCGACGAGTGCCGGGAAGGGTGAAGCGGCGGAGCGTGAGGCCGCGGCGCAGGGCGACGGTCCACGAGACCACGTTGACCATGAACCACCCGACGATCACGCAGAGGATCACGGCGGCCACGAACACGACCACGTCCTCTGGCTGTCGAGGCAAGCGACTGCCGAAGAGCAGGTGTCCCACGCTCGTGCCGCCGGCCACTGCGCTGGCGAAGGCGGCGAAAGTTGCCAGACCCGGCGTGGGTGATTGGCCTCCGTCACTGATTGCAGAATGATCGTGAAGATGGAAATTGTGCACAATCATAGTAAACAAACGAACAGAGGAGCTGTCAAGATGATTCAGAAAGGCGAGCTCTCCGCCGATGGGTGATTCGATGGACGACACTGAACGCACAATCCGGCGCTTTCGGGTCGACGCTCGGGCGATGCAAGAGGACGCTGAGGCGGCCGTAGCGGAGCTGGCGATGGCCACGCGAACCTTGCGGGACGCCGTGCTCGATCATGCGCGATCGGGCGCGGCGATGCGTTTCGAGATCGGCACCGCCGCGCTTTCGGGCCGGGTCCGTCACGTTGGCAGCGAGGTGGTGCGTCTTGCCGTGGCCGACGGATCCCCGGTCGATGTTGCGCTGGATGCGGTCTCGCTGGTCCGGGTGGTGCCGGGCGACGCGGGCCGAGTCGCAGTCACCACGGGCCACCCAGAGACTGTGCTGGCGCGCTGCCGTGAACTCGTGCAGGTCAACGCAGAGGTGAAGATCGGGCTCCGGGCGGCAGAGACGGCGACTGGGGTGCTGCTCGCAGCATCGTCGACCCATCTCGAACTCGCATCGTCGACTGGCGGAGCGCTTTTGATTCCAATGGCATCGCTGGCCTGGATCGGCCCATCCGCCCGTTAGCGGTCGAGTGTCTCCTCGACCGGCACCACCCGGTTCGACTTGAGCGTTGTGATGATGTCCTCGAGGAGGAAGTGGAACTTCCGTGAGTCGGCCAGACGACTTGCGGGCAGGCGCCCGTCGTTGGCCATCGCGAGGACGGTTCGTGTGTTGAGATCGAGGAGTTCTGCGACCTGGGCAGTGTTCAACAGCGGGGGATAGGCCGCTCGAACCGCTTCGTAACCGTCTCTTGATTCCTGCATACTGGCCACAGTAGCGGTTCTTTCCGCTCAGCTCATGATACTGTCGGCCAAATCCCGTCGATCGGTCGACTTCGGCGGGTGCCTCGCGGCTCTTGCCGCCGATCCCTGTCGCTGCTTTCCTTCGCTTCTCCCTCCGGATCTCGCCGGTTGGTAGGCGATGCGAACAGCATCGACGTACGTTCGAGATTGGCGGAAGCAATGGAAGCACGATCGACATTCGGACGAACCTCCCGTGCACCGGCGGGCCGGGTCGGCCTTCCTCACGTCCTGATGATCGTGGCCGCACTCGCCACCTTCGTGCTGGTTGCATCGGTGCTGCGAGATCGGTCGGCCACCGAGTCGGTATGGATGGTGCGCAATGATGTCGCGGCCGGTCTGACGCTGAGCGTTGCCGATCTCGAGGCGGTCGATGTTGCGGCTGACACTGCGCTGCTGCCCTCGCTCCTCCGGGTCGCCGACGGCGTTCCCGTCGGTCGCGTTCGGAACGGGTTGGACGGCGGGGAGCCGTTGCTCGCGAGCGACCTCTTGCCGGTCGATGTCGCCGCCGTCGGGCGAACGTTCGCGATCCCGATCGACAGTTCGGTGATCGACGGGCTCGGCCTCCAGCCCGGCGATCGTGTCGATGTGATCGGCACCAACGCCGCAGGGTCCATGCACTACGTCGTGGTCGATGCCGAAGTCGTCCGCTTGCCCTCGGCTGCGGGTGGAACTGCGTTCGCCGCCGCAAGCTCTCGGTCCGCCTGGGTCACGGTCGGCATCGACGACCGCGAGGCCCTTCTGCTGAGTGAGGCCCTCGGCCGAGGGCCGGTCGAGCTGGTGCGATCGACCGGGTCTGCGCCGGTCGAGATCGTCGCGGCACCGTTGCCATCGGAAGGCGCTGGATCCGAGGAGGGCTCGTGACAGACGTAATCGCATTGGGATTGGCGCTGAGCACCCGATCGTGGCGCGGCTCGCTCCAACGGCACTGTCGCGATCATGTCGCCGACATCGATGCGTCGCTCCTGCGGGACGGCATCGATGCCGCGAGCGGTGACGTGTCGGTCGTGATGCTCGATGACGACACCAGTTGGTTGTCGCCGCCGACGGTCGTCCAGATGCGCGAGGCCGGCGTCGTCATCGTCGGTCTGTTCGATCCGGGTGAATCCGACGGCCACGGCGAACGTCACTTGCGAAGGCTCGGTATCGACGTCGTGATGCCATGCTCGCTCGATGTCGAGCAACTGGTCGAGGTCGTTCGCTCGATCGCGCCCGACACCGGACTCTCCGAACGATTCGTCGAGCTCGTCGAGACCGAGAGCGATCGGATCCCGAAAGGTGATCGGCAGGTGATTGCCGTCGGCGGCCCTGCGGGCGCCGGCGCCACCGAGGTCAGTATCGCCTTGTCCCAGCTGTGGGGTGGGATCCGCCCGCTCCTCATCGACGTCGACGAGACACACCCGTCCCTCGCCCGGCGCCTTGGTCTCGCCATTCATCCGCACATCGTCACCGCTGTCGAAGCGCACCGAGGCGAACAGCTCGCGTTCGGCGACGATCGTGATCGCATCGAGAACTGTCTTGCTCGTTCCGTGGTCGGGCGTCGTTCGCTCCCGTTCGACGTGATCGTCGGGCTTGCATCGCGTGACGATTGGTCGCTGCTCCGGCCTGACGACGCCTCGGCGCTGGTCGAGGAGCTCGCCGCTCGATGGCCGTTGGTCGTCACCCGTCTCGGTCCCAATCTCGAGGACCTCGCTCGTCACGGGAACCGCTTCGGTATGTCGCGTGCAGTGGTGCAGCGCGCCACCCGTGTGCTGGGTGTCTGCGACGGAAGCTCGGTGGGAGTGCTTCGGTTCGTCGACTGGCTGCTCGACGTGACCGCGCTGGTGGGGGAAACCCCGATCGACGTCGTGATCAACCGGTGCCCATCGTCGCCGAGTGCGCGAACCCAGTTGGTTCAGCAGCTCCGAGAGATCGCGGGTCCCCGTATCGGCGACGTTGTCGTCAGCGGTCACGACAAGCGAGTCGAACGTGCAGCTTGGGAGGCATCGCTGGTGACTCGTGGCGGCTTCCTGAAAGCGATCAGCCGGCTGCCATTCGATTCGAGCGTCGCGGTCCGCCCGACTGCGTCGCAGATCGACGCAGCGGACGACGACGCTGCCCGCGGCGGGCTCACGACCGACGGCGGGGTTGCGGCATGACCATCACGCCCCCGGCGCTCGACGCTTACGAGCACCTCCGGTACGACTGCCTCGACGAGCTTCGACGCCGTGGCCTCGACACGAGCGCCCAGGGCGACGTGCAAGCAATGGTCCGCTCCCTGGTCGATCACTATCAGATCGAAGCGACGTCGAGTGGCGGTCGTCGCCCCCTCCACGACCCGGCTGCAATGGTCGAACGGCTCTCCCGATCTCTACTCGACTTCGGACCGCTCACCCCGTTTCTCGACGGCACGATCGACTACGAGGAGTTGATCGTCCACGGCCAGGAGGTCAGCTACATCGACACCACTGGTCGTCTCGTGGCCCACGACGAACCCGTGAGCGAGCATGAAGTCGAGCACATCGTGTCGAAGCTGCTTGCGGGGGTCGGGGCATCGGTCGACGAGGGGCACCCGATTGCGCAGACGCAGATCCTCGACGGATCGGCTCGGCTCGGGGTCGTGATCCCTCCGATCGCCGACCGGATCGACGTCACCATCCGCCGGTACCTCGCCAAACGCGAAACGTTCGAGGAGCTGATCGAGTGGGATGCCATCTCTCCGGCGGCCGCTGCGCTGCTGACGCTGTCGCTTCGGACACCCACCGGGGTGATCGTGACTGGTCAACCGGGATCGGGAAAGACCACGCTGGTCAACGCTCTGCTTCGCTCTGCACAGCCGAGCCTGCGCGTCATCGTGTGCGAGGACACGCCCGAACTCTCGGCCGATCATCTCCACGCCGCCCGGTGGCGGACCCGGCCCGCAGGGCCGGACGGCAACGGTGAGGTGAGCCTTCGCCACCTCGTACGCATGTCGCTCGGCATGCGGCCCGATCTGATTGCGGTCGGCGAGGTTCGTGGTGAGGAGGCGTACGAGCTGACCAGAGCGGGCAACGCCGGCTGTGGCATGTTGTCGACCATCCACGCGAACAGCGCTCGGCAAGGTCTCCAAGCTCTGGTGTCGACGGCATCGATGGCTGGCCCGAACGTGTCGCCGGATCAGATCCGTTCCGTGTTCAGCTCGATCGTCGACCTCGTCGTCCACACCGCCAAGGAGCCGACGGCTGCCACCGGCACCGGGCGAGCCGGCCGTCGCCAGGTGATGGAGATCGTGGCCATCCCGCCGATGCAAGCGGCCGAAGTCGACTTCACGGTCGAACCCATCTTCGTGCGCGAGGACTTCGGTGCACCGCTGGTGTGGACAGGAAGTCCACTGCCATCCGAGCTCGAGGTCCGCCTCGGTCGTGTTCTGCGTCCGCACGGGATCTCGGTCACCGAACTGCTCGACGGATCGAGGGAGCTGTGATGCGCCTGCTTGCCGGACTCGCTGCGGGTGCGCTGGTCTACCTGTCTCTCGGCTCGTTGCTCGGTGTCACGCCGGCGTGGCTGCGTCGCCCCCTCGAACGACGCTCGATTGGAGTGTCGTGGCGAGAGTGGTTGCAGCAGGCGGGTGCAGACGTCACGCCGCTGCAATTCGTGATGGTCTCGCTCGGGCTGGGGGTCACGGTCGGTTCCATCGCCGGTGCCGTGGTCGGCGTTCCAGCCCTCGGTGTGGTGGCGGGGACGGTCGCATCTGCGGTTCCTCACAGCGTGTTTGCTCGTCGACGTCGCGCACTCGTCCAGGCGAGGCTCGCTGCATGGCCGGATGCACTCCGCGACCTGATCACCCATTTGCGGGCGTCGCTGTCGATGCACGCAAGTCTGTGTGAGATCGGGCGTTCGGGACCGGTGCCGCTTCGCTCCTACTTCAATCGCTATGCCGGGCTCTCCGGGGCGCTCGACCAACGAACGGCGTTGGAGGTCGTGCGTGAGGAGCTGGCCGACCCGCTCAGCGACCGCGTGATCGAGGTTCTGCTCGTGGCGTTCGAACAGGGTTCGTCGGTGGTGATCGACATTCTCGATGATCTCGCCTCCTCGTCGGCCGAGGATCTTCGGCTGCTCGACGAGATCGAGACGCTTCAACTCGAGACAAAGCTCGAGGCCAGAGGAGCAGCCGTGCTCCCCTTCGTCGTGCTGGCGATGCTCTGCGTGTTCACCCCGGGGTATCGCAGTTTCTATGCCACGTCCGCCGGATGGTTCGTGGTCATTGCCGGGGCGCTCATGAGCGTTGGTGGTCTGGTGGTGATCACTCGGCTGGGTCGTGTGCCGGTCGAGGAGCGAATCCTGGCTGTGGGAGTGCCGACGTGATCTCGCTCTCGATGATCGCGGCGATGCTGGCAGCGCTCACCGCTGGAATCGGAGTCCGCGTCCTGGTGCCGCCGCGCCGAGCGCTGGCACAGCGGCTCCGTCCTTATGCCGCCCTGTCGCGGTCGCGGCTCGGTACGGGATACGCAGGCGTGTCCGTCGTGGCGCTCACTGTCGTCGACGATCGGTCGGTGGTCGGTCGTGTCCTCGGCCCGATCGTTGAACGGTTGGCGGCAGGCCTTGGTCGACTGATCGACGCGGCCGACTCGGACACGATCACCACCCGACTTCGGCATGCCGGCTTCCGAGAGGTGGAGGCGGAGCAGTACCGCATGCGCCAGTTGACCTTCACCGTCGGCGGCGTGGCTCTCGGTGCTGCCATGGGTGCGCTCTTCTTCCGTTCAGTGCCGATGACGTTCTTGATGATCGCCTGTTTCGGATTCCCGGCGGCGACAGTCCAACGAAACCGCGTCGAACGGGCGATTCGGGACCGCCGGGCCCGTATGCGGAACGAGTCATACACCGTCGCTCAACTGATCGCAGTTCACATCCGCAGCGGCCATGGGCCTGTCGACGCCGTCCGGTCGGTGTGCGAACTCGGTCGAGGTCCGGTGGTCGAGGAACTGCGAGACGCCTTGCGGTGGATCGGCGGTGGGACGAGCCCTCAGCGGGCCTACGACAAGCTGGCCGAATCCACCCCCGAACCGGCGGCCGCCCGGCTGTATCGGCTGCTGTCGGCTTCGTCCCGTACTGGTGGCGACATCGGCGGTGCGCTTCTCGCAGTTGGGACCGACCTGCGGGCGGAGCGCCGCGAGGCATTGGCTCGATGGGCGATCAAACGCCGCACAGCGATGCTGCTGCCGCTGCTGCTGTTCATCGCCCCGGTGATGGTGCTGTTCGTCGGGGCGGCGTTGCCGGCTCTGGTGATGGGGCGATGAGCCTCGTTCCGAAACTGGTCGGTGCCCTGTCGCCGACCTCGACCGTGTGGAGAACACGATGAAACAAGCAAGTGACAATCAACAGGCCAACGAGGCACTCGGACGAAATGAGGAGCGAGGTGCGGGCGTCGTCGAATGGCTCGGGATCAGCGCACTCTCGATCGGCATGCTGGTCGTGTTGTTCACGGCGATGGAGGCCCTGGGTCTCGACGTCATCGCTCAGATCCGCGGCTCGCTCGGCCTCTGATCCCTTGCGATCATGCGGCCCGCGCGAGTGGGAGTCGAGAAGATACGAGCGAGGGTCGGCGGCCATCACGACGCTGGTGGCGTTCGGCATGTTCATGGTCTTCTTCACGCTCTTCGCTCAGTTCGCGGTGTGGCAGTACGGGCGGGGGGCGGTTCGGTCGGCCGCGCTCGAGGCTGCACGTGCAGCGAGTCCTCTCGACTCCGTTCCCGGCGCCTGCGAGCGTCGTTTCGCCGACGTGGCCGATGGGTTGCTTGGCGGGCCGCTGGGTTCGCAGGTGTCGGCGCCTCGATGCGTCGTGGGCGCCGACCTCGTGACCGTGGAATCCGACGTCCGTTTCGAGCCGTGGTTGCCGATCTCGCCGGAGTGGTCGTTCACGGTGACCGCGACTGCCGTTCGGGAAGTAGCGCCGGAGTGAGTCGCCGCATCGAACGGAAGCGCTGTCACAGGAGTGAGGGGCACCGGGCCGAGCGGGGGAGTGCGCTGCTCGAGTTCCCGATGGTGTTCGGACTGATTCTCGTGCCGTTCGGGCTTCTCGTGATCTCGGCGCCGACGTGGGTCGAGCGCCAAACTGCGGCCCGTGACGCAGCCGCCGAGGCTGCACGTTCGATCGTGTTGAGCGGTCCGGAGTCGTCAACGCCGGAACAAATCGTTCAGAACATCGAGGCCGGCTACGGGCTGGACCCGGGTTCGCTCGACGCATCGATCCCTCCCGGGGGTCACACGCCGGGGTCCTCGGTGACCGTTGACGTGGCGGTCGAGATTCCGGCGCTGTCGTTGCCGATCTTCGGATCTGTCGGTTCGGTGTCGTGGACGGCATCACACACCGAGCGGTATCCGGACTACGGAGCCGACCGATGATCGAGCGACGGCGATCCGATGGCGCCCGGTGCTCGGAGCGGGGAACAATGACGCTGCTCGGGATCGGGCTGTCGGCGATGCTGCTCTTCGTCGGCGGGTTCAGCCTCGATCTGTGGAGGGCTCACAGCGAGCGTCGAGCGTTGGCCGAGTTGGCGGACGCTGCGGCCGCTGCCGGAGCGAACGCCATCGACACGGCGGTCTATCGGGAAACGGGGGAGCTGGTCCTCGATCCTGCACTCGCAGAACAGTTGGCGTGGGAGAGCATCGCCGGTCAGGAAGATCAACGGGCATTGGTCGGGGCGCCCCAAGTGGTAGCGAGCACGGACGTGATCGTGGTGCAGGTCGAGGGCGAGGTCGAGATGACGTTGCTGCGGGTGCTCTCTGGTGGAGAGCCGTTCACGATCCAGGTGACCGCCGAGGCCGCTCCCGTTCGAGGACTGGATCCCTAGCGGCAATCACCGCTGCGGCTCACCGACTCGCCGGATGCTGAGCCACGCAACGAGGAGCAGGAATGGAAGCGCGAGAACATGGGAGACCGTCAAGAAGCGGATGGCCGTCGATCCCAGATCCCAGTTGTCAGTGACGACGTACTCGACGTCGTTCACGAAGAGCTGCGCATATCCGTTGGTGGCCTCCTCGTAGCTCCGGCCCGGAAGCTTTACGGCGTTGAACCGAATCCATGTTCCTGTGACCGAGCCAAGAACGGCCAGAACAAATGCGAGCAACGCGATCCAGGGGATGTCGAACGCAACCTTGTACGCGAACCACGCCCCACCGAGCAATGCCACGATCCCGCCGGCGGTCGCGAAGACGCCGTGGAGGTCCGCGATGCCCTCCGCTGGTCCAGGCTGTTGTCGAGAGCTACTCCCGACAACATGAGCGAACCACGACGGGTCGGGCTCGTGGGTGAAGAACTGCCAGAGCCCTGTGCCGATCAAGCCGCCCAGGATCGCGATGGACACCCCGGCGAGCACCTTCACACCTTTCTGTTGCTCGGGCGTCAGCGTCGACCGGAACCTCGCCCTGACGCTTCCGAGCCTGCCCAGCATCACGCCAACGTACATCGTGGCGTCGGCTCGACATGCCGACTTGTTCAGCGGTCAGACCAGGGGCCACGGGTAACGCTGGCCACCGGTGTCGTCCTCGGGGAAGCGGCCCTCGTCGAGAACCGCCCGTGCCCGGCTGATCATGGCGTCGACCTCGAAGGTGTCGAGCAGTCGGCAGAGCGTGTCGCGCGGACCTGACTCCACGAAGCGCTCGATCGACTCGAGAGATTCATCGGGAATAGCCTCGTCGACGAAGTCCCACATCACCGTGCGCAGCTTGAACTGCGCGTGGAACGCGAGTCCGTGGTCGATGCCGTAGACGCGACCGTCGCCGCCGAGCAGGCAGTGGCCGGCCTTTCGGTCGGTGTTGTTGGCGATCAGGTCGAGGACACACAGCCGGCGAAGGTCGTCGCCGCCGACTCCTTCTTCCATCAGCGTGAAGTAGTGCTCGGAGAAATGAGCGTTGACGAACGCCTGGAGCGAACCGGGCCCGAGCTCGCTGTCGACCAGCAGTGTGGGAGGCACGACCTCGAACCCCAGCTGGTCCGAGAGCTCGTACATTGCGACCTCGCGCTTGTAGAGACCGTCGGGAAAGTCCCACAGCGGCCTCTCGCCCTTGTGCGGCTTGTAGATCGCCCGGTGGCTGCGGCCGCCCTGGCTCATCACCACCAGCAACGTCGCATTCGAGCTGTATGGCATTCGCCCCTCGATCTCCATGTCGCCGGTGGCGAGCAATTCGACGAGCTCGTCGTGAGGAAGTCCGAACGCGGTGTTGTCGCTCGGGGGTTCGATCGTCGCCATGAGTGACCTCAGTTGAGGCGAGGACAGGCGTGGCCGCCGGGGCTCTCGGGCTGACCGCACAGCCGACACGGCGGCCGCCCGGCAGACATCAGCGCCTCGGAGGTGGCGATGAAAGCCGCTGCTTGGGCCGCGCTCAAGTGGATGCGCAGCGACGCGGTGTCCGGTTCGCTGAACGGCTCCTCGATCGGGTTGCCCTCCTCGTCGAACTCCTCGTCGATGGCGATCTCCTCGACGACGAGCACGACTTCACTTTCGCTCTCGTCCACGCCGACGGCGATCTGGCCGACCACCCACTCGGGAAGGGCAGGCTCGATCAGCGGCACCGGATCGGTCGCCTGGGGCTCGGGCGAAGGGAGATCGGCCACGACGGTCTGGAGGAAGGTCGCCAGCGCCGACACCTGCTGCTTCTCGATCTTGACCGAAACATACCGATTGGCATCGCCGGCTTGGAGGTAGAACGTGCGCGCACCCGGTTCGCCGACGGCGCCGGCGGTGAAGTGGGTGACCTCTCGAAATTCGAAGGACTCGCTCATGGCACGTCTCGTTCGTCTGGGACCCGGGGGGCGATCAGCTCGGAACCAAGCTCGAGAGATCGTCGCCCATCGAGTTCACGGCGAGAACAACCGGACCGCCGCTGGTGTAGAGGATGGCAGTGATCGAACAGGGACCCACCACGATCCGCTGGAACAGATCGAGGTGAGTGCCCAATGCGTGTGCGACTGCTGCCTTGATGGTGTCGGCGTGGGAGGTCGCCACGATGGTCTCGCCGGGGTGGGCCGCGACGAGTTCATGGATGGCGCCGACCATTCGGGTCTGCATCTCCGGGAACGACTCGCCGCCGGGAAAGCGAAAACCGCTCGGGTAGCGCTGCACCTGCGACCATTCGGGGAGCTTGTTGAGCTCGGTGAGCTTGCGGCCGGTCCACTTGCCGAAGTCGGCTTCGATGAGTCCTTTGTGGGTACGGACCCGCTTCCCGACGGCCTTGGCGATTGGTGCCGCCGTTTCCTGCGTCCGCTCCATGGGGGATGCATAGACGGCGGCGATCTTGTTGGGTCCCAATCCAGCGATCCGTTGGGCGGCCTTGTTGGCTTGTGTAATGCCCTCGTCGCCGAGGTGAAGGCCGGGAGCACGACCGGGAAGGACCTTGCCGGTCGTTGGAGTGCGGCCGTGGCGCACCAGGAGTACGAGCGTGGGCTTGGGCGCCTCGCTCTTGGACGAGCGCTTTCGGGTCGACCGTTTCGTGACGGTCGCCTTCTTCGCAGTCGCCTTCTTCGAGGTCGCCTTCTTCGCTGGTGGTGCCATGAGGCTCCCACGGTATCTACGGTGCGACCATGACAGCCCACCGGGAGCTCGCGCAGATCGCCAGCGAAGTCGCCGACTGTCGGCGGTGCCCCCGCCTGGTTGCCTGGCGCGAACTGGTGGCAACCGAGAAGCGGGCGTCGTTCCGAGACGACGAGTACTGGGGTCGCGGGGTTCCGGGCTTCGGCGACCCTGACGCCGACGTGGCCGTGATCGGTTTGGCGCCGGCCGCGCACGGGGCGAACCGAACCGGGCGAATGTTCACCGGCGACCGTTCCGGTGACTGGCTCTACCGCGCCTTGTACCGAGCCGGATTCGCCAACCAACCCGAATCGATCGACATCGATGACGGTCTCGAGCTCACCAACGCCTTCGTGACCTCGCCGGTGAAGTGCGCCCCGCCGGCGAACAAGCCGACACCCTCCGAACGCGACACCTGTCGTCCTTTCCTCGACCGGGAGATCGACGTGGTGGACCCTGTGGTGTTCGTCGCCCTTGGCGGCTTCGCGTATCAGGCGCTGACTCGGTACTTCGGCGTCACTCCTCGTCCGAAATTCGGTCACGGAGTCGAAGTGCCGATTCCCGACCCGGGTGGGGAGAAGAGGTTCGAGCGGACGATCCTCTGCTCGTATCACGTGAGTCAGCAGAACACGTTCACCGGCCGACTGACCGAACCGATGCTCGACGCCGTGTTCGCGCGGGCCCAGGAATTGTCCGCTGCCAAAACATGAGTGAAGACGAGGCGAACGGTTCGGAAAGCCCATTTGGGCTCCAGCACGTTCAGGTTCTGGCCGAAATCTGCCGAGAAAGAGTCCATGTTCATCACGGCAGGAAGCCACGAGGATGTGAAACCAGCAGTTGTCGACGGGCAGGTCGTCAGACTGCCGACCCTCGCCGGCCTGGTGAACGGAACACCGGCGGCCGCAGGGAACGATTCCCGGCACCTCTGGAATGCACTGGCTGCAGCCGTTCTGGCTGAGGACGCGTTCGCCGACATCGACGATGATCCGTCCAGCCCGCTGGCCGAGGTCATCGACATCGGGAGCTACCGGACCTCACACGAGATCTGAGACCACGTCTGCCGCCGACGAGCGGCTACCTTCGGCGAAGTGAGCCTTCGCATGCGAATTGGCGCCGGACTGGCGATGGTGTGGCTCGGCACGCTGACATCCTGCGGTGTCGACGAACCGACTGAGTACAGCGACGAGAATCGCGAAGCGTTCATGGCGGCGTGCACCGACACCGCCACCGACGGTCTCTACCAACAACGGGTGTGCCAGTGCGCCTATGACGAGGCCGCAGCCACGCTCCCCTTCGAGCGGTTCCGTGAGATCGAAGCGGCGTTGACCGACGCCGAGGAACCGGCCCTCCCGGAGGATTTTCTGGATATTCTCGCCTCGTGCATCATCGAAGAAGGTGATCTCTGAGCCGGGACTCGTCTCGGCTGAGGCGAACCACTACCGTCGCCACATGACCGACACCGCTGCATCCCCGGCTGCGAAGAAGGAACGCTGGACCTATCAGTGGAAAGAACTCTTCGACGAAGTGATCACCTCTGGGCTCTGCACGGGTTGCGCCGGATGCGTGATCGCGTGCCCTCACGACGTGATCGGCTACAAGCACGAGCCAGGCCAGTACAAGCCGTTCCACCTCGAAGAGGAGCTCGGCGAGGCCAACTGCATCCACGGTGAGAAGGGCTGCACGTCGTGCACCCGGGCCTGCCCCCGATTTCGGGCGTGGGAGACCGAGGCCGATGAGCACCTCTTCGGCCGGGTCCGTGGCGCCGACGAGGTCAGCGGCATCTACAAAGACATCATGCTGGTCAGGGCCAAGGACGATCGCGTCTACGACAAGGGTCAGGACGGTGGACTCGTGTCGGCCATCCTCATCTGGTGCCTGGAGAACAAGATCATCGACGGTGCGCTCGTCTCGATGCTCGAGGGCGGCACCGAAGGTGGCGGTTGGAAGGCGATTCCCGGCGTCGCCACCAACGCCGAGGAGGTGCTCGCCGGTGCCGGCAGTCGATACACCTACTCAGCAAACACGATGGCCTACGACGAGGCCATGGAGAAGGGCCTCGAGAGCCTGGCGTTGGTCGGCATGAGCTGCCAGACCTCGATCGCTCCGGTGATGTGGCACCGCAAGGTCGGCAAGGTCTCGAAGCCGATCAAGCTCAACATCGGCCTGCTCTGCTCCAAGAGCTTCGATGACTCGATGTTCGACGAGCTGTTCTGGCTGAAGTACGGCCTCGCCAAGGACGACATCGTCAAGATGAACATCAAAGGCGTCTTCCAGGTCTGGATGAAGAACGGCGACTACCACGAGATCAACCTGAAGGAGTGCCACGCATGGACCCGCGAGGGCTGCAATCACTGCCCCGACTTTGCTGCTGAGCACGCTGACATCTCGACCGGCGGTATCGGCAACGAGACGGACTGGACCCTCACGATCGTGCGCACCGACCTGGGGCGTGCGGTGATCGAGGCGATGATCAAGGACGGGGTCATCGAGACTCGCCCCGGCGACGACGACCCCGCCGCCGTCGCCCTGCTGCATCGGCTGGCGGAGAAGAGCCGCAAGCGCTGGCCTGATTGGGCGAATCCCACCGCGGCGATGGTCGAGCTCACAGCCAAGAAATAGGTAGAGCCGCCCGTTCGGCAAGGCATTCCTCGCGCACCCAGCAGCCGTCGATGTGGTCGTTGACCACCCCCATGGCCTGCAGCGCTGCGTACGCCGTGGTCGGGCCGACGAAACGGAAACCCAGCTTCTTCAGTTCCTTCGCCAAGGCCGTGGACTCGTCGGTCACCGCAGCGACGTCGCTCATCGCGGTCGGCGCTGGCCACGCCGCAGGCTCCTGCGACCATATGACCTCGCCGAGGCTGGTGCCGGCGGCGTGGAGGTCGACGAGGCGTTGGGCGTTGTTGATCGTCGCCTCGATCTTGCCTCGGTGGCGGATGATGCCGGCATCGTCGAGGAGGCGTTCGACGTCGGTCTCCCCGTACTCGGCGACGGCCGTGGCGTCGAAGCCGTCGAAGGCAGCCCGGAAGTTGTCGCGCTTTCGCAGAATCGTCAGCCAGCTGAGCCCGGATTGGAAACCCTCCAGACAGATCTTCTCGAACAGCGTCCGCTCGTCGATCGTGGGTCGGCCCCACTCGGTGTCGTGGTAGCGGGCATAGTCGTCGGTCGAGGCCCCCCATGAACATCGCGGTCGGCCGTCGTGTCCGATCACGAGCGAGTCGTTCGTCATGGAGACGAGTCTGGCAGAAGCTCGACTCGGCCCGGATTGTCGAGTTGGCAAAACTTGACTGGTGGGTCAAGATTGCGGCCATGGATCTGACGTACCCAGCCGAAGCAGAAGCGTTCCGCATCGAAATCAAGGAATGGCTGGCCGAGAATCTGCCGACCAATTGGTCCGGAAGTGTCAGCGACATGAACGACGACGAACGCGAGGCCTTCAACGTCGAATGGCCGAAGAAGCTCTTCGAGGGTGGCTGGATCTGCGCCTCGTGGCCGACGGAGTACGGGGGCAAGGGGCTGACGACGATGCAGTCGGTCGTGCTGAACGAGGAGTTCGCAGCGTCCGGTTCGCCCATGCGCGGCGACTTCTTCGGCGACACGCTGGTCGGCCCCACCATCCTGCAGTGGGGCACCGAAGAACAGAAGAAGCAGTTTCTGCCCGGCATCCTCCGCGGGGACATCCGCTGGTGCCAGGGATTCTCCGAACCGGAGGCGGGATCCGACCTCGCCGCGCTGCAGTGCAAGGCCGAGCTCGACGGTGACGAGTGGGTCATCAATGGCCAGAAGGTTTGGACCACCCAGGCCCAACACTCCGACTACGTCTTCCTGCTTGCTCGCACCGACCAGGTTGCGTCGAAGCACGCGGGTATCTCCTACCTCCTCGTCCCAATGGACCAGCCCGGGGTCGAGGTGCGCCCGATCCAGCAGGTCGACGGGTCCGGCGAGTTCAACGAGGTGTTCTTCTCCGACGCCCGCTGCACGAAGGACAACGTCGTCGGTGGTGTCAACAACGGCTGGAAGGTGGCGATGACCACCCTCGGTTTCGAGCGAGGCACCAGCGCGACCACCTCGCATCGTCGCTTCGAGCTCGAGCTCGACGCGATCGTCGACACAGCCAAGGCCAATGGACGCATCGCCGACCCGGTGATCCGTCAGCGTCTCGCCCTTGCCCACACGAAGGTGCAGATCATGCGAATCAACGGACTTCGCAGCCTGTCGGCCACGGTCAACAAGAAAAAGGATCCGGGTGTTGCCGCCATCGGCGCAACGAACAAGATGTTCTGGTCGGAATACCACCGGGACACGATGGAGCTCTGGACCGAGATCGCCGGTATGCAGAGCCTTGTGCTCGACGGCGACTTCGACGAGAACAGTTCCAACCCCAACCGTCGTCGCGGAATGGCCGGCTACCCGGTGAACGCGATGCAGGCGTCGTTCTTCTTCAGCCGGTCCGAGACCATCTGGGGTGGTACCGCCGAGATTCAGCGGAACATCGTTGGTGAGCGCGTGCTCGGTCTGCCCAAGGAACCCAAGCCAAACGCGAAACCCAAGGTCTGACGCCCTCGCGACTGGGGTCGGGGCTACTTCGTAGCGGGGAGTTCGTCCGGCATGACCGGGGTTCCAGACTGTCGCTGGGCGTCGATCAGGTCGCGATCGCAAACCCAGCAGATGTATTCGGGACGGGTGCTCATGATCGAGAGCTGAGTGCCGCGACTCTTCTCGAGGATGGCAACGGGCACCGGGTAGAGATCGCCCGCTCCACAGCGGGGACAGCGCCGTTCGCGGTCGCGTTCCCAGACGTTGCCACAGGCACCACACGTGATGGTGATCGTGCCCTCGACGTTGACGCCCTCGAGGTCATCGTCCTCATCGCACGACGGGCACCGAATCTCGTCGCTCATGACATCGCACCGTAGCTGACCTCGGTCAGTGGGTCGGTGCCACGGCGGGATGTGAAGTCGGCGCTAGCGTCTTCCGGGTCATGACCGCCGGACAGACCCCGCCCATCGAGATCATCGACCATCCGGAGAGACCCGTTCGGCGACAACGCGGTCCGCACCGGAGCTGGGTCGAGCGTCTGCTGCTGACCTTCGGCGTGGTCGCAACAGTGGGTTGCGTGCTCTCCGCCAGCGTTCTGGCGTGGGCGTTGCAGCAGTTCGAGGCCATCGCGACGGTCGATATCGCCAGCGTTGAGCAGGCCGCCAAGGGTGAGCCGTCGAACTGGCTGCTCATCGGTACCGACAGCCGTGACGGCATCGACGCCGGCGATCCGAACTCCGGCGTCTTCATCGGCGGTGACCCTTCCGAGCTGCCCAGTGGCAAGCGCACGGACACGATGATCGTCGCTCGTGTCGACCCGAAGAACCAGACCATCGATCTGCTCTCGATTCCCCGCGACCTCTATGTCCCGATCGCGGGAACCGGCGGAGAGTCGCGGATCAACTCCGCGTTCAACGCGGAGAACGGCGAGACACGGCTGGTTGACACCATCGAGGCCTACTTCGGTTTCGAGATCAATCACTACGCCGAAGTGAACTTCGTCGGGTTCCAGGACATCGTAGATGAGCTCGGCGGCGTGCCGATGTGGTTTGACCGCCCCATGCGCGACTCCAACTCCGGGCTCGATGTGTCGAACGCCGGGTGTCGAGTCCTCGATGGGTTCCAGGCATTGGCCTTCGCTCGGAGCCGACACCTCGAGTATTTCGCCGACGGCACCTGGCAGACCGATCCGACGGGTGATCTCGGGAGAACCTCCCGCCAGCAGTATTTCCTTCGGCGGGTCGTCGACACCGCTGCGGCTCAGATCGATCTCACATCCCTAGGCAAGATCAATTCGCTCATCAGCGTCGGTGGGTCGAACCTCGTGATCGACCAGGGAGTCGAGCCAGGAGATCTGCTCGGGCTGGCCCAGACATTCGCCGACGCCGGCAGCGAACGCATCGTCGGGCACTCGCTGCCCGTGTTCGACTTCCGGACCACGGACGGAGCCGCCGTGCTCGGTCTCGAGTTCGAACTGGCCCAGCCGATCCTCGACATCTTCCGCGGTCTGGCACCGTCAGCGGTCCAGGGCGCACCGGGCGATGATGATTCGGCACCCACCACGACGGCGCCGGCGCGTCGCGAGGTGTCGGTCCTCAACGGGAGCGGAGTCGCCGGGCAGGCGGGCCAGACCGGCTCTGGACTGGAAGCGGCTGGTTTCGAGGTGGAGGTCGGTGACGCCGATCGTCGGGCCGAGACGATCGTTCGGTATCCCTCCTCGTCGGCCCAGGTGGCAGAGGAGCTGATCAGCCTGTTGGCGACGGATCCCGACATCGAGATCGACGAGACACTCGATCAGGTCGTGCTGATCACCGGTGAGGACTTCCTGGGCCTGGCCGCTGAACGGCGGCCACTCACACCGCTCGGCACGTCGGTAGAGGCGACGCCGTCCACGGACGCTCCAACGACAACCGAACGCCCCGGCATCGTTCCGGAGGAATCACCCGAAGGCACGGCCTGCTCCTGAGCCGCAACGGGGAGCGGTTCTGGCCGCCCTGGCGATCAAACGGGCTCCCCGTCGAGGGGAGGCTCTGTCAGGAGATCAGCGCGGGTCGATGAGCTGGGCGATGAGTTGGGCAGCGATCGCGGCGGCCGAACCGTTTTCCGGTGTGACCCGGTACTCGGGATTCTCCGGGGCCTCGTAAGGATCGTCGATCCCGGTCATGCCCTTGATCTCGCCGGCGCGAGCCTTCTTGTAGAGACCTTTTGGATCGCGGGCCTCACACACCTCGAGCGGAGTGTCGACGAACACTTCGGCGAACGGTAGATCTGCGGCCTCGTGGATCTCGCGAGCCAATTGTCGAGCCGCCCGATACGGAGACACGAGCGGCACGAGGGCGATCATTCCGGCGTCGGCGAACAGGCGGGCGACGTGTGCCACCCGACGGACGTTCTCGTCGCGGTCCTCGGCCGAGAACCCCAGATCGACGTTGAGGCCGAATCGCAGGTTGTCGCCGTCGAGGAGGTATGCGGGGCGACCGGCCGCGATCAGTTGCTTCTCGAGCTGCACGGCGACCGTCGACTTGCCGGATCCGGAAAGACCCGTGAGCCAGAGTGTCATCCCGGAGGTCCCTGTGGCCGCAGCCCGCACGTCGCGGGCAACGGCACTCGGGTGCCAGCGGATGTTGGTCGATACGGGCTCGCTCATCGCAAGCTCCGGATCACGAAGCGCCGACGATCATTCCGGCAGCGACCGTGATGTTGGTTGCCTCGTCGATCAGGATGAAACTGCCGGTGGAGCGGTTGCGTCGGTACTCGTCGAAGAACAGGGGCTGGGTCGTGCGGAGGCGAACGCGACCGATCTCGTTGAGCTTCAACGATTCGGCGTCTGTTTCGCGATGCAGCGTGTTGATGTCGAGGCGGTAGTGAAGGTCCTTCACCAATGCGCGGACGGACCGAGTCGTGTGCTTCAACGCCAGTTTGGCGTTCGGTCGCAGCTCGGAGAACTCCGACATCCAGCAGATCATTGCCTCGATGTCCTGCCCGACCTCGGGCTGGTTGTTCGGACGACAGATCATGTCGCCTCGGCTGATGTCGATCTCGTCGGCGAGGCGAACGGTCACTGCCATTGGAGGGTATGCCTCGTCCAACGGGCCGTCGGCCGTTTCGACCGCAGCGACCGTGCTCGTGAAACCGGAAGGCAACACGATGACGTCGTCACCTGGCTTGATGACGCCACCAGCGACCGTGCCGGCGTAGCCCCGATAGTCGGGATGCTCGGCAGTCTGGGGACGAATCACGTACTGGACCGGGAATCGCACGTCGACCAGGTTGCGGTCGGATGCGATGTGCACCTCTTCCAAGTGGTGGAGGAGCGTCGAGCCCTCGTACCACGGCATGTTCTCCGACCGGTCGACGACATTGTCGCCGTTGAGCGCAGACATAGGGATGAAGGTCAGGTCGGTGACGTCGAGCTTCGTCGCGAACGAGGTGAAGTCTGCTCGGATCTGCTCGAAAACGGCCTGGTCGTAGTCGACGAGGTCCATCTTGTTGACGGCCAGCACGATGTGCGGGATGCGGAGCAACGACGCGATGAAGGCGTGACGTCGGCTCTGCTCGAGCACACCCTTGCGGGCGTCGATCAGCACGATCGCCAGATCGGCCACGGATGCACCGGTGACCATGTTGCGGGTGTACTGGATGTGTCCTGGCGTGTCGCCGATGATGAACTTACGCTTCGGGGTGGCGAAGTAGCGGTGAGCAACGTCGATCGTGATGCCCTGCTCACGCTCGGCCCGGAGGCCGTCGGTGAGGAGTGCGAGATCGATGCCCTCGGCGCCGCGAGCGAGGGTGGTGGCCTCGATGGCTTCCAGCTGATCCTCGAAGATCGATTTGGAGTCGAACAGCAGGCGACCGATGAGGGTGCTCTTGCCGTCGTCCACCGATCCGGCAGTGGCGAGTCGAAGAAGTTCCATTAGAAGATTCCCGGGGTGTTGATGAAGAGAGTGTTGATGGTGAGAGTGTTGATGGGGTGAGCGTTGTGGCAGCGGCTACCGGCGCTGATCCGAGTGGGGACCGCGAGCATCAGAAGTAGCCCTCCTTCTTGCGGTCTTCCATGGCCGCTTCTGTGCGGCGATCGTCGGCGCGAGTGGCGCCTCGTTCGGTGACGCGGGTGGCGCCGACCTCTTCGATGACCTTCATGATGTCATCGGCGGCCGAGTCGACGGCGCCGGTGCAGCTCGCGTCGCCGATCGTGCGGAAGCGCACCAGGCGCTCTTCGATCTCCTCACCCTCCATGCGGGTGATGAAGTCGGTGTCGGCCAGCCACATGCCGTCGCGTTGGAACACGGGGCGCTTGTGGGCGAAGTAGATGCCGGGGACATCGATCTCCTGCTCGGCGATGTAGTGCCAGACGTCGAGCTCGGTCCAGTTCGAGATGGGGAAGATGCGGAAGTGCTCTCCCTGGGCGTGGCGGCCGTTGTAGAGGTTCCACAGTTCGGGCCGTTGGCCCTTCGGGTCCCATTGGCCGAACTCGTCGCGGAAGCTGTAGACGCGTTCCTTTGCCCTTGCCTTCTCCTCGTCGCGGCGGGCGCCACCGAAGAGAGCATCGAACTTGTGAGTCTCGATCGCTTCGAGCAGGGCCGCAGTTTGGAGGCCGTTGCGGCTGGCTCGGGGACCTGTCTCTTCCTGGACGAGGCCCTTGTCGATCTGTTCCTGGACCGAAGCCACGATCAGGCGGACACCGGTTTCGGCGACTCGACGATCGCGGTATTCGATCACCTCGGGGAAGTTGTGGCCCGTGTCGACGTGCATGATGGGGAATGGAACTTTGGCGGGGGCGAACGCCTTGATGGCCATGTGAAGGAGAAGAATCGAGTCCTTGCCACCCGAGAAGAGCAGCGCGGGCCGTTCGAATTCCGCCGCCACTTCCCGAATGATGTGGATCGCCTCTGCCTCCAGGGCAGCAACATCAGTCAACTGATAGGTCATTGCAGTCCTGTCGGTAGTAGTCGCGTTTGAGTTTAGGAAGCATCACCGAAATCGGACGCTCTCGCGCTGAGAAGGTGTGCCCTCCCCTCAAGGCCCTTTGACTCAGCCGCCAAGGCCCAGAAGTTTGAGAGAGTGGAAGGGTTCATCGGCTCGTGCGTCGACCGATTGGTCTCGTTAGACGGCAAGTGCTGTTTCCATTCAAAAGGTCGTTTCATGGCTTCCACCAATCTGGCCGGTAATTCAAACGTTGTCTCGGTGTCGGAATACACCTCGGCGTTGCGCCGCCACCTGCCAGTGATTCTCGCGGCCGCGATCACGGGCTGCTTCGTCGGTGTGCTGCTGACCCAGCTCCAGACCGGGACCTACGACGCTGAAGCTCGAGTCGAGGTTCGGCCGCTGCTGGCAGCGGGCGACGATCCGAATCTGGACATCAGTCGTCAGGTCAACACCACCAACGAACGGCTGATCGCCTCATCGCAGCGCGTCACCGAGCGGGGCCTCGCACTCCTGCAGGCTGGCGATGATCTCGGGACCTCCGACCTCGACGATCCAGCCGTCGAGGAGGCTGCATCTGCGGCCGACGTAGATCAGGACGATGTGCTGGCCGCGGCCGAACTGATCAATGTGACCGTGCCGAGTGACTCGCAGATCCTCGTGTTCTCGGTGTCCGCCGGCGAAGCGGAACGAGCTCGCGACCTGGCCGATGCTTCTGCCCACGCCTATCTCGACTTCCGTGAGGAGTCTGGCCTGATCAGTACGCAGCAGTCGCGCATCCAGCTGCTCGAGCGAGAGTCGCAACTGATTTCCGAGCTCGATGCGTTGTCGGCCGAAGTCGCAGCGGCGGGCGAGGATCCTGCGCTCCTGCGCTCGCTGGGCTACCGCGAGGTGTCGAAGCGCCAGGAACTCCAGGGCATCGGGGCCAAGCTGGCCAATCTCAATGGCATCAGCGTCGACCCTGGCGTCGTCCTCGACAATGCCGATCTGCCTGAGTCGCTGAGTGGCTTGCCACTGCCGATCGGTCTCGTTGGCGGCGGTCTCGTCGGCCTCCTCGGCGGCCTCGGATTCGCCTATCTGCTCGACCGACGCGACGATCGATTCCGTGACACCGGCCGAGAGCTGGCGTCGATGGGTGTCGATGTCCTCGGCGAGGTGCCGGTCGGGTCTGGCCTGTTCCGACGTGGTGGCGAGGCGGGTATCGCCGAGGTCAACTCGCCTCGCGGCGAGGCCTATCGGCGAGTCCAGGGCAGCCTCTTGTTCCAGCTCGACCAGACTGACAAGTCGGTCGTGCTGGTCGCGGGCACCAACAATCCGCAGTCCGCCACAACGGTGGCAGCCAACATGGCGGTCGCGGCCGCCAGATCCGGCCGTCGGACGTTGCTGATCGGGGCCGACATGCGTCACCCGAGTCTGCACGACCGGTTTGGAGTCGCCAACGGAAAGGGCCTGAGCGACGTGCTCATGCACCACTCTGAGATCAGAGAGTCGATCGTCGTCAACGACGAATTTCCTGGACTCGAGATGCTGTTTGCCGGTTCGAAGGTCGACCAGCCGGCTGAGCTGCTGCAGGGCCAGGCCCTCGGCGAACTCATCGACCGAGCTCGTGACCACTACGATCTCGTCGTGGTCGAAGCACCTCCGGTCCTCCAGGTGGCCGATGCGAGCGATCTCGCTCGTATCTGCGAAGGCGCGGTCGTGGTGATTGAGCCGTCGCGTGCGACACGCCGCAACGCAGCCGATGCGATCGAGCAGCTTCGTCGGGTCGGCGCCGTCGTGGTCGGAACGATCGTTGCCGAAGGCGACCCCGACTGATGCTCAGTTCCAGTGTCGATCGCGGAGCGCTCCGCTCCGAGGTCGACGCCCCTCTGCCGTTCTGGCCGATCACCCTGATGGTGGCGTGGTACCCGCTCTGGTTCATTCTCGGTCTCAGCGGTTTCATGTGGGCGGTCCTGGCCCTGCCGATGGCGGCCTCACTGCTGCGTCGGCGAGGGCTCGTCGTTCCGAAGGGTTCTGGATGGTGGCTGATCTACCTGGTGGCCGTGGTGGGTTCGGTCCTGAGCCTCGACTCTGTGGCCAGACTCTTCGGGTGGGGCCTCCGGTTCGGCTACTACATCGGCGCCAGCGTGGTGCTGCTCTACATCCTGAACGGCGTGAAGGGCATCGACGTGTTCCGCACGATCCGTATGTTCACGATCCTCTGGATGGTGGCCATCGTCGGCGGCTACCTCGCTTTCGTGCTCGGCGATCTGTCGTTCAGGGCCCCGATGTACTACGTCACGCCCGGGGTGCTTCGGGAGAACGATCTCATCAAAGCCTGGTTGGAGCCGAGTTTCGCTCAGCTCCAGGACATCATCGGCGTTCCTGTGCCTCGGCCGAAGGCGCCCTTCACCTACACCAATGAGTGGGGCTCGATGATGGCCCTCCTCACGCCGTTCGGCTTCATTGCGCTCTACGACCGAAGGGTCGGCTTCTCGGCCAAGTTGATCCGCGTGATGATGATCGCAAGCGTTCTGCCAGCCGTCATCTCGCTGAATCGCGGTTTGTGGCTCAGCCTCGGCATCGGGATGATCTACGCCGCAGTCCGTTTCGGAGTCGCCGGTGAACGCAAGCTTATGATCCAAGGCCTCTGGGCAATGCTGGTGCTGGTCGTGGTGCTGTCCATCACCCCGCTCGGCGGGATCATCGCCACTCGCATCAACACCGGCCACTCCAACGAGGACCGTACGAGCCTCGCCGTTTCAGCCGTGGAGGGTGCGCTCGAAAAGCCTGTGTTCGGCTGGGGTGCTCCCCGCCCGAACGAGCGAAACCTCCCTTCGATCGGGACGCACGGCCAGCTCTGGTTCGCCACCTTCTCCCACGGTTTTCTGGGGGCGGCCGGATTCCTCGGAACGATGCTGAGCCTGGCGTGGTACACGAGACGTCAGCCTTCGACTGCCGGGCTCTGGGCCCATGTGGTGATCATCGTCGCCATCGTGCAGATGCCGTACTACTTGATGGTGCCAGACCAGCTGTTCACTGTTTTTGCTGCCGCCGCGCTCGCACTTCGGCTTCAGAACGAGGGCACTGTCAGAGGGGCAACGAGCTCGGGCAGCGAGGCGCTCACCCTCGCGTGATTCGGCACCTGATCACGGCGTTGGTGGCCGCCGCCCTGATGGCCGGCTGCACGTCCGGCGACGAGGAGACCGTCGTGCCGACGAGCAGTGATCGTCGTGACGGCGCTGACACGACCACGGTGGTCGGACCTGCGACAACCCGTAGCCCTGTCGCCGCGAGCCCGGTCGCTACGACTGTCGCTCCTCCGCCAGGTCCGCTCATTGGTATCGCCGTGCCTGAAGCTCGAATCGCGAGCATCGAGGCGATCGAGACCGAGGTGGAACATCGGCTGCACCTCGTCCGCGTGTTCCTGCGGTGGGACGACACCATCACCGATACCGACATCGGGGCCATCCAACGGGGCGGCCGGGCGGTGCATCTCAGCGTCCGTCCAGTTCGCTCGGACGGCTCGCCGATTCCGTGGGCGGACATTGCTGCGGCACAACCCGGCTCGACGCTGCACGAGGAGATGACCGCCTGGGCCGACGCGATTGTCCTGCTTGGCCCCGATCTGCGATTCACGTTCAACCACGAACCCGAGACATTCGAGAGCGAGCAGAACGGTGATGCCCTCGAGTATCGAGCAGCGTGGCGTGCGATGGTCGGCCTGATCCGCTCGCGGGGAGGGGAGAAGGTATCGATGGTTTGGACGGTCGGGGTCGACGTCCTGTCCAGTGCCAACGGCGAGCGTTGGTACCCCGGCGACGACGTCGTCGATGTCGTCGGGGCAGACCTCTACAACTGGTTCACATGCCAGGGCACCGACCGCCCCTGGCGCAGTTTCGAAGCGTTGCTCGAACCCGCGATCGCGTTCGCTGAGGAGCGGGGCAAGCCCCTGGCGCTTCCCGAGTTTGCGTCAGCGGCCGATCCAGACGACGAATCGCGCCGAGCCGGATGGATGGATGCCGCAGTCGACCACCTGCTGCAGCTGTCGACTGAGGGTGTCGACATCGAATTCGTGGCCTGGTTCGACGTCACCGCTCCCGGCGGGACCTATCCGGACTGTCGTTGGTCGCATGCAACCGATCCCGAGACGAAGCGGGCATTCAGTCGGATGGTGCGCGACCTCGTCGGGCAGTGAGCGGCTGGTCGACTCCGAAAACGGTTCGGCTGAGATAGATCCCGCCGAGAAGGACGATGCCTGCTGTCGCTGCGGTGATGACCAGCGCAGTGAAGTCGTCGCCGGTGACGAGGCTGATCGGCACGGTGGCGACCAGCGTCAGACCGATGGCCCGGACCCAAGCCGGGCTCGGCACCGTGATGCCGCTGTGTCGGTGCACGAAATAGCTGGCGATGAGGTTTTGGGCAACGACGCTGATGGCCCACGCCGACGCCGCGCCGGCCAGCCCGAAGCGGGGAGCGAGAACGAAGAGGAGGCCGATGTCGGCGACGATGGCGACCACGATGCCGGCGAGGCTGAGCTTGCTCTTTCCGAGCATGAGGAGGGCAAGATCGATCGGACCGGCCGCGGCGCTGACCATCATGCCGAGGGCGAGGATCGCGAGGATCCCGGCATCCGGCACGAAGTCGGGGTTCAGCAGGTTGGCGAGCGGCTCCGGCTTGAAGGCCACGATGACGAAGTAGGGCCAGGCCACCAGTACGAGCCATGCGGTTGTCTGCTTCAGGATTGCTCCGGCCCGGCCCAGGTCGGCGGCAGCGATGGCCCGTCGGAGTGTGACCGAGACAGCTTGGGCGACGGCGAAGATCAAGAAATTGCCGGCGGCGATGTAGCGAGTGAGAGCGCCGTAGACGCCGGCGGCGTCCGCTCCGAGGAGCGCTTGGACGAAGATGACGTCGATTCGTTCCAGGGCGATCTGGAGTGAGTTGGCCAATGCACGAGGCCTGGCGTACGCCCAGAACTCCGTCGAGGACACGGCGCTGGTGCCGTCGCCGGCGAAGCCGTGCAGCCTGGCGACGGACACGATCGCTGCCAGCATGGCGACAACAACGGGGATCATCCAGGCGAGTCCAACGGCCAGGGCTGACGGTGATCCCTTGATACTGGCTGCGCCAAGGAGCACGATCTGGCCGCCCGGCCTGAGCACCTGGCTGACGACGACCGTTGGGGTCATCGAGCCGAGTCCGCGTGTGGCCCCGAGCAGCGTTGCCGTGATGGCCCAGGCGGGGATCGCAGGGGCGAACGTCCTTACGAGTGTCGTGATCTCCGTGACGCGTTCGTCTGATACCAGATCGGCGAACCAGGGGGCGAGGAGTACGACGATGACTGCGACGAGCGTTGATGCCAACACGACGGGTCGAAGAGTTTGGAGGATCAGCCCACGTTGGGATGGTCGGTCGCCGGTCAGGGCCTCGGGCATGAAGTAGACGAGCGATGTCGGCGTCCCGAGGGCCAGGCTGTTCCCACCGATCGTGGCAACGGCGGTCGCGGTGAAGAACGCACCGGCGAACCCAGCCGATTCCTTCGAGACGAGGTACGCAACCAGGAAGCTGGCAAGCGTCGTGACCACCGCTCCGGCGACGGCGACCGACGACGCGGCAGCGTTCGACTGGAGCTTCGGTCCGGAATGAGTGGCGGCGCTCACCCGAGCCTCTGATTCAAGAGGGCAGCGACGGGGGCTTCGAGCGGCCCGAGGTCCAGCGGATCCCAGCCCTCCCCTCGCAGTCGTTCCTCTCGCATGATGAGCTCGCACAGGTAGAGGTCGAACGTGGCATCGACGGCTTGTCCCGTCGGCTCCAGTGCCGCCGCAGCGCGAGCCGCAACATCGCGGAGTGCGTTCTCCTCGTTGTGGGAGGCCAGACGCCGTACCGACTCGAATGCCAGGTGGAGGACGTCGAATCCGATCGGCCGGCCGTCGTCGGCGAACTCCCAATCCCAGACCTGCGAGGTACGGCCATTCGTCGCCGTGTTCCAGGGGGTCAAGTCGCCATGCCAGAGGCCGAGCTCGAGCTCCGTGTCGCCGTGCCGGTCGAGCAGTCGATCGACGTCGATGAGCTGACCGACTCGACCAGATCGGATGACGCTGAGGTGGGGGAGGTCCGCCACACGACGGCTCACCGTTCCGAGCGATCGGGCCAACTCGATGATCGTCGCCGACGAGAGCCCACCGTCGAGACCGGACCGCAGAGAGGTGGTCAGGGCCGAGGTCACGATCATCGTTCGTTCGCCGTCATCGATGCGGGCGAGCACGGTCGGGATCCGAATCGTGTCCGGCACACCGCCGGAGAGCTTCTCCAGCCATGTCGCCTCGTTCTCGACGAGCGTCTTGGTGAAGGGCGACCACCCCACCTTGGCAAAGCCGACCGAGCTGCCGTCGCTACGGGTCAGTTGGACGACCGGCTTCCGGTTCCGTCGGCGAGGTCCGAGCGTGATCGCGATCTGGACGTCTGGCTCGTCGAGCACTTCAGCGGCGCGCTGGACCAGAGCAAAGGGCCCGACGTCGACGGCGTCACCCGGAGCAAACCTGAGAGCGCCCAGTCTGGCGAGACCGATCGCGCCAAATGTGATGGCCCGTTCCCTGCGGCCCTTGCCGTCGTGGTAGCGCCGCAACGATGTGGCGCCTGCGGCCCTCGACTCGAGCGGTAGCAGGAGTTCGGGAGCGGACACCGATGGGCGAACGAGCATGCGCCGACTCGGCCCCACACCTGGGCCACCCAGAGCGCCGAGGAGCCAGCGGAGGTCCTCGTTCTCGAGTTGGATCTGGCTCATCGGAGCTCGCGGTCTGGCGTCGGACACGAGCTCGCACGACTCGTTCTCACCTGTTCTACAGGAAGGTGGGTCGGGAACGCACTGAGGCGTGCTGCCAGGCGATGGGCTGGATGGCCCTGGGTCCGCTGGGCAGGTTCTCCGCGACCAAAACTCCGTTCGGACGTCTACTGTTGGCAGGGTGTAGTTGGGTGTGAAGCCCGACCGCATCGGAGGGCGGGCGCCTTCCTCATGCAAGAGGCAGCCACGACGGCAGCGTCGAGGCTGATGGAAGGCGCAAGGTTTGATCACAGTACGCACAGCAGATGGATGCCGCCACCAATTGGGTGAACGGGAAAATTGCTTGAAACCCGCGTCGGTGTTGATGCCGGCCATCGATGTCTGGACCCGGGCATGACGGTGGTCGTCGACGATGGTCGCCAGCACGTGGCGAAACCAGAAGATCCCGAGACCTTCGACTCGAAACGGCGGGTGCTGTTCGTGTCGTCGGCAGGCGGGCACCTCTCGCAGCTCCTGCAGCTGGAACCGTGGTGGCGGCACCATCATCGCCGGTGGGTCACCTTCGATCTTCCCGATGCACGCTCGAAGCTCGAGGGCGAGGAGCTCGTGCCGGCGTACTACCCGACCACCCGCAATCTGATCAACATGAGTCGCAACTACCTTCTCGCCCGCCGCCAGCTCGACGAGTGGAAACCCGATGTTGTGATCTCCAATGGTGCGGGGACGGCCGTTCCATTCTTCATCGAAGCCAAGCGCCGCAACATCCCAACGGTCTATCTCGAGGTGTACGACCGCATCGATTCCCGGACTCTCACGGGCCGCATGGTGCGTCGATTCACCACCGAGTTCTGCGTGCAGTGGCCAGAACAACAGGCGCTCTACGAGAACAGCACGCTCGTCGGGCCGCTGTACTGATGGTGGCGGCCGAACAACCGGACGAGAACCCCGAGTATCGGGTCGTGGTGTCGGTCGGGACTGATCACCACCCGTTCGATCGTCTGGTCCAATGGATGGACCGGTGGGCCGAAATGCATCCTGACGTCGTTGTGTACATGCAGTCGGGAACGTCGGCGCCGCCCGAACGGGTGAAGGGTGCCGACATCGTGGCTCACGGCGAACTGCTTCGTTTGTTCTCCGCTGCGGACGTGGTCGTCAGTCACGGTGGTCCCAGCACGGTGATGGATGCCCGGAGTTCCGGTCGTCTGCCGATCGTGGTTCCACGTGACCCAGCCAGACGTGAACACATCGACAGCCACCAGATGCGTTTTGCCGACCATCTCGAACTGCACGGTCTGGCCCGTGTCGCCGGCTCCGAATTCGAGTTCCGCGCCTTGCTCGACGAGGCGCTCGAGAATCCGTCCAATTTCCGCATCGACCGCACCGAAGCCGTTGCGCCATCGGGTGTGGTTCGATTCGGGGCTGTCGTCGATGGCCTCCTGGGAGTCACGACGCCCGTCGACGACGATCCCCGATGACCGAAGGAATCGATCGATCGGTCTCGGTTGTGATCGCCACTCGCGACCGGCCCGAGCTGTTGCGTCGAGCGATCGCCGCCGTGCTCGCCCAGGAGCACCCCGCTCCGTTGGAGATCGTGGTCGTCTTCGACCGGAGCGAACCGGATCATTCGTTGGCCGATCACCCTTCCGTCGTCGGCCACGACGATCGTCGCATTGTGGTCACGACCAATGTCCGCTCCCCGGGGCTCGCAGGGGCCCGCAACAGCGGGGTCGCTGCGGCGACCCACGCGTGGATCGCCTTCTGCGATGACGACGATGAGTGGCTCCCTGGCAAGCTCGCCGGCCAGTTCGACGCCATCGATGTCACCCCCGGAGCCCGAGTTGCGACCACTGGCGTGTACATCCACTTCGAGGGCGAGGACACCGCCCGCATCCCCGATCCGGCCCGTCTGACCTTCGAGGGGTTCCTCAACGATCGCATGACAGAGGTCCACCCGTCGGCGACGCTCGCTTCCGCCGAACTGATCGCCGAGCTGGGCGATGTCGACGAGACCATTCCCGGTGGCTACGGCGAGGACTACGACTGGCTGCTGCGTGCAGCACGGCTCTCGCCCTTCGCTGTCGCCGCCGAACCGCTCGTGCGAGTGCATTGGCACGGGGCGAGCTTCTTCTTCGAGAAGTGGAAGACCATCGACGAGGCGCTCGAGTTCCTGGTGCAGAAGTATCCGGAGTTCCACGATCAGCCGGCCGGTCTGGCTCGGATTCGTGGTCAGCAAGCGATTGCCCGGGCGGCGATGAAGCAACGAGGCGATGCAGTCCGAACCGCGATCGAAACGGTGAAACTCAAGCCGACCGAGAAGCGGGCCGGCGTGGCATTGTTGATTGCCGCCGGGGTTCCTGCGTCGAAGATCCTGAAGGCGGCACACAAGTTCGGCAAGGGGCTGTAGCCCCGAGCCTGGCGAGCGCTAAGCTCATCTGACCCTGCCCTCGTAGCTCAGGGGATAGAGCATCGGCTTCCGGAGCCGTGAGCGGAGGTTCGAATCCTCCCGAGGGCGCTAACCGAAATCGTAGCTCTGACCAGGGGAAACGCCACCGGCGCCCCTGTCAGTGAGTGTCACTAGATACCACTTCGTATCGGTCTGTGACAGCCAATCGTGGGTACTCTGTGGGTACTGGGTGGGTACTGAGAGCGATTCGGGACGCGTCACATTGGTTGAACGGCTGCCACGCCGAACGCTGTAGCGACCCCGGCGAGCGCGATTGTGGCGATCAAAACCGTCTCGCGGAATCGACGTGGAACGAGGATTCCGTATCCGATGACGATCAGGGTTCGGACTACTGAAACGTAGAACCTGCCTTCTGCCTCGACTTGCTGCATGGGCGTCACCGGCTCTGACACGACTGTTCTGATAGGTCATGGCGACAACGAGTGCTCAAATACTGATGCCCAGATCTGGCCCGTCTCGTCCGATGGTGTGGATGTCCTCGAGTGCGTCGAGAAGGTCCTGGTTGGGTCGGTCCGGCGCTGCGATGTCGTTGAGGAGTGTCGGGCTCTGCTGTCCCGGGTTGGTGATGGCTTGGTCGTGTCGGAGCTGTTGGGTGTTGTCGTTGTGTTCGTCGGCGAGGTCGGGAATCTGAGCGGCGACGGTCTCGAGAAGTTCGACACGTTCAGTCAGCTCGGGAACACCTCGATCGGTCTCGGCGAGCTCGCCTTCGAGGCTCCTGATTTCGTTGGGAAGATTCTCGATGGCTCGTTTGGCGTTGTCGACGGTGGTGCGATGCTTGCGTCGATGCAGCGGTCGGTCGTAGGTATCGAGAGCCGCCTCTGCGTGTGCGAGTTGGCCTCGGGCGGTGCGGACCTGTTCGACGATGCCTGGACGGCTGGCGGTGAGTCCTTTGAGCCGGCGTCGTGCTTGGCCGAGTTCGGGTCGGACGTTGTTGATTGTGTTTGCGAGATCGTTCCGTCGTTGGTCAAGACGGTCGGTTTCGGCTTGTGGGAGTTGGCCTGGGAGGCGTGGGCCGAGTGAGAGTTCGTGTTGGCGGACTCTTGCGGGTTGGTCGATCCATTGGTTGGTGACGGCGGTGCGGATGGTGTCAAGGGCGGTGGGGTGGTCGGGTGCGGCGATGTAGGCGGTGTTCGAATGCCGGCCCCGTGTGAGGGCGACGTAGACGCCGGGGCTGTTGGTTGGGGTGTCGAGGACGAGGAGAGCGTGGTCGACGGTCCGGCCTTGGGCTGCGTGGCTTGTTTGGGCGTAGCCGAGTTCGACATGCTGTTGGACGTAGTTCGGCGGTAGCCGGACGGTCTCGTGCTCTCGGCCGACGCGAGCGGCGCTGATGGAGCTATCGGCTGCGATGTTGGTGATGGACCAACGGTCCCGGTTCTTCACTGAGTGCAGGCTGGTGGTCGTGAGCGTTCGTTGGTTGCGGCGGGTGACGATCTCATCGCCGACGTGCAGACGGTCTCCGGCTGGTGTTTCGATGCACAACCGCCCGGGGTCGAGCTGCCCGTTCTGAATCAGTGCGGCCTGAGCCGCGTGGTTCAGTCGGCTGACGGCTTCATTCGACGGGGCGAGCAGAAGAACGTCGTGGCCGTTGGTGCGGTGTTGGAGCCACTGGTTGATGGCGTTGCGGTCCATGCGTGTGGTGGTGCCGTGTTGGATGCGGCCGTTGGCGTCGTAGGTGTTGATGATTTCGGGGTTGCCTCGTCGGAGTTGGAGGGAGGCTTCGCGTTCCCACGGGTTGTGGAAGCGTCGGACGGTGTCGAGCTCGATGGCGCTGTGGGTGTCGAGGAGGTGTTGGAACATGCCGCCACGACCAACAGCGGAGAACTGCATCGGGTCACCAACGAGCGCTACCCGCCAGTGGTTGCGGTCGGCGAGGCGGGTGATGTTCGCGAGATGGCTGGTGGACACCATCCCGGCCTCATCAACGATCAGCGTGGCGCCGGGCGGGAGGTCTAACCGACGTGATGGCCCGTCGGAGCAGTGGTGTTCGTGGAGGAGTTTGTCGATCGTGTCCGCCCGGACCCCGGTCGGATTCCGAGCAGGCGCATCGGACCAGACGATCCAAACACCCCAGACGACCTTGATCGACCAGGTAGTTTCGGTGACCACCATGACTCGGCAAGACCCGTGCTTGCCTGATTTTGAACAGCCGGCGGCGTGCATCGTTGGAGCGGCGTTGGATGACAGTGGCAATCTGGTCATCGACCTTGAGTACCGCAATGTCGACCCTGATCAATTGGGTTTCGATTCCAGCGATGGAGTCCACGCCCACGTGTTCCCAAGTGATGAGTCGGTCGAGTCAGTTGGTATGCCCGGCGGAGAGGTCGTTGGAGGCGGCGAATGGACGGTCACCGATGCGACCCAACTTCGGGTCAACAACAGCGACCAGGACTTCCTCTCCAGAACGGGCGAGGTCTGCGCCGCTACAGCGACCAACAATCACACTCTGCGGCACCTCCACTCGTCCTGCTTCACAATCACCCGATAGATCCCGTCCTCACTGTTCAGCCAGAGACGAACCGGGAGCGCAGAAGTGATCACCACGAGGTGTCGCCAGCGAACAAGAAGCGGCAGAGCTGATCCAATCCGGCAACGAGCGATATGCGCTCAGCATCTGGCGGTCTGAGGCCCCAGACAACCGCTCGTCTTGCCGGCTCTGCGCTCGCTATCGGGGGCAGCGAGCTCGTTGATATGCACCCCCGCCCGCGGGCGGCGAGGAAGGTCAGATTGCTGGGAGATCAGGAAGGTCGATCCATTCGCGCCATGTGAGATCGCGGCCGACGTAGCGCGGATCCTCAAGCGGCCAGTCCCGCCCGATCCAAGCCGGCACGGACGCGTCGAGTGCAGCTTCGAGTTCGGAGCCCACGACCGAATCGATCACCCACCATGAGATCTCCGCGTCAGCACCGGGCTTCTCCGGGGGGTCGATGTACACACATCCGAGCAGCACCGCCTCATCACCGTCGAAGAGCGCGTAGTTGAAAGACTCATGATCCTCGATCTCCTGCGCATGCCGGGCGAGGTCCTCCCGGTCCTCCTCGGCCGTCATCGTCGTCGGCGGCCAACCCCATGCTTCGCCGTAGATCGACCACAGACGTTCGCGAGAGCCCATCACGGCAACCATGTCAAGCTCGGTGTCATCCGGATGGATCGGCCGGAGATGATGGCCCGCTTCACCAATCGGAACCACCTTCGGGTGCACGAAACCTCCTGGAAGCCAGCTCATGGGCCAACTCTACGAGGCCTGCCCTGTATCAATCAGGCACGACTACGCTCGCCGTCGCGCGCTGAGCAATATCGGATGCCCGGCGACACTGATCCCCGCCCGTAATGCCGGTTACCGGATCGGTTATCGGGCCTCCTGTCAATGTTGATATCAACCGGATTCTTGCCCATCGATGTGGGGCTTGAGAGCTCTCCATCTCGGTCACTTCAACTCGCTCGCAATTGCCGTCTGGCTGATCGTGAGTATGTTGCTGCTCCGGGCCATTGACCGGAAGTGAGTCGGGCTTCGGAGCTGAACCCCGACTCGACCGGTCATCACACTTCGGAATTTGTACTCGCCCGAGCAGCACGAACCTGACAGCAAGGCCGATCTGCCCCTCACCAGCGGAGACCTCGCAGGTGAAGACTATGAGCGCTGCGCTCCCCAGAATCGAGCGCACGTCACCCGCTCGCATTGCCGGTTACGAGCGCAGCTCGTGGCTCGCCGTGGGATCGTCGATGGTGACGAAGCCGAGGGACAGGTAGAGGGCAGCCGCGCCGGGGTTGGCGGTTCGGAGCCGGACCCGTTCGAAGATCGTCGAGGATGACTTCAGGCATTCGGCAACGAGTTTTGCAGCGATACCGGATCGCCGCTGGTCTGGGAGGACGTAGAGGTGGCGAAGTCGCCCTACCGCTGGATCCTCGACGTAGGGGTCCCGATTGAGGCCGCACATCCCGACGGTCTGGTTCTGCCGTGTGGCAAGGAAGAAGATTTCGCCTGGGCGGTCGAATCGGTTCACACCAGAGTCCCACTCGTGCGTGGCACGAGCAACGAAGTAGTGGCCCTCGGCTGCTGCCGCTTCCTCCAACTCTCGTAGATCGGGACAGACCCAGTCCGAATAGGCGCGCAAGACGAAGCTCACCAGCCGGATGGTAGCCAAGGCGTCCTAGTCGACGGGCAACGCTGGGTCATGCATGGCGGCTTGGCCAGAGCTTGCTTTCGGACCTCGACGCGAGCGCCCTCCGCCCGGGAATCCCGAAGCGGACGGGGTAAGCGACCCACTTCAGAACGGCACCTATGCGAGCTGTCAACCGCTCGGGAATGCTCGTGGCCGATGGATCTGAC
>CBESNA010000011.1:0-94261 GCA_965530755.1 uncultured Acidimicrobiia bacterium | reverse complement strand
CCGAGCGCGGCTCCCCCGTCGCCGACGCGTCAACAGACGCTCAGCGCTGACCCGCCAACCGGAGGCTGAGACCCCCGGAAATGTGGGGCAGGAACCCGAGGTTTGCGTTCGCGAGCTCTGATCTCCGCTCGCGAGCTCAGATCTCGGCGCCAAGGTAGGCGGCGATCACCTCAGGATTCGCCTGTACCTCTGCGGGAAGACCGGTGCCGATGGGCTTGCCGAAGTCGACGACGAGGATGCGGTCGGCGATGTCCATCACCAGACCCATGTCGTGCTCGACCATGATGATCGAGATACCGAGCTCTTCTCGGATGTCGAGAATGAAGCGAGCCATGTCCTCGGTCTCTTCGAGGTTCATGCCGGCGACCGGCTCATCGAGCAGAAGGAGCTCCGGCTCCATCGCGAGGGCACGTCCGAGCTCGACCCGCTTCTGGATGCCGTACGGCAGCAGTGCGACGGGGAACTTGCGCCACTCGTTGATCTCGAGGAAGTCGATGATGTCCTCGACCTTTGCTCGGTTCGCCATCTCCTCGCGTTTGCCGGCACCGAACCACGCCATCCCCTGCAACCAGCTGCCCTCCATGCGGATGTGGCGACCGGTCAGGATGTTGTCGATGACTGTCATCTGACCGAAGAGGGCGATGTTCTGGAACGTTCGGGCGATGCCGAGGTTGGCCACGGCATCGGGCCGCGAGCCCATGATGCTCTCACCCTTCCAGCGAATGTCGCCTTCCTGCGGCTTGTAGACCTGGCTGATCGAATTGAAGACGGAGGTCTTGCCTGCCCCGTTCGGCCCGATGACGGCGAACAACTCGCCTTCGTTGACTTGGAAACTGACCCCGTCGATCGCAGTGACACCACCGAATCGGAGCGTGATGTCCTCGACTTCGAGTATCGGTGATGGGGACTGTGGTGATGTGCCGTTGCTCATGATGCCCACTTCTTGCGTCGCTTGTAGTGCTTGACGTCGCGGAACGACTTGCGTTCCCCGCCCTCTTCACCATCGCCCTGATGGAGCCCGAGGTAGAACTCCTTGACGTCGTCGTCTGCCAACAGCTTCTCGCCGGTGCCGTCCATGACGACCTTGCCGTTCTCCATGATGTAACCCTTGTCGGCGATCGACAGGGCCATCGTTGCGTTCTGTTCGATGAGCAGAACGCTCATGCCCTCTTTGTTGAGCGACACGATGACGTCGCGGACCTGCTGCACGAGCAGCGGCGCAAGGCCCAACGAGGGTTCGTCGAGGATCAACAGCTTGGGTTCGGCCATCAGCGCTCGACCGATTGCCAACATCTGTTGCTCGCCGCCGGACATGTAGCCGGCCAGCTGCTTTCGACGCTCCTGGAGTCGAGGGAAGAGCTCCATCACCTTGTCGTATTGAGCCTTCACGCTCTGCTTGTTCTTGTTCGTGAACGCTCCGGTGGCCAGGTTCTCGTCGACGTTGAGCTCACCGAAACAACGCCGCCCTTCCATGACCTGGGCGATACCGCCCTTGACGATCGAAGATGGCGACGCTTCGGTGATGTCACTGCCGTTGAAGGTGATGCTCCCTTTGGTGATCTTGCCTTCGTGGTTGTCGAGCAGCCCGGTGATAGCTCGAGCGGTGGTGGTCTTACCCGCTCCATTCGAGCCGAGGAGTGCAACGACATTGCCGTCTGGCACATCGATCGAGAGGCCCCGAAGAACCAAGATGACCTCGTTGTAGACCACCTCGAGGTTTGCGATTTCCAGCATCGATGCACTCCTGATGTTGCGTACGTGATTCGGTAGTGGGGTGTCGTCCCGGGGTACGTACACCCCGGGACGACACCGTCACTGATGCGCTCTAGATGCAGGCTCCGTCGAACTCGTATCCGGCCAGGACGTCGGAGACGAACGGGCCTTCCTCGAGGATCAGGCCACTGGATCCAGCGCCGGCACTCATCGGCTGGAGATCGTAGGCCGTGGCGTCCACATCGAACATGTAGGTCTCACGAACAACGATGTCGTTGTAGTCACCGAAGAAGCTCTGGTTCGGAGCGATGCCCTTGAAGTCGATCTCGACCTGGCTAGCCGCTTCGACGAGTCCTGCGCGGGTGATGTCGCCATTGGCGACAGCCTGCTCCAGGATCTGCTGCACCATCAAGCCTTCGATCCAGCCCATGGAATAGACGTCTGACAGCGGCAGATCGGGGCGGCGAGCCGTCATCTCCCGCACCATGTCCTGCATGGCTTCGCTGTCGTTGCCGTTCCAACCGACCTGGTAGGTCGAGTGGGTCCAGTACTGATCGAAATCGGCTGCGAAGTCAGACTCGAGGAAGACCTTGTAGTCGAGACTCGGCGAGTTGCCGGACCAGTAGCCGGTGAAGCCCTGGCTGACGGCGCTACCGAAGATGTCGACGCTCTCACCGGAGGTGAGAGTGGTCCACACCATGTTGGCGTCTGAACCAACGAGCTGGGAGATGACCGCAGTGCGGTCGTCGCCGGCCACCTGATCGGTGCCGTCGTAGACGACTTCGATGCCGAGGGCATCAGCGGCGAGACGTGCACCGGTGGCGCCGTCGAGGCCGTACTCACCGGGGCGGGAGACGATGGCCAACTTGGGCTCGTTGCCGTCGGCTTCCACCTTGGCTGCGAGGTACGAGACGCCGTTCATGGACTCGGCGCAGTACGTGGACTGCTTGCCGAGAATGTTGGGCAATGCCGGCCACAGCGATGCCCAGCTGAGCGGCACGACGAGCATGTCGTCGTCGGCCGCATCGGGAGCGATGGCTGCGGTGATCGGGGAACCGGTGTTCTCCGAGATCATGACCACGCCTTCTGGCCCCTCTTGGGCGAGCACCTCGTAGTTCTCGATGCCCTTGTCGGTTGCGTAACCGCTGTCGAGAATCTCGAGCTCGACCTGGCGGCCACCGATGCCACCGTTCTCGTTGACCCACTCCCAATACACGGACTGGCCCTCGACGATTTCGGACACGAGACCGGCGAATGGACCGGAGAGATCGGCGTTGATTCCGATACGGATGGCGGTGTCGGTGACACCGGAGTCGAACGCGATGTCGGCCGGATCGACCTCCTCCATTGGCTCCTCTTCGCCACCGTCATCACTGCCTTCGGTGGTCTCGGTGTCGCCGCCGGCATCTTCGGCCGTGGTGTCTGACGTATCTTCATCACTACTGCTGCCACAGGCGGCGGCCACAAGGCCGAACGCCATCAACAGCGCAAGCATGCGCTTGTATTTCATAGGATTACTCCCCTTTTGTTTTTTCGAAGGTCGACGGGTGCCGACCAAGCGATCATTCATTGATTAGACCAGCGGTTTGTAGCCGATCAGCTAGTAGCTGAAGGGCCACCCCTTCCAATAGTTACGAACTCTCAACCAGACCCCGAAGAGCCCGAGAGGCTCGAAGATCAGGAAAACAACGATGAGGACGCCGTAGATCACGAAGTTCCACTGGAACACGCTCATCGGCCAACCCGGCGCGGTCGGTGATGTCGAGATGGGCCCGAAGTCGCCGGCCGAGCCAGACGTCAGCAAAAAGTTGGACACGCTACCGGAGATTCCCCCGGCGTCGAGACGAGTGCCGAGCCATTTGGTGAACTTCTCGACGATGTCAGGAAGGAGTTCGACGAAGGCCGTTCCCATCAGGGTGCCAGCGATCGTGCCGGCGCCGCCGATCAACAGAATGGCGATGAAATCCACCGATAGCAGCAGACTGAAATCGACCGGCGAGACCCGACCGTTGTACGAAGCAAACAGAGCGCCGGCAACACCTGCGTACAACGAACTGAGGGCAAAGCCAAGGCGCTTGTACTCGAACTCGGGCACACCCATCACCTCGGCGGCGACGTCACGGTCGCGGATGGCTTGGAGCGCCCGTCCGGTCCTGCTTCGCATCAGGTTCTTGGCCAGCCAGGTCATGAGCAGCACGATGGCGAGAAGGAAGAAGAACTGCTTCTGCTCTTCGGTGAGGTGGATCAAACCGAACCATTTCCCGTCCGAGGTCATCTCCACGAGCGGGTTCTCCTCCTTCCAGAACCGGATGTCGAGCTTGGGCCAGCGACGGCCGGACTCGAAGTCGCCCGCGTATTCGGGGAGCATGCGCCCCAGGTGGAGTCCGATGAAGACGAGGCCGACGGTCACGATGGCCAGATACAGACCACGTACCTTCACCGCCGCAGGTGACACCATCACGCCGATCAATGCGGCGACAACACCAGCGAGCGGCAGCCAGATCCAAATCGGCAGACCGAGGCCGCACTCGCCCTGTCGCTCGAGCAGTCCGAGAGAATCATGGAACGGAACGCAGGCCTTGATGCCGCCCTCACCCTCTCCGCCGAGCACCACTGCGGTGTAGGCACCGGTGCCCATGAAGAAGGCGTGGCCGAGCGACACCTGGCCGGTGACGCCCACCAAGATGTTGATGCCGAGCGCGGCCACGGCGAACGTGAGCGTCTTGGTCACCGGATTCAGCCACGTGTTCCCGAACAGGAACTGCGGAATCGATCCGAGCACGGGTGCGCCGAGCGCCATCAGTATCAGTACCAGCACGGCGAGGCCGGCGAGCACCTTCTGGGTGATCGTGGGGAAAATGGCAGCGTCCTGCTGATAGGACGTGCGGAGAAGGGGACGACCGATGGACACGTCAAACCCTCCGGATCTCGGGAGTACCGAACAAGCCGTATGGCTTCACGAGCAGGACACCCAACATCACGATGTATGGCACGATGGTCGAGTAACCCGGCCCGAGGATGTTGGTCCACTGGGACAGATACTGACCGGCGAAGATCTCGAAGAACGCGATCAGCAGACCTCCGTAGATGGCGCCGACGACCGAGTCGAGACCACCGAGGATGATCACCGGCAGGACCCGGAACACCCACACCGGATGGATCTCGGCACTGACCGACCCTGACGGTGGCCACGGTGACATGGCGAAGAAGATGGCAGCGAGCGCCGCCAACGCGGCCCCCAACGCCCAGGCGATGGCGAAGACTCGGCCGACATTGATGCCCTGGGCCATCGCTGCCTCCTGGTCGAACGCGACCGCCCGCATGGCGACACCGAGCTTCGATCGATAGAAGAAGAACACCGCAGTGAAGGCGAGGGCAGCGGCCAGCACAGCGGCCAAGTAGCTCTTCGGGATGATCGCGTCTGCCACCGTCCAGCTATCGCTGCCCCATGGAACACCGACGCTGCGACCGCCGAGAGCGGTTGCATCGAGGTTGAACGGGCGGATGGCGATCTCGAGACCGAGTGTGATCACCGCCATGGCGAACAGCGGTTGGCCGACCATGGGTCTGATGGCAACTCGTTCGAGCACCAGTCCCATTATCGCCGCCAGGATCAGGGCGATCACCACGTGGACGAGCCACAGCCAGACACTGGCGGTCTCGCCGGCTGCGGGAGCGAGCGGGTTGGTGAACGGGAGGAGCGGGAAGCCACGGTCGACCACGAGGATCGAGAGGAACAGTGCACCCGCCATCGAGATCGCACCGGCGGCGAAGTTCAACACCTGCGTGCCCTTGAAGATGAGCACGAAGCTCAACGCCATGATGGCGTAGATCGAGCCGAGCGCGACCGCCTTCGAGAGGGTCTGGATGAAGGTGATCACCGATACATCTCCTCGATGAGATCGGCGAAGGCCGATTCGACCGCCGAGCGCTTCAGTTTCTGGGTTGCGGTCAATTCGCCGTCCTCGTGGTCGAGTGCTTTCGGGAGAAGCCTGAACTTGCGAACGTTCTCAACGCGAGCGAACCGCTCGTTGGTCTTTTCGACCTCTTGGTTGATGAGCTCGACGACCTCGGCCTTCTCGGCCAGATCGCGATACGTCGTGTAGGACAGGTTCTGTCGTTGCGCCCAGTTGCCGACGACGTCGAGCTCGATGGCAATCAGTGCCGAGAGGTACTTGCGACGATCACCCACAATCATTGCCTCGTTGATGAACGGCGAGGTCTTCAATGAGTTCTCGATCTCAGACGGTGACACGTTCTTGCCGCCGGCGGTGATGATGATGTCCTTCATCCGGTCGACGATCTTGATGTGGGTGCCGTCGACCCATTCCCCGACATCGCCGGTCTTCAGCCACCCATCATCGGTGAAGGTCTCGGCGGTCTTGTCCGGCTTGCCCCAGTAGCCGACGAAGTTGCCGGCGTGTTTGGTCTGGATCTCGCCGGTCTCCTCGTCGATCCGGACGCCGTCCTTGATCATCGGATAGGGCTCACCGACGGTGCCGAGCTTCACCCGACCGTGCAGGTTCGCCGTGGCCACGGCGGTGTTCTCGGTCATCCCGTAGAGCTCATACACGTTCAGCCCGATCCCGAGGAAGAATTCGAGGACCTCAGGGGCGATCGGGGCGGCTCCGGTGCCGGTCCATCTGGCCCGTCTGAGCCCGAGTCGTTCACGGAGCGAGCGGAACACGAACAGCCAACCAACGGCATAAGCAGCCCGCGTGGCGGGGGTCCAACCGCCTCCGTTGGCCACCCGTCGCTTACCGATCCATCCCGCCAGCTTCAGGAATGTGCCGAGGAAAAGTTTCTTGACAGGGCTCGAATCGGCGCCACGGATCTGCACCGCGGCATGCAGCTTCTCCCAGATGCGGGGAACGGCAAAGAACAGGGTTGGCTGGATCTCACGGAGGTCGGTGTTGACCGACTCGATCGACTCACCGAAGTTGAGCACCACGCCCCGTGAGGCGAGGTGCCAGGTGGAGAAGACCCGCTCGGCCACGTGGCACAGCGGGAGGTAGGTGAGAACCGAATCGTCCGGCCCGGGCAGCTTCCCACCAGGCATGCGTTCCGGTGTGCCGATGATGACCTCGACGCCGAACTCGGCGTTGGCATTTGTGAGCATCGCCCCTTTTGGCGGCCCGGTCGTGCCCGAGGTGTAGACGAGAGTCATCACGTCATCGTCGCGAGCGTCGGCCATGCGGGCATCGACCGCTCCGGGGTTGGCCGCTCGGTGATCACGCCCGAGCTGGAGGAAATCGTCCCAGAACAGCAACCTGGAGTCGTCGCTGCGACGAATCCCGCGAGGCTCGATGTACACGATCTTCTCGACGGTCGGGAAGGCTTGAGCCGGCAGGTCGATGATCTTGTCTGCCTGTTCCTGGTCCTCGGCGACGTGGATCTTGGAGCCGCAGTCGTTGAGGGTGTACTCGACCTCGGCCGGCGGGTTGGTCGGGTACATACCGACGGTGATCCCGCGGATGGCCACTGCGGCGAAATCCATGATGATCCACTCGGGTCGATCCTCGGAGTGCACGCTCACGCGATCGCCGGGCTCGACGCCGAGGGCAAGGAGGGCATTTGCCGCATCGAGAACTGTGTCCCAGAGCTCACCCCAGGCCAGTTCTTTCCAGATTCCCAGATCCTTGTCTCGCATTGCGAGTTGCGTCGGATGGGTCAGCGCCCAGGTACGAGCACGCGACGCGATGGTGGTGGCCCCTGTCCCAGCACTCGATGCCGATGGACGCTCGGCGACAGCAGTCATGCTCTGGCTCCCCTTTGGCTCATCACGAACTTGAGCACCGTACTGAGACGAACGTCACCCCGCAAACGAGGCTCGGGGACATTCTCCACGATTGCTGCGTTCGGACCCGGGATGGGGAGAAGTTCCCACGTCCTTCAGATGCCACGATTCCCCGCCGTTAACCCCATCATGCGAATTTCTCGGGATCGCGAACGGGGTGCAACCCTCGTCGAAGCGGCCATTGTGACACTTCCCTTCATGCTGGTCGTCTTTGCCATCCTCGAGTTCGGATTGGCGTTCCGAACCGACCTCACCATCAGCAATGCGAGCCAACGAGCGAGCCGTGCTGCGAGTGTCGGCGGCCGCGCGCCGATCGCAGACTTCCAGATCGTCGAGGCCGTCAAGGACGGACTCGGCGACGGCGGCATGTCGTCGATCGAACGCATCATCGTCTACAAGGCGGCGGGTCCGGACGATCCCGTCCCTGCAGGCTGTCTCGCCATCGGAAGCCCGATCGGATCGAACGGCATCCCGGGACTCTGCAACGTCTACGGACCGGACGCGTTCGCCGCTCCCCTGCTCTTGGCCGACGGCACCGACAACCCTGAGTGGCAATGCGTCGCCGGTGCCAGGGACGAGAACTGGTGCCCGACCACTCGTGAGGTGTCGTTCAGCCTCGGCCCACGGGACTATGTCGGCGTCTACGTCGAGACGACCCACCAATTCATCACCGGCATGTTCCAGGACTCTGTTCAGATCGACTCGAACACTGTCAGCCGACTCGAACCGGAGACCGAATGATGGCCATCGCAAAGCGATCGAAGCAGCGAGGGGCAGTCGCCCTGGAGTTCGCCATCGTCATCCCCCTTCTTGCGCTACTGGCATTCGGCGCGATCGAGATGGGATCCGCCTGGGATGACTCACAAACCGTCCTGACCTCGACCAGGACGGCGGCACGCTCGCTCGCTCAGTTCGGCGACGCCCCCCAGGCCGACCGCGACGCGATGCTCAGCATCGAAGCCGCATATGCCAACACTCCGGTGACCGTCACCGCCGTCATCATCTACGAGTCCGATGATGCTGTGAACGGCGGCGCTGCCCCGGACGCTTGCATGACCGCGGCCGAGACGGCAGCGGCCTACACCGGCGCCGAGAACTGCAACGTGTACACGGCCACTGAATACGCAACGGCCGTCGGCGCCGCCGGGGCCACTTCGTTCGGCTGCGCCGCCGGCGCCCTCGACGCCAATTGGTGCCCGACCTCACGAGTCCGGACCCAGGCCGACGCCACGTTCATCGGCGTCCACGTCATCGCCTCCCGAACCAGCGTCACCGGGTTCGAGAGAATCCCCGTACCCACGACCCTCGATCAGTTCAGCGTCATGCGACTGGAGCCGTTCCCGACATGATCTCTCACGACACCCAGCGGGGCTACGTCATGCCAATGACGGCGCTCCTGCTCATCCCGCTGATGCTCTTCGCCGGTTTTGCCACCGACGTGGGCTCGTGGTTCCTGCGCGGCCAGAAGGCGCAAGTGGCTGCCGATGCCGGCGCCGCGGCCGGTGTCGTCTGGATCCCAGACCCCGTGGCCTATTCGAACAATGCGCTCGAAGCTGTGCGCCGCAACGGATTCCCGACCGCCAGCCTCGTCACCAGCTTTGCTGCAGCCGAGGCGATGCCGGTGCCCCCACCGTTTCCCTGGGTCGAAGTGGTGCTGACCACCAACAGCACGCTCGAGGTGGCCGTTCGCACCGAGGCCGACACCTTCTTCACCTCACCGATCCTCGACAGCGTCAAGGTCACCCGGCGGGCAGAAGCGCAGTACATCGAGCCGACCCCGCTCGGGAACCCGACGTCCGCGCTCGGCACCGGTGGCGACACCGAGTACCCCGGCATGCCGAACAACTTCTACCTTCAGACCCGAACCGACACGCGGCGCAACGGTGACATCATCGGACCGGCCACCGGAGTATTCGGGACACCGAATCCTCTCTTCACCAGCCTGGCGGCACGCCCCGAACTGCAGGGTGCCTACTTCTACGAGATCGACATCCCGGCTGCAGCGGTCAGTCAGTATCGTCTCGAGTTGCGGGTCTCGTGCCGGAACTACTCGAACTCCGGCACCTTGGCCTGGTCGGTCTACGCACCTGACGGGACCGACGGCGATTTCACCGACAACGTGGCAGCGGGCGCCATCGCCAGCGGGACCCGGACCAGGACGAACAACACCTGTACAGACGCCGATCCGGCCGATGGGTTCAACACGTCGAGCACCGGTCGGGTCGAGTCCGGGACCAACACCCACGTCCAGTTCATCGACACCGCTCAGTGGGTGCCAATGCAGAGCCTCAACCTCGAGGGCAGATACGTCCTGCGCATCCGGTCGAACCCGGGGGAAGTCCTCTACTCGATCCGGGCCGTCCGAGCCGGCTTCGTCGGGCCGGCCCAACACTGCACGTCGATCCCGCTGGTGAACGAGGCCGGTCTCACCGATCCCGCCACGCCGAGCTGTCCCAGCATCACGGCAATCGACTGGCTCGGCTCGGCCGCCCTGGAGGACACCCTCCCGAACGGCACCGACCCGATCCAGATCTACCTCACCGAGGTCAGGCCCGAACTCGCCGGCAACCAACTGGAGGTCACGCTCTTCGACCCCGCCGACGGTATCGAGTGTGTCCGCATCCTCGATCCGTTCGGCAATCCGGTGCCCTTCAGCTGGCGCACCATCGACAACGAGGTGTGGGGCTACTCTCACGCCGAGTACAACACCTTCACCAACGGAGGGGGCACCGGTGATCTGCCCAACACTGCGAGCGTGCCCTGTGGTGTGTCCAACCTGACAGCGCTCACCGACCCTCGCCTGCCGGCGAACCAGACCGGCGGTGTCGGCCAGGTCTTCCAGGACAGAACTGTTCGCTTCTTCCTCGACGTCGGCACTCCGGCATGTAACGGTGCGAACTGTTGGTACACGGTCCAGTACGAGAAGGGCGGCAGCCCGACAGACCGAGATCTCTACGACTGGAACAGCTGGTCCGTCCGAGTCGTCGGCGACCCCGTCCGCCTGATCCGCTGACCTCTCGAACCGGCGCTAGTAACCGGCCCTGACGTCGACGACGCCGATCAGCGGCTCACCTGCGCCGAAACGCTGCACGTTCTCGCTGATGTGGGCGGCGAGCAACGGGATCCCCATCTCGGGTGTGTTCCCCACGTGCGGGGTGATGATCGCTCTGGGCTCGGACCAGAGTGGGTGCCCGTCCGGGAGCGGCTCTGGATCGGTGACATCGAGCGCAGCCCCTCCGATCGCCCCGTCGGCCAGAGCGGCGACGAGGGCGTCGGTGTCGACATGGCCACCGCGAGCCACGTTGACGAGCCACGCGTGTTCAGCCATGGCATCGAGCTCGGCTGCGCCGATGACCTTCTCGGTCTCGGGGGTGAGCGCCAGCGCCAGCACGACCACATCAGCGACGGGCAGCACCTCCAACCGACGATCGAGCGTGGTGGTGATGTCGGCCCCGGGAAACGATTCGGCCGACCTCCGCAGGACGGTGATGTGGCATCCGAACGGTTCGAGGAGACGCACGAACTCGCTCGTGATACCTCCCCCTCCGAACACCACGACGTTCGCCGACACCAGATTGCGTCCGAGCGGGGCCGGCCACGACGCCGCTCTGGCGAAGGTCGCCACGCTCCGAAGGCCGGCGAGACTCAGGGCGAGGGCGAGTTCGGCGACCGGAGTGGCGTAGACCCCCTTGGCGGCGGTCCACGTGTGGCGATCGTCGAGCATCTCGAGATACGGCTCGATTCCGGCGTACGGAAGGGCGACCCAGCGCAGTTCTCGGGCGCCGTCCAACACGGCGGGCAGGTCCTGGGGTCGTTTGGCATCGGCCCAGACCAAACCTTCCGCCTTCGCCACATCGACGAGCACGCCGCCTCCGGCGATCACTGCCTCGCGCAGACTCTCGACCCGTCCGCTGTCCGGCAACACGGCGATGCGCGGGGCGACCATCGGAATCCCGCTCAGCCCGCGCCGAGCGCCCGTTCGAGGTCGGCGAGGAGATCCTCGACGTTCTCGATGCCGACCGACAGTCGCACGAGATCGTCCGGCACTTCGAGCGGCGAGCCCTCGGCCGATGCGTGGGTCATGACGCCCGGATGCTCGATGAGCGACTCGACCGCACCGAGTGACTCGGCGAGGATGAAGAGTTCGGTGGCTTCGATGATGCGAATGGCGGCGTCACGTCCGCCGGCAGCACGGAAGCTGACCATTCCCCCGAATCCGCTCATCTGACGGGCCGCGACCTCGTGTCCGGGATGACCGGGCAGCCCCGGATACAGGACGGTCGAGACAGCCGAATGTGAGCCGAGCATGGCGACGATCGCCGCTGCGTTCTCGTTGTGGCGATCCATCCGGATGCCGAGGGTCTTGGCTCCGCGGAGGGTGAGGTAGACGTCCCACGGACCCCGGACTGCGCCGACGGAGTTCTGGATGAAACGTAGATGGGTGTCGAGCGCCGCGTCGTTGGTGGCCACGAAGCCGCCCACGGTGTCGGAGTGTCCCCCGAGGTACTTGGTGGTGGAATGCACAACGATGTCAGCCCCGTGGGCCAGGGGCTGCTGCAGATACGGCGTGGCGAAGGTGTTGTCGGCAATGAGCAGTGCGCCGTTGTCGTGGGCGATGCCGGCCACGGCCGCGAGATCGATCACGGTGAGCAGCGGGTTGGTCGGGGTCTCCGCCCACACCATCTTCGTGTTGTCCGGCCACGAGCCGGCGAGCCCGGCAGGGTCGGTCAGATCGTGGGCCGACCACGTGATGCCCATGGGGGCGAAGACCTTGGAGATCAGACGAAAGGTCCCGCCGTAGGCGTCGTTCCCCATGACGATGTGGTCACCGGGTCGCAACATTCGCAGGATGGCGTCCTCCGCGGCGAGTCCGGAGGCGAAGTCGACGCCGAACGCAGCCCCCTCCAAGGAGGCGAACGCCCGCTCGAGTGCGGTCCTGGTGGGATTACCGGTGCGGGCGTACTCGTAGCCGGAGTGTTTGCCGACCGCCTCCTGAGCGAACGTGGAGGTCTGAAAGACCGGGACTGCCACTGCGCCGGTGATCGCCTCTGGGTCCTGGCCGACGTGGATCGCCCGAGTGTTGAAACCGAAGCCTTCGAACCCGACGCCTTCGCCCGCATCAGCGCTCACCGGACTGCCTCGTTCTGATCGAGCGAGAGGAAGCTGAGGAGGTCGGCGCGGGCCAGCACGGTTCGGGGCCGACCGCCGTCGAGAACGAGGAGGGCAGGGGCGAGGTCGAGCAGTTGGACCGCCATCTCGACCGGCTGGCCGATGCCGATGGTGGGCAGGCGCTGACTCATGACCGATTCGACCGATTCATCGAGGATCGAATTCGCCGCGAACGCGGATTCCATGATCCGCAGCTCGTCGATCGAACCCATGACCTCGGCAGCTGCGAGGGGCATCTCGTTCTTTGCAACCGGAAGCTGCGACACATCGTGTTCGTGCATGAGTGACACAGCCTCCCGGACCTTCATGTCCGGCCGGACGTAGAGCAGGGGCGGAATGTCACCCTCCTTCGCGTTGAGGACGTCTGCCACGACGGCGCCGTCCCCTCGGGTGAACCCGAACCCGGCCATCCATCGATCGTTGAAGACCGTGGACAGGTATCCGCGGCCACTGTCGGGAACGAGGACGACGACGAGATCGTCCTTGGTGAGCTCCTCGGCGACGGTGAGCGCAGCGTGGACGGCGGTGCCGCATGAACCGCCGATCAACAGCCCCTCCTCCCTGCTCACCCTCCGCGCCGTGAGGAAGCTGTCCTGGTCGCTGACGGGGATCACCCGATCGACCACGGCCGGGTCGTAGGTGGTCGGCCAGAAGTCCTCGCCGACCCCTTCGACCAGATACGGCCGTCCGGACCCGCCGCTGTAGACCGACTGGTCCGGATCGCCGGCAATGATCTGGATGTCGGGGTTCTTCTCTTTGAGGTAGCGGCCGACACCCGAGATCGTTCCCCCGGTGCCCGCACCGGCCACGAAGTGAGTGATCGTTCCGTCGGTCTGTTCCCAGATCTCCGGACCGGTCGTGTCGTAGTGCGCCTGCGGGTTGTTGATGTTGCCGTACTGATTGGGCCGAAAGGCGTTGGGTGTCTCCTGCACCAGACGCTCGGCGGTCGAGTAGTAGGACTCGGGGTCCTCGGGAGCGACCGCCACCGGGCACACGATCACCTCGGCGCCGTAGGCCCGCAGCAGATCGACCTTCTCGACGCCCACCTTGTCGGTGACCACGAACTTGCATTTGTAACCACGTTGGGCAGCCACGATCGCCAGCCCGACGCCCGTGTTCCCAGAGGTCGGCTCGACGATGGTGCCGCCCGGCTTCAGCAAGCCCTCACGTTCGGCGGCGTTGATCATGGCCAGGGCCGGGCGGTCCTTCGAACTCCCGCCCGGGTTGTACACCTCGTATTTCACCACGACGGGGCATTCGATCCCTTCGGTGACCTGGCGCAAGCGCACCATGGGGGTGTGTCCGATGAGATCGAGTACCGAGTCGGCGATGTCCACCCAGTGAGGCTAACCGATGCCGACCCTTGACCCGGAAAGGGCCCGTCGCCTCACCCGTTGGCCTCGGTCATCGTGGCCTCGGTGATGGAGGCCTCGCTGATGGAGACAGTGACCTCGGCGGTCTGGACTTCGACGTCATCCTTGCGGCGAGCGGGAACCGCGTCCATGGCACTTTCGGTCGGCTCGGCCTCACCGAGATCGATGGCCTCGGCGATGCGGTAGCGACCGGACGGATCCTGCATGAGCCAGAGCATGCCCTCGCGGATCTCGGGAGTTCGTTGGCCGATCTGGCGGCCGCCGGCGTCCACGAGGTACCGACGTGGATGCTCCACCGTCACGGCGATGGCGATCGGCGAGGACGTGTTCACGACGTCGAGCGCTCGCAACTTGGGACCGTCACCCTCGATCCGCAATCCGGTCTCGATCAATCGACGATTGTGGTTCGAGACCTCCTCGAACAACGGAGTCTGCTCGACGAAGACGCTGGCCAGCTCGGCCTTCGACGGCTCGGCCTGACACTCGAACTCGGCTCGGAGGAGTCCTCCGACGATGCGACGCCACTCGGGGTCGACTTCTGCAGCGAGATCGAGCACCGTCGAGCTCGCTGACGGGGTGTCTCGTCCGGTGAGCTCATCGAGACCGAGTTGCACCGCCCGCGAGGGCCTACGAACACGGGAGATTCCCGCGGCACGCTCGCCCTGCACGACGGGTCGCAACAGCCAGGTCCCAACGAGCAACTCGATGGTGACACCGATGGCGACCGCAACACCCAGGTTCCGCTGGACGGCCAGATCGCTGCTCAGGAATGCGATGCCGACCAGCGCGGTGACGCCGAGGCCGAACATCGCGGCGCGACCTTCTCGGCGGAGCGCGTCGCCAACCAGGACGTCTGGCGCGCCGTCCTCGGAGAGACCGATGCCGATACGACGCAAGAAGCCGATCTCGAACAGGCCGACACCGACGTTGACCACGAGAGCCAGCACCTGGAGCTCGCTCCCGCTGACGTCTGGCGAGAGCAGCGAATACACGCCGAGCGATGCTGCGGTGCCGAGAAGGCGCAGACCGATGGTGGCGACCGCCAGGAACAGATCCGACATCAGGAGGTAGACAGCCAGGCCGCCGGTGAACGCCAGCATCAGGACCAGCACCCACAGGCCACTCGCGGCTGCGCTCGCCGTGGCCAGCCCCTCGACCGGGACGCCGGTCAGATCGGGATCGAAGACCGAGGCGGCCGAAAGGGATTCAACGGACGCTGCCAACTCGAGCGCGGCGTTCGATCGCCCGCTCACGTCCGGCGAGATGATGGCGAAGGTGGCAGCCTGCGTCTCGAAACGAGCCGCATCGGCGCCGGTGCTGACCAACGCACCGGTGACGTAACGTCCGGCCGCCGTCTCGACCCAGCCAACGGTGGGAAGGTCGGAGATGGCACTGGCCCACCGATCCAGGTCGGCATCAGCGACGTCGGCGGAGGACGATGCGACGATCGCATCGGTCGGGTCGCCTCCGCTCTGGACGAGCTGTTCTGCCACTCGGCGTGATGCCTCACCGCTGGGAAGCGCGTCGCCGTCGAGCAATCCGTTGCTCGGCGGACGAACGGCGAACAAGCCGAGGGCGAGAAGGAAACAGGCGAACCCGGCGAGGACGGGGAGCGGGAAGTCGCGGCCGTCCGGTGTCGGGAGCCGGAAGAGGCGGTAGTCGTCGTCGTTCGGAACCGGGGGGAGTGTCACGAGGATGGCCGGAAGCGCTGCGAACGTGACGATCGCAGCCACGATTCCGCCGGCTGCGACGACAGTGGCCGACGCTCGTCCTGGACCAATCAGCTCCATCACCACTGCGGTGGCCACGAGGCCACCGAACATCAGCAGTGCCTCCGGCGCCAGGTGCTTGAGCGACCGCTGGATGACCTCAGCTTGATCATCACCCTGGGGGAAACGAAACCAGTCGAGCAATCGGAACGTCAGGACACACGACACGAGCAGTGCCACGAGCACCGCGGGGATCGCAGTGGAGGCCAGCGTGCCGTCGAAGGTGCCGGCGACGCTCGCCCCGAGCATGCCTCCCAACGCCGATGCCAGCGCCACGACCGATGCAGTGATGAACCCGAGTTTCGGACCAACCGAAGCAGCGACGACCAGGCCGAGAAGCACGATCACCGGCACGATGGCGAGCAATGCGTTGCGATGGAGTCGGTCGAGCAGGTCACGATCGATGGCAGCTCGCCCACCGACGGACACCTGTCGGCCGTCGAGGAGACGGTCGGCTGTGCCGATGACGGCATCGATGGTGGCATCGTCGGCCCCGTCGACGCCTCCCTGATCAGAAAACGACACGTGGATGGCGACGCGGCCGTTGTCGAGTGTGTCGACCGCCACCGCACTCACACCGGGGATCTCCGAGAGGCTCGGGGCGACCGAGGCAACGATCACCGGGTCAACGACCCCGTCGACCAGCGCATCGGCAACGACGAACGAGAGGTCCGGGGCATCGCCGGGAACCCAGCTGCGATCGACCGTTGCCTGCGCCATCATCGGGCGGGCGGCATCGATCGATGCGAGCGCCGTTCCGGCCAACAGCAGCACGAGCGTCGACGCCAACAAAAGCGTGGCCAAGCGACGGAGGAATGCACTCGCCGTCGGCCGAATACGAACGTGTCGACGGAGTTGATGTTGCTGGTCACGCAAAACGGACGGAGCCACGAGGCATCCCTTTCGGCACCAACTCCGCCCCGAAGATCGCAACACTACACCGCGCGCAGCGTGGTTGTGGGACCTCTCTGAGAAATGTTCGCGACACCCGGCGTGAGCGCCCGAATACGTAGCGTCGCCATCACCACATCGACGACCGAGACGTCGATAGGTTGACCGGCGGCTGCACCTCGCAGCCGACACTCACAAGGCAGGCGACACCATGGCAGACATCCTCAGCGGAATCCTTTCCCAACTCGGCAGCAATGGCCTGTCGCAGATCGCAGGCGCAATCGGCGCCGACGAAGAGAAGGCAGGCGACGCCGTCGCGATGGCCCTGCCTGCCCTCCTCGGCGGCATGGCGCGTAATGCACGGAATCCCGAAGGAGCTCAGGCGTTGGCCGGGGCACTCGACAATCACAGCGACGACGTGTTCGGCAAGATCACTGACCTGATCGGGAACAACGACGGCGCCAAGATCCTCGGCCACGTGCTCGGGAACAAGCAGGGTGCAGCCCAGGAGCGCATCGCCGGCGGAAGCGGCCTCGACCTCGGATCGGTGGCCAAGCTCCTCCCGATGCTGGCTCCCCTGGTGATGGGATACCTCGCCAAGCAGAAGCAGCAGCAGAACCTCAGCGCTGATGACCTCGCCGGAGCCTTGCAGTCCGAGCGGGCCAAGACCGAGGAGAAGGCACCGGGTCTCGGCGGTCTGGCAGCGATCCTCGACACCGACGGTGACGGCTTCGATCTCGGCGATGTCACCAACCTCGCCTCCGGTTCGGGCGGCCTCGGCGGGCTCCTCAGCGGCATCCTCAAGCGCTGACCGTACTCGAGGCCGTCACCGGTGCCCCGGGCGCTGTGGCCAGCGTGGTCGTTTTGTTCCTCGGTGCCGCGTTGAGCAACCCTTCCTGAATGGACCCTCGCACCCCGGTCATCGTCGGCGTCTCCCAACGCTCCCAACGACCGGGCGATCTCCGTTCCGCGCTCGAGGCTTCCGCCCTGATGACGGCCTGTGTCCGCTACGCCGCAGCCGACGCGGGCGCCCCCGGACTGCTCACAAAACTCGACGCGGTGGCGGTGGTGTACGGCGCGTGGCGATACAGCGACCCCGGTCGGTTGATCGCCGACGATGTCGGGTCTCCCGAGGCCACGACGCTCTTGTCGTTTCATGGAGGCAATACGCCTCAGTCGTATGTCAACGCCCTGGCCGCCCGCATCCAGCGAGGCCAGCTCGACGTGGTCGTGATCACCGGTGCCGAGACCATCTGGTCCCGGAGGCGAATGCGTCGCAACAACATCGAACGGTCTGTCACAGAACAAGTCGACGTCACGCCGGACGAGCGCTTCCAGTCCGATGTGACGATGTCGACCGACTTCGAAGCGAGCCGCGGGCTCGAGCAGCCGATCGACTTCTACCCCATCTTCGAGTCGGCCATCGGCGCCGATCGAGGGCGCACGATCGCCGAGCATCGCACGGCGCTGTCCGAACTCTGGGCACGTTTCAACGCCGTCGCCGTCGCCAATCCCCACGCCTGGAACCGCACCCCGATGTCGGCGGCTGAGATCCGCGAACCCAGCTCCGCGAACCGCATGGTCGGCTTTCCATACACCAAGGCCATGAACTCCAACTGGGACCTCGATCAGGGTGCCGCTTTGATCCTGTGCTCGGCGGCCGCCGCCGATGCCGCCGGAGTCCCCCGTGACCGCTGGGTCTTTCCCCATGCCGGCACCGACGCCCATGACACCTATGCCGTCACCAATCGGCGCGATCTCCACTCATCGCCGGCGATCGAAACAGCGGGCGCACGACTCTTCGAGATCACGGGCACCGGGCCGGACGACCTCGACCACATCGACCTTTATTCATGTTTTCCTTCGGCCGTGCAGATCGGGGCCGCCGAGCTCGGGCTCGGCCTCGATCGACAACTGACCGTGACCGGCGGACTGTGTTTCGCCGGCGGTCCGCTCAACAACTACGTCACGCACTCCATCGCTGCGCTGGTCGACGTCCTGCGATCCGATCCGGGAAGCCTCGGACTCGCAACCGGCAACGGCGGATACATCACGAAACACGCCCTCGGGCTGTATTCGACCGAACCGGCATCGCACCCCTTCATCGCCGATGACGTGCAGGAACTGGTCGACGCCGTCCCCGAGACTGCGGGGGACGAGTCGTACATCGGCGCCGCAACCGTCGAGGCGGCCACGGTCATGCACGACTCGGACGGTCCGAGCAAGGGCATCGCCGCGCTGATCACGCCAGACGGCGCCAGAACGTGGGCCAATTCGACCGACGCCGACACCATGATGTTCCTGATGACAGACGACGCTGTCGGATCTCGAGCGACGGTCGACCAGGCGGGGCGACTCCTCCGCTGAGTTCTCGCCATACTGGAGAGGTGCAAAAGCAGCAGGACATCGTCATCGTTGCCAACCGACTCCCGGTCAAGCAGATCGTGGAGGACGGCGTCGAGCAGTGGGTCACCAGCCCAGGAGGGCTCGTCGCAGCGCTCAAGCCGGCCATGGCGGACGAAAGCGTCGCATGGCTGGGCTGGACGGGCGGGCTCGATCAGGTCGAGGCGCCCTTCGACCACGACGGCATCCACCTGGTCCCCGTACCGCTCTCACCCGAAGAACGGGACCTCCACTACCACGGGATGGCGAATGGCACCTTCTGGCCGCTCTATCACGACAAGATCGTCCCGGCCGAGTTCCACCGCCACTGGTACGAGGGCTACCGCAAGGTCAACCGGCGGTTCGCCACCGCAGCCGCGGAGGTCGCAGCCCCCGGCGCCACCGTCTGGGTTCACGACTACCAGCTCCAGCTCGTACCCGGCATGTTGCGCGAACTCCGGCCGGATCTGCGGATCGGCTTCTTCCTCCACATCCCCTTCCCGCCTCCCGAGCTCTTCTACCAACTGCCGTGGCGGGAGGAACTCACCTTCGGCTTGCTCGGGGCCGACCTGATCGGCTTCCAGACACCGGAGCACGCAGACAACTTCCAACGGTTGGCGTTGCGTCTCGGCGTCGCGACGCGACAGAAGAAGCTGGTGCTCACGGTCGGTACCCGCACAGTGAGGCTGAAGAGCGTTCCGATCGGCATCGATAACGCCCGCTACGACGAAGCGTCGACCGATCCGGCGATCATCGATGGGGCCCGCGACCTCCGCGCCAGACTCGGCCAGCCCCACAAGGTGCTGCTCGGCGTCGATCGCCTCGACTACACCAAGGGCATCGACCTGCGCCTTCGCGCATTCAAGGAGCTACTGGCGGAGGGCCGACTCAATCCTTCGACGATCGCCATGATCCAGGTGGCCGAGCCCAGCCGCGACAAGGTCGACGCCTACATCTCGCTGCGCGAACGGGTCGAGCGCCTGGTCAGCGAGATCAACGGCGACTACGGCCGCGTCGGTTTTCCCGTGGTCCACTACATCCACCAGAGTCAGACCTTCGAGGAACTGATGGCGATGTACCGAGCCGCAGACGTCATGCTCGTCACGCCGTTCAACGACGGGATGAACCTCGTCGCCAAGGAGTACGTGGCCACCCGCTACGACGAGACCGGCGCACTCGTTCTCTCCGAATTCGCCGGCGCCGCCGTGCAACTGAAGGACGCCCTGCTCGTGAACCCGCACGACATCGACGGTGTCAAGGGCGCCATCATGCAAGCCGTGGAGATGGAGCCCGAGGAGAGCCGCGATCGCATGCGTCGACTCCGGCGGGTGGTCAGGCGCAACGACGCAGTGGCGTGGGCCCATGAGTTCCTGGCCGAACTCGCATCGATCACGACGACGGACTGACCAACACCGTCCCGTTCGGCATGGCCCCACTCCCCGAAGAACCAGCCGTGAGCGCTGCCTCGAGTTCGTCGAGCCGCCGGATCGTCGGGTCGATGAGCGGCCCGACTCTCAAACGGTCCTCGGCGAGCAGGTCGAGCACTCGGTGCACATCGGCGGTGGTGTAGCCAAGGGATGCGCGGATCGTGATCTCGTTCTTGACGAGGTCAGCAGGGACACTGCGGGTGGACGAGCTGCTCACTCCCACCGCAACAACCGTGCCGCCGTGCCTGGCGACATCGACGGCGTCGGTCAGCGCGCCGTCTGCCCCGACACAGTCGAAGACCACGTCGGCACCAAGACCATGACCGTGACGCTCGAGCCAGGGGCCGACGTCGGCGGCGGTCGCAAACGCTGCGTCGCTGCCGAGATCACAGGCGAGCTCACGTCGAGCTCCATTCGGGTCGATGGCGACCACCCGACTGGCTCCGGCGATCCTGGCCAGTTCGGCGGTGATCAGCCCGATCGGACCAGCACCGATCACCACGACGAGATCACCGATACCGACGCCGCTCCTGGCGATGCCGTGCGCGGCCACCGCGGCCGGCTCGGCCAACGCTGCATCGTTGTCGTCGAGCCCCTCTGGGGTCCTCCTGACTCGGCGATGGTCGACGCGAATTCGTTCTGCGAAGGCCCCATGACTGGATGCCAGGTGGTCAGTGCCGACGATCATTTCGAGCACGAGGTCGCAGTTCTCGGGCAACCCGGCAACACAGTGCGGGCACGCACCGCATGGAGGTGGCGCGGCGCCCACCACCCGTTCACCCACGAAGTGGTGTTCGACTCCGGCGCCGAGCTCGACCACCCGACCAGACCAGGCGTGGCCAAACCATGCCGGCGCAGGGAGCTCGCCCGTTTTGAATGCGAGGAGGTCGGAGCCCCCGATTGCGCATCGGTCGACGGCCACGATGAGACTTCCGGGCCGAGCTCTCGGTTCGGCGATGTCGATGATCTGGAGATCAGCCGCTCCTCGAAGCACTGCCGCTCTCATGATGCCGCCCTCACGAGTGAGTGCCGGACAGCGCGGCGAGCGTTTCGAAGAACTCGGGGAATGTCTTGTCGACACATGACGGACCGGCGATCTCGATGCCGGGAGCGACCAGACCCAGCACGGCGAAACTCATCGCCATCCGATGATCGTCGTAGGTGTGCACGAGGCCGGGGCGAGGTCGGCCTGGTTGCACCGTGAAACCGTCAGGATCTTCGACGGCATCGATTCCGAGTCTGGTCAGCTCGGTGACGATGGCGGCGATGCGATCGGTCTCCTTGCGTCTGATGAAGCCGATGCCCGTCACCCGAACAGGTCCATCGGCGAAGGGAGCGATCGCGGCGAGTGTCTGGGCGGTGTCGGAGATGTCGGCCATGTCGACCTCGATGCCACGAAGAACCCCCGTCCCCCGTACTTCGGTCGCAGCCGCGGTCCGAATCACCTCGGCCCCCATTCGTTCGAGCACATCGACGAACGCCAGATCGCCTTGAAGCGTCGTGGTGCCGAGCCCTTCGACTCTGACCCTGCCACGGGTGGCAGCTGCTGCGGCGAAGAAATAGGACGCAGCCGAGGCATCGGGTTCGATCTGCAGATCGGCAGCGTTGTACCCGCCGGTCGGGACGACGAACGTGCGGTAGCCGTCGCGATCGACCTCGACGCCGAAGGCCGCCATCGTCGCCAGCGTGAGATCGACATACGGCTTCGAGACCAGGTCGCCGACGATCTCGATGCTCACGGTTGCCGCTGCGTACGGTGAACTGAGCAGCAGACCGGAGAGGAACTGACTGCTCACCGAACCCGGGACCTCGACCTGGCCTCCCGTGAACGAGCCGGCTCCGACGACCGTGAGTGGAAGTGTCGAACCCTCCACTCTGGCGCCGAGAACTTCGAGCGCTCCGATCAGATCTCCGAACGGACGGGCTCGCATCTGTTCATGGCCGTCGAGCACGTAGCGACCCGTGCCCAGTGCGAGCATCGGGAGGACGAATCGACTCGTGGTGCCGGACTGACGGGCATCGAGGATGCCCTCGTGGGGCGGGATGTTTCCGTCGACACCTTCGACCGTCGCCCGACGGGTGTCCCGATCGAGCTCGATGCCGATTCCAAGTGTTGCCAGCAGCTCGAGCATGGCCTCGGTGTCGTCGGCGAGGAGAATGCCGTGCAGCGTCGAGGTCCCCGAAGCCAGGGCAGCGCACACAAGAGCACGGTTCGTGTGGCTCTTCGATCCCGGCACCCGCACCGTGCAGTCCGGCGGCCGATCGAGCACGTTGATGGCCTGCGACGACATCTGCCCAGTGTGTCAGGTGACGGGCGGTGTCAGGTGTCTGGCGAAACGGACGCGAGGAACTCGAGCATGGCCTCGTTGACCGGACCCGGGTGCTCCTGATGGGCCCAGTGGCCGCCGGGCACGATCGTGGTGGCCCGGTGGTCGAGGCAATGATCCGACATCGAGGACACCGGACTTCCCAGGCCGCCGTCACCCCGGGTCACAACGAAGTCGTGTTCGCCGCCGATGAAGGCCGACGGGACGGTGATCGGCGCACCCTGCCATGGACGGGTTCGTTCCCAGTTCGCCTGGAAGTTGCGATACCAATTGATCCCACCGGCAAAGCCTGTCCTCGCGAAGGCTCGGCCGTAGTTCTCCAGTTCCTCGGCGGCGAGGAACGGCGGTCGTCCCGCTGGAGCGAGGTCGTCGGCCGCCTCGGGTGTTACCGCCCATGCGGCGCTTTGTTTCCAGTGCATCACCCGGAGGAACTCGATCGGGTCCGGATCCATCAGGGACTCGGCGAGGCCCATCTCCTGGAATGCCAGCATGTAGGAAAAGGGCCCGTCTGGATCGACCGAGCGGATGTGATCGAGCACGCTGCGATCGGTCCGAGGCTGATAAGGCACGCTCATCAGCAGCACGCCGTGCAGCCGATCTGGACGCATCAGGGCGACATGCCACGCCACGATCGAGCCCCAGTCGTGGCCGGCCAGGACACACCTGTCGATGCCTTCCGAATCGAGCAGGCCGATCACGTCGCCGACGAGATCGAAGATGCCGTAGGCCCCGACGTCGGCCGGCGTGTCGCTCCATCCGTATCCCCGCTGGTCGGGTGCCAGCACGTGATGACCTGCTGCGGCCAGCGCGTCCATCTGATGGCGCCACGTGTATCCGATGTCGGGGAACCCGTGGAGGAGTACGACCGTTGGTTTCTCGCTTCGACCTTCCGGTCGCGGTTCGGTCACATGCTGTTCGGTCACGGAGAGTTCGATGCCGCCGACGTCGACGGTTCGAACCCGACGGGTCATGACGTCGTGATGTGGACGTCGGTTCCGATCAACTCGAGCCGGCGATCGGCCGAACCGCGGAAATCGAGTCCAACGACACCGCGAGGTGGCCCGCTGTCCGGTGCGCAGAACGTCAGCGTCGTACCGTCGATCTGCACCGTTGCGCGGTCGGCATCGACACCGAGCAGGACGGCCCAGCGGGCCGCGACGGTATCGGGCTCGGCCACCTCGATGGTGACGCCGATCATCGCCTCGACCACATCGGTCTGCACGTGCTGACGCCAGGCCGGTCCGGCCCAGGCCCACTCGGCTGCACGTTCGCTCCGATCGATCGAAACGATCGCTCCCCCGACGTCAGCGGGATGGAAGTGGATGCCATGAATCGCAGTTCCGTCGGCGTTGCTCCCCCCGTCAGCCTCGAACACGATTCGGATCCCGGCGGCCTTTGCCCGATGCCGCACCCCATCGAGGTTTTCCGAGGTTTGGAAGATGACCATGTACCCGGCCCCGCCGCACGGTGTCTCGCCCGTTCCTCGTTTCTCGAGCAGCCTCCCGGCCGTGGTCCCGTCCTGCACCGGCGAGACGATCTCGAGGAACTGGTCTCCCACGGGAAAGAGCGCGTTCTCGAGCCCGAACACGCCCACTCCGGGATCGGAGAAACAGACCTCGAGGCCGAGATCTCGCGTGACCAGATCGGTTGACGCTGCGAGGTCGCGTGCGACCCACGCCACCTGACGAAGCCGCATTTCCGGGCCTCAGTCGCGAATGGCGAGGCCGGTGGAGGGGTCGAAGAAATGGAATCGACCGGTGTCGATCCCGATCGTGATCTCATTCCCCATTCGAGCTGTCGATCGGGGACTGAACTTGCCGACAAAGATCGTCCGACCCTCAGAATCCTTCTGCGCCTCGACGGCGTCTTCGCCCTCGAACTCGGCATCCATGATGCTGAACGCCTCAGCGGCGAGCGGGAAGTGCACGATGATCTCAGAACCCAACGACTCGGTGAGAGTCACCGTCGTGGTGAACGTCCGCTCCGGGGGAGCCCCCGAAATCACAGAGTCCTCGAGATCCTCGGGACGAATACCCAACACGATCTCTTTGCCGATGTAGCCGGCAAGGGCCGGACGACTCTTCGCGAGCTCAGGAGCGATGGCGACCTGCTGCCCGGCGATCTCTGCCAGCGGCGCCTCGGCTGTGCCGGTGAGATTCACCTTCATCAGGTTCATCGATGGCGAACCAATGAACCCGGCGACAAAGACGTTGTCCGGTGATTCATACAGATTCTGCGGCGTGTCGACCTGCTGGAGATACCCACGCTTGAGGACACAGACCCGGTCACCCATGGTCATGGCCTCGACCTGATCGTGCGTCACGTACAGGGTGGTGACACCAAGGTTGCGTTGCAGACCAGCGATCTCGGCTCGCATCTGCACACGAAGCTTCGCATCGAGGTTCGACAGCGGCTCATCCATCAAGAACGCCTTGGGCTGGCGGACAATCGCACGACCCATCGCAACACGCTGACGCTGACCACCGGACAACTGACCAGGCTTGCGCTCCAGATTCTCGGTCAGATCCAAGATCGCCGCCGCCTTGCGGACACGCTCTTCGATCTCGCCCTTCGGCACCTTCGCCAACTTGAGTGCGAAACCGATGTTCTCGGCCACCGTCATGTGCGGATACAGCGCGTAGTTCTGGAACACCATCGCGATGTCGCGGTCCTTGGGGTGCACGTCGTTGACCAGCCGGTCACCGATGTACATCTCGCCGTCAGTGATCTCCTCGAGACCGGCAACCATGCGCAACGCAGTGGACTTGCCACAACCAGACGGGCCAACGAGCACCAGGAACTCGCCATCGTTGACATCCAGGCTCAGATCATGAATCGCGTGGTACCCGTTCGGGTAGACCTTGTTGATGTCCTTGAGCTTGACCACAGCCACGAAATGATCTCCTTGTTGGGCGACGTGCCTCGTTCAAGCACGTTGACGGACCGTATCATTTGCTCGTTGTCGACGAAAGAGGAGCTACGAGCGTGGCGATCGGACCGTTACCGGAAAGCGACCTCGAGATCGCTTGTCCCCGATGCAAGCGAACTGTCGTCGAACGTTTCTACGGCCCTTGCGAGACATGTCGGGCCGAGCTCCGGGCCACGATGATCAAGGAGGCCAGCGACTCGGCTGCGACCGAGTACGAGCCGAAGATGAACGTGGTGCCGAACAACGTCGCCGGCTCAAAGAACGACTCCTAGCAATCAGAGCTGCTCGAGCCAGGCTTCGATCAGCCAACCGGCGATCGACATTCCGCCACGAGGGACTGGCGGCAACTCATTCGGCCCGAACCAACCGGCCTCCACGATTTCCTCCTCCTGGACACTGATGTCCCCGGACACGTACTGCGCCGTGAAACCAATCATGATCGAGTGGGGGAAGGGCCAGGGTTGGCTGCCGAAGTAGGTGACGCGGTCGACCTCGATCCCTGTCTCCTCGCGAACCTCGCGCACGACGCACTCCTCGAGGCTCTCCCCCGGCTCGACGAACCCGGCGAGGGCGCTGAAGAAGCGGCCGGGGAACTGACGGCCCCAGGCCAGCAGCACCTCCGGGCCCACGTCGGTCAACCGCTCGACGAGCATGATCACCGCCGGGCTGATCCGGGGGAACGACTGCAGGCCACACGACGGGCATCCGCGTGCCCGGTCCGAGGGGTGCGGGACGGTGGCAGTGCCGCATCGGCCGCAGAAGGCGTGATCGCGAGCCCAGGTGAGGACCTGGGCCGCCCGGCCGGCGAGCGCCCAGTCGTGCTCGGGAATCGTCCCGAACAGTGCTCGGAGATGCATCGGTTCGCCGACGGGAGCGTCACCGGCAGCGACCGCCCAGATCGGCACGCCGTCGTTCGTTCCGAGCAGGTGAGGTGTCGCACCCGGCACCGGGCATTCCTCGCCGACGGGAAAGTCCCCGTCGGCGAGGAAGACGTGCGATCGGTCGTCCACGACGATCCATCGACCGACCCTCGCTCGGAGTTCCTCTGACGCAGACACCATCGGCTCGAACACGTCATGGAACTTAGCCTCAGCCGGTCACCCGGAGGGCAACAGCGGGCGGGACCCGACCGGCTCGGTGGGCCGGAGCCAGTGCGGCGACGACCGAAGCCGCGACCGAAAGGAGGGCAAGACCGGCCAACCAGAAGACGGGGACCTCGAAGCCGAGTCCATCCTCGAACGAGGAGGTCCTCGTGATCACCTGCCAGGCGCTGACCAGTCCGAGACCGATACCCACCACAACGCCCTGGATCCCGATGAAGCTTGCCTCGACCAGGAAGGCCCGCTGGGCCTGCCTTGCCGGCACACCGATGGCGGCGAGCATGCCGAGTTCTCGACGCCGTTCACGTACGGCCCGAGTGAGCACGACACCGAGACCGGCGATGCCGATCAAGAGGCCAAGCCCGAGGTAACCCTGGAGCATCGTGAAGAAGCCGTTCTGTTCGGCGAGGACTTCATCTGCACTGCTGAGGAAGGTGGTCGCTTCGGCACCCTGTTCCGGCCAACGGCCCTGGATCGTGGTGGCAACGGTGTCTGCTCGACCGTCCTCTGCGACGACGTAGAAGCGCGCCTCCGGGCGTTCGTCGTCCCACAATCGATCGGCGAGGTCCGCCGAGGCGTACAGCCCTGCATCGACCAGCCAACCATTCCTGGTCAGACCCGCCACACGGACGTCGACGACATCTCCGAAGGCACTGTGCAGCTGAATCGCGCTCCCGGCCTCGAACCCCTCGTCGGCCGGCATCATCACCCAACCATCACCCGAGACAACCGCGTCCCATGCCTCGGCGCTGTCGGCGAACTGCGCATCCATCGAGTCGAGGTCGGGAGCGAGGTCGGGGTGCCAGGTTGTGTCGATGCTCGACACCTGCCAACCGATCTCGTCCTGCCCGACGCCGACCGTTCCTCGACCGATGGACGAGACGGTGTCCACGCCATCGATCGACTGAAGCTGAGCTGCCGACAACGGAGCCGTGCGGTTCGACTCGACCACGAGGTCGTACTGACCGCCGACGTGACGGGCCAGCTCACCGGACGAGGCCGAGAAGGCGCTGCTCAACACGGCGATGAAGGTGACGGTGAATATCACAAGTGCGTACATGGCCACGAGGAGCGCGGACCGAACGGGCCTGGCCAGTGGATGTGCCATTCCGAGCCGCGGGGCGATGCCGCTCGGCGCCAGGACGGAGACCGCCCCGAGCCACACCCGATCGAGCGAGGCGAGCAGGGCAGTCGAGAGACCGACGAGGAGCACGCCCTGCAGAAGGAACACGTCGACGTCCGGATTGTCGAGCACGTCGGCCCGAACGGAGAAGACGGCGACCGGCCACACGAGGGCAACGGCACATCCGAGAACCGTTGCCGCCTTGCGAGGAATGACGAGGCCGAGCAGGCCGATGGCAGCCACCGCAGCGATCACCGGCCCGGCCATGGCGGCGAGAGCCTGATCGGGCGCAGCGACGAAGAGGCCGATGCCGACGGCCATGCCGCCGAGGCTCGCAACGATCCGTCGCCAGGCTCGATGCGTCGACGTTTGCGGGGCGAGATCCTTCAGGGCCCGCACGATGTTGATCTTCGTCATCCGGGCGCTGGTCAGGACCACCGTCAGCTGGGAGATGGCCAGGCCGATGGCTGCACCGGCCAACAGGTCACCGCGGCGCACGGCGAGCGAGACCGAGAACCCGTCGCCGTCGAACAACGTTGCTGCAAACGCCATCACCCCGGCGCCGACGGCGATGCCCAGCAGAGCGCCGACCGCTGCCGCCACCACTCCGTAGATCGCTCCCTCCAGAGCGAAGGCCCGCAGAATCGTTCCCCGCTTCAGACCAACGGCTCGCATCGTTCCCAGCTCGACGGTTCGTTCGCTGGCCAGCATCACGAAGAGGTTGACCACGAGGAGCACCCCGGCGATCACGCTGAATCCGCCGATTGTGCCGAAGAGTTCGGTCATCGAAGATCCTTCCGCCTCTGCATCGGCGAGGAGATCGGCCTTGATGGTCGTCACGCTGACGTCGAGACGCAGCAAGGCGGCCTGAGCTTCGACGAGCGACTCCACAGCGTCGGACCGGTCCGCACCATCGAAGACCCCACCGGTGTTCGACACGAGGAGAGCTGACGGCGCCACTCCCTGGAGAACGGCAGGGTCGCTCCCGAGACCGGGCAGGGCGGACGCCACCGAGCCGGGAGCGACCACGATGTCGGTGAATCCGGCAAGGCCCTGCGATTCCACGAGCGCATGGACATCGAGTCGCAGCGCCTCTGACCCGATGAAGAGGTCGATCTGGTCGCCTTCGACGGCGCCGAGATCCTCGGCGAGGTCTCGGCTGATCACGGCTGCACCCTCCGGCACGTCTCCGACCCCCGCGTACCCGGTGGAGTTCGGATCGTTGCCGAAAGCCGCTGCGTCCGAGAGGTCCATCTCGATCAGATCGGCGTTCGGCTCGACCCTCCGGCCATCGGCATCGGCTGCAACCGAGGCGACCGCCACCTCGGCGGAGCGCACCGCCAGGACACCGTCGATTTCGCCGCTGTTCTCGGCAAGGATCGCCTCGGCGAGATCATCGACCCGCGCCGGGTCGTCAGGAAGCACGATCTCGTCAACGGGACCGAGGTTGGTGGCGGCGATGTCACGAATCGACTGGTCGAAACTGGACCCGACGATGAACGATCCGACAATCAGCGCAGTGGCCAACATCGAGCCACAGACGACAAGTGCGGCCTCGCCGCGCCGACGTGCGACGTTGCGGAGACCGAGACGACGGATGGTCGGTCGACGCACCAGGTCGTGGACGACGACAGGCATCAGTAAGGCAAGGGCGACGAGAGCGACGAGTATCATGACCGACCTGCCCCCGCCAGTACCAGACCATTCCTCACGAGACCGTCGTGCACCTCGATCACTCGGTCTGCAGTGTCGCCGATGGACTGGTCGTGCGTGACGATCACCATTGTCTGACCGTTCGCGTTGACCTCACGGAACAGATCGAGGACCGCCCCGGCCGTTGCACTGTCCAGGTTGCCGGTGGGCTCGTCGGCCCAGACCACGGCCGGTTGCGTGACCAGGGCCCGAGCAACGGCCACGCGTTGCTGCTCACCGCCGGACAGCTCTGCCGGTCGATGACGCCCTCGGTCTGCGAGACCCACTCTGGCCAGGAGGCGTTGACCAGCGAGGCGAGCCACCTTCGGCTTCGCACCCGCAGCCAGCAGTGGCAGCTCGACGTTCTCCTCGGCCGAGAGCACCGGGATCAGATTGAAGCTCTGGAAGACGAACCCCATCGTCGCGGCCCGGTGGGCCGTTCTGGCCCGATCGCTCAGGCGATGGATCTCTTGACCGTCGACGATGACCTCACCGCTGTCGATGGTGTCGAGGCCGGAAAGACAGTTGAGGAGGGTCGACTTTCCGTGACCGGATGGTCCCATCACGACGATGAACTCGCCGGAGTCGATCTCGAGGTCGACGCCCCGCAATGCGGGAACGCTCACCTCGCCGGTTCGATAGGTCTTTGTCACGGCTCTGGCAGTTATCAGGCTCATGTCTCGATGGTCGTTCCACCGGGACCGATCGACCATCGGGGGCGACCCTGGCCTGACCCTGATCAGACCCTCAGACGATGCGCCGTTTCTGTGCCCAACGGGACAGCTCGTGCCGATTGGACACCTGCAGCTTGCGCAGCACGTTCGACGCATGTGTCTCGACCGTCTTGACCGAGATCGTGAGCCGGCGGGCGATTTCCTTGTAGGCATACCCCCGGGCGAGCAGGCGCATCACCTCCTGCTCTCGAGGTGAGAGCTGGTCCAGCTCCGGGTCGATCGGCTCGGCGATCGATCCCGAGAAGGCGTCGATCACGAAGCCGGCCAATCTGGGCGAGAAGACCGCATCACCCTCTGCCACGCGCCGCACCGCGTCGGCCAGGTCTTCACCCGAGATCGCCTTGGTGACGTAGCCCCGGGCACCGGCCCGGATCACCGAGATCACATCGTCCGGCGCATCGCTCACCGAGAGCGCCAGGAACGCCACCCTCCCTTCCGGGCCGCGCGTGTCCGGATTCTGGTCGAGCCTGGCCAGCACACCTTTGATGACATCGGCCCCGGTCCCCGAGGGCAGATGGACGTCGAGGAGCACGACATCAGGCAGCGTCTCGACGATGACGTCGACGGCTTCCTCGGTGTCGGCCGCCTCGCCGACGACGTGGACAGCCGACCCGAGACCGGCCCGGACACCGGCGCGAACCAGATCATGATCGTCGACCAGCACCACTCGTGGTTGGAACATCAGCTCTCCAGTTCTCTCGCCAGCACGAGCTCGATCTCGGTGCCCTCGCCGATCACAGTGTGTACTCGCACCACGCCACCGACGCGTTCCATTCTGCCTTCCACACTTTGGCGCAGTCCACGTCGATCGGGGTCGACGGCGTCGCGATCGAACCCCTTACCGGTGTCCCGAACGAAGAGCTCGACGTGCTCTGGTCGAATCTCTGCGTAGAGATCGACTCGTGATGCGCCACTGTGGCGCGCTGCGTTCATGGTGGCTTCGCGCCCGGCTGCCAACAGTGCGTCGATGCGGTCGTCGACCAGAACATCGCCGACACAGACCACCTCGACCGCGACGCCGTACATCTCCTCGACTTCGCTGGCGATCTGATCCAGGCGACCCCGTACCGACTCGCCGGATCGCGAGGCGCGGTCGGGGTCGAGCCAGTTCCGGAGTTCGCGTTCCTGTTTGCGGGCGAGATGGGCCATCTGCTGCGGATCAGCGTTCCCGTCGTTCAGGCCGTTCTGGATCAGGGTGAGCGTTTGCAGCACAGAGTCGTGGAGATGTGCGGCCACGTCTGCTCGTTCATCTGCCCGGATTCGCGCCTGACGTTCGGCGTCGAGATCGGTGACCAGACGCCACCACCAGGGAGCGGACATCACGAACACACTCACCACCACGACAGCGGCCACCACCTGGGGTGACACTGCCGGGCCGAGGTCGGCGGTCTGGACAAGGGCAAATGCGCCGACGGCGGCCACGAATGCTCCGACCACCTGGGATCGACCGGCGCCACGGCGCAGAGCGATCACCAGCCCAGCGCCGATGAGGCCGACCGGCCAGATGACACTCTGCGGAAGCCCCCCGAGGCCGGCGACGAGGACGGCAAGACCGGCGACGATGAGCGCTGTGCCTGCGAGGCGGCGGAGCCCGGATCGTCCCTTCGCCGTCGGCGGAGCGGAGGCTCCGTAGCCGTTGTAATCGGCGAACGAGATCACACCGAAGAGGACGAGGTAGAGCAGCGCTCCCCAACCACCGATGGCGAAGAGACCGACGAATCCGAGACGAATCCACATCGGATCGATCCCGATCTCGGCCGCTATGCCAGAAGCGACTCCACCGAGCAATCGCTCGTCGTCGGCCCGGGAGGGCACCTGCCAGTACGTCATCGCTGTCCATGCTCGCACGTCGCAGGCTGCGTGCCATCGGGGTCGACCCTGAGTCGACCCCGAGAAGGACCCGGTGGCCGTGGTTGACTGTCCCGATGGGTGCCGGCGAATCACGGGAGGAAGCTGGTGGCATGGAACACGACCCAACAACCCCAATGCCCATCGACGATCCCCACGAGGAAACGCCGGACGGCACCACGATGACCGAACCGCCACCCATGCCACCGCCGGTGCGGCGCTTGCGGAGAGCAACGGACTCGCCGCTCGGCGGCGTCGCCACCGGCATCGCCCAGTACTTCGACTTCGCGCCGCTCCTGATCCAGGTCGGCTTCGTGGCATCGACGGCCATCGGCGGCTTCGGCCCGCTGGCCTATATCGCGTGCTGGTTCCTGATCCCGACGCCGTCTGACCCCGAGACGCGACCGGTGACGATCACCTCGAACACCACCCGCGCCATCTTCGGCGTTCTTTTCGCCGTCGCCGCAGCGTCGTCATCGCTCACCTTCGGGCCCGGCACCTTCGAGATCACGGTCATCCCGCTGTTGCTGATCGCCGCTGGCTTCTACCTGCTCAACCAGCGGGAGGAGTCGGGGTTCACTCACGCCGCTCCCGCTGCGACCGCCCCAGCTTCTCATTGGGCGACCGTCGAACCGACCTATTCGGCAGCCTCACCGCTCGAACCAGCGTTGCCACGGCCGCCCGTCACGTCGGTGACGCTGGCGATCGCTGCAGTCGCCATCGGGCTCCTTCTCACCATGGATCAGTTCGGGCCCAACATCCCGGCCGCAGCGGTGTTCGGGACCGCATTGGCCGTCGTCGGAGGTGGTCTCGTGTACGGGGCGTTCCGCGGTCGAGCCAGAGGGCTCGTGCCGATCGGCTTGCTGCTGGCGGTCGGCCTGGCCCTCTCCCCCGGCGTCGACGCACTTGCCGAGGGTGGCACCGGCACCCGTGACTACACCCCGGTCAACGAGGCAGACGTACGCACCAGCTACGACCTCGGCGCCGGACCGCTCGAGCTCGATCTCCGACGGGTTTCGTTCACCGAGGATCACACGATCGAGGTCAATGTCGGTGCCGGCTACACCGAGATCTGGCTTCCCGAGGACGTGAATGTCGAGGTCCACGCCGACGTCTCGGCCGGCTACTCCGACCTGTTCGGCCGCGAGGTGGCCGGCGTGTTCACCGACGCCTCCTCCAACCAGTCGACAGGTGCCGGCGATCGCCCGACCATCACCCTCGACGTCGAGGTGACCTTCGGTTACGTCGAGGTGCACCATGGCTGAGACCAAGCGTCCCCGTCCCTTCAGTCTCTCCGTCGGAATCATGTTCCTCATCGTCGGCGGAGCCGCTGTCCTCAGCGGCTGGAACAACATCGAATTCGGAGCGGTGGGAGCCCTCGCCCTCCTCGCCGGAGGGGTTGCTGCACTGCTTGCGTTCGCAACACGACGTGCACCGGAGGTGGACACCGGTCCAGAATGACCTGATGCTGTCCATCGAGCCGAAACTGTCGGCCGCTCTGGCCATGGCCGATGCTCGCTCCGACGAGATCGAGCAGGCCGGGCGGCTGCCTCGCGACATCGTCGATGCGCTGATCGACTCCGAGGTCTTCCGACTGTGGATCCCGAAGCGGTACGGCGGCCTCGAGGCATCGGTAGGCGACATGCTCGATGCAATCGAGCAGGCCGCCTACCACGACGGCGCCACCGGATGGTGCGTGATGATCGGCGGCACGACCGCCCTGAACGCCGGCTTCCTCCCGCCGCAGTTTGCCGAGGAGATCTACGGTGATCCGCGGGCCGTCACGGGTGGGTTCGGGATGCCAAAGGGCGTCGCCACCGCAACCGACGGTGGTGTGCGGGTCACCGGCGAGTGGGCGTGGGGCTCGGGGTCGAGCCATTGCACATGGTTCGGCGGCGGCGTCACGATGGAGGGGCAACGAGGCTCACCGTTCGTGTTCTTCGACATCGACGATGTCGAATTCCTCGACACCTGGCACGTTGCCGGTCTGCAGGGCACGGCCTCGACCGACTACCGGACAACGGACGCCTTCGTGCCGGAGGGTCGATGGGTCGACTTCGCAGCGAATCCGGAACCGATCACCGACAGCCCGCTCTACCGATTCTCGTTCCTCGGTGCGCTTGCGCTGGGAGTGTCGGCCGTGACGCTCGGCCTGGCCGAGCGAGCCATCGACGAATTGATTGCCCTGGCGGAGAAGCAGCCGGCGGGCAGCTCGAAGGGTCTTGCCGAGCGACCGGTGATCCAGGCCGACCTTGCGAGGGCCGAAGCCAATGTTCGTTCTGCCCGTGCGTTCGTACGAGAGATCGTCGCCGAATGCTGGGATTTCGCCGAAGCCGAAGCCCGTCTGACCGACGAGCAGAAACGCCTGTTGCGCCTGGCCTCGACCAACGCCGCTCTTCGCTCAGCCGAAGCGGTCGACCTCTGTTATCACGCCGGCGGCGGGACCTCCGTGTATCTGACCAGCCGCCTGCAACGCGTGTTCCGAGATGTTCACGTCGCCACGCAACACGGCATGATCGCCCCTCGCCTGCTCGAGCCACTCGGCCGTATGGCCTTCGGCCTGCCGACCTCCACAAGCCAGTTCTGATGGATTTCGACGTCCCCGACCTCGACGACCCGCGGCGATCGGTGATCCGACAATGGCTGGCCGAACATCCCGACCCGACCCGGGCCCAGCTGGCCGAACGCGGCCTGGTGGCACCCCACTGGCCCGTCCCCTGGGGGCTCGATGCCGACGTCGAACATCAACTGATCATCGACGAGGAACTCAGTGCCGCCGGCGTCGAGTTCCCCGGAGTTTCGATCGCCGTCGGCTGGGCCGGTCCGACCATTCTGGCCGGTGGCACCGAGGAACAACAGCAGCGCTGGTTGCCTGCGATCCTCGACGGAACGACCGAGTGGACGCAGCTCTTCAGCGAGCCGGACGCGGGGAGTGACCTTGCCTCGCTCCGCACGGCAGCGGTGCGCGACGGCGACGAGTACGTCGTGAACGGACAGAAGATCTGGAGCACCTGGGCCAACACCGCCGACTGGGGGATCCTCCTGGCCAGGACCAGCACCGAAGGCCGCAAGCAGGAGGGCATCAGCTACTTCGTGGTCGACATGAACACGGCCGGCATCGACGTTCGCAAGATCGTCGAGATGACGGGCGGGAACCACTTCAACGAGACATGGTTCGACGACGTCCGCATCCCGGTCGCCAATCGCATCGGCCCCGAGAACGGCGGCTGGCGGCTGGCGAAGGTGACGCTCGGCAACGAGCGACTGTCGCTCTCTGAGGGCGGCGTCATCTGGGGCATGGGGCCGACCAGCGATGCGTTCTTCGAGCAGGCCAAGGGATCGATCACCGATCCGCTGCTCCGGCAGAAGGCGGCCGTTGCCTACACAGAGAAGACCATTCTCGAACTCCTGGGTTACCGGATGATGACGATGGCGCTCGGCGGCAAGGATCCCGGACCGTTCGCCTCGATTCGTAAAGCACTCAGCGACGTACACGGGCAGACCATCACCAGCCTGGCAAAGGACCTCCAGGGCGCGGCCGGCATGTGCGGCGTCCAGAACGAGGAGGCGGAACACCTCGACCTCTGGCACTGGTCGTACCTGTTCAGCCGGGCGCTCACCATCGGCGGCGGCACCAGTGAGGTGCAGCGCGACATCATCGGGGAGCATCTGCTCGGGCTGCCCCGCTCGTGATCGCCGACCCGATCGAGGAACGACTCCACGAGTTTTTGCGCGAATGGTTGGGAGCATGGCCTCCCGCCTCTGAACTCTCCATCGTCGGCTCGAGTCTCAGGGAACAGCCGGCCTGGGACGGCTCGGTCCGCCCCATGACAGGTGTGGAAACGCTTGATGGAGCCGTCATCTCGGTCGATCCGCTTCGGGTCGGCGCCGTCCGGGCTCTCGGGACGACGGTCGACGAGGTCGGTGCCTCGATCGCGTCAACGCTGGGTCGCCCGTCGTGGCGTTTCGGGCGCGGCATCTTTCGATGGAGCGGCGCCCCTACGCCAAGCGACGATCCCGGCATCTGGCTCCCCACGACCGACCCGCGCGTACCCGAGTGGTTGATCCCCTTCAACGGCGAGGTGCTGGTCGGTTTCGACGGCGATCCGGCCGATGGTGTGGTCGCCGCCGGCATCGGCCGGAAGATCCACACCAGCATCGGTCACGAATTGGCCGTCGTCACCGAAGAGGACCATCGAGGGCGAGGCTGGGCACAACGTCTCGTCACTCAGGCCGCTCGCCGGGCCCTCGACGATGGTGCCGTACCGATCTACCTCCACGCCGAGGACAACATCGCCTCGGCCAAGACCGCCGATGCCTCTGGATTCCCCGACCTCGGTTGGCGGATCCTCGGCCTCTTCCCCGGGAGACCCTCATGAATCTGCTGATCGTGCTGCTCGACGACGTCGGTTTCGCCGACTTCGGTTGCTACGGCTCCGAGATCGCCACACCCACGATCGATGCGATCGCGTCGAGAGGTCAGCGCTTCACGAACTTCCACACGACGGCGATGTGTTCCACCACGCGCGCGGCCCTGCTCACCGGACGAAACCACCACTCGGTCGGCGTCGGGTGCCTCGCCAACTTCGACAGTGGCCACCCCGGATACCGGGGAAAGATCGCCCGGTCGGCGGGCACGCTGGCCGAGATGATCCGGCCCAGCGGCTACCGGAACTACATGATCGGCAAGTGGCACGTCACCCCGCTCACCGAGTCTGGCCCGACCGGTCCGTTCAACGGATGGCCGCTCGGGCGCGGCTTCGATCGCTTCTACGGTTTCCTGGACGCCGAGACCGACCAGTACTCACCAGAGGTCATTCGCGACAACAGTCACGTCACGGCACCCGGCACATACGAGTCCGGCTACCACCTCACCGAGGACCTCATCGACCAGAGCATCTCCATGCTGGCCGATCACCGCGCCGGCGCCCCAGAGGCCCCGTGGTTGATGTGGGTCGCCCCCGGCGCCTGTCACGCTCCCCACCAGGCCCCGACGGAGATGATCGACCACTACGCCGAGGTGTACGCCAAGGGCTGGGATCAGATGCGCTCGGACCGCCTTGCCCGCCAGATCGACCTCGGCATCGTGCCGGCTGGGACCCGTCTGCCGGACCGTAACCACATGGTCCAACCGTGGAGCGAGCACACCGACGACGAGCGGCGGCTCTTCGCCAGACTCGGTGGAGCGTACGCGGCCATGCTCCACCACTTCGATCAGCACCTGGCTCGCCTCGTGGCCTTCGTCGAATCGACCGGCCAGATGGACGACACCGCCATCGTCGTCATGTCGGACAACGGCGCCAGTCAGGAGGGTGGGCCCAACGGATTCGTGAACGCGATGGGTCCGTTCAACCTGATGGCTGAAGACATCGACATGAAGATCGCTCGCATCGACGACATCGGTGGCCCCGACACCCACTCGAACTTCCCGTGGGGCTTCGCCATGGCGTCGAACACACCGCTCAAGCGCTACAAGCAGAACACCCATGGCGGCGGCATCCGGGATCCCCTCGTCATCGCCTGGCCGGGAGACGAGGCCGGCCTCCGGCACGAGTTCTGCCACGCCGCTGACCTCACACCCACGATTCTCGACCGGCTCGGCATCAACGCTCCTGACTCGGTCGACGGTGTCGATCAACAACCGATCGAGGGAACGAGTTTCGCCGTTGCCGGCGGCGATCATCCGCCCCAATACTTCGAGATGTTCGGCCACCGAGGCATCTGGAACGACGGCTGGAAGGCCGTGGCCTACCATCCGCCGGGCACGCCATTCGAGGACGATCGGTGGGAGCTCTATCACCTCGCCGAGGACTTCAGCGAGGTCGACGATCTGTCCGAGACCGAGCCGGAACGACTGGCCGGCATGATCGCTCTGTGGTGGGAGCAGGCCGAAGCCCACCAGGTGCTCCCCTTGGACGATCGCTTCGCCGACCGGTTCGCCGAGAACGCAGAACGACATCGCGCCGGGCGGACGCGTTATGAGTTCTGGGCCGGCATGGGTCACCTCCCGTCAGATGTCGCACCCGATCTGCGGAGCCGCAGCTACACCATCACCGCTGATGTCGTCATTCCGGACGAACGCGCCACCGGTGTGCTCGTCGCCCACGGTGATCTGACCAGCGGCTACTCCCTGTTCATCGAGGACGGCCATCTCGTCCACGACCTGAACATTGGCGGCTCACACCAATTGCTGCGATCGGATCGTCCGGTGCCTGCCGGCCGCCATCAGCTCGGCTTCCACATGCAGCGCAGCGGCGACGGGCTGATCAAACACGGCGTCGGAACGCTGCTCATCGACGGTGAGCCGGCCGGCAGCTTCGAGACCGAGAACATCTTCTGGATCCTGATCTCGTGGTCCGGCCTCGACATCGGTCTCGATCGGGGCACCCCCGTGTCGCACTACGCCAGTCCCAACGAGTTCACGGGCACGCTCGAACGAGTCGTGGTCGAACTCGACGACGACCAGTATCTCGATGCCGACGCCGTCCTCGATCACGAAGTGAGCGCCGACTGATGCAGAGCCGCTGATGCCGCGAGTCGAGTCAACGACGCTGCTTCCCGTCGATGCCGCGTCGGCCTTCGCCCTCTCCCAGAGTCAGCAGGAGGTGCGCTACCGGTGGGACCCTTTCGTGATTCGGCAAGAGCTGCTGGATGGCGCTGAACGTCTCGCCAAGGGGGTTCGCACGCTCACCCGGTCCCGTATCGCCTCACCATGATCAGCGAATACTCGCCGATCGCATCGGCATGTGGTTCCTCGGACGAGACATCGAACGGAGACTGGCTGGATTCGCTCGGGGGTGCGCAAACCCCGAGCTCATCCTCGATGCCAAGTGCCAACTCGGCGACCTGGCCGGCTGACCGTCACCGAACTCCTCCGGCGAGGATCCTGTAGAGCTCGGCCTTGGTGTTCTTCAAGACCACGGTTGCGGCTGCTCGCTGCTCGTCGTCGCCGAAACGACCGATCTGCTTCGTTGCCGACATCACCTCGGCCACCAGCGGGCGCAAACCGCCGCCGGGCCCGGTCTCGCCATCGGCCCACGGAAGCGGAGCGTCTGGGTCGCGACGCTCCAACCATTCTCGTCCTTCGTCGGTGAGCTCGTAGCTCTTCTTACCGTCGCCGTCTTCCTCGATGGTTCCTGCGATCAGACCCTTGCCTTCGAGCCGACCGAGGGTCGGATACATGGACCCCGGGCTGGGTCGCCAGCGCCCCTCGCTTCTCTCCTCGAGTTCGGCGATCAGCTCGTAGCCGTGGAGGGGTGCTCGCTCGGCGAGCACGAGCATGACGCTGTTGGCAACCGCGCCTCGCTTCGCTCGCTCTCGCCCACGTCCCCCGGGTCCTCGGCCTGGGCCGTGTCCCCCGGGTCCTCGACGACGCCGGCCGCGGGGGCCTCTACTGTCGTCGTCCTCGTGAATGTGGTGTTCGTGATTGTGTTCATGATTGTGATTGTGCGTACCCATCTGGGTACCTCCTGTTTTCTGATCGACCGCCCACGATGGACGGCCGTACAAGAGTTAACGATATATCGTGATGCTCTCTTTCACACCCTCAGCCTTTGTTCTCTCCAGAGTTCGATGTTTCGATCCAACCGATCGCCGTCAGCGAACCGGCCGGGATCTCGGTGAACCCGCCGTCACGAATCTCCTCGACCGGCCCGGCCCGGAGCTCGTCCCACAACCCACCGTCGGGATGCACCACTAGAATTCGCGAGCCACCAGCTCGCCAACGATCCCTGGCCGCCGGCTCGGCCCGCTCCCACGCTCGCTGGCCGGCATGGGCACATTGCGCGGCCAGCTTTCCCCAACTCATCTCCAGGTCCGGCGTCACGGCGATCACCAACTCCCCCACCTCGATCGCCGGCTGCTCCGAGACCATCTCGGGCTCGTCGAGAGGTGTCGACTGGATCTGCAGCTTGGCGAGGTCTCGAGGCGCCTCGTCGAGGGGACCAGGAATGAACGCCCTCACCTCCGCAGTACCCACGCGCACGGTCACCCCGGCCACGTCCTGCGCCCTTTCCCACGGCGAGCCACGGCCTCGTCGCATGATCTTGCGAATACGAGCGCCGTTCCACGCCGTCACCGCCTCGTGCCACTCACCCTCCGGCTGGCTGCGCTCGTCCTCGAGGAGCTCGATCACCGATCGTGCCGCAGCGGCGAGGATGTCGTCCACCAACGGTGGATCGAGCTTCTCGACCCGAGCCGCCATCTGCAGGGCCAGCGGTGATCCTTCAGTCATCCTCCGAAGCTACTTCCGAGCGCTGTGCAAGGCTGACCCGATGAACGATCGAGCGCCATTCGCCGGCGGAGACCAGACTTACCTCCGAGATGAGCAGTACGGCGACACGTCGAAGCTCGATGCTCGCACTGCGCTCCATCAACGATTCTCGACTGCCGACCTCGCCTTCCCCGACTTCGAGGCGGCGCTGATCGACTGGCCGGCGTCGGCCCGAGTACTGGAGTGCGGCACCGGGAGTGGTCGCTTCTGGGACACGACCGTCGTGCCACGATCGGTCAACGTGACATTGACCGACCTCTCCCCCGGCATGGTCGACGCCGCATCCCGGCGGGCCTCGGCCGCCGGTTTCCCGACCGTCACGTCTCGAGAGTGCGACGTTCAGGAACTGCCGTTCGCCGACGACTCGTTCGACATCGTGGTTGCCAACCACATGCTCTATCACGTGCCCGATCCTGATCGAGCGGTCGGCGAACTGGCGCGAGTCCTCAGCCCAGATGGAGTCTTGCTGGCATCGACCAACGGCTACGGCCACATGGACTCGATGAAGGACGCCATCACCGACGTGTTCGGCGATCACGAGGACCGGCTCTACGAGGTGTTCGGAATCGACACAGGCGAGCGTCGTCTCCGCGAACACTTCGGGTCGATCTCATGGCACGCCTACGACAACGACCTGCTCGTGACCGATCTCGACGCCGCAGTCGCCTACGGGTTGTCGTTCCCGCCCGGCGAGACGGCGACTGCCGAACAAGCCATCGAGTTCCGAGACGTTCTCCAGCGTCGTTTCGGGAACGGAGTTCTGCACATCCGAACCCGTACCGGCGCCTTCGTTTGTCGCGGAGCCCGAGCATGAGGTCGAACGAGATCGAGGTCGCCAATGCACAGCCAGAGGACATCACCGCTCTGGTCGCGCTGGAATCGTTACTGTTCCAGGAGGATGCCGGCCGGCACGATCCGTTCTCGGACACGACCTGGCCCGAGCGGGAGGGCCGCCAAGACCTCGAGCAACTGATCGAGTCTCCCGACGCTCTCGTGCTGGCTGCAAAGTCGTCTGGCGAAGTAGTGGGTCTGCTCGTATTGGGGACGGGAACGCGGGTGTGTCGAGGCCCACGTCGATCACTACGCAGCCAACCAACCGGCTCAGGACTTCTACGAGCGAGTCGGGTTCGCGCCGCGAAGCATTTCTCGCTTCATCGCCGTGGAAGCCAGTGGTGCCGAGGCATCGAGCAAGTAGCGGGCCGGCATTCAGCAACCCGAGCAGCCCACCCGATCGCACAACCGACCGAACGAGCGCCGGGGGTGCCCCACTCGTACGGTGGAAGTCGTGGAAACAGATCGGCTCGTGATCCGAGCTCCCGTCGAAGCCGACCGTCGGCGATTCGTCGACTTGTTCACAGACGAGGCGTTCACGGTCTTTTGGAGCGACGTTCTCGATGTCGGGTCGGCTGGCGCACGCTTCGATCAGATGCTGGCCCTTGCCGCCACTCTGCCATACGCGAAGCAGCCGATCGTCGAAAAATCTACGGGAAGGATCGTCGGATACACGGGCGTCGGCAGCATCGTCATCGACGGGCTCGACCGGCTCGAGTGGGGTTGGCGACTCACGCCAGACGCGAGGGGCCGGGGCTATGCGACCGAGGCAACGGCTGCCCTGCTCACGGTTGCCGACGCACACCACAACGGCGAAGTGATATGCGTCATCGCCGCGGACAACGACACCTCGCTACGCGTCGCCCACAAGGTCGGATTTTACGTACAGCGGCACATTGTCTGGTCGGACGGGGTTCCGACAGTCCTCCTCGTCCGGCCGCTTGGCGCCGGTGGCCCTCCACTCCTGGCACCCGTTGGTGGACCCGTCGACTCGCATCCGTTCGATCTGGGCATGTTGAGTGTCCGGATCGATCAAGCTCGCTCGGAACGCAAGCTCTCGATGGCGGCTTTGGCGCGCGAGGTCGGCGTGTCCGCGTCGACGATCCGACGGTTCGGCGCTGCGACTGATGCCGAGGCCGATGGCGTGCTGGCAGTCGTCGCTTGGCTCGGCGAGTCGCCTGAACGCTTCATCACCGGATCCTTGGTCGACGGCGCGCCGCTGCCACCAGCAGGCGCTGGTCAGATTCGCGTTGACATGGACCTCGTCGTCGAGGGCAGATCGAATCGGCGCGTCCCGACTCGAACGACGATCCAGCGACTTGCCATCGCAGCTCAGACGTCACGTCGTTCGGTCGCATCACTCACGCGCTGGAGCCAGTACTGAACTGAGCTCAGCTGACACCGAGGAGCTGGCCATCGGGCCGGAACCATTCGAGCCGCCCGTTGGGCCCGGCCCGCACCAAGACGCGGCCCGCCGACTTGTCGTCGTGGTGCGTCGGGCACAACAGCGCCGCGTTGGTCAGGTCCGTCGCGCCGCCGTCTGAAACGGGCACGACATGATCGATCTCGCAACGCCAATGCGAGGTGGTGCAGAACGGGTGGCGACATCGACGATCTCGCAACCAGACCAGGTCGCGCTGCGGACCATCGAGGAGTCGACGGGACCGGCCGGCATCGATGATGACAGACGCTCCTTCGAAGACCACTCGCCGAATCCGTGCTCGGAACGCATCGCGAATCACGACCTCGGGTGGCACGGAGAGACCATCGAGTGTCTGGCAGCAGCGACGGGGATCGAAGGCGGCCGAGGTGTCGGCACCACGATCGCACGGCCCGCCGGCGGAGCTGTCGCCCGGGCCGAAGACTCGGTCGAGCCCTTCCTGCACCGTTTCATCGTCGACCAGGTAATTGATCGAGACAGCGGGATCGGACTCCGGATCGTTCTCGTCGGTGGCGCCGGCACCCCTTCGGACGAGATCGGCCAGGGCATCGATTCGGCGCTGTGCCGAGGTGCGATGCAGCTCGCCAACGGTCGGCGTACGGCCGAGCTCGACTCGGGCGGCAGCCCGGTCGGCGAGGAACAATTCGTTCTCGCGCTTGGAGACCGCCCGAAAGAAGACTTCGCCATCGGCCCCATCGAGGCGGCCCTCGAACACGAGATTGCTCTCGAGGTCGTGAGCCATCGACAGATGGCGGCGTTCGTGACGCCGACGCCACCGGGCATAGGCCGCATCGGGATCGGCTAGGTCTCGCCACCGGTTGCACAGCCGCCGGAACTCCTCAGGCGTGAGTCCACCGGCACTCTCGATCAGCAGCTGCTCGTCGCGCTCGAGCAGATGAGCTACATCAGGGTTGTCATCGATCAGGCGAGCGAATCGGTCGCCATGAGCGCCCTGATGCCATGGCTCCTCCACGCCATCTCGAGCAGGGGGTACGCGGCCATGGCCCGGCCTCGCCGAACATCAACGCAGTCAATGAATGCCATCGGGTGCTCGAGCGGGCGAACTACGGTTGACCGATGGCCCGAGATCCGCGCACCGATGCCGGCACCCAGAAAGCGGTGCTCGTCACCGGCGTCGGCCGCTCGATCGGAATCGGCGCCGCCATTGCCACCGCTCTGGCCGACGATGGTTGGGCCGTCGTCACCTCGGGCCACGTCGGCTACGACGAGAAGATGCCGTGGGGCGCCGATCCCAAAGGGCCTCCGCAGCTCGGTCTCGCCCACCTCGAGGCCGACCTCGCACAGCCCGACACTCCAGAGGACCTGATCCGCCGGGCGACCGAGGCGGCTGGACCACTCACCGGGCTCGTGATGTGCCATTGCGAGTCGGTCGACTCGTCGATTCTGACCACCACGGTCGAGAGCTTCGACCTCCACTTCGCTGTCAACGCTCGAGCGACCTGGCTGCTGATCAAGGCCTTCGCCGAACGGCTCACGACCGCCGCCGGCGACGGGGAGCCAACAGGTCGCGTCATCGCCATCACCAGCGATCATGCTGAGTTCAACCTTCCATACGGAGCAAGCAAGGCGGCACTCGACCGCATCGTGATCGCCGCCGCCACCGAGCTCGCCGAGCTCGGCATCACGGCCAACGTGATCAACCCTGGCGGCACCGACACCGGCTGGATGACGCCCGAGATCGTCGAGGCCTGCCTCGAGCGCAACCTCCAATCTCGGATCGGGCGCCCGGAGGATTGCGCCAACCTCGTGCGGTTCCTGTGCTCAGCCGAGGGGCATTGGATCAACGCCCAGCTCCTCTACTCCGACGGCGGCTTGCGACCTTCGTGACGGCCGAAACGACCGAGCCGGGCATCGGCCAGCTCAACGAGGGAAGCTTGCACGCGATGCTCAAGCGACACTTCGCCGACCCCGGTGACACCTTCGAGGTCCCGTTCGGTCGGTTCGTTGTCGACTTGGTCAAGTCGCCCGGTACCACAGACGAGCTGCTGGTCGAGATCCAAACGGGCTCGTTCGGCGCGATGGGCAAGAAGCTCGATCATCTGCTGGGCGACCACCGCCTGCTGCTCGTCCACCCCATCGCCGTCCGGACGAGACTCGAACGCAGGAGTTCCGACGCGAGAGTGAGCGCTCGCCGCTCCCCCAAACGGGGCTCGATCTATTCGTTGTTCGACGAGCTGGTCAGCATTCCTACCCTGCTCGACCACCCCAATCTCAGCCTCGAAGTGGTGCTGTTCGACGAGGTTCGCAAGCAGGTTCACGACCCTTCGTTGCGGCGACGACGAGGCGGCTACCGAACCGTCGACCGCCAGATCGAGGAGATCATCGATCAGCAACGCTTCGACTCGGTGTTCGATCTGCGGCGCCTGCTCCCCTCGACCCTTCCGCACACATTCACCACTGCCGATATCGCTGACCAGGCGAAATGCAGTCGCGATGCTGCCCAGAAGCTGGCGTTCTGCTTCCAGGCCGCCCACCTGATCGACCGGATCGATCGAACCAGAGCGGGCTACCGGTACCGGATCAGCTCGTGAGAAGGAACCAGGACCGCCCGACGATCGTCCAAACGAACATGCGCCGCGCCCTGATCTCTCTGTTGACCCTCGCCCTGATCGCCGCCGCCTGCGGCTCGGGTGGAGGTGAGACCGTGGCCGTCGCTCCGAGTGACGGGACGGTTCGGGCCGCGAGCGTGTCGACGGCGCCCGTGGCCGACCTCGCCGCCGGATTCAATGATGCCGGTTTCGAGGTGCTGAGGGATCAACCGTCAGACGCGAACACGATCCTGAGCCCGCTGAGCATCGGGCACGCGCTGCTGATGATTCGGGCCGCAGCAGACCAGCCGACGGGTGCCGCCATCGACGAGGGATTCGCCCTGCCGGATGGGATCGGCGCCCACGACGCATGGAACGCGATCGATCAGTCGATCGAACAGAGCAACGGCACCAGCATTTCGATGGCGGACGAGCCAACGCCGATCGTGACCATCGCCGACCGGATCTGGCCTCGGGAGGGACTCGAGCTCGGCCAGGAATGGGTCGACCTCATGGCCACCCATCACGGAGCCGACATCGAGACGATCGACGTCGACGCACCGGAGGAGAGCCGAGCCCGGATCAATGACTGGGTCTCCGAGCAGACCAACCAGCTCATCCCCGAGCTGCTGCCCAAGGAGTTCATCGACGGCAACACGCTGCTGGTCCTCACCGACGCCGTCTACTTCAAGGCGCAGTGGAAGCTGATCTTCCTGAAGTACGGCACAGTCGACGCACCGTTCACCAACATCGACGGCAGCCAGTCGACCACCACCTTCATGCGTGAGCTCGAACAGCCGGCACCCCGAGGGCTCGGCGATGGATGGGCGGCGGCAGAGCTCCCCTACCTGGGCGACGAGTACTCGATGCTGGTGATCGTTCCCGACGACTTCGATTCGTTCCGTGATGACCTCTCCCAGACCACGCTCGACGAGATCGATGCGGCAATCACCCCTGGCCCGTACGAACTGCTCCTGCCCAAGTGGGAGGCCGAGTCCGACATCGATCTCCTGCCATGGCTCACCGAGATGGGTGCCGCTCCCGGCGTCTATCCCGCCATCGCTGACGGCTACATCGACGGTGCCGTGCACGCTGCGGTGATTTCGGTCGACGAGATCGGGACCGAGGCCGCAGCGGCCACCGGCCTTGGCGTGGGCGAGTCCGGGCCGCCCGAACCCGAGTTCACGATCGCCGCCGACCGCCCCTTCCTCTATGTGATTCGCCATGCCGAGAGCGGCATGGTGTTGTTCGTCGGCCAAGTCACGCAGCTCTAGCCAGCGCAGCTCTCGCTAGGGCAACGAGATGATGGTCACCGCCCCGGTGTCACCGTCGACCTGGATCGTGGCACCGTCGGGGATGCGCTTGGTGGCGTCGGTGGCCGACACCACACACGGGATCCCGAGCTCGCGGCTGACGATGATGGCGTGGCTCAACGGCGCACCGACATCGACCACGACACCACCGGCCGGCACGAACAACGGGGTCCACGACGGGTCGGTGATGGGGGCGACGAGGATGTCGCCTGGCTCGAGTGCGGTGGGATCGTGGGAGTCGATGACGACGCGGGCAATGCCCTCGTACTGTCCGGGACAACCGGGCACGCCCTGAACGACCTCCCCGGCTTCGACCAGCGTGATGACCACGGCATCTCGGCGGGGATAGGTGCTCATGTCCGGGCGGCCACCGTGGAACAGGAACGGCTCCTGGAGCGCCGCCACCTCCGTCATCAGCGCTTCACGCCGAGGCAGGTCGTCTGTGTATGTGCCGGGGTTGGCCACCTCTTCCTTCAATTCGGTTCGACTCAGCAGGCCGAAATCGTCGTGGCGATGGAAGGTGCCGGCGGCGACCCGACGGCGACCGATCTCGTGGAGCGCCATGCGGAGCTCGTGGACCAGCTTGATGTTGTTGGTCTTGGTCCGCTCACGACCCGGCATGAACACGGTCGCCGAGTTGAGCGCAGCCAGGAACTGCCCGTGGGTCTCGGGATCGCCTTCGACCATGGCTGCGATCTCGGCCCCGAGCGCCATGCGTTCCGCCCGCTTGTCGTCGTTGTGGAGCTGCGGAGCCTGCGATGCTGCGGACAGGCGCATGCGGTCGATGGCGGCAAGAGCGAGGTCCGGCTCGGTCTCCCAGGTGGGCGACCGCACTTCCCACTCGTTCGGCCCGCGGCAGCCGTAGGAGTAGAGGAAACGATCGAAGGCTTCGGCAAACCTCGCCGCATCGTCCGCATCGCTCGCTCGCAGCCGGGCGTCGAGGCCTTCGTAGCCCACGTCGAACAGTGACATCAGGGCATCGGACTCGGCCACGAGACGACCGAGCTTCCACATCTCCATGGAAGGAGCGGCGGACTCGACGTCGCCCAGGCCGGCCAACAGCTTGAGCGTGGCCTCGGGCTTGCCGACGGCCGTGCAGACGGCAGTGATGATCCCGATGGGCAGCGTCGCGAGGAACGAGATGAAGATGTGCTCGGTGAACAGCTTCTCGAAGTGTTCGTCTGCGACGGCGAGGCTGTAGTCGAGCAACTCCTGATCGCTCATCGACGCGAGATCCGGGCGATTGGCCCGAAGCTCGTTCATCTGACGCTCGTGTTCGAGCACATCCGGTAGGGACGGCGTCGTCAGCACCCAGCCAAAGGTCTCCCCGATCTTCTCGGTCAGGTCGGGTCGATCAAAACCGTCCTTCACCACGAACTCCGGCACGCCGGGGGCATCGCCGAAGAACGAATCGTCGATGTCCTTCGATGACATGCCAGGGGCGCGGTGGCCGAGCATGCGCAACGCGGTCGCGTTGAGGTAGCCGTAGCCGCCGGTCACGCCGAGGAAGACACACTCGTCATCCGGCAACTCGTCCGGCGTCATCACACCGATGCGGTAGTACGCGTTGCGAAAACCCATCTCCGAGCCGCCAAGACCGTTCTCGTTCTGGAAGTAGGAGAACGAGAACGGGGCGACAGGGTCGGGGAAGACCTCACCGATGTTCGCTCTCGTGTAGAAGTCGAACTCCTCGCTCAGATCGGTCTCGACCAGCCACTTCTCGACCATCGTGGTCCCCTCGCGCTCGTTGGTTCGGGCGCAAGCTACCTCAGGCTGTGACGCCTGTCATATGGCGTGAGGCCTCGGAGCGGAAGATCAGGGGACGATTTCGACCGGTGCGCCCGGCTCGACGATGGCGGCCAGCTCGCGCAGGGTGTCGTTCTCCAAACGAACACATCCGAGTGATACCGCCGCGCCGATGAGGTCGGGGCGTTGCGTCCCGTGGATGGCCACGACGGCGTCCCCGCCGTTGATCTGGTCGATCGCCTCCGAATACGCCGACAGCGGGATCACGTAGGGCCCGTAGATCGATTCGGCGTCCCACTCGAACACGTTGCGAACGTAGAAACTGCCGGTGGGCGTCGGAGACTGGGGCTGACCGATGGAACCCGTCGTGTCGAGCACGACCTCCTCGCCGTCCCAGACGATGACGGATCGATCGGACAGATCGATCAGCATTCGCTGGTTGGTCGTGACGACCTCGACATCGTCGCGATGGATGTAGCCGGTGCTCTCATTGGGCCGCATCGGCACCTGGACCTCGTAGTAGTCACCGCGATCAGCGAGGATGCGGAAGACTCTCGGCTGGAGGAACTCATCGAAACGCTCGAACGTGATCAGGAGATCGGCGCCAGGGCTCGGGTCGACCAGCACGTCAATGGTTGCCAACGCCTCGGGCATCACGGCGACCCGCGTCTCGGTGATCGGTGTCGACACCGGCAGCCCCGGAGCGAGACGATACGACGCCCGGTTTGCCTCGCTCGAGGCACTCGACACAAGGCTCAACGGTGCCGGCACGACGAGGGCCAGCGGAGCATCGGGAACGGTGGCGACCGAGAAGGTGATCGGGGGCTCCAAGGCCAGACCTTGCAGGCCGGCGTCGGCAGCGGATGAGCATCCACTCAGGAAGGCAACCAAGGCGATGACAACTGAAACCATGCGGAACATCCTCTGCCATCGGCGTCCACCTGGTCCGACCTGAGCCGTTTGCCGAAGAGCTTCGACAACAATGGCCCATCAGCCGGCGACTCTCAACCCTGATCTGGCTGCCAACCGGGGGAAGGAAGTGGTGAATGTGAAGCTCGGACCCCAGTCGCGGCGATGCCGACGGAGTCGACGATGGCCACTGGATGCCACTCGCTGTCGATCACGACGAAGGGGACCATGACCCCGCGATCAATCACGCCGTCGAGCGACTCGGACTCGAAGGCCGCCCGCTGCTGATCGATCGGCACCATGATGTCGGCCACCGGATCGGTGCCGTCCAACGTGGCCGCCCGGTCGAGCAGCCCGAGGTCGAGTAGACCACGGGCGATTCCATCGTCGTCGGTCACGATCGCCCAGCGGATCGGATGGGGGGCATTCGCTGCCCCGGGTGAGGGCAGCAACGCCCGTGCAGAGGCCGTGTTGACCGACTCGTTGATCACCGGCGGGTGGTAGCGGGCAATTTCACCGACCGTGTGACCCTTCACCTGGTCGACCAGGCTGGCTCGGGCCACCTCGCCGTCGGCCCCCCTCAGCAGAATCATGCCGATGAAGGCGGTGTAGAGCCCGAACGGCGACTCGACCACGATGAGCTCGTAGGCAGCGAGAGCGAACGCGAGATAGGCAAGCACCTTGCCGACGTTGGCCGTGGTGCGAACCGCCGCCGTGCGGTCGTTCCGCCGCCGCCACAGGAACCCGGTGAGGATCCGGCCGCCGTCGAGGGGCAGGCCCGGCAGCAGATTGAACGCTCCGAGGATGAGGTTGATCCCGCCCAACCAGATGAGCGCCTCGAACAGAATCGAATCGCGCCCGTTGCCGGCCAAAGAGAGACCGCCACCCAACATTGCTGCTGCGGCCACCAGGTTGACCGCCGGCCCGGCGAAGGCGACCTTCATCTCGACCCCAGGGGTTGGAGCGCCTCGTTCGAGCGCCGCAACGCCGCCGAACAGCGACAGCCGGATCTCGCGAGAGTTGATGCCGTTGCGTTTCGCCACGATGGCGTGACCGGCCTCGTGGGCCAGGATGGACGCCATGAAGCCGATGCCGGTGAGGGTCGCCACCGCGACGACGAGCAGCGTGTCGTGCCGGTCCAGCCACTGTGCGCCGAGGCTGTAGGCGACGTAGGCCGCGACCAGGAGCGAACCGGGCCCGATGCGAACGGGCGCGCCGGCGATCCGACCAAAGGAGATTGAGCTGTCAGACGCCCCGAACATGGAATGAATGTAGCCGGAGACAAATAACGCCCGCTTAAGGTCGCGCCGGCCGGGCGAACTACTTTGCGCTGATGCCGACTTCAGCAATGACATCCGACGACCTCGAGGTGCTCCGGGAACGGGCGAGTGAGGCCGGCTCCGACCGGATCGCAGCGCTGCTTGCTCACGCCGAGCAGGGTGGCTCAGTCCTCGTGGTTGCGCATCCCGGCGACGAGCAGATCAGCAGTCTCACCGGGGTCGTAGTCACGAGTGAAACACCGCACGGCGAGTGGTTCATCACGCTCGCCGATCGCCCCGAGGCGGCACGACTCGATGGGGAGGTGCCACTCACCACCTCGTTGCGCACGCTGGCCACCCTGAACGGCACCGCCCAGATCGCTGCGACCAGCAGCATCCGATTTCGGCACGAACCCGTGGTGTGCGTTCGACCGCTCGGTGAGGGCAGGGTGGTCACCGTCGGCACTGCGGATCTCGATGCTGCCCTCGGGCACCCCGTGATCGGCACCTACATCAGTCGACTCCTGAATGCGCCCGAGCCCCAACACACGACCGACTTCGGTGTCGCCGTGGTCGGCTACGGACCCTTCGGCGGCATGGGTTACATGCACGGACTCGCCTGCACCGAAACCGACGGACTCCGTCTCGCCGCAGCCGTCGACACGTCACCCGATCGACTCGAGGCGGCCAGGGCCGACTTTCCTGACCTGGCTCTGTATGACACCGCGACCGGGGCTGCATCCGACGAGGAGGTCGACATCGCCATCGTCGCCACACCGCCGGTTCACCACGCACGACTCGCCCTCGAACTGCTGCGGGCCGGCAAACACGTCGTGGTCGAGAAACCCATGAGCCTCACCGTGGCCGAAGCGGACGAACTCATCGCTGTCGCCGCGCAACACGAACGTGTGATCAGCGTGCATCAGTCGCGCCGCTGGGACCGAGATTTCCTGGCCCTCAGCCGAGCCGTCGAGCGAGGCCTGCTCGGCGAACTCTTCAACATCGAGACCTTCGTGGGCAGCTTCGAGCATCCATGCCGGGCCTGGCACTCGGAAGACAGCATCTCGGGCGGCGCAGTCTACGACTGGGGATCCCACCACATCGACTGGATCCTGCGCCTCTACGGAGATTCTCCCTCCCGAGTCCTCTGCAGCTCGCACAACCGGGTGTGGCACGACACCACCAACGTCGATCAGCTCTCGGTGTGGATGCAATGGAGCGACGGGCGCGAAGCGACCTTCCGCCAGAGCGACATCGCCGCCATCCGCCGCCCCAAGTTCCACGTCCAGGGGACACAGGGGACGATGGAAGGGCACTATCGACCACTGCGCAACGAGCGCCTCGAACCTGGGCGAGGCCACCTCGACGGGTACCACCACCACGCCGAGGCCCCGGTTGACTTCGAGCTCGCCCGCTACGAACCGAACTACGGCCTGGTCACCTCACAGCTTCCGCCAGCCCCCCATCCGGGCTGGGGATTCCACCGCAACCTGGCCGATCACCTCATCCTCGGCGAGCCGTTGGCCGTTCGACCCGAGGAGAGCCGCGACGTCGTGGCCGTCCTCGAAGCAGCACACCGCTCGGGAGCCGAGGGCGGCACATTGATCGATCTCGGATGAGCCTCGGCTTCGGCGTCCTCGGCGGCCGATCCTTCGTCGCCACCAAGGCGGTCATACCGGCCATCGAGAGAGCCGCCGGGGCTCGCCTGGTGAGCATCGGCTCGCGCCATCATCCCGAGGGCGGGACCGTCTCGTACGAAGACGTCCTCGCCAACCCGGACGTGGATGTCGTCTATCTGCCGCTCCCCAACGGCATGCACGCCGAGTGGACGCAGCGGGCAGCTGCTGCGGGGAAACACGTGCTCTGCGAGAAGCCTCTGGCCCCCACTGCAGAACAGGCTGCGGGCATGGTCGCCACCTGTGTCGACCGCGGCGTCAAGCTGTTCGAGGCCTGGATGACGCCGTTCTCCCCGCCGTGGGCCGACACCATCGACCGAGCGAAAGGCGCAGCCGGCGAACGCGTCACCACTCGATTCACGTTCACCATCGGGCCCGAGAACGAAGGCAACTACCGGTGGGACCCATGCCAAGGCGGCGGCGCACTGCTCGACGTCGGGATCTATGCACTCGGCCCTGCCGTCGCCCTGTGGGGGCCGGAGCCGGAAGCTGTGGCGGCCGAAATCGAGTATGCGGCGACAGGTGTCGATCTCACCACCTCGTTGCACCTCACGTGGCCGGGCGGCCGAACGCTGGACAGCCTCGTGTCCTTCGCGCTCCCCGAGGCCCAGGAACTTCGCATCGTCGGCCCAGACCTCGACATCCAGCTCATCGGCGACGCCCACACCGGCATCGAAGGCACATACACGCGAATGATCGAGGCCGTCGTTGCTGACATCGACGGCACCACTCCGTTCCCGAGACCGATCGACGATTCGGTCGCAATGGCCCGTCTGATCGACCGCATACTGGCCGCGGCATGAGCCCTGAACCCGAGCTCGTGGTGATCCCGTCCGGCGTCACACTCGCAGTGCGCCGTTTCGATCCTGGCAGCGCCGCCCAGGGCCCAGACTTCCTCCTCACCCATGGGCTCGCCTCGAACGCCACCCTCTGGACGGACGTGGCCGAACGTCTTGCTGTTGCGGGGCACCGGGTCTTCACCTTCGATCAGCGCGGTCACGGACGATCGTCCAAACCTGACCACGGGTACGACATGGGCACCGTCGCCGACGATCTCGTCCAGCTCATCGATGCGCTCGATCTCGACCGGCCCGTCGTCGGTGGACAGTCGTGGGGCGGCAACGTCGTACTCGAGGCGACCCATCGACACGCAGACCGCATCGCCGCTGCCATTCTGGTCGACGGCGGTTTCATCCATCTTCGACGGCGGTACCCGAAGTGGGAAACGTGTCGCGATGCACTGGCTCCACCGCGACTGGTCGGAACGCCGCTGAGCGACATCACGTCGTGGATCGAATCGATGGCAGTCGACTGGCCGGCTTCCGGTCGCGAAGCGACGCTCGAGAACTTCGAGATCCGATCCGATGACACCATCGCACCGTGGCTCACGCTGGAACACCACCTCGCTGTGCTCCACGGGTTGTGGGAGCACGAACCGTCGAGCCGGTACGCCACCATCGAGAACCCCGTGCTCATCGTTGCTGCGGCGGGGGACGCCGCCGAGCGGGACCGCACATCTCCTGCCGTCGACGAGGCGATCGCCGGACTCCGGCAGGGGCGCGCCGTATGGTTCCAGCCGGCCCATCACGACGTGCACGCCCAGAAGCCGGCCGAGGTCGCAGCCGCTCTGCTCGACTTCGTCGGCTAACGCAGGAAGACCAACACGATCGCCACTGCACCCCGAGCCGTCCAGAGCAAGGTACGGACGAGGTCGACCCGAAGGAGCGAACGAAGCTCATCCTCGTCGAACCGTTCCAACAACCGTCCATGCGCAGGCGCTGCCAGCAGGCCCGTGACCCCCACGATTGCGACGACCAGCGCCCCGCCGACCAACGACCAGGCCCGCTGCGCTCCAGCGTCAGCGAGCAGGAAGAGACCGAGCGCGGTCAACACTTCGATCCCCCACGGGACGATCAGCAGCCGCGAGATGCGTTTCATGTGCTCGCTCTGGAACGGTTGGTAAGGCTCGGGAACGAACGCGAACAATGGGTAGTGCAGGACATGGATCGTCCAGATCAGTCCAACCATGAAACCAGTGGCGGCGAGGTGGATGACGGCGAGTTGTTCGAAGTCAAAAAGGCCCACGGGGTACGTCGTCTCGTCAGCGCGAGGTTTCGCGCACGACGACGAGCCGGTCGCCTGGCATGACGTCGGCAAGTGAAACCTGATCTGGTGGCAGCCGACGACCGTCTCGCTCGATCGCCACGAGTTTGCTCCCGCTGTCCATGTCCTCCGGTCCACACTCGACGAGTTCGAGTCCGCTCCCGGCGTCGATGAGCTCGTCGAGCACCCGCACTGCACCTGGGGAGTCCATCGCGAACCCGAGCATCCGCCCGACGGCAGACGTTGCGTCGATGACCTCGTCTGCCCCACCCTGGCGCAGCAGATGGAGGTTTTCCTGCTCCCGCCCTCCTGCGACGATCGTGGCGTCCGGGTTCAGCTCTCGCGCCGTCAGGGTCACCAGAACCGCCGTGTCATCACGATTCGGCGTGACGATGACGCCGTCCGCACGCTCGATCTCGGCCTCGCGCAGCGTTGCTGTCGAGGTCGCATCGCCAGTGATGCCCACATAACCGAGAGCGTTCGCGACCGCGATGACGCCCGGATCGACATCGACGGCGACGATCGATTCGGCGGCGCGTCCTCGCGCTCGCAAGTCGGCGGCGGCGCTCTGGCCGGTCGCCCCGAATCCGCAGATGATGATGTGATGGTTCACGCGTTTCCTCCACCGGTTGGTTCGCAGGATGTGACGGGTCTGATCGGTCAACACCTCGACGGTCGTCCCGACGACGAGGATCAGGAACACGATGCGCACAGGCGTGATGAACACGAGCGTGGCCAACCGGGTCCCGCTCGTGACCGCGGTGATGTCGCCGTACCCAGTGGTGGTGACCGTGACGGAGGCGTAATAGAGCGCGTCGAGGAATGAGATCGGGTCCCCGGTCACGTCGGTGTAGCCACCTCGTCCGAGTCTGACCACGATCGCGATGAAGATGATCAGGCCGATCGCGAACGCGATGCGCCGCATGATCGCTGCCAGCGGCGTGCGTTGCGTTCCGGGCACGATCGGGCCGGCCGCGATCGGGGTGGGTCGACGCACGGTCACCTCACCCTTCTAGCGAACGACGGCGTCAAATCCCCACCCGACGGTTCAGTCGGTGTGTACGGTCGGGATGTGGTGCAGAACGTCGAGGAGATCCAGCGCCGGCTTCGCGAGGCCGGCGGCCGACTGACCCAACCGCGGCGAGCCGTGATCGAGGCCCTGGTGTCGGCCGGTGATCATCCGACCGCAGACGACCTGGCCGAACACGTCGCCCGCGCCCATCCGTCAGTGCATCGATCGACCGTCTATCGCACCCTGGACGTGCTCGCCGGCCTCGGGCTGGTGGAGCATGTCCACCTCGGACACGGTCGTGCCGTCTATCACCTCACGGGCGATGACGACCTCCACCTCCTGTGTGAGCAGTGCGGACTCGTCGTTCACGTCGACGGTTCGTTGTTCGACACCACTCGCTCGGCCATCGAGGACGCCACCGGCTTCGTCCTCCACCCCGGACACTTCGCGCTCCCCGGCACGTGTGCCGGTTGCCACACTTCCGACGTCGTGCCCTAAGTTCTGACCATGTCGATCTACGAGTCCGAGCAGCAGGATCTCCCGCCCGTCACCGATTGGCTGCACGACTGGGACTGGCTCGATCCGCAGTGGGGACCAAACGCCATCGACATCTGGAACCAAGTACGAGAGCAGTCCCCGGTCGCCACGACCGAGCGGTACGGCCGCTCGCACATGCCCGTCACCATGGCCGCGGTCTCCGAAGTCGCAAAGAACACCGAGGACTTCTCGTCGATCTTCGTGAGCGTGGCCAGACCGGATGCACCGCGGAACCCGGCACCTCCGATCACCTCTGATCCACCGGATCACAAAGAGCACCGACGGTTGCTGCTGCCCTCGTTCAGCCCCAGGGTGATCGAACCAATGGAAGAAGGCATGCGACAGTACTGTCGCGACTTGATCGCCGAGATCGGCGACGCCGACGGGGCTGATGCCGCTGTCCAGTACGCACAACACATTCCCGTCCACGGCATCTGTCAGCTCTTGGGCGTCCCCGAGTCCGACGCCGACATGTTCCGCGACTGGATCTTCCGCAACTTCCAGCTCGCCCCACGCGACAACGCCGTTCGTGAACAGGTGCAGCTCGAGATGGACACCTACATCGCCGACCTCTTGGAGCGACGGGCCGCTGCGCCAGAAGATGATCTCCTGACACTCATCACCAATGCCGAGATCGACGGCGAGCCGGTCAGTCAGCAGCTCAAGCTCGGCTACGTGAAGCTCATGATCATCGCCGGCATCGACACGACCTGGAGCGCTCTGGCATCCGGTCTCTGGCACTTCGCGCAGCACCCGGAGGAAGTCGCACAACTGGTTGCCGTCGACAACGACGATCCGCTCTGGCTCACCGCCAGCGAAGAGGTACTGCGCTTCTACGCCCCCGTCACGATGGGCCGCAAGGTGATCAACGACACCGAGGTCGCCGGCTGCCCGATGCACGAGGGGGACCAGACGCTCGTCACGTTCCCGGCCGCCAATCACGACCCGGACGTGTTCGAAGATGCTCACGAGTTCCAGCTCGACCGGGCCAAGAATCGTCATGTGGCCTTCGGCCTCGGCATCCACCGCTGCCTGGGTTCCAATCTGGCCAGGCTCGAACTGCTCGTCGGTCTCCAGGAGTGGTTGCGGGCGTTCCCGGACTATTCACTCGACCCAGACAAAGCGACCACGTGGGCCAACGGTCAAGTCCGCGGCCCACGCTCCATCAGCGTCCTGCTCGGTCACTGACCGGAGGGGTCAGGCGAGGAGCCCGAGCCCTGCCTTCAATCGGAGAATGCGAGCCACGGATTCATCGAGTCGCTCCACGCTGATGCGACCGGTCGACACTGCGTCGACGAGGGCGGCGTGGGCTACAGCGACGTCTGGAGGGGCAAGCAGGATGTCGACGCCGGCCAGGATCGACTGGATCGCCAGCTCCCCACGGTCCTGATCTCGGACTGCTCCCATGTCGAGAGCGTCTGTCATCACGACTCCGTCGAATCCGAGGTCCTGGCGCAACAGTTCGTCGATCAGGATCATCGACACCGTCGCCGGGTCGCCGGACGGATCGAGACCGGGCAACGCGAGATGACCGACCATCACGATCGCCACCCCGGCATCGATGGCGGCGGCGAAGGGCACGCGTTCGCGTTGCTCCCACAGCAGCCGATCCACGTCGATCGTCGGCAGGACCGAGTGGCTGTCGAGCACCGTGGCACCGTGACCAGGCCAGTGCTTGACCGCTGCCGCAACCCCAGAACCCTGCAGGCCGCTGACCGACGCGACGACCATGTCGGCGCTGACAGCGGGATCGGCTCCGTAGCTGCGATTGCCGATGACGCCGGCGTTGCCGTCTGTGAGATCGGCAACCGGGGCCAGCACGATGTTGATGCCCTGTGCCGCCACGCCGATCGCCGTGGCAGAGGCGGCCGAGCGGACGGCCTCGGCATCGGGAGCCAGGGTTCGCGCTGCAGGGAAGCGCTCGACCCCGTCGCTCAGGCGATTGACCCTTCCGCCCTCCTGGTCGACCGAGATCAGGGCGCCGATGCCGGGGATCGCCGTCTGCGCTGCGGTCTGGATTCCCGACGACAAGGCGGTGAGCTGCGATGCTGAGACCACGTTGTCGCCGAGGTACAACACTCCGCCCAGGGAGTACACCTCGACGGCCTGGGCGATCGAGTCGACCCCTGCGATCCGGCGATTGATCGAGGCTTGCGCCGGGGACGGCGTGACGGCGTCGGTCCCGGCAAGGACCGGCATCAGCAACTGGCCCACCTTCTGTTCGACGCTGAGGCCGCTCACCACCTCGTCGATCGGATCGACCGTGGTGGTGGTCGTCGGCTCGGTAGTGGTCGTCGTCGGCTGGGCCGTCGTGGTCGTCGGCTCAGTGGCTGTCGGTTGCGCGGTCGTGGACGACACCGCGACGTCGACCGACGACGAACAGGCCGCAGCAAAGCAGACAAGCGCGACCAGCAGGGCTTTCACGGCGCCTCGACCTCAGCCTGGTTCGAACGATGGGAATCGAAGTCATGTGCTGGGCCGGTCGACACGGGCCACAGTCAACACGATGTAGCGTCCGATTCGTGACCGCGACCGATTGGAACCCGTTGCTACGCGACCAGTTCGACCAGCCCTACTGGGTCGAACTGCAAGGTTTCCTCGCCACCGAACGCGCCGCCGGACCGGTCCACCCTCCGGCCGACGAGGTCTTCACTGCGCTCCACCTCACCGCATTCTCCGCTGTTCGTGTGGTGATTCTCGGCCAAGATCCCTACCACGGGCCCGGCCAGGCTCACGGCCTCGCGTTCTCGGTCAAACCGGGAGTCCGACCACCCCCATCCTTGGCGAACATCTTCGCCGAACTCGAGTCCGATCTGGGGCTCCCTCGACCACGCCACGGCAACCTGTCGGCGTGGGCCGCCCAAGGCGTGCTGTTGCTCAATGCAACGCTCACGGTTCGCACCGGGGACGCCGCCTCGCACCAGAAGAAGGGATGGGAGGTGTTCACCGATCAGGTACTCCGCGTCGTGAACGACAAACCCGAGACCGTCGTGTTCCTCTTGTGGGGAGCATCGGCCCGGTCGAAGAAGAAGCTGATCGACACATTGCGGCATGTGGTGATCGAGTCACCCCACCCATCACCACTGTCAGCCCACCGCGGATTCTTCGGCAGCCGACCGTTCAGCAGGGCAAACGAGGCGCTGGTGGCGGCCGGCCGGTCACCGATCGACTGGTCCCTTCCCGAACCCTGATCACCAGTTGCTCCAGCCCTTCCAGGTGAGCAAGGACGATCCCATCGCCATCGGACCGCAGCGCCACGTCAAGTCGAGGCCTTCGACGGTGACGTTCGGCGTCAGCCTCTTCACCCGACCGAATCCGGACACGACGCTTTCGGTCTCCGGAGTCCCGATCCCCGTCGCCAACGCCGGGTCATGGCGAGGGCGGGCTCGCAGGATCATGGCTGCGGTCTGACAGAGAGACGCATCGATGTCGGCGGCATCGCCGATCGCCAGCTGCCGGGCGATGGCCCCGGCCAGCAGATAGCCAGTGATGTAGTCGCATGCTGCCGCGGGGAGCAGCCTCGGTTTGACGGCCGATGCGTCTTCCGGATCCCCTTTGAGCTGCTGCCCCTCGAGAAGGGCGATCCCGCTGGCCGCCTGCGCCAGTTGTTCCCAGCCGGCACGGTCGGCGAACGGACCGACCGGCCCGTAGGCCGAGACGTTGGCGTAGACGCCATTGAATCCGTCTGTCCGAAGTGCTTCGACATCGAGCCCGAACCGATCGACCACACCGGGTCGATAGCCCTGGACGATCACGTGGGCACTCACCGCCAACTGCTGAAGCGCGACCAGATCACGGGGAACCCCGAAGTCGGCGAACGCGCGGCGTTTCCCCTGACCGGTGTCGACCACGAACGCCGGCACGTTGGGTGTCGACGGACCGGTGACCTGGAGAACGTCTGCCCCGAGCGCGGCAAGAGTGCGCCCGGCTGTCGGCCCGGCGAGGACACGGGTGAGATCGAGGACCCGGAGACCCGTGAGCGGACGTCGCTGACTCGGTTCCCATCCTCTGATCGACTCGCCGACGGGTGCCACCCGTACAGGATCGAGGGCGGCCACCGCTGCGCCGTGGGGATGGACCAACCATTCCTTCTCCGTGCGCAGCATCGCCGCACATCCATCGACGGCGGCGACCGCGTCCTCGAGGGCCTGGCCTTCCCACCGGGCAACCGCAGTGCCCACGTCGTCGAACGACGCATCGGACGCAAGGCCCAGGACCGTGGCCAGCCGGTCGGCCAGGGCGGGGAAACCTCCGTGGATGAAGATCCATCGCCCGTCGGCACACGGATAGGAACGAACGAACGGATTGGACTGGTTGGTTCTGGCGATGCCCTCACCATCGACCTTCGTGATGGCGAAGGAGATGATCGACTGCGCCCCTTTCTCGACAGACGTGCGGACCTCTCCGGGGTCACCCCCGGCCAACAGGCTGAGGTCCCTCGCCGCATCGCCGACCTCGGCCAGGGCGGACGCTGCGATCTGACCGATCGGGCACCGCGCCGGCAGAACGGGATCAGCGCCGTCGATCACGATGTGGGCTGCGGGCGGAGCGGGAAAGCGCATCGAGCGAGATCGTTCAGAGGGCCGATTGCGGTCCGCGGACGAGCCGACCAGGGGTCGCTCCCGTGCTCTCGCCGTCTGCCATGATCTCGGTGCCGGCGACGAAGGTGTGCCGATACCCATCGGCTCGTTGGAGCAGGCGCTTGCCGCCCGCCGGCAAATCAAAGGCCATCACGGGCGCATGGAGACGCAAGGCTTCGTGGTCGATGATGTTGATGTCGGCTCGGTGGCCGGGTGCCAGCAAACCCCGGTCCAGCAGGCCCAAGGCCTCGGCAGTCCCTCTGGTCTGCTTGGCCACCAGCAGTTCGAGCGGGAGCCGCCCCGTAGGTCGATCGCGACCCCACCACAACAAGAGCGTGGTCGGGAACGATGCGTCGCAGATCGTGCCGACATGGGCGCCACCGTCGGACAATCCCGGAATCGACGCAGGGTGGGCGAGCTGCTCGCCGACGGCATCGAGGTTGCCGCCCGCCCAGTTGAGGAACGGCAGATAGAGGAAGGCTTCACCGCCGTCTGCCGTGACGAGGTCGTAGGCCAGCGTGGCCGGGTCGACACCCTGGCGAGCAGCCTCGGCAGCGATCGACGTGGAGGGATCTGGCTCGTAGTCCGGCGGATCGCCGAAGGGAAACATCAGGTCGAACTGCTGGATGAGCCGTGTCCCGGTCACGGATGCGCCTCGATCGCGCCCGGCCGACTCGAGGATCGCTCGGCGCAGATCCGGGTCCCTCATGCGTGCAACACGTTCGACCAACGGGAGATCGGCGATGGCGCGATAAGCCGGACTCGTCATGAAGGGGTTGAGCGTGGCCTGCAGGCCCAGCAGAATTCCGACGGCCCTGGCTCCGACTTGACCCCGCATAACGACCCCGGCAGCTGTGGACTCGGCGAATCCATCCAGGAGGATCTTCCAATCGTCCGGCCGGTTCTTTCCCTGCGCAACGGAGACAGAAATCGGGCGACCGGACTGCTCGGCCATGAGCCGGAAGGTTTCGAACTCGTGCTCCAGATCGACAAAGTCTGACACCACCTGCAACACACCGGTCCCGGTCGAACCGACACCCTCCGCAATCCCGACGAGCTCGTCGCGCTCGGCCTGCAGCGTCGGGGTGTACTCACCGAGGCTCGTGCGGTGATTGATGGTGCGAGACGTGGTGAAGCCGAGCGCTCCGTCGAGAATGCCCTGCCGGGCAATGGCAGCCATGTCCGCGATGTCAGCCGGTGTTGCCGGTTCGGCGGCTGCGCCTCGTTCACCCATCACGTGCAGACGGAGCGCACCGTGTGGCAGTTGCGCTCCGACGTCGATGTCGCGATGACGGCGTTCGAGATGATCGAGGTACTGCCCGAAAGTCTCCCACTCCCAGGTGAGTCCCTCGTCGAGGGCGGCTCCCGGAATGTCCTCGACACCCTCCATGAGCTGGATCAGCCGTTCACGGTTCTCGGGAAGGACCGGAGCGAAACCCACGCCGCAGTTGCCCATGACGACCGTGGTGACACCGTGCCAGCTCGACGGCGCCAATGCGTCGTCCCACGTGGCCTGTCCGTCGTAGTGAGTGTGGACGTCGACGAAGCCGGGCGTCACGAGATGACCATCGGCGTTGATTTCCCGGCGGCCGGACCCGATGTCATCGCCGACCTCGACGACAATTCCATCGAGCACTCCGACATCGGCCACGCGAGCCGCAGAGCCCGTTCCGTCGATGATCGTCCCGTTGCGAATCACCAGATCGAACATGGTGAGACGCTAGAACACCGCGCTTCCCTCGTCGAACAGTCAGTCGTCGAACGATCAGTCGTCGAACGATCAGTCGTCGAAGAGCGCGTCCTGGCGAGGATTGTCCTTCTCGGCCATCCAGTGCCGGCGACAGCGCAGGTCGTAGGTCACTTCAGGGGCAGGCTCCGGGTTCTCCCCTGGGCCGGTCTCCCCGCTCGTCTCGGACGTGTCACCGCGAACCTTCAGCTCCCCGTCATAAACCTGCCGGCCGTTCACCAGCCGCGCGTTGTGGGTGGCGTGGGCGCCGCACCAGCAGCGCGCCTCCACCTGGATTTCCGACCGCACATCGGCCAGTTCGAGCAGACGCTGCGTTCCTGGGAAGAGCACCCCCTGGAAGCTCGTGAGCAAACCGAAGGCGTACACCTCGATGTCGAGCTCATCAACGATTCGAGCCAGCTGGTCGATCTGATTCGGTTCGTAGAACTGCGCCTCGTCACAGATCACGGCATGCAAACCCGAGCCGCGGCGGTGCTCGGTGTTGATCACGCGGAACAGATCAACCGTGTTGTCGAGGATCATCGCGTCGGCCGACACGCCGAGCCGGCTCGAGACCTTGCCCTCCTGACGATCGAGCTGGGTGATGAGGAGACACTCGAGGCCACGACCGGTCAGGTTGTGACGAATCTGGAGTGCCATCGTGGACTTCCCCGACCCCATGGTGCCGAAGAAGAATCTGAGGGTCGCCATCCCGACGATCGTATTTGGTGATTGGTTCGGTCTGCATCGTCGATGCCGACGTCTACCCTCGATGGCCGAATGCCTGCGGCGCACCATCACCAGCCACCGTCGGGAATTGCGGGAATGGTCGGGCGACCTGTCTGGCTCGAGGCTCGCAGCCCGTTCGAACTGCGCGCCCTGCGTCGCAGCGCCCTCTGGCGGGGCGTCGGCATCCCCCGCGGGAACGGCCGCCCGGTGCTGGTCTTCCCCGGTTTCCTCGCCAGTCGGCGCAGCACGGCGGCGCTCGATCATGTGCTCCGGGCTGCCGGCTGGAGGGTCGAGGTGGCGCCCGTCGGCCGGAATGCCGGGCCCGCCCAGCACAGCATCGACACCGCGCGGGACACGCTCTACGAGCTCTACGAGGAGACCGGCCAGCGGGTCAGGATCATCGGACACTCTCGGGGTGGTCAGTTCGGCCGCATCCTCGCTGTCCTCTACCCCGAGCGAGTTCAACAGGTCATCGGTGTCGGCACACCGTTGATCGTGAAGTACCCGTCGTACCTCGTGGTCCGCATTCCAGCTGCGACACTCGACAGGCTCTGGCGCAGGGGTGCATTCGGCCACGTCGACACGATGCGGGAGCAGGGAGTCGACGATCTCCGCTACGTCGAGTTCCCAGACGAGGTCGATCTCGTCTCGGTGTGGTCGCGAACAGACGGCATCGTCGATTGGCGTCTCAGCCTCGAGCCGGCGGCCACCAACGTCGAGGTCAAGGCATCACACATGGGCCTGATCAACAGCGTGTCCGGCCTCGAGGGCATCGCCACGGCCCTCGCCCGCATCCCCTGATCCCCCGCACCTGATCGTCAGGGCATCCGTTCCAGAAACTGTTCGATCTTGCGGGCCAGACCGTCCTCGTTGTTGTTTCGGATGATCGTGCCGGCCGCGTCCTTCGCGTCGTCGGTGGCGTTCGCCATCGCGTAACCCTGGCCTGCCCACGCGAGCATGGCGACGTCGTTGTGGTTGTCGCCGAATGCTGCCACCTCGGACGGGTCGATCCCGAGATCAACGCAGAGCGCGTCGAGGGCGAGCGCCTTCGTGACCAAGCTCGCCGCAACCTCGATGAACGGAAGCCCCGAATACGAGGGAACGCCGTGGTCACCGAGCGTCTCGCTCACGGCCCGGTAGAGCTCGTCGATCGAGCGATCTCGGTCGAAGACCAACACCTTCTGTACCCGACTCCCTTCCTCGTCAGTGCGGGAGAATCCATCGAGAATGTCGTCGATCGGATCGGTCGGCGGCGTATTCGGCACGATCAGCTCGAACCCGGCTTCATACGCCATGCCCTGTTCGAGCTCGATCGCGAACCGCGCACCGGGGAACGCCGCCCGCATTTCGACGATCAGGCCCTGGGCCACGACCGGACTCATCCAGTAGCCCCGGATCAACTCGTCCGAGGTGAGGTTGCGAGTCATTGCTCCATTGGCGAAGACCCAGTACTGCTCTGCGCTCGCCCATTGGCCGATCGCAGCGATGACATCGGCCGCCACCATCTCGGGTCGCCCGGTGGCCGGAACGACGTGAATACCTGCCGCTGAAGCCTCGTGAAGGGCCGCCCGCACCCGTTTCGACAAGGTGCCATCAGATCGCAACATGGTGCCGTCGATGTCCGTGGCGATCATTCTTGGCACGAAATCAGCGGGTTCTCGACCATTCATGGCCGGCATCCTGCCTCGGATACGCGACGTTGCCGACCGATCACCTCCGATGCCGAGTTAGCCTCTCGGGGTCCCGCCGACAGATGGTCTGAGTGCGGACAAAGGAGAGAACCATGAAGAACTCATGGCGCTTGCTGCTCGCTCTACTCGCATCGTTCGCCCTCGTGGCAGCTGCATGCGGAAGCGACAGCGCCGAAACAGACGCCAGCGGTGATGGCGAAACGACAGAAACAACAGAGGAAACGACTGACGAAACGACAGCCGAGACGACTGACGAAACGACAGAAGAGACAACCGGTGAGACTGCCGGCGAAGCCTTCAACGTGGGTCTCACATTCGACATCGGTGGCCGAGGCGACCAATCCTTCAACGATTCGGCTGCCGCCGGCGCCGAACGCGCCAAGGCTGACCTCGGCGTCACCGTCAGCGACGCTGTGCCGAACGATGACGGTTCCAACCGCGCTCAGCTGCTCCAGCTTCAGGCAGACAGCAGCGCCATCGTGGTTGCTGTCGGCTTCCTCTTCGCCGACGACGTTGCTGCAGTTGCTGCTGAGAACCCGGGCGTCAACTTCGCCGTGATCGACGATGCGATGCTCGACTTCGCAGCCGATCCGCCTGCACCTCGCGGCGACAACATCGCCGGCCTGACCTTTGCTGAGGAGCAGGGCTCGTTCCTCGTCGGTGCTGCTGCGGCGCTCAAGAGTGAAACCGGCACGATCGGCTTCATCGGTGGCGTCGGCGGCTTCGGCCTGATCGAGAAGTTCGAGGCCGGCTTCACCGCCGGTGCTCAGTCGATCAACCCCGACATCGAGATCATCCCCCAGTACATCACCCAGGCTCCCGACTTCGACGGCTTCATCGCCCCCGACCGGGCCAAGGAGATCGCCCTGAACATGTACGGCCAGGGTGCTGACATCGTCTATCACGCTGCTGGTGCTTCCGGGTCCGGCCTCTTCGAGGCTGCCAAGGAGCAGAGCGAGTCCTCCGGCTCGAAGGTGTGGGCCATCGGGGTCGACTCCGACCAGTACCTCACCGCCGGCGACGCGGTCCAGGAGTTCGTCCTGACCTCGATGCTCAAGCGTGTCGACAACGCTGTCTATGAGATCACAACGGCTCAGGCCGAGGGTTCCTTCACCAACGGCAACACGGTGTACGACCTCTCGGTCGACGGCGTCGGCTACTCCACCTCTGGTGGATTCATCGACGACATCGTCCCCCAGCTCGAAGAGTTGAAGGCCGATATCATCGCCGGCACGATCGTGGTTCCGACCGCTCCGTGATCACGCGCTGACACAAGCGTTCACCACTCCAAGTGATTCCTGAGCGGGATCGGACTACGGTCCGGTCCCGCTTGTGGGTTTTGCGAGCGGTCAAGTTGGCGAAGCGAGTACCGGAGGAAGACGTTGAGCACCGCAATCGAGTTGATCGGGATCACGAAACGCTTCCCAGGGGTCATCGCCAACGACAACGTGAACCTCTCGGTGGAGGAGGGGGAGATCCACGCCATTTGCGGTGAGAACGGTGCCGGCAAGTCGACGTTGATGAAGATCCTCTACGGCATGCAGAAAGCTGACGAGGGTGTCATGAAGGTCCACGGATCCGAGGTGCACTTCAGCTCGCCGACTGATGCCATTGCTGCCGGCATCGGCATGGTCCACCAGCACTTCATGTTGGCTGGAAACCTCACGGTTCTCGAGAACGTCATTCTCGGATCCGAACCAACGCTCGCTGGTGGCCGGATCGACTTTGAAGAAGCGGAAACGCACCTGGCTGAGGTCGGTGCTGCCTACGGACTGAGCATCGATCCCAACGACCTCGTCGAATCACTCGAGGTCGGAGAGCAGCAACGGGTCGAGATCATCAAGGTCCTGTACCGAGGGGCCAAAATTCTGATCCTCGACGAGCCGACTGCCGTCCTCGTGCCTCAGGAGGTGGAGGAACTGTTCAACAACCTCCGGGAGCTCAAGGCAGACGGTGCGACGATCATCTTCATCGATCACAAGCTCCAAGAGGTCCTCGAGATTGCCGATCGGATCACGGTAATCCGTCGGGGCAAGACCATCGACACGGTGAACGCGGCAGACGTCAGCGCCGGCGACCTGGCCGAACTGATGGTTGGCTCCGAACTCCCGACACCGGACACCACTGACTCCACCGTCACCAACACTCCTGCTCTCGAGGTGGTTGGCCTCACGGTCTTCGGGACCGACGGTCGACCCGTCGTCGATGACGTCAGCGTGACCGTTCACAAGGGTGAGATTGTCGGCATTGCCGGGATCGAAGGGAACGGACAGACCGAACTCGTCGATGCGATCGTCGGTACTCGCGATGCCCATGCCGGTCGCATCAGGCTGCTCGGCAACGACATCACTTCTGCTTCGGTCCGAGATCGCCGCGAAGCGGGATTCGGCTATGTCCCGCAGGACCGCCACAGCGAGGGCCTGCTCCTCGACGCCCCGCTTTGGGAGAACGCAGCTCTTGGTCACCAGACCAAGCCCCCATTCGCCAAGGGTTTCTGGATCGACCGCAAGGGCGCTCGGGCCAGGACCGAGGAGATTCGTGCAGAGTTCGACGTTCGCAGCCCGAACGTCGAAGTTTCCGCCAGGGCGCTCTCGGGTGGCAACCAACAGAAGCTGATCATCGGGCGCGAGATGTCGGCCGAACCAAGCGTGCTCGTGGCCGCTCACCCCACCCGAGGAATCGACGTCGGCGCTCAAGCCGACGTCTGGAGCCAGATCAGAGCCGCCCGTGCCGCCGGACTGGCCACGCTGTTGATCTCGGCCGACCTCGACGAGTTGATCGGCCTTTCCGACACGATCGTCGTCATGTTCCACGGAAAGCTCGTTGCCACGCTCGATCCGGCCGACATCACACCTCGATTGCTCGGCAGCTACATGACCGGCGCAGCCCTCGAAGGGAGTGACTCATGAATTCCTCACTTCTCCGCCGAGCGGGTCTCGCAGTCGCGGCGCCGGCATTGGCCGCGGCGTTTGCCCTCTTCATTTCATCAATCGTGCTGTGGCTCGCCGGCAGTAGCTGGATCGACACCTACACCGAGATGATCGAGACGGCCTCGAAACTCGAGACCATGATCGACATCTTGAACAGGGCAACCCCGCTGTACATCGCAGGCACCGCCGTCGCCATCGGTTTCAAGATGAACCTGTTCAACATCGGTGTCGAAGGCCAGTACGTTCTCGCCTCCTTTGCCGCAGCGTGGGTCGGCGCCCAATTCTCGGCTCCTGGACCGATTCACGTCTTTGTGATCATGGTGACCGCATTTGTCGTCGGCTCGCTGTGGGCCGGGTTCGCCGGGTTGCTCAAGGTGACCAGGGGCGTGAACGAGGTGATCTCGACGATCATGCTCAACTTCATCGCCACCGGAGGCATCATCGCCGCCACCCTTCCCTATGCCATCGACGATCCGACCGACGCCAACCAGGGCACGGCCGAGATCGCCCAGTCGGGCTGGTTGCCCGACCTCAACGGCCTTGTCGAGGTCTTCACCAGGGAGATCCTGAAGGGCCGCGAGCTGACAGGCATGTTCGCGCTCGCCATCCTTCTGGGCATCGGTTACAGCGTGATGGTCAACCGCACACGGTTCGGTTTCGATCTGCGCTCGAGCGGCATGAACGCCAAAGCGGCCAAAGCCGGAGGTGTGTCACCGAAGAAGATGATCCTGTATTCGATGTTGTTGTCCGGTGGCGTTGCCGGGTTGATCGGCATGCCGCAGATTCTCTCGACGAACCACTCCTACGATCAGGGCTTCACCCAGAACCTCGGATTCGCCGGAATTGCCATCGCTCTCCTCGGCCGCAACTCGGCCGGTGGCATGGCCGCCGCTGCCTTGCTCTTCGGTTTCCTCGACACCAGTTCGGCACCCCTGCAGGTATCGAAGACCGCATCACCTGAGATCGTCGTGATCATGCAGGCAACGATCCTGCTGGCAGCAGTCATTGCCTACGAAGTGGTGACCAGACGACGCCAGGCCGATGAGGTCCGCCGAGCCGCACTCGCAACAGAAGCAGTGACTGTCACCCAGTCGGGAGCATCAGCATGACCGATCTGACAACCATGACCGCATCGTGGAAAACCCTTCCGACCTGGCTTCGGTGGAGCCTCATGGCCGCCGGCGGGGTACTGCTGCTGTCCATCGTGCAGTCGGTCAGCGGTACCGAACTGCTGACAGGAGCAAACGCATCGAGCGGAATGTTGCGGTGGTCGATGCCAATCCTGTTCGCAGGTCTCGGTGGTCTGTTCTCCGAACGGGTCGGAGTGGTCAACATCGGTCTCGAGGGAATGATGATCCTCGGCACCTGGTGTGGCGCCATGGGTGCGATCGAGCTCGGCCCATGGGGCGGTTTGGCCGCCGGCATGATCGGCGGCGCTCTCGGCGGGCTGCTCCACGCTGTGTCGACCGTGCAGTTCGGCGTGGATCACATCATTTCCGGTGTTGCCATCAACATTCTGGCTCCAGGTCTGACTCGGTTCCTTTCCGACCGATTCTTCCCTCAACGAGGTGGGTCGATCTCTCAGAGCCGTCCCGGGCTCGACGGCCTCGGCGACTTCACTGTGCCGGTGCTCTCGGACCTGTTCGAGTCGATTGCCGATTGGAAGGTGTTCTTCATCTCTGACATCGCCAGCGTTCTGCAGGGCTTCGTAACCGATCTCAAGTGGTTCACGCTGATCGGCCTGCTGATGGTCCCCGCGATATCGTGGCTGCTGTTCAGGACCAGGGTCGGCCTCCGCATGCGGATCTGTGGCGAAAACCCCCACGCCGCTGAGTCACTCGGTGTCGACGTGTACAAGTACAAGTATCTGGGTGTTGTGCTGAGCGGGGCGATGGCCGGCCTCGCCGGTGCCTTCATCGTGATCGAGCTGACCGGTCTGTACCGAGGCGGCCAGACCCAAGGCCGCGGCTTCATTGGCCTGGCTGCCCTGATTTTCGGCAACTGGAGAGCGGGTGGGGTACTCACCGGCGCCTTGTTGTTCGGCTACCCGTTCGCTTTGTCGCTCAACGACTTCGACGCCAGCGGATCGGGCGTCGGTACTCGAGCGCTGCTGTTGGTTGTTGCGATTGCCCTGCTGGCCTTCGCCGTGTGGTCCTGGCGGAGCGAACGCGACGCATCCTCCGATGAGCCCGAGATGGAGCTCGATGGTTCGCCGACAGCGTCGTACCTCCGCATGGTTCGCAACCTCGGCAGCTACTCCAACACCGCTCTGGCCTCGGTCCTGGGCGTCGGCATTCTCGCCTGGTACCTGCTCATCGACCGTGCAGCCGAGTGGGTTCCGAACACCATGCCCTATGCACTCGTGCTGATCGTGCTGGTGTTCGCCAGCCAGAACCTGAAGATGCCCGCCGCCGATGGCCTGCCGTTCCGAAAGGGCGAGACCTGATCGAGACGGACTTCATTGGACGTTTTTTGAAGGCAAGACGTAGCCGAACAAGCCGGTCGAAGGAACTGCGCTGATGAAACTGAGCAGATGGAGCTGAGTACGGAGCAGGCGGTCGCGCTTCCGAAGATCCTCCTCCACGACCATCTCGATGGCGGGCTGCGCCCGTCAACCATCCTCGAGCTGGCCGACCAGATCGGCCACGAGCTCCCCTCGACCGACGAATCCGAGCTCGTCGCCTACTTCCGGCGCGGGGCGAACGCGAAGGACATCCTTCAGTATCTCGAGACCTTCGACCACACGGTCCCATTGCTGCAGACGGCTGCATCGCTGCACCGGGTCGCCGCCGAGGCAGCGGCGGACCTTGCCGCGGACGGCGTCATCCATGCCGAGGTTCGGTTCGCACCAGAGTTGCATCCCGGTACCGGATCACTCGACGCTGCCATCGAGGCGGTGACCGAAGGTTTTGCTGCCGGGCAGCGAGGTGCCGACATCACGGTCAACACCATCGTGTGCGCCATGCGCACCGAGCATCGCTCGCTCGAAGTGGCCGAGGCGGCTGCACGCTGGGCTCGGCGACGGTCAGAGGATGACCCTGGAGTTGTCGCCTTCGACCTCGCTGGAGCCGAGACCGGATTCCCGCCGTCCGACCATCCCGAGGCTCTCGCGCTCGCCCGGCGCGAGCTGCTCAACATCACGATTCATGCCTCTGAGCCTCCGGGGCTCGACCTCATCGCCGGCGCTCTCGAGCTCGGCGCCCAACGCGTGGGCCACGGAGTACGTCTGATCGAGGACTGCGAGCGACTCGATGACGGCTCGCTCCGCCTGGGGCGCCTCGCAGCACACATTCGTGACCGATGCATCCCGCTGGAACTCTGCCCGAGCTGCAACGTGCAGATCGGCGCAGTACCGACGCTCGCCGATCATCCGGTCGGTCCGTTCTTGCGGGCGGGGATCCAAGCAACGGTGAACACAGACAACCGTTTGATGTCCGGCGTGACCCTCTCCTCCGAAGTCGCAGCGGTGGCAAACGCCTTCGATCTGACAACTGACGAGGTCCGCCGGCTCCAACACAATGCGGTCGATGCCGCCTTCACCAGCGGGGCAGTCAAGACCCGGCTGCACGATCGGATCCACCGTTTCGAGTTCTGACCGCGACACACTGTCCGCTGTCCGGGGGGACCGATCAATTTGACGAAGAGGGATCCACGCTGATCATGAGTACGTCCTACGACACCGCGCCCCGCCTGGCCCTCATCTCCGCCTTGATCGGCACCGCCGGCCTCGGCGTCCAACCGGGCACCGGATCCAGCTTGAGCACCCGCCACCACGACGGCATGCTCATCACGCCGGCCGTGACCCCGAACAACGGGATGACGGCGGACGACATCGTCTACGTCCACGATGACGGCACCTGCGACGGCAAGCTGTTGCCGGCCAACGACTGGCGCGTTCACCAGGCCGTCCTCCTCGCCCGTCCTGATCTTCACACGATCGTGCGGCTACGGACACCGGCAGCCACCGCTCTGGCCTGCCTGCGGCGCCCGCTCCCGACCGTGCACCATCTGGTGGAGTTGCTCGCAGGCGGCGAGATCGCGTGTGCCCGTTTCGCTCCCCACGGCACCAGGGCCCTGGCCGAGAACACGGTCACCGCAATGGTGGGCCGTCGCGCCTGCCTTCAGGCCAACAACGCCCTGATCGTCGGCGCCGACACGCCGGCCACCGCAGTCGATCTCGGTTTGCAAATCGAACTGCTCTGCGATCAATACCTTCGGGCATGTGCAGTCGGTGAACCCGTGGTGCTCGCCTCCAACGAGGTCTAGCGCTCGCTCTCCGGCCTGCGGCCGACCCATGCGTAGAGTGTCGGTCATGACACGCATGGGCTATCAGATCCCGAACTTCACCTATCCGGACCGCGAGCCGGCGAACATCTTTTCGACGGTCGTCGCCCAGGCCCGCGCCGCCGAGGAAGCCGGCTTCGACCGGGTCCTGGTGATGGACCACTTCTACCAACTTCCCGGCATCGGTGATCCGGACGATCCGATGCTCGAGTGCTACACGCTGCTGGCGGCACTGGCTCAGCACACCAGCAGTGTTCGCCTCTCGGCCCTGGTGACCGGCAACACCTATCGCAACCCGGCGGTGCTGGCCAAGACCATCACCACGCTCGACCACGTCTCGGCCGGCCGGGCCACGCTCGGAATCGGGGCCGGTTGGTTCGAGATGGAGCACGACGCCTTCGGCATTCCGTTCAACACGTTCACCGAACGCTTCGAGAAGCTCGAAGAGTCGCTCAACATCATCATGCCGATGCTCCGGGGCGAACGTCCGAGTCTCAGCGGCAAGCACTACACCGCCGTCGACGCCATCAACTCCCCTGCACCCCTTTCTCGGGTCCCGCTCATGATCGGCGGCGGCGGCGAGAAGAAGACGCTGCGCATGGTGGCCCAGTATGCAGACGAGTCGAATCTCATCTGTGAGGACCACGAGATCGAGCACAAACTCGAGGTACTCGCGGGCCATTGCGAGAACCTCGGGCGCGACCGCTCTGAGATCAAGGTCACGAAGCTCGTCATGATGGCGATCGGGAACACCCGCGACGAAGCGAAGGCATCACTCGATGCCTACATCGCCCTCCACGGCTGGCCGGCCGAGGTCGTGGAGTTGATCCTGCCGCGGGTGACCTACGGCGGTCCGGACGAGATTGGCGAGGCGATCCAGTCGCTGATGACCAAGGGACTCGACGGCGTGACGCTCAACCTGGTGGCGAGTGCTCATGATCCGGAGATGGTGGGGTTGGCCGGCCGGACCGTCAGCGCTGCGATCGGCTAGCTCACCGCCTGCTGCATCAGTGACCAGAGTCGTTCGAGGTGGTGCCGCTCGGTCGGTTCGACGCCGATCGACACCCGCACCATCCACTGGCCATCGAGGATCGACGGGGAGAGGAACGTCTCTCCTGACTCGTTCAGACCCCGCACCCAGCCGAGGGTGTGGGCGTCGAGCGCGTCGCCGGTGAGGGCGACACCGTCGATCTCCGGCTCGTGACGGAGACAGACAGTCTGGAGCGTGAGGGGCGCCGCGATCTTCCACGGCCCGCCAGCGGCCTCGACCGTGTCGTGGAACCACCTGGCATTCTCGAGATCGCGACGCAGTCTGCCCTGGATGGCCTCGACACCGTCGAGGCGGAGGTGGAACCAGAGCTTGAGGGACCGAAAGCGCCGACCGAGCGGAATACCCCAGTCGCGGTACTGGACGACGTCACCGTCCTCATCTGACTGGAGGTAGCTCGGGTTGGTCGACATGACCTGCTGCAGGAGATCGATGTCGCGCATGTAGAAGAGCGAGCAATCAAGCACCGTGCCCATCCACTTGTGCGGGTTCCAGCTCAACGAGTCGACACCCTCGACGCCCTCCCACAGATGGCGACACTCTGGCAGCAGCATGGCGGCACCCGCCATGGCCGCATCGAGGTGCACCCAAGGAGGCTGATGGCCATCCGCCGCCTGGGCCGCCGCGACCTCGACGATCGCGGCGATCGGGTCCATCGCCGTGACCCCGGTCGTTCCCGTTGTGGCGACCACGGCTGCGGGAACCCGGCCGGCCTTCCGATCGGCCGTCATTGCCTCGGCCAGAGCTCCCGGGTCCATGGCATGAGTGACCGGATCGGTGCCGACCAGGCGGATGTTGTCCCATCCGAAGCCGGCGAGGAGGGCAGCCTTGGCGACCGAGGAGTGGGCCTGATCGGTGGCGTACACGACGAGGGGGGCGAGGGTCGACTGGAGACCAGCGGCGTTCTGACTGAGATCGGTGGCTCGCTCCCTGGCGACGAGTAGGCCCGTCAGCGTTGACGTACTGGCGGTGTCATTGATGGCGCCGCGCCACTGGTCGGAGAGTCCGACCAGCTGGCGCATCCAGTCGCACATCACCTCCTCGACCTCGGTGAGCGAGGGACAGCTCTCCCAGGAGATGCCGAGGCCGCCGAGGCCTGACGAGGCGATGTCGCCCAACACAGACGACAGGGAAGCGTTGGAGGGAAACCAGCCGTAGTGCATCGGGTGCTGCACCATGGTTGTGCCGGGCACCACGATCTCGTCGAGATCTCGAAGGATCTCACCGATGGTGTCGGTCGAGGTCGGCGGCGCTGCCGGCAGCGCACGACGGACGTCGCCCGGCCCCACTTGCGCCTTCACCGGCAGCGACTCGACACGAGTCCGGTAGTCGGCGATCCAATCGATGAGCTCATGTCCGGCCGCACGGAAGTCCTCGGGGGTCATGGCGAAACCGTACCGGTCGGGCAGACTGCCCGGATGGCTGAAACCACTTCCCTGATGGGCGACAAGACCGCGCGATTCGAACGTGTCGGAGTGATCGGAGCGGGCCTCATGGGCTCAGGTATCGCGGAGGTGTCGGCGAGGGCCGGCGCAGACGTGATCGTCATCGAAGCCTCAGACGAGGCCGCTTCGGCTGGACGGGCGAGAATCGAGAAGTCCTTGGGAAGAGCCGTCAAGGCCGGAAAGCTCGAACCGGTCGACGAAGTCGCCACCCTCGACAGGCTTCGCTTCAGTTCGAAGATCGGAGACCTCGCCGATCGCGACCTCGTCGTCGAGGCCATCATCGAGAACGAGAACGCCAAGACAGCGGTGTTCCGCACGCTCGACGACATCGTCGAGGCGGACGATGCCGTGCTGGCCTCCAACACGTCATCGATCCCGATCATGAAACTGGCGATGGCGACCCGTCGGCCAGAGCACGTCATCGGCATCCACTTCTTCAACCCGGTGCCGGTGTTGCACCTCGTGGAGCTCGTCACCTCGCTGTACACGTCAGACGAGACGCGCGAGCGGGCCACGGTCTTCGCTGAAGACCAGCTCGGCAAGCGGGTCGTGCACTCCCAGGACCGGGCGGGTTTCATCGTCAATGCCCTGCTCATCCCCTACATCCTGTCTGCGATCCGCATGTTCGAATCCGGTTTCGCCAGCAAGGAGGACATCGATCAGGGAATGGTCACCGGTTGCGCTCACCCGATGGGGCCCCTGGCGCTGGCCGACCTCATCGGGCTTGACACCACGATGGCGGTGGCCGAGTCGCTCTACGAGGAATTCCGCGAGCAGCTCTACGCTCCCCCACCCCTCCTGGCCAGGATGGTGGAGGCCGGGCTATTGGGCCGCAAGACCTCGCGGGGTTTCTACGACTACCGCTGACGTTCCACGATCTCGACGCTGCAGCGTGTCGTAGGCAAACAACGCAAGCCCGAACCAAATGACGGCGAATCCGAGCAGGCGACCTGAGCCCAGAGCCTCGTCGAACACGAAGACTCCAAGCAGGAACTGGAGCGATGGTGCCAGAAACTGCAGGAGGCCGACGGTCCACAGCGGGATCCGCTTCGCCGCGGCACCGAACAGCACCAACGGTGCCGTTGTGATGGCGCCGAGGCCCAACAGCGACACGGTCGAGACCGCGCCACCCGTCTCGAAGTCACCGGTCGATGCAAGCCACACCAGATAGGCGACAGCAAGCGGTGCCATCAGGAGCATCTCGGTGGTCAACCCGCCGAGAGAGTCACGGGGCGACAACTTCTTGATGAGGCCGTACACAGCAAACGTCGATGCCAGCACGAGGGAGATCCACGGCAGCCGTCCCGCATCGATCGTCAGAATCACGACGCCGACGGTCGCAGCACCAACGGCGAGCCATCGAAGCGGCGTCAACCGTTCGCCGATGGCGACACCGATCGCCACCGAGAGCAGGGGATTGATGAAGTAGCCGAGGCTCGAGTCGACGACGCGGTCGGTGGCGATGGCGTAGACGTACACCAGCCAGTTGACCGACAGGAGCGCACCGGCACCGAGATGAACCAGAGCCAGCCGCCGATCGGCGAGGAGGGATCGGATCGAGCGACGATCGCGGACCCAGAGGATCAGGCCGCCGATCACCAGCACCTGCCAGAACCGGTGCGCCGTCAACTGCATCGCGGGGACGTCGAGCAGTTTCCAGAACAGCGGAGCGAGGCCCCAGATGAGGTACGCGGAAAGCGCCAGGCGGTAGCCGCCTGGCGCTGCGTCTGCGCTCATCGGCGCAGCTCGGTGAATCGGTGGAACAGCGTCGAATCAGCGATTCGAGAAGATGCGCAGGATGTACCAGAACATCGTCATCAGTGAGCCGAACAGAGCGACCGCGGCTCCGACGTAGGCCCACGACGGGTAACGCCGGACGATGTCCTGGGTCTGGTAGAGAATTGCGGCACCGGCGAGAGCCACCATGGCGACACTGAAGATCAGGCCGAGCTGCATTCCGAACAGTGCGCTGACGATGATCAGGCCGAGAGCCGCCACGAAACCCCACATGACGATCGGGCGCAGGAAACTGAGATCACGACGGGTCACGAAGGCAACGACGGTGAGCGCAACGAACATCACGCCGGTGACGGCGGCCGCGGCCCAGACATCACTTCCACCATCGGGATTCACATTGAAGACGTAGTAGAGGAACGGGGCGAAGATGACGGCCTCGGCCAGCGCCGTGCCGAACAGTCCCAGGTACTGGGCGCCCGGATTGTCGAGCTTGCGAACCGAGTTCGAGGTGAACCAGTTGGCGATGGCGAAACCACCGAGCAACATCAACCAGGCAATACCCCCGCTGCGGGCGAAGAAGTCATACATCGCCTGGGCGACGCCGCTCATGAAGAGGAGGGTCTCGAAGACCACGAACGCCGCCACGGCCAGGCCGAGGTGTTGGTAGACCCGCACCAGGAACGCAGCGCGCTCCTCCTCGGGAGCGTTGATGACCGGGGACATCGTGGGTTGTTGGTAATACGCCATGGACGCACATCCTTCTCGAGAGATCGTGTGGGCTCAACGTTGCATCGTCGGGCTTTGTTCCCCGAGTGGCCGATGTTCCCAATGGTTCTCAATCCTATACCCTGGCGACCGTGTCGGACACGTCAAGGCCCCAACGAGCAGTGATTCACGACGCTGCGCTGCAGCGGCTCCGTTCGGCCGGCCAGCGATACACCAGGAGTCGGCGACAGATCGTCGATGCTCTGGCCGGAGCGGACGATCCGCAGACCATCGTGCAACTCCTGGCCGATGCTCCGGGCCTGGCCCAGAGCTCGGCCTATCGGAATCTGGCAGACCTCGAGAGCGCCGACGTCGTGCATCGCATCATCACGAGCGACAACCACGCCCACTTCGAACTGACCGAGGACATCACGGGCAGCCACCACCATCACCTGGTCTGCACGTCGTGCGGCATCGTGCTCGACGTGGGCCTGAGTGAAGATCTCGAGCATCGACTGCACGACGAGTTGGCCGCCGCCGGCGCCACCCGTGGTTTCGAGGGAACCCATCACCGGGTCGATGTGATCGGTATCTGCTCGAACTGCGCCGGTATTTGATTGGGGTCAGAAGGCGGTGCTCGGCAGGTCCTTCGCGTCGGCCTCGATGGCGTCGACGATCACGGTGGCCACGTGAACGGGATCGAGCCCCGGGGGGAACCCCGGCGCCTCACCAGCGATCGCACGTGAGGCGAGCCCGGTCTCGGTGTGACCTGGCCTGGCGTCGAGGACTCGCACCTTGTGTCGTCGTGCCTCCCGGCCGACAGCTTCGTCGAAGGAGCGGAGGGCTGCCTTGGAGGCTCCGTAGGCGGCCATGCCTGGCAAGTTCTGCTCGGCGATGACGCCCGAGATGTTCACGATCATCCCGCCAGGCGTCAGCCGTTCGAGTGCCGCCTTGGCGACGAACACCGGGAGGAACGTGTTGGTGAGGAACAACTCTTCGAGCACGTCGACCTCCAGTCCGTCGACCGGGCCGAAGGCGACCACTCCCGTGGCGTTGACCACCACGTCGACCTTGCCGTACTCCACCTTGACTGCGTCGAGCACCGCTGCCGCGGCATCGGGAAGGCGCAGATCGGCCGGGATCTGCAGGCCCGGCAGCCCGAGGGCGGCAAGTCGTTCTGCGTCACGGCCGACCAGAGTGAGACGGGCTCCTCGTTCAGACGCGAGCCGAGCGATGGGTGAACCCAGCCCACCGGTTGCACCGAGGACGACGACCGAGGCACCGGCGAGGCTTGGCATGAGAGCTCCTAGAGCTGGGGGACGATCCCGTAGTTTGCTCCACCACCCAGGGCCAGGACGTCATCGAGCCAGGAAGTTCCGTAGGTGTCACCGACCTCTTGCGAGAGGTCGGACGGTTGCCCGTCCGGAGTGGTCTCCAACGTCCATGCCTGGCGCTTGTATGTCCAGTTGCTGCGGTCGAGCGCGTGGGCCCGCTTCCAGAGAGGCACCGCTGCCTCCTTGTCGCCTGTGGTTCGGAAGAGGTGCTGGCCCAGCTCGAACCAGGCGGCGGCCTCGGCATGGTCACGGGATCGAGGCTGGGATCGGGCGATGACTTCGTCTGCGCTGAGAACGAACGGACTGGATGCCCCGTTTGTCGCCCAATCGACGATTGCGGCCCGATATTCCTTGGCCGATTCCGGCATCTTCTTGATCTCGGTCAGGGCGACCTGGAGACGCTCTGGGAGGTCGGGGCTGACCTCCATGTTGCGCAACTCGCTCTCCTCGATCGAGGAGCTCTCGGCCGGTCGGACAATGCGACCAAGCTCGTCGATCCAGACCGCCATCGGCACGTTGTTGATGCCGAGCGTCTCGTCGACGAGATGGGCGGAGTCGATCAGCGCCACGTGAGGCTTCGCTCCGTCAGATGGCGGTGCAGCTTCGATCCAGGGCCGAGCCTTCTCCGGATCGATGTCGAGGGCCACCGTGACGATCACGAGATTGGTGTCGGCCAGTTCTTCTTGAAGCGCCTGCCACCCGGGCAGGCTGGTGCGGCAGCCTCACCACGACGCCCATGCGACAAGCAGCACCTGCTTCCCATGAAGTGACGAGAGGGAGAAGGGGTTGTCGTCGACGTCGGCCAGCGTGATGTCCGGGACCTGGACTGTGGTGAGTGCGGTACCCCCGGACTCCGGGCCGAGTGCCATCAGGCCGGAGGCGTCGTCGGTGATGAGTGGCATGCCGAGGCGCTCGGCCAGCACTTCCACCGAGAGCGTGCCGTCCGGTTGCGTGGCCGACGGTGCAGGGACGCAGAGATCGCCCTTGCACAGACCTTCCGGTTTGGCCACCCAACCCGTTCGTTTCGCGAAGTCGTCTGGAGCGACGGACAGTGTCTCGAGGATCATGAGCCGTGACCGTACGTCGAAACGGCGGCGTCGGCCAGACTGCACGCATGAGCGGCACTCCCCTTCATCTCTTGGCCGATGCTTCGCGTGATCTGACCGCTACGTCGAAACGGGGAGAGAAGACCGCCCGCCTCGCCGAGTTGTTCGCCGCCATCGACCGGCCTGATGTGGAGATCGTCGTCGGCCTGATGCTCGGGCAGCAGCGGCAGGGGCGCATCGGCATCGGGTGGGCAACGGTCAGCTCGCTGGACCTCACCCCGGCGGCCGCACCTTCTCTCACCGTCGGCGACATCGACGACATGCTGACCGAGGTGGCGACGATCAGCGGCGACGGCTCCACGGCTCGACGGGCAGACCTGCTGCGGGCCGTGTTGCAGCGGGCCACGACGGACGAGATGGAGTTCATGGCGCAGGTCCTCGTCGGCGACGTGCGGCAGGGAGCGCTCGCCGGGGTCATCTCAGACGGGGTCGCGATGGCGGCCGGTGTCGGCAAGCCCCTCCTCCGTCGAGCGACGATGCTGCGTGGCGATCTCGGCGCCACCGCCACCATCGCCCTCTCGCAGGGAGCCGAGGGCCTCAGTGCCGTGACCATCGAGGTGGGACGACCCATCGAGCCGATGCTGGCGAGCACCGCGGCGTCCGTGGTCGAGGCCGTCGGCGATCTCGGGCTCTCGTCGGTCGAGTGGAAGCTCGATGGCGCCCGCATCCAGTTGCACCGCAACGGCGACGACGTCCGCGTCTACACACGCAATCTGAACGACATCACGGGACGGGTTCCGATGGTGGTCGACATCGCCCGCAGCTTCAACGCCGATCGGCTGGTCCTCGACGGGGAGGTCCTCGGCCTCGATCCGGACGGAGCGCCTCTCGCCTTCCAGGACACGGCCAGCGCCGAAGGCTGGGGCCTGCGGCCGTTCTTCTTCGACGTGATGGTCCACGACGACCGGGTCCTGCTCGACGAACCGCTTCGGTTTCGACGTGCGGTGTTGGCCGACCTCGTCGGTGAGCACGGCGTCCCGACGGTTGAGACCGACGACGCAGTTGTCGCCGCCGCCCACCTCGAGGCTGCAATCGCTGCCGGCCACGAAGGAGTCATGGTGAAGGCCATAGGCGGCAGCTACGAGGCGGGCAGGCGGGGCAAGGGTTGGCGGAAGGTCAAGCCGGTCCACACTCTTGATCTCGTCGTCCTCGCCGCCGAGTGGGGGCACGGCAGGCGACAGGGATGGCTCTCCAACCTCCACCTCGGAGCGCTCGACCCAGAAACCGGCGAGCCGGTGATGGTGGGCAAGACGTTCAAGGGGATGACGGACGAGTTGCTGTCGTGGCAGACCAACGCGCTTCTTGCCAGGGAGTGGCGACGGAGCAGCACCGGCCACACCGTGTACGTGGCACCCGAACTGGTGGTCGAGGTGGCACTCGACGGCGCACAACGGTCGACCCGCTATCCGGGTGGTGTGGCCCTTCGGTTCGCCCGTGTTCGCAGGTATCGAGAGGACAAGCGGGCCTCCGAGGCTGACTCGCTCGAAGCCGTGCGCTCGCTGCTCAAGTGACTGGGTTCTCAGCCGCAGGACGTCGCGAGAGGGCGTAGAGCCCGAACTGCGACAGGATGAGGCTGGCGGCGAGCCCGAGGAGAACGATTCGCCCGATCAGCATCGTCGTGTCGATGTCGTCCCGTTGCTGACCCAGGGTGTCTCGAGCGTCACCGATACCCAGCTTCAGATCGTTGAGCACCGTCTGCGTCGTCTCGAGTTCGATGACGACGGCATCGATGCTCCTCGACACTCCAGCCACCTCATCGACGATGCCGCTGTCGACCTCGAGGCTTTCCAGATCGGCTCGGAGGGCGTCGAGATCGGTCCGCAGCGACTCGATATCCCTGGTGTCGAGCGTTGGCGCTACCCCGAGGAGCCCGAACAACTCGTTGCTCTCGAGCAGGTCGGAGAGAACCTGGAGCGTCGCCGCGAACTCGTCGACGTCGTCGACCAGCGGGATCAAGACCTGCTGCAGCGACTCGACGGTCTGCACCGTCTCAGTGGTGAGGTCTGACCCTGTCCCGACGGCCCCGTTGACTGCCCCAAGGCCCTCGGCCGACTCGCCGGCGAGATTTCCAGTGGCGTCGAGGAGCATCTCGGTCCGACCAAGCCCTTGGTCGGTCGACTCGAGCGTGGCGATCCAACTGTCCTCCAGCCGCTGGAGCACGATCCAACCGGCGACAGTGACGATGACGACGGAGAGGACCGTGACGACGGCGATCGTCTGGACCAACCGGTTGGAATTTGTTCGAGGTTCGGTCATGAGGATTCCTTTCTGACCAGGCGTGGGTGGGCGAGTCGGGGCGTCCATCAGCGCACCCGCAACTGTCGTACGAGAAGCCGCCAGGCCACGAGCCCGTAGACGGCCGTCTGTGCGACGAGGCCTCCGACGTCACGAAGATCAGGAGCAACACCGCGGAGCATGACGTCCTGGAGGAGGCGAATCGTGAAGGTGACAGGCAGCAGCCAGGCAATGTCGCGGAACGGTGAACGAAGATTGTCGAGATCGAGGAAGAAGCCGCCGAAGAAGAGGCCGAGCAGCAGCACGAGCATGGCGAATTGCACGGCTTGGACGTCAGAGCGAGCGACGAGTGCAGCCACGAAGCCGAGACTGAGCCCGGCGAACAGGCCGAGCACGATGCTGGCAACTGCCCACGCAAGGGCGCCGGACACCTCGGTTCCCAGGCCGTAGCGGGTGACTCCGAGCAGACCGAGCCCGACGACCAGGCCAACAACGAGGTACGCCGAGTACTTTCCGATCAGAATCGAACCGGACCGGATGGGTCCCACTCGGTACATCTCGACCAGGCCGAGGTTCCGATCCCTCATCAGCGAAAGCGCAGCCAGCGAAACCGTCGCGTGTTGCAGCAGCAGTCCAATGGCAGAAGGAACGAAGAAGTCGACCTCGTCGATCGGTCGACGGAGGATCGTCTCCGAGTCGCTCACGAACGGTTGGGCGAGCAGCCTCGGGTCGCCCTCCTCGAGGAAGAATTGCACGTCCTCGATGGTGATCAGCTGACTCGATGTTCCGGCCGGCTCGACCTCGACCTCATCCGCAATGACCTCATCGGCGGCCAATCCCTCCGTGACTTCGATGCCACTCTCCAGTGCCGCTCGATCGCTCCGGGCCTGGTCCTGGCCGGCAGCGATCATCTCCGAAACGATGGCGGCGTTGAGCTTGGCTGTTGCGACCTCTGCCGCGATCACGACGGCGGTCTGCTGGATCGGATCGATCTTGTTGTGGAGCACCGCGATCTCCGCCGGCGACCCGGCCCGAATCGTCTCCAGCGGTGTGGGCGGAAACACCACGACGAGGTCGACCTCGCCTGCCTCCAGCGCCCGTCGGCCGTCGAGTACATCCGAGGTGTAACCGACAGGCTCGACGTAGTCATCGAACTCTTCCTCGTATGACTCGATCAGCGTTCGAATCTCGTCGATCTCCTCGGCCACGAAGATCGTTCGCAGGCTGATCGTGTCGTTGCGGTAGCCAGCGCCGAAGAGGAGGAGAACGGCGAACGGGCCCAGCACCATGATCAGAATCAACTTCGGTTGCCGGATCAACGACAAGAGCTCCCGCCGGAACATTCCCCACGCCTGGATCAGCCAGGTGGTCACGTTCCTCATGTCGACACCACCTTCATGTCGACAGCGATGGCTTCGGTCGGCTTCTCGGGGCTGGCATCGACAAGCTTCACGAACGCCTCATCGAAGTCCACGACGCGTTCGGCGATCGATCGAACGTCGACTCCCAGAGCCCCCAGTTCTTCGGAAAGAAGCGGAATGGCCACGCCTGCGTCTTCAACGACAACGGAAACAGACCGAGCATCGAGCACGCGTGGAGCGTCGAGAACGACACCGAGGGACTCGAGCCGTTCGAGGTGTTCGGACGTGAACAGCTGCGACGCTTCGATCTCGACGACCTGACCCCCATGGGCGCTGCGGCGGAGGTCGTCCGGTGTTCCATCGAATCGCACCACCCCGTCTCGCATGAGAAGGACGCGATCGCAGTTCGCTGCCTCGCCGATGTATTGCGTCGTCACGATGACCGTTCGCCCTTCGTCTGACTGCCCCCTGAGTCGTTGCCACACGCTGCCCCGCAGGATCGGGTCGAGGCCTGCGGTCGGCTCGTCGAGAACGATCAGTCGAGGTCGATGAACGAGGGCCGACGCCAGACCGACACGTCGCTGCATGCCACCAGAGGCGTCGTGAACGAGGGTCTGTGCCTGATCGTCGAGCTCCATCGCTGCGAGGCTCTCGATGACGTCTCGCTTGGTCAGTTTCATCCCGTAGGTCGAGGCGTGGAAGCGGAGATTCTGGGCGATGCCGAGGTCCGGCAGCAGAGCAGGCTGCTGCGGCAGATAGCCGATCTGACGTCGGTACTCCCGGTCCATGTCGACAGATGCGACCCCTCCGACCCGAATGCCGCCCGATGTGGGCCCGAGCAAACCGAGCATCAAACGAACGAGCGTGGTCTTGCCTGATCCGCTCGGCCCGATGATTCCGACGACCGAGCCTTCGGCGATCTCGAGGGAGACGTCGCTCACCGCTTCCTTGTCACCGAAGCGGCACGTGAGGTGCTCGGCCTCCACAGACGCGATCACTGGTCGCCACGCTGATCGGTCAGGTCGGTGAGAAAGCCGTCGATGACATGGATCGTGATTCCGTCGACACTCAGGTCGCCTTCAACGAGGGCAGACTCGCCGACCATGATCGAACCGTCGTCTGCCGACTCGAGGTCGACGATCGTGCCCGAATCGAGCACGAGCGGCGCCTGAGCCAGCAGATCCTCGATCAACATGGAACCGTCGAGTGTGTGACTCGCCACGACGTCGGCCAGTTGATCATCGTTGGCGAGAATCGACGCGAGGACGTCGGCATCGAGGGTGAGAAACGCCCGGTCGCTGGGAACGAAGAAGGTGGCATCGGAGCCGATGGCGTCGACACCGAGCGCATCGATCACATCCGCCATGGTCGATGCACCCGCTGCTCGCATGGCGTCTGTGGCTGGTGATGACTCGTTCACATTGTCGAGGTCGATCGCCTCCTCGTCGAGGTCTGACCCGGAGCAGGCTGAGAATACAAGGGCGACGGCAGCCAAGAGGCTCAGCACCACGGGCCGACGACGGAACGCGGCTCCGGTGAGCTGAGGCGGGCGATCAGACGGACGTGTCGAGTAACTTCTCACGCAACCGGGTCTGCCCCAATCCGGCCCAACCAAACATCACGCCGCTCAGCCAGCGGGCTGGCAGGTGGGGCACCACCACACGTTCCTCCCGTCGATGTTCTCGGATACGACGGTGGCACCGCATCGGCGGCACGGTTCTCCCCCGCGCTTGTAGACGTACAAGCGCTCGCCTTTCATCAGCTCCTTGCGTTTTTGAGCGCCGAATTCGGTCGGATCGGTGGTGATGATCCTCCCGATCCGCTCACCCGCCTTGAGCTCCACGACGGACTGTTGCCACAGTCGATCGACCGTGTCAGCCCGCAGATCCTTCGATCGATGCCAGGGGTTCAGGCCGATCTGGAAGAGCAACTCTGATCGGTAGATGTTGCCGATTCCGCTGATGACCTCCTGCACCATGATCGCCTTGCCGATCGGGATGGTGCGTCGCTGCAGGAGCTCGAAGAACTGGTCCGACCCGTCTGGTTCATCCTCGATGGGGTCGGGTCCCAGCCTTGAGCGAACAGCCTCGGCTTCCCATGGCTCCAACACCTCGCATTGGTTGGGTCCGGCGAGGTGCAAGCGATCGCGATCGGTCCACATCAACACCCTGCAGTTGGGCGAGACCGGCAGCGGCTCCTCGCCTGGCTCAGGCAGTGACTGGATCCGGAACTTGCCGAACAGGCCCAGGTGGACATGCATCTCGTCGCCGGAGTCGAATCGGTAGAACAGATGTTTCCCCTTGGCCCGAATCGAGTCGAGCTGCTGACCGCTCAACCGATCGGCTCCCTCGCTGAACCGGCCCTGTGGCGATGACAGCTCGACGATCTCACCGTTGAATCGGCGGCCTTGAAGCCGTGCCGCCCTGTGCAGGACGTGGCCCTCAGGCATCGGGGATCACAGGTGCGGAAGAACCGCCAGTCGAGCGCCGACCGCGATGCTGAGCATCGGGTTCGCATGCGGTAGTGCGGGGAGAACCGAGCTGTCGATGACCGTCAGGTTGTCGGATCGGACCTTCACCTCCGTGAGCGTGCAGCACTGGTGCTGCACCGGGGTCTGATCGTCGCTGATCGAGACCTTCACTGCACCATCCAGCTCGCGCAGCCAATGCAAGACCTGGGTGATCCCGACAACGAGCACCTTCTGCCGATCGGGCTCGAGGGCCGTGACGATGACGGCAGCATGTGAACGGCCCATCTCGTCAGCACCGGTGTGATCGAGCACAAGCAACTGGAGGTCGACGGTGTTCTCGGAGAGCCCGGTGGGCACACGCAGCAGGTGCGAGCTCGGCGGTTGGTCGCCGCCGAGTCTCGTCTGCAGCGACGGGTCCAACTCGACGATCACGGCCGTCGACGGATGGTTGATCGGAGTGCGCACCTGGTCAGTGGCGATGAGGCCGGAGGCCACGAGGAGCGCCGGCGAGCCGACAACGCCGGCGGCAAGGAACACGTGTCTGCTCTCGATGCGGGTCCCATCGCCGAGCACGATGACCTTTCCCTCTATCGCTGCGACCTCGGCATCGAACCGGACCTCGATGTCGTCACCGAGGAACGCGTCCGCAGCCGAGACCCGATGGCCACCGTCTGAAGCCAACGAGAGCGGTCGCCATCCGGGTGCCCCGCCAGAGGCGGTGGGGCCTGCAACCGGGAAGCCCCGAGTGACACATGCCCCGAACGCCTCGGTGAAGAGACCGGGTGCCACCGTCGTGTGGTCCCAGCGGTCGAGCACCCAACGCTGGATTTCGGCTCCGTCGTCCCAGCCCCATCGCTTAAGATCGATGGGCTCGATGGCGTCGAGGACCATGCCGTTGACCGCAGACCCTCCCCCGCTCCCCCGACCGCGCCGGGGGTCATCTGGATACCACCAGTCTGTGGCATCGACCGACCCCAGGTGGTCGAGCCGGTCGAGTGCGGTTGGTCGACCAGGTCCCGGGCCGGCTTCGATCACCACCACGTCGTGGCCGGTATCGGCCAAGGTGCGGGCAGCGACACAACCCGCAACACCAGCACCGATCACCACGAACGGAGGCGCCATCATCAGCCTGCGACGAGCGTGGGGGGACGAAAGCCGATCCCGGTGCCTGCCGCCATCGCCGAACCGATGGCCAGAAGACGCCGGTCGGACCAGCGAGGACCAACGAGCTGGACACCGAGCGGAAGTCCGTCGACCGGACCGAGCGGTATGGCCAGTGACGGGAGTAGGGGCATCGTGGCCAAGCCGGCCCAGAACAGCAGCTCGTGATAGGCACGCTCGGCGGGCTCATCCGGGCCGCGGTCGACGGCCACCGTGCGATCCGCATACCGGCGTTCGGTGTCGTGGAGGAAGGCCTGTGTCTGGCTGACGGGCATGAGGACCACGTCGACCGTGTCGAACAGCTCGGCCCACGCCGCTTGCGCTCGTGATCGCTGCTCGTCAGCAGCAACCCACGATGCGTGCCGCGCGAGGCTGTCTCGGGCGTGGCGGGCCGTGTACGTCGACGGATCAGCGGCCGGCAGCTCTCCTGTCTGCTCTGCCGCAATGGCCCCCAGTCGGTCGATCACCGCTGGTGGCAGACCGGCCGACATGACGGCTGTCAGCAGTCGGCTGTAAGTGTCGTGCAGATCGGCCGATGGCACCGAAGGACGAGCCTCGTCGTCGATGACAGCGCCGAGGCCCTCGAGTTGCGAGGCGAACGCTTCCAGAGTGGTTCGAGTCACGGTGTCGACGGGCGCCACGGCGTCGTCCAGCCAGAGGCCGATCCGGAGCCCCGCCAGTTCTACGGCCCCGCTCGGCGGAAGCCCTGAACCTGGCACCGGGGTCTGACCTCCCAAGCGCATCGCTCCGTGCCGCAGGGACGCATCCAACAGCAGCTCGAGATCGTCGACCGTCCGTGCGAGCGGGCCCATCACGCTCAGGTCCATGGTCCCGAGGGAGCCGGGTGGCCATGGGATGTGCCCTCGTTGCGAGACGACACCCCACGACGGCTTCAAACCGAACACGCCGTTGAAGTGCGCTGGTCCTCGAATGGAGCTTCCGATGTCAGATCCGTACTCGCCGAGAGAGAATCCACAGGCCACCGAGACCGCCGACCCGCCGGAGGACCCGCCCGCCGTCCGATCCGGGTCCCACGGATTCCTCGTGAGGCCGTACACGTCGTTGAAGGTCTGATGATCACCGGCATAGAACGGCACGTTGGTCTTGCCGAAGATGACGGCACCCGCATCCCGGAGTCCGGCCACGACGTCGGCGTCGACCTCGGGCACATACTCGGCCAGCGCCGGGGCGCCGGCGGTGGTGACACAACCCGCGGTCTCCCACGTGTCCTTCACGGTGAGCGGAATGCCGCCGAGTGGACCGAGATCACGCCCTCCGACCCGTGCCTCGTCCGCCGCCCGCGCCTCTGCAGTGGCACGTTCGATGTCGAAGGCCACGACGGCATTCACCGACGGATTGAAGACGTCGACCCGATCGAGCTGAGCGTTGAGCAGCTCCTCACACCCGACCTCACCCGCGGCGATGGCCGAGACCGCATCGGTCAACGTTGCGGTGTCGAGATCGAGGCTCACCCAGTACTACCCATGGCCGCTACCCGTTGTCGTTCGGCTGGTCACGGAGGAACCGACGGAGGATCTTGCCAGATGCCGACTTCGGGATCTCGTCGGTGAACTCGACGAGCCGGATGTGCTTGTACGAGGCGACGTGGCCGGCGACGAACGCCTGGATGTCCTCGGCGGTGGCCTCCGCCCCCGGTTTGAGCACGACAAACGCCTTGGGCAGCTCTCCTGCCTCGACATCGGGCACACCGATGACGGCCACGTCGGCGACTGCCGGGTGGGTGACGATCAAGGCCTCGAGCTCGGCCGGCGGGACCTGGAAGCCCTTGAACTTGATGAGTTCTTTGACCCGATCGACGATGTACATGTGACCGTCTGCGTCGATCCGAGCGACATCACCAGTGTGCAGCCAGCCGTCGCTGTCGATCGTGGCCGCGGTTGCCTCGGGGTTGTTGAGGTAGCCCTTCATGACCTGCGGGCCCTTGATCCACAGCTCGCCCTCCTCGTCGACGCCCATGTCGCTCCCATCCGGATCGACGACCCGGCACAATGTGTTCGGGGCGGTGACGCCATTGGAGCCCGGCTTCGAGTCCTCACCGACAGTGGCGTGGCTGATCGGGCTGAGCTCGGTCATGCCGTAGCCTTGGACGACGGCGGCCCCGATTCGTGCCGACGCCTCCTCAGCCAGGTCGGCGCCGAGCGGAGCGGCCCCGCAGAAGACCTTCTTGAGGCTGGAAATGTCGTACGCATCGACCGCAGGGTGCTTTGCCAGACCGAGCACGATCGGCGGCACGGCGAAGAACTGCGTCACCCCGTACTTCTGGATGAGCTCGAGGCCCTGCTCCATGTCGAAACGTGGCATCGATACGACGGTGACGCCGTTCGACAGCAGCCCGTTCATCAACACCTGCATGCCGTAGATATGGAAGAACGGCAGGACGGCCAGCGCCACTTCACCGTCTTCGTACATGATCATCGAGTCGCTTTGGACGAGGTTGGCGACGCAGTTGTGATGCGTCAGCATGACGCCCTTCGGAAGACCCGTCGTGCCGCTCGAGTACGGCAGCACGACGACGCTTTCGCTCGGGTCGATCGCCACTTGGGCCGCGGGTTCACCGAAGAGGTCGTCGAACGACGACTCCCCGATCACGACCATCGTGTCTGCAGGGCTTCCCTCCATCGCTTCCTTGGCCGTCTCGGCGAACATCGGAACCGTGATGATCATGGTGGCCTCCGCGTCGTTGAGCTGGAAACGCACTTCTTCGGCCCCATAGGTCGGGTTGACGGTGGTGATGGTTCCCCCACACGTGGCAACGGCGTGGAACACCACCGCGTACTCGGGGATGTTCGGCGCCATGATCGCCAGCGTCGAACCCGGACCGAAACCGCCGGCCTGTAATCCCCCGGCAAGGCGAGCGATTGCGTCGGCCAGCTCCGCGAATGTGTAGGTCCGCCCGGTCGCACCGTCGATCATCGCCGGCCGATCGGGGTGAGCGGCGGCATTCCGCATCACGAACTCGGTGAGGGGGACGTCCGGGATCTCGACGTCTGCGAGTGGACTGGTGAAGACGTGTGTCATGGTCGGGAATGGTGCACCACGCAGCCATTTCGGACAAGCGCGGGAGCACGGCCTCCGATCTCGCCGACTGGCTCTTCGCATGCGGTTGCCAGCGGCACCGGCGACGATCATCGACTGTCACACCTCCTGAGTACCGTTGTCTGTATGGCTTTGGCGGAAGCACCGAGCAGGGGAAAGTGTGGGCGGCGCTCGATCCGCGATGTCCGAGCCGCCGGCCTGGAAGCCGTTGAACTCCTCGCCGAAGCCGAACGCCTCCGCGCCGAAGCCGTTGCTGACCTGGTCGAGTTCCATGCCATCTACGGCCACATCACCGAGGGCTACCTCACACCACAACGCCAGTTGATCGTCGGCGCACGAGTCGCCGACTCCGAAGCCAACCGCATCTTCCGACTCGTCCGGTTCTGCGAACACCATCCTCTGGTCGCCGACCAACTGGCCGCAGCACTCATCACCGTCGAACACGCAGACGCCCTCATGAAACTCGCCGCCAACGTTGATCGTGGCGAGTTCGCCGACGCCTTGCCTGATCTATTGGCGGCTACGGACGGTGTTGAACTGTCGGTGTTCTGCGACCTCATCAGATCCTGGCGCTGGCACATCCAACCCGAGATCACTGATGAGGATCTCGACGCGGCGTATGACCGCCCGGGGTCGATGACGCCGCGCGTTGCCGGTTGGCTGCGCAGTCATGAGCGCCTGGGCTGCAGCGGAGGAGCTAGGTCTCGACGATTCTTGCGTCAGCTTTCGACTGTTCTCTCACGCTGTCTTCACCTTGGGCCCACCACCATGCGTAGGTGACTCGGCCGGCCTCGGGAACGTCGATCACGACCTCCATCACGTACGGGCCGGCCGGTACCGGTTGCGCGAACCGCGTCGAACCTTCTTCGACGGCGATCATCTCGGTCACGAACGGTGCCTCGGATTGAGCGATGTGGAGGCGATCACGGCCATCCGGTCCGGGAGCGAGCGTGGCGGCGAGAGACATGGCCGCGAAGGTAGTTGCCGCCGCTGGTCACACACGTCGCCAAAGACGACGCCTGTAGCGCAGACTGCACCCATGCGCTTCACAATCAAAGTCGCCGTGCTGTTCGTAGTCGTCGCCTTTGCATGAGCGTCCTGCTCGACCGAAGACGAGAACCATGGGAGAGCCGGGAGTCGTTGGAGTCGGCGCGGACAGTTCGGCCGGCCCATGAACAACTCCCGAACATGGGAAGCCACCACCCGCCGCCGCGGTTGCATGACGTCATGGGTCCGCATCGCCACCTCATCGCCGTAGTGGTCAGCGGCTCGCTGCTGGCCGGTGCCTGCACGTCGCAAGAAGCAACGGACGGGATCGGCGCGGACCCCACCCCGGCCGAGGTTCCCGAACTGGTTGGTGGCGAATCGGTTGACTACGGGCCTGCACCGGCTGCTCCCGTCGGCGAGCTGGATCCGCAACTCGCCGAACTCCTCGACGAATTCGACTCGTCGTTCAGCCTTGGACTCTCGACGCTCACGACGAACTTCGAGGTCGAGCAGCTCGATCGGATGGTCGAGATCGACGACACGCGTGTCCTCTGGGTGTTGGCCGACCTGCTCCGTTTCCCCCTCGACGGCCGCCTGAGCAGCACCGACGTCGTCGCCGCCTTTGAGACGTTGAGCGGGGCCGACATCGGCGGCGACGGAAACCCGTGGACGAATGCCTCGAATCTGCTGATCGCCTGGGATCTACCGGCGTTCCCCGGATATCTCGATGTGAAGCGGGCGCTTTTCACGACGCTCGAACCCAAGTGGGACCCGTTCTTCGACGAAGGGGCAGACGTCGATTGGCGTCATGTCGGGTGGGGAGGTGTCCTCATCGACGATCGGGTGCTGGGTGACGGCGAGGGCTGCGAGCGAGGCTGTATACCGGCCCTTGACGACCCGCTGACGACAAAAGCGGCCGGCGGCGACTGGTATCCGGATGACTCGTTCGTCTTCGGTATCGAGATCGACGGGGAGACTCGGGCGTACCCAAAGAACATGATGGAAGTACACGAGATGGTCAACGACACGCTGGGCGGCCGACGGATCGCCGTGCCGTATTGCACGTTGTGCGGCTCGGCCCAGGCATTCCTCACCGACGACTCGCTGTCGATGCGAACCTCCGGCTTGCTGATCCGCTCCAACAAGATGATGTTCGAGTTGGGAACGATGTCGCTGGTCGACACCTTCCTCGGCGTCGGCACATCGGGACCTCTGCAGGGCCGGCAGTTCGAACAGGTGTCGGTGGCCACCTCGACCTGGGGCGCATGGAAGGCAGAGCACCCCGACACCACGATCCTCGCCGAGGACGGTGGGATCGGGCGTGACTACGCAGACGATCCACTGAGAGGGCGAGACGACGACGGCCCGATCTTCCCTGTCGGTGCCATCGATGATCGGCTCCCCTCTCAGCAGTCCGTGCTCGGTGTCGAGACCAGCGACGGCCACGCAGTCGCCATTCACGTCGACATCGCCAGAGCCACCCTGCAGTCCGGATCGCCGATCTCGATCGGCGATCTCACCATCGAGTTGGCGGGCGATGGCATCAGGGCAGTACGAGCCGACGGGACCGACGCCGGCGGACACGAGGCCTTCTGGTTCGCGTGGAGTCAATTCCAGCCGATGACGGTCGTGTGGCCCATCGACTTCGATTGAGACAGGAGATCGACCCAGGCGACGCAACCGGCGCCGGAAGCTAGAATTCGCAGCGTTGTGTGGTGCCAGCAGCATGATTGGCTGCTCGAAAGCGGGAGTTATGGGCGTGCGAAATATTTGGAAGCGTTTCACTCGAGGCGGCGTCGCGATGCTCGCGCTGTCGATCGTTGCGTCGATCGGAGCCGTTTCTCCCGTCGCCGCAGAGATCGAGGGACCACCCACCACGTACTGGGGTGTCGAAACACTGCTCACGGGGACCCAGAACGACAGCATCAAGTCGTACGTGTTCGCCATCGAACAAATCGGCGACCGAATCTACGTTGGCGGTCGCTTCGGCGACGTCACCTCGGACAACGCCTCGTTCGCACAGCCGTACCTTGCTGCGTTCGACGCCAACACCGGTGTCTGGATCAGCTCCTTCACCCCGAATCTCAACGGCTCGGTGAACGCGCTGCAGGCGTCGCCGGATGGCTCACGCTTGTTCGTGGGTGGTGACTTCTCCTCGGTCAACGGCCAGACAGCGAACATGCTCGTCGCACTCGACCCCACCACGGGTGCCGTCGACACCGGATTCGCCGGTCAGCTCACCAGCGCCAGCGTCGTGCGCGACTTCGACCTCGACGGCCAATGGCTGTACGTGGTCGGCGGGTTCAACGGAGTGAGCAGCCCGATCGGCAGCAACCTGTCGAATCGGGCAGCTCGATTCGACTGGCAGTCCGGCAACCACGATCCGAGCTGGCGTCCGATCGTCACCGGTGGCACCCCTTGGGGGGTGTCGGTGTCCGCGGCCGACCGCGTCTATCTGGCCGGTGATTTCACGACGGTCGGCGGCAATCTCGTGACCGGCGGCTTCGCTGCTGTCACCAAGACCAACGCCACCTATGTGCCGCCTTCGGAACCGTTCCCCATCAACACCACGAACACCGGTCGCCAGTATCTCTACGACGTCGAAGTCGTGAACGGCTACATCTTCGTGGGCGGCAGCGAACACTTCGTTGCGGTACTCAACGAGTCAGATCAGTCCCTCCACCGCTTCCACTACTCCAGGCCGAAGGGCGACTTCCAGGATCTCGAAGTCGTCGGCGACCGCGTCTACGCCGGTTGCCATTGTCGGGCAGACGCCGTCATCGACAGTTCAGACGACGTGTTGTGGTTCAGCCCTCCGCCGGTCGGTGTGCAGAACGGCATCGTGGACATCACCAACGACAACACCTGGATCACGGCGTTCAGCGCCATCACCGGCGAGGTCGACGGCAGCTTCAACCCCCCGATCACCGCCCTCAAGTCCGGAGTCTGGGCAATCCACGGGTCCACTGACGGATGCCTCTGGGCCGGTGGCGACATCACGGGATCAGCAGGGCAACCGTCCGACAACTTGATCCGGCTTTGTGACCCCGCAACAGTCGACCTCGAACGGCCATCGGTCCCCGGAGCGCCACAAGAGGTCGCGCAGGGAGTCGACTCGGTCGATCTCACCTGGGTCGCCAGCACCGACAACGTCGCCGTCACCGGCTACAACATCTACGACAACGCGACCAACCAGATCGTCGCCACCAGCGCCACCAACAGCGTCACCGTGCCCGGCCTCACCGGCACCAACACCTTCTACCTCAAGGCGTTCGACGCCGCCGGCAATCTGTCGTGGCGGTCTGGCACGACAACCGTCGTCATCGGCCCAGCCTCCGACACCGAACGACCATCGGTCCCCGGCGCCCCGCAGGTGGCCGCGCAGGGAGTCGACTCGGTCGATCTCACCTGGGTCGCCAGCACCGACAACGTCGCCGTCACCGGCTACAACATCTACAACGCCGACACCAACCAGATCGTCACCACCAGCGCCACGAACAGCGTCACGATCACCGGCCTGGCTCAAGGAACCCACCGCTACTACCTGAAGGCGTTCGACGCCGCCGGCAACACCTCATGGCGATCCGGGACGACAACCGTTGTCATCGGGCCAGCCTCCGACACCGAACGGCCATCGGTCCCCGGAGCGCCACAAGAGGTCGCGCAGGGAGTCGACTCGGTCGATCTCACCTGGAATCCCAGCACCGACAACGTCGCCGTCACCGGCTACAACATCTACGACAACGCGACCAA